>DATLJB010000094.1:0-11406 GCA_035539075.1 Terriglobia bacterium
GATGATCTCGGCGCGGCGGTTAGCCTGCTCGCGAACACCATCGGCAGTCGGGATCGCCGGCTCGCTCTCACCCTTCCAAGCGGTGGTGATGGCTTCGGCCGGGATACCGGCAGCGATCAGAGCCGCACGGACCGAGTCAGCACGACGTTCCGACAGCTTCATGTTGTAGTCGGCGGTACCAGCGCGGTCGGTGTGACCCGTGACCGAGATGGCGGTCGCCTTGTTGGCGTTGTAGTCGGCCACAACCTGCTTAACGACAGCGTCAGCAGCCGCATTGATGTTGGACTTGTCGAAGTCGAACAGCACGAGATAGGTCGACGGCGCGACCGTGGCTGCCGCCGGGGCCGCCGGCTTGGCTTCGAGTTCGTTCAGAGCCGCGAGCAGTTCATCGCGGCAAGCGGAGATGTGGTCGTTCTGAAAGTTCTCTTCCTGCTGTTCAAGCCAGCAGTCGAAACGCGCCTGGGCGCGAGCGGCAACTTCCGGCTTCGCATCACGCGCGCCACCGTCGAGCGCCTTCAGCAGACGAGCGCGGGTGTCGTTGATCTGCGGCAGGGTATCGAGCGGCAGATCGCGTTCCGCCGGATCCTGCGGCGTCACCAGCTCGCCACGCGCGGAAGCGAGGCCACGACGGGCATACCAGCCGGCATCGCGCCAGTCGTACATCTGATCGGCTTCGAATACCGAGAGATCACGATATTCCTTGGTCAGCGCCTGGGTGAAAGGCGTACCGCCGCTGGGCTCCGTCGTACGAATCTTTTGGATATCGGAGGTGCAGGCGCTCAAAACGGCCATGGCACCGACAACCCCCAGCAGTTTGAAAATATTCATTTGGCTCCTCGCTTTTTATCCCTCGTGGCCAAGCCCGGGCATCCCCGTACGCACGCCGACGACTGTTTTTCCTGTTAACCGGTATAGCGATTGACGTCCCCGGTGATGTCAGCAGTGTCGGCTGACTCATGGTGAACTATAGGTAAAAGGGTACCTAATGTCAAAAACGCAACAACATGCGGGACGGCATTGATTCAACCGATTCGATTAGCGGCCCGGTCGCGCGATGATAACTTTCGCAGACATTTTGTGACACCGGAGAAGTCGCGCCGGCTTCCCGGCCATCGACGTATTAACCACCTGATCCGGCAGGAAACTAGCTGTCACTGCTGGTGATGCCGCGTGCCCGGACCCGGCTTTGCACACCGGTGCCGCCCATCGCGGTACCCGCTTATCGCGTGGTCCGGGTAGCAATGACCGACCCGCGTCATGACTCCGCATCGCGAACATGTGATCAGCGGGTATGGCGCTACCGGCCGGATCGGCGGCGCCGTCCGTCATCGCGCCAACTTCGCGCCGCGGCAGGGACATAATTGGTGATGCAGGCCGGATCATCAGTCGCGCGGCGGTCGCATGAGCTGAACGGCCGTCCATGCCATGTCGGGCAGCCCGCCATCGCCGGCGCGGCTTGAACCTTTGCAGGCGATCTCATATAAGTGACACCAGTTTCGCAGGTGAGATGGCTGTCTTGGCGACGTGATCTCTGACCGTCGCGGGTGTAGCTCAATGGTAGAGCAGAAGCTTCCCAAGCTTACGACGAGGGTTCGATTCCCTTCACCCGCTCCAATCCCTTTCGCCTCCCTTGAACGTCACGCCCGGTTTGGCACACCGTCCGGTCCGGATCCCATTTTCCGGCCCGTCGCGACCACCGGAGGTCAACAACCGCGGGCTGCGTCGGCACTCTCGCCGCAATGCCTCGCGCACCATGGCGCTTGCGGGCAGTAGCGATTTCATCAATGCGTCATCCGGCTTCGCACCGCGTCGACGCCACGCGCGCCAATCTGATCCCGCTGGTCCCGGCTGATTGAAGCAGGTCCGCGAAATTTCATGCATACTGGGCGATTCAAGCCGGCGATCGACGTAGCGGGCACAGGACTGCGCTTCTATTGGCGTTCCCATCTATTGCTGTCACTATCAGTAACGGGTTTCGTCTGGGCACGCGCTCACGGCGAAAGGGGGCTGACTGATGATCCGCAATGCCGATCATTGATCCGCAAGCTGCGCGGCCGAAACATCGCGCCGTGCTCGCACATTGGTCCGCGCTGCGGCAGCAGCGCGGCGCAATCCCGCGTCGACGCGATCTGGACGCCTGTGCTTTCATCGGCTGTCTTGGCGACGTCATGCTGCTGAAAGTTATCCAGTCGGGCGCCGATTACCGCTACGACCTGGTCGGCGAGCATATTCGCGATCTCTTCGGGGTTGCCTATCGCCGGCGCACGCTGCGTGAAATCGGCTTTCCAAATCACGAGCGGCTGCTGCAGGAATATCAAGCCGTCGTGCGGAACGGCGAGCCGCTTTACCTCGAGCGACAGCAGATATCCGAACGGCAACTCAACGTGACGATCGGCAAGCTGATTCTGCCGCTAAGCGACGACGGAAAGGAAGTCACCGATCTCTTGGTTTGTCTGGCGACGATCGGCTGATCCGATACGCAGCGATCCGTTGCCTGATTTCGTCGCTCCGGCTGCAGCCGGAAACCACTGTCTTCCATCTGCCGCCGGGTGCCGGGCGCGTCTATCGTATTTGGCGAAATGAATCTTCACACCGCTATTTATGGTTAAAGCGCCGCGACCAACTTAATGCTTTGTTAAGACCCTGTGTATAACTTTACGGAAAACCATAAAAACAAAGGGATTCCGCCCATTCTTCTGTGGATAAAAGCGGGGAAATCGGCCTGTTTTCTGTGTATATCTTAAGCATTGTCAGGCCTGCCTCCGAAGCGCATCATTCGCGTCCATTAAGGACGGGGGCGGGATAAAAACCCGTAGCAGCAGGTGACGCATATGCTGTCATGATGCTGGGGCCGTTGCAGTCGCGGGAAGCCCGCACGCCGGCGAAATTAACTGGTGCCTGGAAAGCGGAGGAAATAGCGCGTGATTGAAGCGCCGTCTGCGGTGTCTTTGGGATCGGCAAGCCTGTTGCGGCTTGATGATTACTGGCGCGCCCAACGTGTCGGCCGACTGATGCCGCGCCGTGCCGATATCGATCCGATCGGCCTGAAGCCGATCCTGCCGAAAGTCATCCTGGCGCGCGTCGAGCCTGAGTCGCAGCGCATCCATTACACTGTCGTCGGCACCCAATGCGTTGCCGCCGCCGGCCTCGATTTCACCGGCTGTTTCCTCGATGAGCTCGATCTCAGCAACGAAGCGGGCACCAACTGGCCGCATATCTATCAGCGACTGCTCGGCCAACATGCGCCGATCTTCGGCACCTGCGAGGTGGCGCTTGTCGACGGCCGGACACGCCCCTATGTGACCGGCCTCTACCCGCTCTGCGACGATGACGGACGGATCAGCCATATCATCGAGCTCGAGGATATCATGCTCGATGCCGCCGACCGCCGCCTGCTGCAGCCCGCACTGCCGGTCACCATCCGCAAGACCGGGCCACAGCCCGCCGCGCGGCTGAAGGGGATCGGCTAGCGCACTGATCGCGACAGATCGAGATCGGCAGGATGCCGGTACCGCGAGCGACCGCGCGTCGGCAGATATGCCAAGCCCCGCCGCCGATTGCCTCTCACGCTTCAACATGATTGTCTGTCGCCGGCCGAGGGTGCGCGAAGCACATCACGCTCGGCGCAGGACCAAGGATACAGCCTGGATCTGAGCATGCTGACCATTGAACGGGAAACGCCCCTGCAGGACGCAGCCATTGCGTTGCTGGAAAAATCGGATGCCTATATGGCCGCGCTTTATCCGGCCGAAAGCAACCATCTGCTTGATCCGCAGACGCTGGCCGCGCCGCATATCCATTTCTTCGTCGCACGCTGGAACGGCGAGGCGATCGGCTGCGCCGCCTTGGTGATCGGCGACGACGGCCAGGGAGAGCTGAAGCGGATGTTTGTGGACACAGCCGCACGCGGCAAGGGTGCGGGTCGCGCCCTGCTTGCCCGCATCGAGGCGGTGGCGCGCGCCAACGGCCTCAACCTGCTGCAGCTGGAAACGGGCGGCGAGCAGCCGGAAGCGCTCGGCCTCTATCGCGCCGCCGGCTTTCACGAGCGCGGGCCTTTCGGCAGCTACCAGCCGGATCCCCTCAGCCTGTTCATGGAAAAGCAGTTACTGCCGGGCTGACAGCCGCCCGGGCCGTTGCGCCGGCGCGCCGCTTATTTAGTCGCGCCAACCGGCATAACGGCGTGGAAAACATCGGTCCCGATCAGGCGCTTCGCCGCCGCGATATCCGGCGCCATCTCGCGGTCCTCGTCCCAGAAGGCAACATCGCGCCGCAAGGCCGTCATCACCGTCTGCAGCTTGGCGCTGGTCGCGACCGGCTTTCTGAGATCGATGCCCTGTGCCGCCGCCAATACTTCGATGGCGACGATGCCGGCGGTATTGTCCGCCATATCGGCAAGGCGGCGCGCACCATAGGTCGCCATGCTGACATGGTCTTCCTGATTGGCCGAGGTCGGCAGTGAATCGACGCTGCTGGGATGAGCGAGGCTCTTGTTCTCGCTGGCGAGCGCCGCCGCCGTCACATGGGCGATCATGAAGCCGGAATTAAGGCCGGGCTCCGGCACCAGGAAGGCCGGCAGGTTGCTCATCCGCGCATCGGTCAGCAGGGCGATGCGGCGCTCGGACAGTGCGCCGATCTCCGCCACCGCAATGGCGATGACATCGGCCGCCATGGCCACCGGCTCGGCGTGGAAGTTGCCGCCCGAGACGATGTCGTTGCCGTCGCTGAAGACCAGCGGATTGTCGCTGACGGCATTCACTTCGCGGCCAATGACCTGGGCCACATGACGCAGCATGTCGAGCGCGGCCCCCATCACCTGGGGCTGGCAACGCAACGAATAGGGATCCTGCACGCGATCGCAATCGACATGGCTGGCGCGCAGCGGGCTGCCGGCCATCAAGGCCTTCAGCGCCGCTGCAACTTCGATCTGGCCCAATTGCCCGCGCACTTCATGAATGCGCGGATCGAAGGGCGCATCGCTGCCGAGGCAGGCATCGGTCGACATGGCACCCGCCACCATCGCCGCCGCGAAGACATCATCCGCCGCGAAGAGTCCAAGACAGGCAAGCGCGGTCGAGGCCTGCGTGCCGTTGAGCAAGGCAAGGCCTTCCTTGGCAGCGAGTTCGATCGGTTTCAAGCCGGCAAGTTTGAGACCGTCGCTTGCCGGCATCACCTTGCCTTGATGACGGACCTCGCCGAGCCCCAGCAGGGTCGACGACATATGCGCGAGCGGCGCCAGATCGCCCGAGGCACCGACCGAGCCCTTGGACGGGATGCAGGGATAGACCCCGGCATTGAGAAGGGCCACCAGGGCCTCGATCACCACGCGACGGATGCCGGAGAAGCCGCGCGCCAAGGCATTGATCTTCAACAGCAGGATCAGATGCACCGCCTCGTCTGATAGCAGCGGGCCGGTACCGGCGGCATGGCTGACCACCAAGCGGCGCTGCAGGTCGGTGACCTGGGCATCGGGAATGCGGGTATGGGCGAGACTGCCAAAGCCGGTATTGACGCCATAGGCCGTCTGCTTGCGGTCGATGACGGCCTGCACCACCGCCGCCGAGGCATCGATCGCCGCGTAGGCCGCCGGATCAATCTCGACCTTGCGGCGCGACTGCAGCAAGGTGCGCAACTCCGCAAGGCGCAACTGGCCGGGAATTAGGCGAAACGGGGCTTCCGACATGGCGATCCTCTTGAGATGTATATGGTTGTATATACAAGTACGATCGTAGCAAGGCAAGATGCGACGCACTGCCGGCCAGTGCAGCCGGCACGGTTCAAAAGTGCGGGATCAGATTATGGATTTTGTGCCTGGACTGCGATCGAGAACAGCGTCAGCTTCGGAGAGAGGGCCGCTCAGGGAGAAGGGGGCGCGGCGGATCGCATGCGCGCGACGGAACCCGCGTCAGGCCGTCACGTCGAGCAGCTTCTTGGCATCGTCAGGGGAAAGCCCACCCTGCGGGGTAATCGGCTTGGCAACAGCGGCGCGGGCGGATTCGCCGCGCTGGGCAAGCTTGTCGTATACCGCCTTGCCGTCACCCGGCTTCATCACCAGGAATGCCAGGGTATCGCTGTTCTGGAACTGAATGGCCATCGATCGCTCCGCCCGCTTCGGCTTGCCGTGCCGGTTCATCCGCCAAGTTTCGCCGACCGGGTTCGCCGGCGGATACCATCGACCTGTTTCGCATCAAAATCCTAACGTTGGCTTAACGCTGCGCCCCTCCTCCATACGCGACATGGGCTGGTCGCAACTGACCCATAAAATGTCGCAACAGCGCGGCTAGTTTGGCCCGGAAGCCGTTACATCTGTTGCGATTTTACCGGCTTCCGGGCAGGGTACCGGGCGGTTCGAAAGCGACGCGCAACACGCATTTGATGGGTGACACTATGGCCAATGATGGCGACTTGGATCTCCGCAGCCTGAACGACGACGACCTCGTTCAGCAGATGCATGACGACCTTTATGACGGCATGAAGGAAGAGATCGAAGAGAGCGTCCATATCCTGCTGGAACGCAAGTGGACCCCCTATGACATCCTGACCAAGGCCCTGGTCGAAGGCATGCGCATCGTCGGCATCGATTTCCGCGACGGCATCCTGTTCGTGCCGGAAGTGTTGCTCGCCGCCAATGCCATGAAGGCCGGCATGTTCATCCTGCGCCCGCTGCTCGCCGAGACCGGCGCGCCGAAGGTCGGCAAGATGGTGATCGGCACCGTCAAGGGCGATATCCATGACATCGGCAAGAACCTGGTCTCGATGATGATGGAAGGCGCGGGTTTCGACGTGATCGATCTCGGCATCAACAATCCGGTCGAGAAGTATCTGGACGCGATCGACCAGCACAACCCGGACATCCTCGGCATGTCGGCCCTGCTGACCACAACGATGCCGTATATGAAGGTCGTGATCGACGCCATGATCGAGAAAGGCATCCGCAATGACTATGTCGTGCTGGTCGGCGGCGCGCCGCTGAACGAAGCCTTCTCGCAATCGGTCGGTGCCGATGCCTATTGCCGCGATGCCGCCGTGGCGGTGGAAACGGCCAAGCAGTTCATGTCCAAGCGCCAGGGTTCTGCCCTTTCCAAGGCCTGAGCCAACCAAGTCAGTTCCCGCGCCGGTTCGTCCGGTGACGGCAGTCACAACCCCGCCGGTTCGCGCCGGCGGGGTTTTTCGTCCCCTTGTGGCGCTGCGGGGGCGATCGCATATTCCCTAGATGGATTGGTCCGTCCCAGACCCCACGCAGGAGATGCCGATGCGCCGCCGCAAACCGATTTCGTCTTTCGCCGCCGCGTCTTTCATCGAAGCGCATTCGACCGCGATCCCGTCGCGGCCGGCATTGTCCTTGGCATCCACCAGCCGGCGCGGGCTGGGCCGGCTGGTATTTGGCGGCGTGTTGGCGGCCGGCGTCATACCCGCCCTCCTGCCTCTGCAATCCGCCCAGGCGGCCGATCTGGTGCAGCTCGGCGCCGTCGCCCGCATGAAGAAGCTGTCCGGCGCCACACGCGGGCCCGATAGCCGCAGCCTCGCGATCGGCGACAAGGTCTATCGTGACGACCTGCTGTGGACGCGCAGCGGTGGACAGCTGCGCATCGACCTTTCGGATGGCAGCAATCTCAGCCTCGGCGAGAATGCCGAAGTCATGCTGGAGGACACGATGCTGAGCGGCAGCGGCTCATCCTTCCTGCGCATCCTGAGCGGCGCCTTCCGATTCGGCAGCGGCGGCGGCGAAAAAGCGACAGCGCCGAAAATAGAAACGCCTTTCGCCGTCCTCAGCCTGCGCGGCACCGAAGTCTATGGCGTCAGATTCGGCAAGGCCTGGGGCTTCTTCGTCGGCAGCGGCCAGGTGGAAGTGAGCAACGACACCGGCTCGGTCATTCTGAACGCCGGCGACGGCACCCAGGTCAACGCCCGCAACGGCAAGCTGGCCCCGGTGAAAAAGTGGGGCGCGCCGAAGATCGCCCAGACCAAGGCGCAGTTCCTGTTCTGATCTGCTCCCCGCCCTCCCTCACATCATCCGCCACAGGCCGCCTGCCCGCTTCGCCAAGTTGTGACGCGGGTGCGGCTGACGGCGGCTTGCCAGCATGATGCCCGGCCGCTAGAAGCAACGGAGCAGCGGATTGCAGACAGGCGGATTTGATCGATGGCAACCACCCCTCACGCGACGCCGGCTTCAACGGCCATGCCGGCCGGTGGCCGCAACTGGAGCCGGCGGCGAATCGCCGGCTGGATCATTGCAGCTCTTGTGGTGCTCGGCCTCGCCGCCATCTTTCGCTATGCCGTGGTCGAGCCACGCGAGATGGGCTTCGCCTGTTCCGAAACGCCGCAACCCTGGTGGTGCGGCCCGCGCGAAATCATCATCCAGGCACATCTCAAGAACGTCTGGGGCATCGTCGCGGTGATCGCCGGCGCGACCGCCCTGCTGCTGCGGCAGAACTGGGCCATACCGATCGCTATCATCGCCGGCCTTGCCGGTATCGTGCTCTACGATACCAGCCTCGCCAGCCTCGGTTTCCTGCTGGGCTTGCTGCGCCTCCTGCGCAGCTGAGTCCCTTCGATTACCGGGCCGCCGCCAAGCCTGACCGGCTTGGTTGACCGCCGAAGAGGCCCGGCCAATAGCGGATCCAGGGCAGCGCCATCAATACCGCTGCGGCGGTCCAAAGCAAGGCGCGGATATTCTGCAGCCCCTCGATGGCCGGCACGGCCAGGGCAGCCGCGATCAGGATCAGCGAAAGCAATGCCTCCTCGCGGTGATCGCTGCCATCCTCGGTGCGATCTCGGCTTGCCAGGAAAAGCAGCACATGCGCCAAAGTCGGAACGGCAAAGGCCAGCGCGGGGAAATCGCGGTAGCGTGCATCGAAAGCGAGGCCGAGCGAAACGACGGCGGCGCCCAGCACCGAGATCAATTGCAGCAGGGTGAGCCAGTCATCGCGGCGGCGCGGATCGAAATGACCTGCAAGCACCGTTGCCACTGGAGGCCGGCTGTTATGGCCCTCTTCCGGCCGCGCGGCGAACAATGCCGACATGGCGAAGACCCCAGTCAGGGCCGCCACCACCCAGAGGAAGCTTTCGACGGCGACCTCATACCAAAGGTAGGCGACGACATCGATGCGGCGCGTGTACAGAACGAGCAGGCCGGCCACGCCGACCGCCAGAACGGGCAGCAGGAAGCCCGCTTGCGACGTCAGCATGCGGTGGCTGGGCAGGATTGCCAGCACCAACAGCACCAGGCCGAAGCCCAGCACGACATACCAGTCCGACTGCCAGCTGGGATAATTGCTGACCGGGCCGGTCAAGGGAAACTTCTGCGCCCGATCGCCGCTGAAGACGCCCCAATAACCGCCGACGGTGCCTTCGAGGTCACGCTTCCAGGGCTGATCGAAGGCCTCGATCATGTTGTAATCGAGATTGATCGAATTGGCATAGGCGATGAACTCGCGGATATAGCGCGCCTCGTCGACGATGCTGGGCACCGCCTGTTCGCGCTCCCGGCCGGCGCTGGGAAAGCCGGTCTCGCCGATCAGGATCTGCTTGTTGGGATAGGCCGCCTTGATAACGCCGTAGATCTCCTTCAGATGATCGACGCCCTGGCCGGAGGCGATCGGCTGATCTTCCCAATAGGGCAGGATGTGAACGGTGATGAAGTCGGCGGTGGCGGCGAGATCGCTCAAGCCGGGGCCGATATTCTTGCGTCCCGGCGCCCAGAACTCCCAGACATCGGCATAGGTGACGGGAATGCCGGTGGCTTCCTTCACCCGCTTCAGCATCGCCGTCAGGGCAACCGGCGTCTGCTCGCCGCGCAGCAGCACCTCGTTGCCGACGATGATGCCGCGCAGGGCCTGCGGATATTTCTTGGCGAGCTCGATCGCCTGGGTGATCTGCTTCTCGTTGTCGGCCGGATTGCGGCCGATCCAGATTCCCATCAGCACCTTCATGCCGAGCTGCTGGGCGATGGGCAGCACCTGGTCGAGCCCCTGGTCGGTGGCATAAGTGCGCACGCAATCGGTCACCGCCTTGAGGCGATGAAGATCTTCGTCGATCTGCGCCGCCGGAATCATCAGATTGGCATCGAAGGGGCTCTGCGTACCGCGGAACGGCGTATAGGAAAGGCAGGCCAGCTTGCCGTTCGGCGCATCGACCATGGCGACGGGTCGGCCGAGATACTGCCACAGATAGAAGCTGCCGATAGCGGCAACAACGAGGCCGATCAGCAGGGCGAAGACCGTGGCGGCGGCCGGCAATCCGGCGGCGCCGGCATGAGGCGAAGACGTCGTCATAGTGGTCCGTCGTGGCTAGATGGCGGAAGTCGGTGCGGGATCGGTCGCGGCGGTGCGCGCCGCGTTGGCCAGGTTGTCTTCCAGCGCCACCGGCTTGGTCGGCTCGTTGTTGGCATCGATCCGCGCCATCGGCGGATGCTGCTCGTGCGGCATCGCGCTGATCATCGCCATCACCACGGCGCAGAAGAACGGCAAGGCCTGGACCAGCAGCAGCGCCGCCCACATCGCGGCATCGGGCTGCATCACCCACTCGACACTCCAGAGGCCATGCAGCGTCTGGCCGATCGCAACCCAGATCGCCCGGAGAGTCCATTCGGTCGGCGTGACGAACTGGTTGATGATGGTGTTGGTGTCGAGCGCCCGCATCCACAGCAAGGTAGCGGCACAGCCGAGCAAGGCGAGAAAGATCAGCGCCTCCTCCCGTGCGGAGACAAGAGCACGGATCACCGCCGGCGAATTCTCCATCTTCGGCGTGCGATGGAACGGTAGGTTGGAGGTGAAGAGCCCACGCCACACCGCCTTCGCCACGGCATGCGACAAGGCGAGGCCGGCAATGGCGGCAAGGAAATTATCGAGCGCCGAGCAGGGCACCTTGCTGGCATAGAGCCACATCGACTTGCCGACCTTGAAGAAGAACATCCCCAAGGTCACCACCAGGAACAGCGTGAGCGGTGGCTGGATGAGCTGCGGCTTGACCAGGGTGCCGATCGACCACAGCACCGCCATGGCAACGAAGAGCAACTGCAATCCATCGGCGATCCACGGCATCCAGCCGGCGAGGAACTGGTAGCGCTGCGACGGGTTGAGGCCGCCCTGCTTGCTGAACGGCAGCAGGTTGCGCCAATGGCTTTTAAGAATCTGCATGGCGCCATAGGCCCAGCGATAGCGCTGCTTGCGATAGGCCTCGAAGCTGTCGGGCATCAGGCCCTTGCCGTAGCTCTTCTCGGTATAGATCGCGCGATGTCCCGCCTCGAACAACCGCAGACCCAGCTCCGCATCCTCGGTGATGCACCATTCCGCCCAATTGCCCGCCGCCTTCAAGGCGGAGGTGCGGATCAGCGCCATGGTGCCATGCTGGATGATGGCGTTCTTCTCGTCGCGCGTGCGCATGCCGAGATAGAAGAAGCCGGCATAT
>DATLJB010000095.1:0-20144 GCA_035539075.1 Terriglobia bacterium
GGCCATCGGACAGATGGGAGTGCATCTTGCGTTCTTCCTGCACATCACGACCGGGCCGGACAATACCAACAACGCCCTTGCGCTTGCTTTCGGTGTGCTCATCGTCGGCATCGTGATCGCGGGTTCGCTTTGGATCATGTACCACCTGAACATCAATATGATGGTTCCAGGCGGGGTGATGGATATGCCTGCTCAGCCATAGGAACCTCTGGCACGGAGCCGGGGGCAGGCGTTGCGGCCGGCGGCGTTTGCCGGGGTAAGTCTGATCAGGCTTCGCGGTAGGAGAGCAGAACCAGCCCGACCAGAACAAAGCAGCAAGGCCAGACCCATCCGGCGATCCGGTTGCCGGGCGGATCGAGGCGAAGCTCCAGCCACCGGGCCCAGCCGGCGGCCATGCCGAGCAGCGCCAGCGGGGTGTGGGTGAGTTCGATCAGAAGCTGATCCTTGATATTGGCGATGGCATGGCTGTGGGTCAGCAAGGCGGCGCCTCCGATGGCGCAAGCCAGTGGAAAGATCAAGGCGGCCTTGCTGTGACCCCAGTCGAAGGCGCGGACGCGCCACTCGAACAGTCCGAAGATAATGATCAGCAGGACAAAGAAGCGGTGCTGCAAGACCTCGACATCGCGCAAGCTGTCAAAAAAGCCGATTTCGCCCAGCGGCCATACTTCGGGGTCCGAGCGCAAGAACAAGAACCCGGCCATGCCGAGAAACAGCAACGGCCAATGTCTGGCGATTCTCAAGCCGGCCTGGTTCAGCAGGGCCAGAGCGCCGATCGCCAGCATGAAGAGCCCGGCCCAGTGATGATTGAATTCGGACCAGGCGATGTCGGCGGCATTGCGTTCCGGCAGATCGCCCGAACCGGGCACGAAAGCCGGTAACGGCTTGGTCTTGGCGGCGGCGGCCTCCGCATCCAGCTTGGCCTGCAGGGCCGGCAAAGCCAGTACATCATGGTCAGGCGATTGAAGCCGCGGCCAGACCGGACGGTTCCGCTCCAGGATTTCCTGGAAGGTGACGCGGTCTTGCGTCAGATCGACCGCCGGCGGCGCCGAGGTCAAGGAAGCGGCGGCGAAGAACAGACTGAAACCTAGGCCGATTTCAACCTCGGCAAAGCGCTTCAGGCGGCTGACTGGCGTTTGCGGATCGCGCCGCAGCCGCTCGACCAGCCGGAAATTGCCGAAGCCCAGCAGGAGCAGGGCAATGAACAGGCAGATTTTCGCGCCCACCATCACGCCATAGGCGGTTCCGTAGAGTCCGTCCCAGGAACCGACGTAGAAAAAGCCCATGGTCAAGCCGGAGGCGAGGATGCAGGCGACGCCGATCATGGACATGCGCGAGAAACGGGCGCCGATCACCCGCCACGCTGGACCGTCACGTACCTGATGCAACGCGACGCAAAAGCTGGGAATGCCGCCGATCCAGATCGCCGCACCCAGATGATGGAGAAATTCCGTTACCAGCAGCAGATCCCGGTCCTGCAGCCGCGCCGCCGCATGGGTCGTGAACACAGCGGCGACCAGTTCAACCGCGGCAACGGCCAGCGTTGCTCCGCGCGGTAGCGCCACGCCCTTGGCATAAAGCATCATCGCCAGCACCAGCGCAGCGGCAATCTTGACCGCGCCGACAATGGCAAAAGTCGCGGTGGCAATATCGGAGATGGGAAGCTCAACCGTGCTGCTGAGTACAGCGGCATTTAACAGAAGCGCCAGTAACTCGCAGGTCGCGAGACCACAGGCGGCGGCGATGGTCATCCGTGTGACCCGTCGTTGGATTACGCCTCCTGCCTCACCCAGAAGGGGCGCGGCTGGTTGCAGCAAGAAAATCAGGAAGAAGACGCCGCCCAGTGTCATTGACTGGCTGATAAGGGTCAGCCCGTGGATCAATATCACCAGATAGCCGAAGACATCGACAAGCAGAGACAAGGTCAGGGACCGACGACGCTGAAGGATACCTGGCCGCGGGTGATATGGCCGTCCAGCGATAGCACCTGCCAGTGGAGGATATATTTGCCGGCCGCGAGATGCGCCGTGGCAGTAAGGACATTCGGCGTGCCGCCCGCCGCAACGGCAAGCTTGGATAGGACTTTTCCCGCCGCTGTCACCGTTACAGCAGAGCGTGCAGGATCAATGCGGCTGTTATAGGTGAGGAGGATATTGATGTCGCCCGCAGCGACATTTGCGCCTTCCGAAGGCTGGCTCGTTTCAAGGATGGCGTGCGCCAAGGCGGCCGAACCCGGCATGAGGCACAATAAGAGACCGATGACCAGCGACAACCGGTTCAAATGGTACAGCACGACCCGTCCTCCAAATGATGGATGGAAGAAGATTTCAGTTCACCCTTTGCCGGATTCCAAAGCGCGCGAATCAGCCTCAGGCGGACCATAACATCGTGTTCCCTCAGCGCCAATCCTTCGCCCGACGCATGAGGGTAACCGGCGAGGAGGATTGGGGGCGCTATGCGCGCCTTAGGTAAAGGGCATCCGTTCGGTTGCGGCCAGCGCGCCCCTTGCCAAGGCAGCAACCTATCTGTGAGGGGAAGCGGATGAGGCTTGACGCCGTCATTCCTAGTGATACTGTTTGTATACAAACAATGACCCCACAAGGGGCTGCGGAGTAATCCGCCCAATGGGAGAATGGCGTGTCGACAGAGGCAACCCCGCAACAGGCTGCGGATGCAGCCGATGGTTATGAACTTGACGCGCAGATCGGGTTCATCTTGCGGCGTGCCCATCAACGCCATGTGGCGATCTTCGCGGAATGTCTCAGCGAGTTTGCCCTGACTCCCCAGCAGTTCTCGGCGCTGGCCAAGATCCGCGAAACCGGCGGGGTCTCGCAGAACCGACTTGGCCGTCTTACCGCCATGGACCCGGCCACCATCCTCGGCGTGGTACAGCGTCTCAATCAGCGTGGCCTGATCGAGCGAGCACCGGACCCGACCGATCCCCGGTCCACCCGCTTGACGCTCACGCCGGCCGGACTCGATCTCATCAATGAAGCAATCCCGCGCGCATTGGAGGCGACCGAACGCACGCTGGCGGCCTTGAGCACCGCCCAGCGCAAGGAGTTGTTGATGTTGCTTGGCAAGCTGGCTGACGGAGAAGGCGTATGACGGCTGCTGCTTATTTCCGGCCGACGGCATTGCCGGAGGCGCTCGCCGCGCTCGGCAAGGATGCCTGGTCGATCATCGCCGGTGGAACTGACTTCTATCCCGCCCGGTTGGGCAGGCCGGTGACCGAGCCGGTGCTCGATATTACCGGCCTCGACGATTTGCGCGGCATTCGCCGTGCCGGCAATTTCTGGCGCATCGGCGCCTTGACGACCTGGACGGATCTGGTTTCTGCAGCTGACTTGCCGGCTCGTTTCGACGGCCTGCGGCAGGCGGCGCGCGAGGTCGGGGGCGTGCAGATTCAAAACGTGGCGACCATTTGCGGCAATCTCTGCAATGCGTCGCCGGCGGCCGATGGCATTCCCAACCTGTTGGCCTTGGATGCGCAGGTAGAGTTGCGGTCGCAGGCGGGACGGCGTCTCGTTGCAGCGGCCGATTTTGTCACCGGCAACCGGCGCACCGTTCGCCAGCCGCAGGAGATCGTCACCGGCCTGCTGGTTCCTGAAAATGATCGCCCGACCGATGCGCGCTTCCTGAAACTTGGTGCGCGGCGCTATCTCGTCATCTCCATCGCCATGATCGGCGCGGTGATCGAATGGACCGCCGAGGAGAAGACGGCCGCGCGTCATATCGCGGCGGCACGTGTGGCCATCGGCGCCTGCGGACCCATAGCGCAGCGTCTGCCGCTTCTGGAACAGGCGCTGGCAGGACGCGCCGCCAATGATGATCTCGCCGCCTTGGTGCAGCCCGGTCATCTTGCGGGCTTGACGCCGATCGATGATGTACGCGGCACGGCGGAATACCGCCGGGAGGCCGCATTGGTTTTGCTGCGCCGTCTTCTCAGTGAGCTCCGCCCATGACGCATCAACCGTCGACCCAACTGCTCAATTTCACTGTCAATGGCCGCGCCGCAGCGGTGACCGTCGATCCCATGCGCCGGCTGGCCGATGTGCTGCGCGAGGATCTGGGACTGACCGGCACCAAGATCGGCTGCAATGCTGGCGATTGCGGCGTCTGTACCGTCCTGCTGGATGGGCGGCAGGTCTGTTCCTGTCTGGTGCCGGCGGCGCAAGCTGCAGGACGCCAGGTGCGTACCGTGGAGGGGTTGGGCGAGTCCGGCAATCTCAGCCGGCTGCAGCAGGCCTTTCTCGACCACGGCGCCGCACAATGCGGTATCTGTACGCCGGGCATGTTGATGGCGGCCCAGGATCTGCTCGACCGACAGGAAAGGCCGGCCGAACAGGATGTGTTGGATGCTCTGGGCGGCGTGCTCTGCCGCTGCACCGGCTATCGTAAGATTGTGGAAGCCGTTCTTGCCGTCGCGCAATCAAGCAATACGCCGCCCGATGTGGGCGACGCCAGCCGCAATGGTCATGCCGTCGGGACGCGCATGGCCAAGGTCGATGGTGTCGCCAAGATCACTGGCGCCGAGCGCTATGGCGCGGATGACTGGCCCGAAGACAGTCTAATGCTACGCGTCATTCGCTCGCCGCACCATCATGCGCGTTTCCGCTTCGGCGACCTCGCCGGCTTTGCCGCAAGCCATGGCCTGATAGCGGTTCTGACCGCGGCCGACGTGCCGGGGCAGAACGCATTCGGGGTCTATCCGACCGGCAAGGACCAGCCGGTCTTCGCCGATGGTTACACACGGTTCCGTGGCGAGGCGCTCTGTGCGCTGGTCGGCGAAGATGCCGCCGTTGCGGCGATCGCCGATGGCGATCTGCCGATTACCTGGGAGATCCTGCCGCCCTTGCACGGTGTTGAGGCCGCACTGGCCCCCGGCGCTGCACAACTGCATGAGACCTCTTCGGGGAATGTCCTGGTATCCGGGCGCCTGCAGTCCGGCGATCCGATGACGGCGCTGCGCGACGCCGCTGTCGTCGTGCGCGACCGC
This sequence comes from Terriglobia bacterium, assembly GCA_035539075.1. Classification (GTDB taxonomy): domain Bacteria; phylum Pseudomonadota; class Alphaproteobacteria; order Dongiales; family Dongiaceae; genus Dongia_B. The sequence goes on from DATLJB010000095.1 coordinate 4,997, forward strand.
TTCCGCACCGCCTTTGTGGAGCATGCCTATATCGAACCTGAAGCGGGCTATGCCCAGCGCGTCGGTGATCGGCTGGAGATCTTTGTCACGACCCAGACGCCCTATATGGACCGCGACGAAGTGGCCCTGATCATGGGATTGCAGCCGGAACAGGTGCGCATCATTCCCAGCGCGGTTGGCGGCGGCTTCGGCGGCAAGCTTGACCTCTCGCTGCATCCGATGATCGCGATTGCCGCCTGGAAGCTGAACCGGCCGGTGCGCTGTATCTATAGCCGGCCGGAATCCATGGCATCGACCACCAAGCGGCATCCGGCGGTGATCGACATCGCCGTCGGTGCCGATCGCAACGGCCGCCTGAAAGCCATCACCTTCGAGGGCGATTTCAACACCGGCGCCTATGCCTCCTGGGGGCCAACCGTGGCCAATCGCGTGCCGGTGCATGCATCGGGCCCCTATGAAGTTGGAGCCATCACCTGCATCACCAGGGCGATCTATACCAATGATACGCCGGCCGGCGCTTTCCGCGGCTTCGGCGTGCCACAATCGGCGATCGCGCTCGAGACGCTGCTTGACGATATTGCCGAGCGCCTGAATACCTGTCCATTCGAGCTGCGCTATCGCAATGCGCTCGACAGGGATTCGATCACCGCCAGCGGCCAGCGCCTCGCCGCCAGTGTCGGCCTGCGCGCCTGCCTCGATGCCTTGCGGCCGCAATGGGACCAGTGGCGCGCCGAAACTGCGGCCTACAATAAAGATGCGGCCGCCAATCCGACGGCGCGGCTGCGGCGCGGCGTCGGGGTAGGGTGCGGCTGGTACGGCATCGGCAATACCTCGCTGCCCAATCCCTCCATCATGCGCGTGGGGCTGCGGCAGGACGGGCGGATCGTGCTCTATAACGGTGCGGTCGATATCGGCCAGGGCTCCAACACCATCATGATGCAGATATGTGCCGACGCCTTGGGCGTCCCGGTCGCGTCGATCGATCTTGTCGCCGGCGATACCGATCTGACGGCGGATGCCGGCAAGACCTCGGCCTCGCGCCAGACCTTCGTTTCCGGCACCGCCTTGCGCCTGGCTTCCGAAGATCTCCGCCGCCAGATGCTGCGCCTCGCCAATATCGCTGAGCCGGCACAGTTCCGCTACGCAGAGGGCCGCTGGCTGCTCGGCGACGGCCAGATCGAGCATGAGCTGAACCTGTCGGGGCTTTCGGCGATCAACGAACATGGCGATCTGCTGCTGGGTGAGGGGCGCTTCGATCCGCCGACCTCGCCCCTGGATGCGGACGGGCAGGGTGTTCCCTATGCCACTTACAGCTTTTCCGCCCAGCTCGCTTTGGTCGAGGTCGATATCGATCTCGGCACGACCAAGGTCCTGCGCATCGCTGCGGCCGCCGATGTCGGTCGGGCCATCAACCCGACCCAGGTCGAAGGCCAGTTGCATGGCGGTGTCGCGCAGGGGCTGGGGCTGGCCTTGATGGAGGAATACATCCCCGGTCGTACGGAGAATCTGCACGACTATCTCATCCCCACCATCGGCGATATTCCGCCCATCGATACCTATATTGTCGAGGACCCGGAGCCGCTGGGACCGTTCGGCGCCAAGGGCATCGGCGAACCGGCCTTGGTTCCGACGGCGCCGGCCATTCTCAATGCCATTCGCCATGCGACGGGAGCGCGGATCACCCAGGTGCCGGCGACGCCCGACCGGCTGCGCTCTGCCTTGCGCCAGATGCAGGAGGCGGCCGAATGACCAGTGCCAGCGATCTGCCGGATACCCGCGGCTCGACCGATGCGCCGAGCGAACAGGCGCTGGCGGCGGCCAAGAGCAGGCCGGTCGACGAGATCGTCACCTGCGACGCCTGTCCGGTTCTCTGTCGCATCCGCCCCGGCAAGACCGGGGCCTGTGATCGATACGGCAATGTCGATGGCCGCTTGGTGCGGCTGAACCCGCTGGTGGTAACGCAGCGGGTCCGTGACGAGCAGGGCGCGCTGGTGCCGTTTCTCGGCCGCCATTGGGATGGGCAATTGGTGCCGGAGGCAGAAACTTTCGTGACCGGTATCGGCGCCGGCACGACCTATCCTGATTACAAGCCCGCTCCCTTCATCATCGGTTCCGAGGCCGCCGGCGTCGATATGATCACGGTGGTGACCGAGGGCATCTTCAGCTATTGCGGCGCCAAGGTGAAGATCGACACCGACCGTTTCATCGGCCCCGAACAGGCGGCAGTACGGGTCAATGGCGAGCAGGTGGGCCATGTCACCACGGCGGAGTATGGATCGCAGATGCTGGCCCTGGGCGGGGTGCGGCATCTGACCGGCGGCAGCAAGAAGGAAGGCACCGTCACCTGCGACACCTTGTTGACCTTATGCAACAAGGGTGCTGTCGAGATGACGATCGACGGCGGCGCTGCCCTGCGGGTGCAGGCTGGCAAGCCGCCGGTGATCGACGGCCAGGAAGAGCATCGCATGCGGGTCGGCTGCGGATCGGCCACCATCGGCATCTTCGCCCAGCAATGGCGCGATCATGTCGATGAAGTGATCGTCGTCGATGACCATATCACCGGCGTGCTCACCGAGCATCAGGCCGGGCGTTTCCTCGACATGAAACCGGCGGGCATCCGGGTGCGCGGCCGCAAATCGACGCCGGGCCGCTATTTCCAGGTGGCCAATCCCGGCACCGGCTGGGGCGGTACCGATATCGCCGATCCCCTCACCATCATTGAGAAGATTTCGCCGGAGACGGCATGGCCGGGTCTGCGCCTGCTGATGGTTTCGACCACGGGCGAGCATCATGCCTATTTCGTGCTCGATCGCGCACTGAAACCGCAGCCGGCAGCAATGCCGGCGGCGGTCGCGAAAGTCGTTGAACGGATCGGCGAGAACTGCGAACCGGCGCTTTGCACGGTGCTTTTCATGGGCGGAGCGGGCGGCAGCCTACGGGCCGGCGTTACCGAGAATCCGATCCGACTGACACGTTCGGTCCAACAGGCCCTGACCCGCGTCACCTGTGGCGGCGCCCCGGTCTATGTCTGGCCGGGCGGCGGCATCACCTTGATGGTCGACGTGAGCGAAATGCCGGACCAGGCCTTCGGCTATGTGCCGACGCCGGCGCTGGTGGCGCCGATCGAATTCACCATGCGGCGCGGCGATTACGAAGCCATGGGCGGGCATATGGGCTATGTGCGTGCGCTCGCGGACGTGCATGGGGGCCAGATGCAGTCGGTGGCCTGGAAGCCGCATCAGCCCTGGCCGCTCGAGCCGCTGGAGTCCGCGGCATCCGTCGCCAGAGCGCCAAAGACATGACAATGCAGGCCGCCCTTATGCCGGACGGCAGACGGCTGCATCTGCAGCATGGCCCGATCGACCTCGTGATCGAAGCCTGGGGCATGCCGGCAGAAATCGCCGATGCCTATGGTCAGGCCGCGCTTGCCTTTCAATCCGTGCTACCCGATCTCGTATCGGAATTGCCCGAACTACGCCGCCAGCTGGCAGCTTCGGGACCGAAGCCGCTGCTGAACGGGATCATTGCCCGGCGCATGGTAACGGCCTGCTGGCCGTATCGCCGGGATTTCATCACGCCGATGGCCGCCGTGGCCGGCGCTGTTGCAGACCATATCCTGTCGGCGCTATTGCAGGGCCGCAGCCTCGCCAAGGCCTATGTCAATAACGGCGGCGATATCGCGCTGTGGCTGGGGGCCGGCCAGAAACTGGAATGCGGCCTGGTGACTGACCTGCTGTCGCCGCAAGTCAGCGGCGTCTTTCATCTGACTGCGGCGATGCGGATCGGCGGCATTGCAACTTCGGGCGCCCCCGCCAAGGGGCGCGGCGGTCGCAGCTTCTCGCGCGGTATCGCCGATGCGGTGACGGTGCTGGCGCGCGATGCGGCCACGGCGGATGCGGCGGCGACGATGATCGCCAATGCCGTCGACCTGCCGGACCATCCGGCTATCATGCGGGTGCCGGCGGATAGCATCGATCCCGACAGTGATCTCGGTGACAGGCCGGTGACGGCGGACGTGCCGTTCCTGGCGCCGTCCGAGGTCGCGGCCGCATTGGATCAGGGTCGTTGTCTGGCAGATGAATTGTGTGCGTCTGGTATGATCGAGGCGGCGGTATTGGCGTTGCAGGGCGAGATCGTTTTGAGCGGATCGCTGCTGCGCCGACATCTTGCGGCCTGATGCATCGGTAAGTGGAGTACAAGGATGGTTGAGGTCAAGCTGCGGAAGATTCAGACCTATGTGGAAGAGGTCTTTCATGAAGGCGGACCGGTTGCCGCAAAACCGCTGCGCCAGGGATCGGTCGTGGCGGTGATCGAGAATCCCTATGCCGGGCGCTATGTCGAGGACATACTGCCGATGATGGAGGCGCTGAAACCGCTTGGCCTGGAAATGTCCAAGCGTCTGGTGCAGGCGATGGGGGTGGCGCCGGGCGAAATTGAAGGCTTCGGCAAGGGCGCCATCGTCGGCGCTGCCGGTGAACTCGAACACGGCGCGCTATGGCATGTGCCGGGCGGCTACGCGATGCGGGAGCTGCTGGGTGATGCCAAGGCGATCGTTCCGTCGACCAAGAAGGTCGGCGGCCCCGGGACGCGTATCGACATACCGGTGACCCATATCAATGCCTCCTATGTGCGCAGCCATTTCTCGGCCCTGGAGGTCGGTGTCGTCGATGCGCCTGCAGCCAATGAAATTGCCGTCATTCTGGTGATGACGACGGGTCCCCGCATTCATGCGCGTGTCGGTGGGCTCAAAGCCTCGGAGATCAAGGGAGAGGACGGATTGCGATGACAGCCAAGATCCGCAAACTGGTGGTGCAGGTCGAAGAGACCCGCAGCGAGATGGGCAAGGAAGTGAACCCGCCGGTACGCAAGGCGGCGGCGATTGCCGTGATCGAGAATCCCTTCGCCGGCAGATATGCCGAGGACCTGACATCCTTGATGGATATCGGCGAGGAACTGGGCGATCTGCTCGGGCGCCGCGCTGTGGCGGCGCTCGGCATCAAGCCGGGTGAGGCGGAGAGCTACGGTAAAGCCGCCATTGTCGGCGATGCCGGTGAGCTGGAACATGCGGCTGCCATTCTGCATCCGAAACTCGGCAAGCCGCTGCGTGTCGCCGTGGAAAAGGGTGCCGCGCTGGTGCCTTCGGCGAAGAAGCGCGCCGGGATCGGTGCGCCCATCGATGTGCCGCTGGGCCATAAGGATGCGGCCTTTGTGCGTTCGCATTTCGATGCCATGGAAGTGCGCGTGTCCGATGCGCCGCGACCGAACGAAATTGTGGTGGCAGTGGTGGTGACCGATAGCGGCCGGCCGCTGCCACGCGTCGGCGGCTTGCAGGCCAGCGAGATCGAAGGCAAAGACGGGCTGCGCTAGGCAGGAGAGGGAGGAAGGACATGGCGGAAGCTGCAGCATCCGGAGCACCGGGCGGCAAACTGGTGATCCGTAATATCGGTCTGCTGTTGAGCGGCGATATCGAGAAGCCGATCCTCGCGGCCGATACCGTGGTGGCTGTGAACGGTCGCATCGCCTTCGTTGGCAAGGAGAAGGATGCCGATATCAGCGGTGCCACGTCGGTAATCGATGCCAAAGGCTGCACCTTGTCGCCGGGCCTGATCGACAGCCATGTGCATCCGGTTTTCGGCGACTGGACGCCGCGGCAAAGCCAGCTCGGCTGGATCGATTCCTTTCTCAATGGCGGCGTGACGACCATGATCTCGGCCGGCGAGGTGCATCTGCCGGGACGGCCCAAGGATGTCGTTGGCGTCAAGGCCCTGGCGATCACGGCACAACGTGCCTTCGATGCCTTCCGTCCGGGCGGCGTCAAGGTTCATGCCGGCGCCCCGGTGATCGAGAAGGGTATGGTGGAGGAAGATTTCGCCGAAATGGCCAGGGCCGGCGTCAAACTGCTGGGCGAGGTCGGCCTCGGCTCGGTCAAGGGCGGCGAGGAAGCCGGCAAGATGGTGCAATGGGCGCGCAAATACGGCATCCAGTCCACCATCCATACCGGCGGTCCGTCGGTGCCGGGTTCCGGCTACATCGATAAGGACGTCATTTTGGCAGCCGATGCCGATGTCATCGGCCATATCAACGGCGGCCATACCGCGCTGCCGCTGTCGCAGATCGAATGCCTCTGCAGCCAGTGCAGCCGCGCGATCGAGATCGTCCATAACGGCAATGAGCTGGCGGGGCTGCATGCCTTGCGCACGGCGAAGGAAATCAAGCAGCTTCATCGCGTGATTCTCGGCACTGATTCACCGGCTGGGTCCGGCGTGCAGCCGCTCGGCATCCTGCGCATGATCGCCTTGCTGTCCTCGGTCGGCGATACGCCGGCGGAGATCGCCTTCTGCTTTGCCACCGGCAACACGGCGCGAATCCGTGATCTGGATTGCGGCCTGATCGAAGCCGGCCGGTCTGCGGATTTCGTGCTGATGGATCGTGCGCAGCATACCAGCGGCAGCGACCTGCTGGATTCCGTGCGCAAGGGGGATCTGCCGGGAATCGGCATGGTGATCATCGACGGCGTGGTGCGCGTCGGAAGGTCGCGCAACACGCCGCCGGCGGATCGTGTACCGGAAGTCATGCCGAAGGGGTAACGGCAGAGAGAAGGCCAAGAATTTTCTGAAACGTGTGCTTTCGATGATATGAATGACCGGCAGGAGTCGATATCGCCGGATAAGGTCACCTAAGACATAAATATCGTGCTGACAGAGGGAGGAATGAATGTCTACGCATGATGAAGTGAAGAACGCGCCGCTGCTGGGCGGCAAGATGACGCGTCGCCGGTTTGTGGCCGGCTCGACAGCCTTGGGCTTGGCGACGATCGCTGCGCCGCGCATCGTCCGCGCCGATGGCGGCAAGATCACGGTGTTGAACTGGCAGGGCTATGGCACCGACGAAGCCTGGGCGCTTGAGGAGTTCAAGAAGAAGACCGGCATCGAAGTCGTACACGATTATTTCAACTCCGAGCCGGAGATGATCACCAAGCTGCGCACCAATCCGGGTGCCTATGACGTGGTCCTCACCAATTGCGCCTGGAACGGCGTCGCCTCAAAGGAAGGCCTGGTGCAGCCAATCGAGACGTCGAAGATCACCACCTTCAAGGACCTGGCGCCAGCCTTCCGCGATTCCAATCTGCTCAATGACGGTGGTAAGACCTATGGCGTTGCCTGGGTCTGGGGCATGACGGCGATCGCCTACAATACGGATATCCTCAAGTCGAAGCCGGAGAGCATCGAAATTCTCTGGGACGCAAAGCAGGCTAAGCGTGTCGCCTTCCGCGACGATGCGATCGAGGCCGTGTCCTTCGCCGCCATTGCCACCGGCCAGGACATGAACCATCCCAAGGACATGGCGAAGATCAAGCAAAAGCTGCTCGCCTTGAAGACCCAGGTGGCGACCTTGTGGTCTTCTGAAGACGAGTTCAACAAGCTGTTCTCCGCCAAGACCTTCGACATCTCGCCGTATTGGAGTGGGTCGGCTGCCCGCAGCAAGAGCAACTTCAAGCTGCCGGTCGGCTACGTGGTGCCGAAGGAAGGCGCCATCGGCTGGTTCGACGGTCTCGCCATCGCCAACAAGGCGTCGAATGTCGATGGCGCGGAGAAGTTCATCTCCTATATGACCGATCCTGATTTCTATTATACCTGGGCGACCAAAGTCGGTGCGCCGGCCTCGGCCAATCCCAAGGCCAATGCGAAATTGCCGGAAGACGACGTCGCCAAGAAGATCCACAGCGACGTCGCGGCGATGAAGCGTCTGCAATACATGGCGCCGCTGTCGGATGAGGAACGCCAGAGCTATTCCGATCTCTGGACCGAAGTGAAGGCTGAATTCGCCAAGTAAAGGCGGGTAAAGCGAAGAATGGATCAGGCCCCTCGCGGGGCCTGATTTTTTTTGCGTCACGCAAGGGACGCCTGCAGACGCTTCAAGGTGCGGGTGAAGATCGCCGGATCATCCAGCGCCCGGGCGAGAACGAGCCCGCCCTGGATGCCGCCGAGAATATCTTCAGTCAGCGCCCGCGCTTCGGCCGGGCTGCGGCCGCAACGGGTGAGCGCCTTGGCCAGAGCCTTCGCCCAGTCCGCGAAATAATCTTTGACCGCTGTGGCGAAGCGGTCGCGGGTATTGTCGAGAGCGAAGACACCGACCAGGCAAACGCGTTTGCCGGCACGGAAATAATCCTCGACAGCCGCGAACATATGATCGATGCCGGCTTTGGGATCGTCACTGTTCAGTAGAGGCTGGTAGACATTTACCTGGAACCAGTTATCGATCTCGGCCAGGACGACCGTCGCCATCTCTTCCTTGCCGCCGGGAAAGAAATGATAAAGGCTGCCCTTGCCGAGGCCGGTCCTCTCGGTGATGACCGAGAGGCTGGTCCCTTCGAACCCGTATTCGCGGAATATCTCGCCGAGCGCCGGTATCACCGTCTCGCGCTCGGCGCGTGTCTTCGTCATTTCAGAGGCCGAAATCCGACAGGCCCGGATGATCGGCCGGCCGCGGCTTGCTGCGGTCCCAATGATATTTGCGATCGCTTTCCTTGATCGGCAGGTCGTTGATGCAGGCGAAGCGCTTCTGCATCAGTCCGTGCTCGTTGAACTCCCAGTTCTCATTGCCGTAGGAGCGATACCAGTTGCCGGAATCGTCGTGCCATTCATAGGCGAAGCGTACGGCGATGCGGTTGCTCTCCCAGGCCCAGACCTCTTTGATCAGCCGGTAGTCCAGTTCGCGGCGCCATTTGCGTGTGAGGAATTCGACGATGGCGGCGCGGCCCTGAACGAATTCCGCGCGATTTCGCCAGTAGCTGTCTTCAGTATAAGCCAAGGCAACACGCGCCGGGTCGCAGCTGTTCCAACCGTCCTCCGCCATGCGGACCTTCTGAATGGCGGTCTCGCGCGTGAAAGGAGGAAGTGGCGGGCGGGATTCTGTCATGCCGGTCTCCATGGTGGGGCGGGGTCTCGATTGAGTGTACTGAATGGTACAGTCTTTCAGGAGGGCCTGTCAATCCGTATCAAGACGCAGTGCAAGTCACTGTTCGCCGGCGGTGAGAATACCGTCTTGAGGATAACAGGAAATGATCCCTGATTGCGACGGGCTGGCCGAACCAGCAACCCGTTTGATGGGTAAGAAGTCCGAGATCTTAACTTCGCACATGCCACCCGCTTCGCGATCAATGGTTTCTTTACCCGGCTTTGCGTAGATCGAACGAAAGTTGCGGTTTCTTGCGGCGGGGAGGTAGTGTCGTGCTTAATGCGGTATCAGTCAGGACTATTCTGCGGGCGGTGATCTCTGCGCTTGCCGTGGTGATCGTTGTCTTGCTCGGCCTTGGCGCCTGGAGTTCCTGGCAACAACTGCAATTGGCCAAGCATATCGCCAGCGTGGCCCAGGCATCGAGTTTTGCGTTCACGGCGATGCATAACCTGCGCACCGATCGGTCGACAACAATCCAGACGCTGAATGCCCCCACGCCGATTGCCGACGATACCAGGAAGCGTTTGCAAGGCATTCGCGATCATGAACTGCCGGCATTGCAGGCGCTGATGGCGCAGCTGCCAGACATCGATTTCCCCGAAAAGGACAGCCTGCTGCCAGCGCTGCAGCAGACGGTCGCCACCGTCAAGGCGATGCAGGATCAGGCCTGGGAGGAAGTCCAGAAGGCCAAGGACGCGCGCAAGGCAGGACTTGCCGATGACTACCAGAAACAGGCGACGGCCTTGCTCAACTATCTTAATCAAGTTTCGGATCGCCTGGCGGCAGGCGTCAAGCAACAGGATGCCTTCATCGACCAGATGCTGCTGGTCCGGCAGACTGCCTGGATGGTACGAAATAGCGGCGGCGATGCCTCCTTGATCGTTTCCAACGGCGTCGCCGGCATGACCTTGCCGGCGGACACGCAGCTGAAATACCAGGCGGCCGTGACGTCGTCGGAAACCGCTTGGTCGGCGCTGGAAGGGTTGGTCTTTGGTTCAGAACTCCCGGCGCAGCTGCGCGCCGCGATCGCCGACGCGAAGAAGGTCTATTTCGATACCGATTATTCCGCGCAGCGTGACCGCATCCTCGCGGCTGTGCTGTCCGGCGCGAAACCGGAAATGACCTCCGAGCAATGGACGGTGATGACCGTTGCCCGGCTGGCCAAGCTGCTGGCTGTGGCGGAGGCCGGATTGGAGGCGGCGAAGGACCGCGCCGCCTCGGAACAATCGGCGGCAGCTCTCAGCCTTACCGTGCAACTGGGCCTGCTGCTGCTGGCGGTCCTTGGCGCCCTTGGCAGCAATGTCCTGATCAGCCGCCGTATCGTCCGTCCGCTGCATGAAATCAAGGAGGCGATGCTGCGCATTGCAGCCGGCGATCTCGATGCGGAAGCCTCTTATCCAGGGCGTCGCGATGAAATCGGTGCGCTTGCCAGTGCCTTCGGCACCTTCAAGCAGAATGCCGCCGACAAGGCCAGGTTCGAAGCGGAGCAGCAGGAGCGGCGTGCGCAGGCCGAGGTGCGGCAGCAGGCGATTGCCGGCTATATCAGCAGCTTCGAAGGCCAGGTTCGCGATGTTCTGGATGCCGTCGGTGCGGCATCGCAGCAGATGCTGACGACATCCGATACCATGACGAAGACGGCGGAGCGCAGCAACCATCAGGTTCGGGCCGCGGCCAGCGTCTCAGAGGAGGCCTCGAGCAATGTGCAGGCGGTGGCCGCCGCATCGGAGGAGCTGTCGGCTTCGATCGCCGAGATCGCGCGACAGGTCAGCTCAGCGGCAACCATCGCCGGCCGTGCCGTGGAGGAAACCCAGGCGACCGATCGGACGGTGCAGAGCCTGGCCGAGATCGCCAATCGCATCGGCGATGTCATCAAGCTGATCAGCGATATTGCCGGTCAGACCAATCTGCTGGCGCTCAATGCCACGATCGAGGCTGCGCGGGCAGGCGAGGCCGGAAAGGGCTTTGCCGTCGTCGCCAGCGAAGTGAAGAGCCTTGCCAATCAGACGGCCAAGGCGACCGAGGAAATCGCCTCGCAGATCGCCGCCGTGCAGGGCGTTACCCAGGAGGCGGTGGAAGCCATCAAGCGCATCGGCGGCACCATCGACGATGTCAGCTCGATCGCCACATCGATCGCTGGGGCGGTGGAAGAGCAGGGGGCCGCGACCCAGGAGATCACCCGCAACACACAGATGGCGGCGGCGCGGACCCGCGACGTCTCCAGCAATATTGCCGGCGTGACAACGGAGGCTGATGCCACGGGGGCAGCGGCCGGCGGCGTGAAGGTGGCCGCAGAAACGCTGGGGCAGCAGGCAGAGCGGCTACGCCACGAGGTGCAGGACTTCCTCGCCAAGATGCGGGCTGCCTGATCACGTCAGAACGAATTACATGCCGGGGCCTCATCGCTGTCGTGATGAGGTCCCTTCCTCTTGGCGTGAAGCGGGCGCGCCGGCTCTAGCTTCGCACGTTCTTCCCGCTACGCCGTGACGCCTTTGCGGCTTTGATCTCACGGTCGATCTGAGCGATGCGGAAGGCGCGGCGGCTCCAGTCGCAGAGTTCGTCGGTATCTTCGAGCATGCCGGCGGGGACGGCATAATAGCCGCTCAAAGCGACCTCGCGTTTGCTGGTACGATAACTGAAAGGCAGCGAGCCGGCGGTGCGGAAGGCGCTTTGGCCGGTTTCATCGACCCGCATATAGAGCGTGCTGCGGATGATGAAGGCGAATTGCACGCCGTCGAGCAGAAGCCCGGTGCCGCTGAAGAAGCGCTTGGTCTGGATCGGCCCCAATTCCGCGAGGGCATCGACCAGGTAATCGGCAAAGTCGTCACGCACCGGCCTGCTGACGGCCGAGGCAGCGGGTTTCTTCGCAGCACTCCTGCTGTTCGATGCCGTCGTCTTCGCGGCGGCTTGAGCCTTACGCGCCATCGATCGTGATTCCCCTCTTTGCCACGGGCAAGTTTAGCAAATCACCATCATCGCACCACATTCTTGACGAAGCGCAGCATCGTCGTCGCGGCGTTGACATAGGCATAGGCTTGATCGCTGGCGAAGTTGATCGATTGGCCTGCCCGCAGTCGGTGGACTGTCCCGCCGAGTTCCAGATCGAGCGTACCGGCGATGACAAGAATAAGTTCGCGCATGCCTGGCCGGTCGGGCTCGGCCTGATAGCGCTCTCCGGGCGCGAGGGACCAGGACCACAATTCGACCTGTTGCTGGGCGGCACAGCTTTCCAGCAGGCGGGCCTTGCTCCGCTCGTCCTTGCCTTGCCATATGGCTGCCGCTTCGTCCGACCGATCGCTTGCCCCCGGTGGCGCCTGCGTCAGCTTGGCGAAGGTCGATTGCAGTGCTTCGGCCAACCGATCGAGCGTGGCGAGACTGGCATTGCCGTCGCCGGCTTCGATCAGCGTAATCATGCGGCGGCTGAGCCCGGCGCGATCCGCCAGGGCCTGCTGGCTGAGGCCGAGGCTCTGGCGATGGCGCCGGATGTTGCTGCCAACCGTCTCCTGCAAGGTCATCTGCTGTCTCACCTCATGGTTCATTGTGAGAAATATATTGCACATCTTCAGCTATGCGCAATATATTGCGCACCACGTTCCGCTATATCTACCCTTCCTCCTGGAGCAAGAAATGGCCACCACGTTTCAGCCTTTCGAGTTGGAGCACTATCAGTCGTTGTATGAGCACGAGGTCGAAATCAACCTCGCCGACAGCAGCGTCAAATGCTTGGGTACGCGGGACTGGCTGACGGCCGACGAGCAGGAAGAATTGCTGTCGACGGGGCTCTTCTACCCGCAGGTGAATGGCACATCGGTATTGCGCCGACGCATCGCCGCGCTTTATCCCGGCGCCACGGCGGAGAACGTGCTGGTGACCGTTGGCGCCTCGCAGGCCAACAGCATGGTGGCGGCAACGCTGCTGCAGCCGGGCGATGAAGTGGTCGTCGTCTCGCCCGGCTATCGCCAGATCTGGGGTATGGCGCGCAATCTCGGCTGCGCGGTCAAGGAATGGAAGCTCGACCCGCAAAACGGTTGGCGGCCCGATTTCGACGAATTGGATCGGCTGGTGACCGCGCGGACAAAGCTTGTCGCCATCGTCAATCCCAACAACCCGACCGGCACGATCTTCACCCCGGAAGATTGCCGCCGCATCGTCTCTGCTTGTGCGAAACACGGCACCTGGCTGCATGCTGACGAAGTCTATTGCGGTACCGAGATCGGCGCCGGCGGCACGGAGACGCCGAGCTTCTGGGGCAGCTATGACCGCCTGATCTGCACCAACAGCCTTTCCAAAGCCTATGGCCTCAGCGGTTTGCGTATCGGCTGGGCGGTGGCGCAGGCGGATGTCATCGAGGATCTGTGGCGCCGTCATGAGTATGCCGTCATCGCCGCCGCTGCCCCCAGCATGACCTTGGCGGCGATCGCCTTGAAGCCGGAAAAGCGTATGCGTTTGATCGGGCGGCAGCGCGATCTGTCGAAGGCCGGCCGACAGGTGCTGGAAGGCTGGCTGCGTGGCCAGGGCAATGTCTTCAGCGTCCTGCCTTCGGCGGCGACGAGCCTCGGCTTCGTCCGTTTCGATCTGTCGATTTCTTCTTTCGATCTTGCCGAGGCGATCCGCAAGGAGGCGAGCGTGCTGGTGGCGCCGGGCAGTTACCTCGGCGCCGAGCAGCATCTGCGGATCACGCTCGGCTACGAGCCGGATAAAGTATTGGCGGCCCTCGATCGCATCGGCGCAGTGGCCGGAAAGCTTCGCCGCGCCTGAAACGTCCGGTAATCATCGACCCCAAAACAAGGAAGGAAACGTCCGGCGGCAACCGCCTCTGATCCCATAAAGTCAGAAATAGTTTGACAACACAGTATAAGTCAGAAAACTATCATTCGGTCTCACGCCCGTGGATGGGTCTTGAGACATGACTTCTGGGAGAAAGAGAATGTTGAAGAAGGGGATGATCGCCGCAGCCCTGTTGGGCATGGTGGTGGCGGTCGGAATGCCGTTCGCCAAGGCGGCAGAGACGATCAAGGTGGGGTTCTCGCCGGAGCCCTATCCGCCGTTTTACAGTCAGGATGCGGCAGGGAATTGGGGCGGCTTCGAGGTCGAGTTACTGAATGCCATCTGTGACCAGATGAAGGCGAAATGCGTTCTGACGCCGATCGCCTGGGACGGCATCATTCCGGCGCTCATGGAGAAGAAGATCGACATCATCTTCAACTCGATGTCGATCACCGATGAACGCAAGAAGATGATCGACTTTTCCGACAAGTATTATCAGACGCCGGCTGTCTTCATCGGTGCGAAGGGCAGCGAGATCAAGATCGACTTCAGCAATCCCCAATCGCTCAAGGACAAGATCGTCGGCGTTCAGACTGCGACCACGCATGCGAATTATGTGCAGAAGGTCTTTGGCAGCGTGGCGCAGATCAAGCTCTATGACACGCAGGACAACGCCAATGCCGACCTGATCGCCGGCCGGGTGGATCTGGTGCTGGCGGATTCGATCGCGCTTGATGCCTTCCTGAAATCGGACCAGGGCAAGGATATCGAGGTCAAGGCAACCGCACCGAACGATCCCTTGTTCGGCTATGGCGTCGGCGCCGGCCTGCGCAAGAGCGATACGGATCTCAAGGAGCGTATCAATGCCGCGATCAAGGCGGTACGCGGCAACGGCACCTATGATGCGATCGCCAAGAAGTATTTCAGCTTCGATATCTATGGCGGGTGATCGGCTGGTCGCCCCTCATATCTGACTAGACGGCGCCGCCGGTGAGGAACCGGCGGCGCCTTTGTCTGTCAATCAAGCGGGAAGGGCGCCGGGTCGATGAAGCGGCGCAGGACGTTGCCGGTGATGCGGGAGACGTTGTTGTCGTAGTCATTATGCGCGAGCGCGCTGGCCCAGGTGATCGAACCGGTGGAGAAGACCGCACCACCCTTGGCGCATTCAAAGAAGACGAGCTCCGCCCGGACCCGGTCATTCTCGATGCCGTCGATACCGGGATGAACGTAAAGCAGTTCCTCCGGCGTCAGGGCATAGATGCTGGTATGTTCGACTGATTTCGCGACGACAAGGGCATGCGGCGGCGTGCCGAGCCGTGTGTCCGCGGCGTCGAGTTCATAGCCGGCGGCACCGCCGAGATTGCCGAAATCGCCGATCTTTTCGCTCGCCGAGACCCCATCGAAGATGAAGGCGGCGCGGGCATCG
>DATLJB010000096.1:0-5099 GCA_035539075.1 Terriglobia bacterium
GCTGTGGCCTCTTTCCGTCGCCTCGTCCGCGGGAAAGAGGCACTCGATCCGCAGCTCCTCGGCGGTAATCGTCTGGGGCGTTCCGACGGTCGTGACCATCGAAAAATAGCTCAGGGTCACATCGCCCTTGGTAAAGACGAGTGGGATCAGGGGCAAATTGCTATCCGGGATCGAGGCCCGCCACGCCGGTTCGACATCGGGATACTGCGATAACTCGTCCAGGAGCGTTCGGGTTTTCGCGTCGATCACGCGCCCCAGGGCTTCGCGGTAAACCCGCGCGATCAGCCCGCGCGCGGTTTCCGTCCAGTTTTTCATGTGCGGCCGCATGCCCGCAGGGTCAAAAACCAGATGAAGCAGGTTGCGCCTGCCCTGTCGCTTGGTCAGGTCGATGAAACAATTGAAAAACAACGGCGCGGCATCATTGGTGAGCAGCACGTTCCAGTACCGGTCCATGACGATGGCCGGAAAGGGCTCGTGTTGCTGCAGCATGCGCTGCAATGCCCGCTGGACGATCGCCATGCCGGACTCGTCGAGCGCCTCTTCGCTATAGAGCGGCGCATAGCCGGCGGCGACAAGGAGGAGGTTTCGTTCCCGCAACGGCACATCGAGCGCTTGGGCGAGATCGACCAGCATCTGGCGGCTGGGTGTGCTGCGGCCGCTTTCAACGAAGCTGATATGCCGCTGCGACACGCCCGCGTCGAAAGAGAGGTCCAGTTGGGTCTTGCCACGCAGATCCCGCCATTGGCGCAGCAGGCTCCCGACGGTACCGGACGCGGAAGACGACATATCGGTTGAAGCGCGCATTTCTCTCATTTCTTCAGCTTGCGAGAACCAAAGCCTCGCGGCAGAAAGCCTGACTATGCCAGATTCATGCATAGGCTTCGAGCATCGACATCCGCCGGCAATTCTACCAAGGCAGGGCCTGCGGGAACGCGTGCGAACTTCCGCCGGCCCGACCTGGACCTTGCCAGAGGCGCCGTGTCTGCAATGGTTACACGGCCTGCCAGCGATGGGCCGCAAAGCTGCTTTCAAGCGGTGGATTCGCGATATTTGCCGTGTAATTGGTGATCGTCGAAGCGGCGATCACTGTGACCACTTCAAGCAGTCGGCTTTCATCGAAGCCTGCTCTGATGAATTCCTGCATCGCCGCCTCGTCGAGGCGCCCGCGTTTCTCGATCAATGTCCGCGCCAGTCTTGAAAGAGCGGCGAGCCTGTCATCTTTCGGCATCCTTCCCGCGCGAATGGAATCGACGTCGTCATTGCCGATGCCCTGCTGTAGCGCGAGCGCCGAATGGAAGGCCACCGCCCATTCGCTGGCATTCGTCACCGCATTGGTCAGAAGAAGCACCTGGATCTCGGCCTCGGCGAAGCTGCCGCCGTGAACCCGCCCGAAGAGATCGGTCAAACCACCGATAAGCACAGGGGAAGTAGACATCGCTCCCGCGATATTGGGAATGAAGCCGAAAGCCGATTGCAGAACCCTGAGCGCCGGCTTCGATGCTGTCGGCGCGGTTTCGATCGAATGGATGGGGAAATGGGGCATGGTTTCTCTCCGGGTGTTTCCACTGGCAAGGCATCGGCGGTCCGATACGACCGGCCATTCTCGCCGGAGAGATGTGCGCCTTTGACATCATCGCCTCAATTACCCGAGAGGTAATATTGTGCAACCGGGCAGTCCTGTGCCCGATATGCCGGCGATGCCTGATATACAACTATGCTGCCGCGCGGCCGCGCCGCTCACCCGCCCAGCTGCTTCAGCGCCAGGCTGCTGTCGATATATTCGATGGTCGTGCTGCTCTTGGTGGCGAGTGCCGCCTTGAAGAAATCGGCGGCGGCCTTCTTGTCGCCTTTCAGCAAGGCCTGCTGGCCGAGATAGTAATTGAACTCGCAGCGGAAGCCCTGCCCCTGCTTGAGATCGCTGCCGTCCAGTGCGGTGAAGATGGCGGCTTGATCCATCTTGCCTTGAAAATAGCGGATCACCTGCACCGGCCATTGCTGGTCGAGCAGCTTGCCGGCTGCCGCCTCCAGCGCCTTGGCGTCGCCGCCCGCCTGCGGGTCCTTCTTGGCCGCCTGGGCCTGGAACTGGCGCGCGAGATTGAGGCGCAAGGCGGCATAGGGATTGCCGTCGCGCAGATTCATGGCGCTGGCGAAATCGGTCGCCGCGGCGGTGAAGTCTCCCTTGGCGAAATAGGCGCGGCCGCGATTATAGAAGGCCGCGGCCGATTTCGCGTCGAGCTTGGCCATGGCGGTGAAATCGGCGATGGCGGGATCGAATTTGCCGTTGCGCAGCAGCAGGCCACCGCGGTCGAGCAGGGCATCGAAATGATCGGGATGGTTCTTCAGCACATTGTCGAGATCGGCAATGGCATCGGCATCCTTGCCCTGCTGCGATTCCACCCAGGCCCGCAGGTAATGCCCGTCGACATTATCCTTGTCCTTGGCAATGGCCGCATCGAAATCCTGCTTTGCCGCCGTCAAATCCTGGCTGGTGGGATTGGCCCGCCGCATGCGCGCGATGCCACGGTTGATATAAGCCGGCGGAGTGTCGGGCCGGAGCTTGATCGCCTGGGTGAAATCCCGGATCGCGAAATCGGTCTTGCCCATCAGCGAGTAACCGATGGCGCGGTTGTAATAGACGGCGGCGAGCTGGTCGCCGGTCGCCTGCCGGCCCTCGATCGCATGGGTGCAGGCAACCACCCGCAGCTGCGGGTCGTTGTTGTCGTAACAGGCCTGCACATCGTCCGGCAGATTGTCTTCCGGCAGCGGCGCGACCTGTTTCTGGCCGGGTGCCGCCTTGCCGTCATCCGGTTGTAAAACGGTGCCGGGCTGCTGTTCGGGCAGTGGCACCTCGGCCTTTCCGGCCTCGCTCTGGCTCAGGCCGAGCACCACGGCGATTAGGCAGAGATGAAAATTCCGGCGCCGGATGAGCCGGCCGATTTGAAAATCACGAATACGCTTCACCATAATCTCGATCGCTGGTCCTGATCAGGCGCGGTGCCGGCGGGATTCCATGGAGGGTCTTCCGTCCGGCGATGTCGCGCGTCTCACCTGCAAGCCATTCCACGGCAGGCGCGATATCTGCCCGCATCAATACCCGCCCGACGCTGTCGCGCTACTGACAGGTGAGGAGGGCCGAGACACGATCGGCAGGCAAGCCGGCTTGGTCGCTTGACGCGGCGCGAGGCTAGACCGGCCGGCCGGCCGGGGCAACATGCATTCCATTGTATATTAATCTACCTTAAGTAGCATGCCGCGCTCCGCCGTGTTAGGCTGCTGCGTCAAAAGACCGCCGCCGTGCGGATATCGCCGGCCATCCCGATTTTGCGTGCCCGCGCGGGTCCATCCCGCCATCATCGGCATTCAGTATTTCTGCGTCGACTGTTCAGTATGGTGCAATCGCCATAGGGGAGCGCAATGGCAGAACCGAAAAAGGACTGGTCGCTGGTGCAGGTTCGCGCCCGCGAAGCGCGCAACCTCCTGGCGGCCCATAATGGCGGCGATCTGTGGCGCGATATCAATGTCGCGCATCTCGATACGGGCATCCGGCCCAATGCGATCTTCGGCGACTGGGTCGATCTTGCCGCCGGTGTCAACTTCATGGAAGAAGGCAAGCCGCCGATCGATCCGCTCGACGACGCGACCTTCGGCGGCCACGGCACGCGCACCCTCAGCGTGCTGACCGGCGCCGTAGCCGGCGACTTCCAGGGCGTTGCGGCGCAGGTGCCGGTCATTCCCTATCGCGTGGCGGATGACGTCATTCTCGGCACCAAGCAGGAGCAATCGAATGTCGCCAACGCGATCTACCACGCGATTGACAAGCGCAGTTGCGAGATCATCACCCTCAGCATGGGTTATCCCCTGGTCGGGACCTTCTGGCACAATGCCCTGGGCGCGGCGGTCGATTACGCCTATCAGCGCGGCGTCATTCTGATCGCCGCCGGCGGGCAGGTGATCGACAAGCCCTGCTATCCCGGCAAGTTCTTTCGCGCTATCGGCGTCGGCGGTTGTCGCAAGGCGTCGGATACGGCCGGCCTCAGCGTCTATCAGGACTATCAGGAAAAGGCGGGCCACGAGGTCACGTCTTTCCGCAGTTTCATCGATGTCTGGGGACCGGCCGATCCGGTCTGGCGATTGGGCGTCTCGGCGGTTCCCGGCGGCGATCCAGCGTTCAAATACGGTTTCGGCGACGGCACGTCCTATGCGACGCCGCATGTCTCCGGCGCTGCGGCCATGTGGCTGGCCTATCATTATGATGATTTGATCAAAGCCTATCCGGAGCCATGGCAGCGGATCGAGGCCTTCCGCCTGCTGCTGAAAATGACGGCGCAGGACCTCAGCGTCTTCGCCGATTTCAAGGGGATGAAGCCGGCCAGCGGGCCGATCACGCCGAAGAAGGGCGATACCAACGGTCTCGGCGAGACCGGCGGCATCGATATTCTCGCCTTGCTGCAGGCTCCGCTGCCGCCGGCGGCCAGCCTGGTCAAGGAAGTGCGCCTGGCGGAAAACCAGGTCTTCTGATCAGCGCGGCTTGGCGAGAGATGAGGGCGATCAGGCGGCGGAGGCCGCCGCGTCGCGGGCGGAGCGGCGCAGCTTCACGCTCTCGCTTTTCAGCTGGCCGCAGGCCGCCATGATGTCCTCGCCGCGCGGTGTCCTGACCGGGCTGGCATAGCCGGCATTGAAGACGATATCGCTGAAGGCATTGATGGCGGCATCGGTCGAGCGCTCATAGGGCGCCCCCGGCCAGGGATTGAAGGGGATGAGATTGACCTTGGCGGGGATGCCCTTGATCAGCTTGACGAGGGCGCGGGCATCGGCCGGGCTGTCATTGACGTCTTTCAGCATCACGTATTCGAAGGTGATGCGGCGCGCATTGGTCAAGGTCGGGTAGTCGCGGCAGGCCTGCATCAATTGCGCGATAGGATACTTCTTGTTGATCGGCACGATCTCGTCGCGCAGCGCGTCGGTGACGGCATGCAGCGAGATGGCGAGATTGACGCCGAGCTCGGCACCGGCGCGTTCGATCATCGGCACGACGCCGGCGGTGGAAAGCGTGATCCGGCGCTTGGAGATCGAGATCCCCTCGCTGTCCATGACGATCT
>DATLJB010000097.1:0-39283 GCA_035539075.1 Terriglobia bacterium
TACTGGCTGCCGCAAAGACATCTGCGATAAGGCGGCAAGCACCAATTCGCCGGCCGCGTCGATCACCGCCTTGGCGCCGATCGTGTTCTGACTGTAATACCCGGCGCCCCGCATCTGCACGATGGGGGTCGCCTTGGCAGGTGTCGCTTTCGCGGCTACCGCCTCACTCGCCTGACTCATCTCTACCTCTCCCAGTCGCCGTGTTTTCCCGGCTGTCGCGCTGATCGTCGCACCGCCTCGTTCAATCGGACGGGCCTTTTATCCTGACATGCTCAAGCAGAAATCAAAGCCTCAATTTCCACCAGCAGATCACTTCTCACCAAAATCCCCTCTTCTGCGGAACGGCGCCGTGCGGCTGCACGCTTTGCTCCCGGCACGCGCCCGTCCGGCTGGCGCTCGATCGAACCGACAAGGCGCAGGATGGCATTGCTGAAGCTGCCGCCGGAACTGGCCCCGGCGTCGATGGCAATGAAGAACTGGCCGGTAGCGGGCGGACCACCGGCCGCACCGGAAAAGGGGCTCGCTTCGGTACTGAGCACGGCGCCGCTGGCGGCGGCGGCCAATATCTCCACCAGCAAGGCGATACCGACCCCCTTATAGCCGCCGCTCGGCGCCATCGTGCCCTGCAGGGCAATGGCCGGATCGGTGGTGGGGGCGCCGTCGGGACCGAAAGCCCAGCCCTCGGGGATTGCCTCGCCGGCCCGCTTGCGGCGCATGATCTCGCTCTTGGCGATGACGCTAGCGCTCTGATCGATCGACAGCGCCGTGCCGCCTTTGCCGTCCGGCACAGCAATGGCAATCGGATTGGTGCCGACCACAGGCTGCCGGCAGCCGACCGGGGCAATCGAGGCAGGCGCGTGGGTGAAGCCCAATCCCAGCAATCCCGCCGCGGCAAGCCGATCGGTGTGATAACCGAGCACGCCGCAATTATAGGAATTACGGATAGCGAGCGCGGCAATGCCCTGCCTGCGCGCTGCCGGTATCAGTTCGGCAAAGCCGGTATCGATGGCCGGATGCGCGAAGCCATTGCCGGCATCCACCAGAACCAATCCCGGACGCGGCTGCGACAGCTGCGGTACCGCGGTCGGCAATACCTTGCCGCAGCGCAGATGCGTGCAATAGGTCGGCAGATAAGCCAGGCCGTGCGAAGCAAGGCCCTCTGCCTCCGCTGCGGCGATAGCCCGCGCCAAAGAAGCGGCCGCACTCTCGCTTGCCCCGGCAGCCGATAGGGCGCGATGGGCGAGCGCCTTGATTTCGATCTCCTTAAGCCGCCGGCTTTCGCTCGCCTTCACATCATCCGCCATATCCGGCCGGCCTCACGGTTTAATCATTGTCGATATTGCCTGCGCCTGCCCCCAGCAGGCGCGATTGTTCCGACGCCGGCACGTAGGTGTGATGGGCGAGCGCCTGCAGCTGCAGCCATAGGCTTTCTTCGACATCCACCCGTCCGGCTGCTTTGGCCTCCACCGTATCGCGCAACGGCAGTTCCTCGGCACGGCATTCGACGGCAATGACACGCGACCGCTTTGCAGCGGCGGCAAGCAGCGCCGGATCCTCGCCCCCCTGCCGTATCGACCAGAGCGCATCCTCATGCCGAAGCAATACGGTACGGCCGTTGAGACGCGCGGCAGTCGCCATGAAGGGCAGCACCAGCACCGGCTGCCTGATCTGCGCAAAAGCCAGCACCTCGCCCTCGGCCAGCTTCTGCGCCCGGTCGGCGATCGATATGCCGGCCAGCAGCGGGTCGCCGGCGGTGTCGCCGTGGGTCCGCGCGTTCAGGATATCCAGCAAGGCAGCCGACGCATCGATGCCGCGTTCCGCCAGCCACGCCATCGCGTATCCGACTTCCTCCGCCAATCCCCAGGGCAGCCCGGCGCCACGTGCTGCCTTGCGGCTTTCGACCTGGACTTCGTTGAGCGACAATTGCATGGCTTATCCCCAGGCCGCGACCGGCGGCGGCGCCCAATCATCCGCCGTCTCTACATCGAGCTCCTCAGGCTGCGGCGCATGCTGGAAAAGCGTGATGCGCAGCCAGCGATCGGATTTGGGATCGAAGCGCGTGGCGCCGAAAAACGCCAATTTGCAGCGCAGGAGGTCGATCGGCCGCATCTGCGCCGATAGCAGGTTGCCGCGGATCTCGGCATAGGGATGGCGGCCGGTGATCTGCACCCGGCGAATGGTATGGCGGAAGACCGGATTGTCCCGCAGGAAGTCGGCCAGGCACAGATCCGCCGACGATCTGCGGCAGGCGCCGTGCAATGCCGCGACGTCGCGGGCAATGCCGAGAGGCTGTTCACGTTCGCCGCCGGCTTCCTCGAACCGCTCGCCGAGCCGCGGTTCGAGCTTCTCCTCCGAAACATACCAGAAACGCGCCTGGGCCTCCGGTATGCCGTAATCCCGATTGAGGGCGAAGCCGTAATGCTGCTGGATAAGACCGAGCACGCGGCCGACCGTCATGGCGCCGTCGATGGGGAATTCGACCGCCTCGTCGACTGCCATTTGATCGGCAAGGTCGTCGACCAGCGCGCCATGTGGCTCGAGGAGAAGCGTCACCAACATCTCCTGTGCTTCAAGGCCAAGCTTGCTTTCGGCCCAGCGATATAGCCGGTCCCACGGCAATGGATCTGCCCAGGCAAAACTACTGAGATGGTCATCCAGGAAACCGAGATCGCGGGAAAGACCGGCGATGCGCCCGGCCTGGACGGAATCATCGACCTGCCAATGCGCCACCATCTCCCGCATGCGCGCCGCGAAAATATGGAAGACCTGCCGGCTTTGCGGTGACGTTTCCGGCAGCGATCTCACCCGCGCCAGTGCCGTTTCCCGCGCATCGATCCAGCGATCGATCAGCGCCGCATGATGAACCAGAAAAGGCGCCATGCCGAGCCCCGTCGCATTGCCGACGCCGAGCACGCGGCGCAAATCCGGCGCGAGGGCCACCGCCGTCAGGGGCGACTTCTGCCGCGCCATATGCTCGGCAATGTCGATGGTGAAGCGGCGGATGAGCCATACCGCCAGCATCTCCGCCTGGAATGGCCCCGCCAGTTCCGAGCGATCGCAGATGATCGCGCGATCGGCGAGGCCGAATTTGCCGTTGCCGTAGACCGCCGTGGTGCGCATCAGATAGCCGACTTTCGCAAGCTCCGCCTTCTCCGGCTGACGACCGGCCGCAAGACAGGCGACGACATGATCGAACAGGCGCACGCTGCGATTGGCACGCGAAAGGACGAGGTCGCGCGCCGTGTAGCGGCCGGCCTCCTGCTTTGGCGCATTGGCCCGCAGCCGGTCAATTTCATCCGGGCCGGGCTCGCCATCATAGAGGACGAAGGCGGCGTCCCATTCATCGGCAATGACCCGGTCGCTACGTTTTTCCGGGGGCAGGTCATGCGGGAAGCAGATCAGCGAATAGACCTGATGCGGCGTCCGCAGGCGATAAACGGCGACACCCTCGCCGCGGTCGTCCACCTGCCACAGGCTGCGCGTGAACTGCCAGTGCTCCCGGGCGATCCGACGCAGCAGGCTGCGCAGGAAGCTGAGGCGCGTCTGATGAAAGCTGCCGAGTCGATCCAGCGTCATCACCAGCTCCGGTGCGCGGCGCGCCACCAGCGGCGATCCGACGGATACATCACCGGCTTGCGCCGGAACCGTTGAACCACCCAGCGGTGCTCTCATCGATCCGCACGCCCCCTATCGCCCTCATCGGCGGGCCCGAATGACCGCTCGAAGAAACGCAGCCAATTTTCACCCATGATGCCGTCGATCTCGCTTTCCTGGAAGCCGGCTTGCCGCAAGCCGGCGGCAATTCCGGAAAAATCGAGGTTATTGCGGAACCAGCCCGGCTGTTCCGGAAAGGTTGCACCGGTCAAATGCTTGGTCCAGCGGCCGGACCGCATCCATTCCACCACCGAATCCGGCTGATCCTGGCAGAGATCCGAGCCGATGCCGATATGCTCGGCGCCCATGATCTCCGCGGTTCGTGCCGCCATCTCGCAAAAGCTTACCAGCGAGCAATCCGAGCCGTCCTTGAGATGGTGCGGATAAAGGCTGAAGCCCAGCATGCCGCCGCTCTCGCCCAACGCTTTCAGCACATCCTTCGATTTATTGCGCGGCACATCGCGCCAGAAGGATGGATTGGCATGGGTGATGGCGATCGGCCGGGTCGAGAGTTCGATCGCCTGCAAAGTCGATCGCTCTGCCGAATGCGACATGTCGATGGCCATGCCGACGCGGTTCATTTCTTGGATCACCTCGCGTCCCATGCGCGTGATGCCGGTATCCTCGGCCTCATAGCAGCCGGTCGCCAGTAGGCTCTGGTTGTTATAGGAAAGCTGCATGAAACGGATGCCGAGCTCGTGACAGATTTCCACCAACCCGATCTCATCCTCGATCGGCGAGGGATTCTGGAAACCGAAGAACACGGCGGTACGGCCAGTGGCCTGAGCCAGGCAGACGTCAGCAGCGGTACGACCGGGGAAGACCAGGTCGGGAAAGCGTTCGAACCAGCGATTCCAGGCCGTGATATTACCGACCATTTCACGGAAGGTCTCGTGATAGGCGATCGTCACATGGATGGCGCTAACGCCGCCTTCATTCAGCTGACGAAAGACCTGCTCCGACCAGCGGCAATACTGCAGCCCGTCAATGATCAGACCGTTGAATGACGACATCCGGTACCCTCTTCCACCCTATCGACCCGGCGGCTCCCTCCGTGGTCTTTTTTTGAAAGGAGAGGCTACTCTATCGTTTCAGTCAATTCTGAATATTGGTAATATATTTCAGTTTTTCTGAAATATTGCGAAAGCCGTCGCGCTTATGCCTATTGGCCTTTCCCACCTTCGGGTCTTCGCCGCCGTCGCCAAGTCCGGCAGCCTCAAAGATGCCGCCGAGCAGCTGGGGCGAACGGTTTCCGCTGTTTCCATGACATTGAAGCAGCTCGAAACGGAAATCGGCGCCAAGCTCTTCGAAGCCGATCGAAAGAACCGCCTCACTGCGGTGGGCAGGTTCATGCAAGCCCAGATCACCGATCTGCTGCTGCACCACGAACGCTGCATCGCCACCATCCGGGCCTATGCCCGAACGGCCGTGGGTCGCGTCGACATCGTCTGCGTGCCGTCGGTCGCGACCAGCCTGCTGCCGATCGTGGTGCCGCAATTCCGCGCGGCGCATCCCGATGTCGAGATCGATGTGCGCGACACCGATTCCGAGAATGTGGTCGCCGCCATCGAGGCCGGACATGCTGAACTCGGCATCGGCAGCCTGCGCCGACGTCAGGCCACCTTCGACTATCAGCCGCTATTTGAAGATCTGCTCGGCATCGTCTGTCGCAAGGACGATCCCCTCGCGAAAAGGCGACGAATCCGCAGTTGGGCCGAGATCGACGGCCGCACCTTGCTGGCCAATGGAATCAGTCAGGTGATCGACGATGCCGCCTTCGAGCAGCGGGCACAGCCGGCGCCGATCGTGGTCTATAATGTCCTTTCGCTATTGGCCCTGGTGCGCGCAAGGGTCGGCATCACCTTGCTGCCGCGCCTCTCGCTTGCCGATCTTGCGCCCGATCTTGCCTTTCTGCCGATAGAGATGCCGACTTCCCATCGGAGCGTCGGACTGCTGCGCCGCCGCGGCGAGACCCCAAGCCCCGCCGTCGAGCAATTCGTCGAACTCCTGAAACAGACGCTTCGGCAGCACCAGAGGAGTCTGGGTATCGCCAAGATCCTGATCTGACCGAGAGCGTATCAGCGCCTGCCGCCGACCTCATCGAGATGGTCCAGCAGGTCGGCCGGATCCTCATAGACCCGGTAGGAACCGCTGCGCTCCAGTTCCTCCTGGCCATAGCCGCCGGACAGCAAGCCGATGCCGAGCGCGCGGGCACGCCGCGCCGCCAGCATGTCCCAGATGCTGTCGCCCACGACACAGGCAGTCTCGATATTGACGCCGAGCTTCTCGGCGGCAGCGAGGAAGAGGTCCGGATCGGGCTTGGCATATTTCACCAGATCGCGCGTGATGACTGGAACGCGATTAAAGTCGACGCCGAGATTTTCCAGCGGCACGCGCGCGGTTTCCATTCGCCCACTGGTGGCGATGGCCCAGGGGATGCCGATCTCGGTCAAGGTCTTCAGCAGTTCCCGCGCGCCGGGTAGCGGCTGGATCTTGCCAGACCGGCGGTTATAGGCCTCGGCATGCAGTCGTCGCAGGCGGTTGACCCGCTCCTCGGAGATATCGAGGTGGGTTTCCCGCAGCAGCATGTTGGTGAAAAGGCCGCCACTCATGCCGATTTTCCGGTGGATTCTCCAGATGGAGAGATCGATCCCTTCTTCCTGCAGGGCCTCATGCCAGGCGAGAACGTGCTGATAGACGCTGTCGATCAGCGTGCCGTCGAGATCGAAGAGAAAGGATATCTGCGAGCGACTCATGGACTGGCTCCTCATGCACGGGGATTTGGTCAGCGGGATTGGCCGGCGAGACTGCTCGACCAAGGCATATGCCCTGATCTTAACCAATCCGCTGCGCAAATACAGCCGCCGATCGGCGTCCGATGTCCGCATCGCGGTCTTGTGACAAGGATATTATGACGTGACGCGCCGGCGATCATGCGCCGACGGACGCCACGTCAGTGAACGGTGCCCAGGGCCAGATCGGCGCCAAGGCTGTACACGGCCGGCTCCTGCACCGCATCGCCATAGCTTTGCTGGAAGGCGCGGGGCGCCCGCTCCTTCTGCTGCAAGAAAAGCTGTGGTAGCACGTCATAAGCGTAGCGCGCCAATTCCTGCGACGTTACCACGCCATCCTTCGGATATTTGTCGGCATCGCCCTTCAGCCCTTGCAGCAGCACATAGGTGAGAAAACCGTAACCGAGCGAGGCGCTTTCCGGTGCCAGCTGATCGCGCCGCGTCGCCGTCAGGACCTGCACGCCGGCGCTGCGCAGGCCGTTATCCAGGAAGCGGGTCATGAAACTGGTGACGGCGTTGAACTTGTCGACCGTGCCGCCGGAATAGCAGGCATCGACAACGACGAAAACGCGCTGGGCGCCGGCCGCTTCCAAAGCGGCACGGATCTCCGAGGCCTTCACCCAGGTCTTCGGATCGTCCAGCGTGCCGTCGGTCGGAATGAAATACCAGTCGTTCTCGTTGCCGAAGCCATGGCCGGAGAAAAACAGCAACACGGCGTCTTCGGGCTTGCTGCTTTTCAGCGATTGCAGCGCCTTCAGAATATTGGCGCGCGTCGCCTGGCCATCGGTCAATTGCACATTGTTAATGCTGCGGAAAACCGGTTTCGCCTGGTTTCCGATGATGGTCGAAACGGCGACGGCGTCGCTGGCGGCGACTTTCAACTGATCTGCCGCCGGCAGCTGGCCGTATTTCGAAACCCCGACAGAAACGATATTGAGCACGCCACCTCCGGGCTGGCCGCTGAACGTATCGCGCAGCTCCGCCTTCTCGCCCTCGTTATCGAGCGCGCCGGTCGCTACTGCCTGGAAAGTATTGTTGCCGGCCGTCGGCCAGACGTTATAGCCGACAACTCTGATATGCTTGTCATTGGCCGTCGCATCCTTTTGCTCGAGGATTGCGCCGACATTGACGATCTTGCCGTTATGATACAGGCGCACATCCTTGATGCCGCCGCCCTGATCCTCGGCGACGACGATCAACTGGTAAGGCTTGCCGGCGACCTTCTCGCCGGGGACCGCTTCGATTTCCACTTTCGGCGGAATCGGCAGGCCCTGCTCCAGGCTCTTCGGCACGGCGCGCGGCTCGCGGGCGGATTTCTTCAGGGCGGCCGCGAGCAGGCCCGGATCGGCGAAAGCCTGCTGCAGCGTCGCGACCGGAAAATTGAGCTTGTTGACCGACCAGTTGACCGCCTGCAAGCCATCCGCCGTGCCGTCAAAGCGCCCCTGCTTGTCGACCAGAGCCCAGCCTGTAGCGGTAATATAGATCTGCAGCATCAGCTTGTGCGCCACAGTATCCCAGACCAGCAGCTTGCCATCCGTCGTGGCGCCAATCAGGCGCTGCGTCATATCGTCGAACTGGACGCCGATGAGCTTGTCGGTTTCAGCGTCGAATTTCGCTTCGCTTTGGCCCGAACCGAGGTCGACGATCGAAATCTGGGAGCCTGTGGCAATGGCAGCCTTTTTCAAGGATGGACCGACCGCGAGCAACGAGCCCGCAACCGGCAGCTTTGTCAATTGCTGCGGCTTGCCGCCGGTCGGCAGCAGGCTGGCTGCGCCGGAATTGCCGACAGCCGCGACGGCACGTCCATCCGCTGCTGCTTTAACGAGGAGGATAGGCTCGCCGAGTGTCCCGAGAGGCGTTGCCTTGCCGGTTTTGATATCCAGCGCCGTTAATGTGCCGTCCTGCAGGCCGAGAACAGCACGCCCGTTCTTGTCGTCAATCGACAACGCCGTCACTGCCGCCTTGCCGATATTTGCCGACCAGATCCGGCTGCCACTTGGCACGCTCAGAAGCTCGGCGGAACCGTTGCCGTGACCTACCAGTAACGACAATCCGTCCAGGGTCGTGGCCATGGCGCTAACGACCCCGCCCTGGGCGACGAAGCTGGCCATGGCTTTTCCGGTTTGCGAATCCCTGAGGTCGATCTTGCCGGCGCCCGTCGCCACAGCGAGCAAGCCGCCATCGGCGGAAGGGGCGAAAAGAGCATCGGCCGGCAGGCCAGTGATCGGGCGACCCTGATTGCCGCGCTGCAGATTCCAGACGCGGATCGAGCCGTCATCAGCACGCAAAGCCAGATGGTTGCCGCCGATATCGGTCGCCGATTGCTTGAACCGCAGCAGAGGCGCGGTTACCTGCAGGTGTGCCTGGCTGTAAATGACGCTTTCGGTGATGCTGGTACTGACCGAATCACTGACAGTGCCGCTGATATTGTTGTTGACGGCATTGTTGATCTGGTCGCCGACGCTTTGCGCTTGCACGCTCGCCGTCGGCAGGCTGGCGCTGAGGAAGATCGCACCGATACCCGTTGCACCCATGAGCGACCGTAAGCCTGATAACCGGGTCATAGCAACCTCACCTCGTTAATCGAACAGCGTCGAGGAACATTGCCGAGCTACCGCAGCATCGGGATGCCGCTTATCGGTCCACCCGTTTGCACGGAGGCGCCGGTTGCCCGACGCCCCCGGAAGCAAAGGTCAGAAGCGCAGGCGGAACTCGGCTGCACCGCCCAGCTGCGTGGTCTCGCGATTGGCGACTTCCGCCTTGATCGAGGCGCCGGCGGAGATATCGTCAGTGATCGCCGCGCGGAAACCTGCCGTCAGGAAGACGTAATTGGGATCCGGCGACTTCGAACCCTGGATCTTCTCCGGCCAGACATGTTCATACTGCGCCTGAAAATACGGCACGATCCGGTCGAAACGATAGGCGATCTCGGCATTCACGACGGCGGAATTGGCGACGAAGTCGTCATTGCCGTCGGAGATGTCGAACAGATGGGCATCATTGAAGCGCCAGCCTGCTTTGCCTTTCAACAACCAGTTGCCGAAATTCCAGACGGTGTTGCCTGCGAGTTCCGTACCGAAGGTCTCGCTGTTATTGCTGGTCGTTCCCGTCAGGTCGTCTTTGCTCTCGGCGTCCGAATAAGTATAGCTGAACAGGCCGCTGACAAAGAAATGCGGATCGATCACATAGGCCGCATAAGGCGAGATCGTATAGGAATTGTTTTCCGCCTCGGTCGTCGTGCCGCCGCCAATGGGCTTGCTGTCGCTATCGGCGTGGGTATAGGAGCCGGACAGACCGACGAAGAAAGAATCGCCGAAGCGATGGTCGGCGCCGAAAGTGGTGTTCACCACATCGGCCTGAAAGCGCATGCCGCCATGCTCGATGAGACCCTGGTGATCGCTCTCCAGGTCATTATAGCTGGCGGTAATCCAGGCGCTGTTGGCCAGCGTGTCCGTCGTCGGCAAGCCGCCCGAGAGGCGATCGCCAATGCGGTTCGAGACCGCGTCACTGACGCGGCGGCTGACTTCTTCACGGATTTTCTTTTCAACTTCATCATCGGCCCGCACGGCGGTAGCCGAAAAAATAGACAATACGGACCCGGCGAGAGCCGCCATATAGGCAGCACCGCGAGCCTGCGACATAAGCTTTCGCATGATCCCCTCAAACTATTCTAAATGGATAGTGCCCCGCATGATGTGGTCCCCACATCATGCCCGGCCGCAATCTAGCAGGAAAAATTGTCGTGTCCAGTTACCCGGCCCGGCATTCCCACCATTTTCGGGGACTGGCACCATCCCCGCCCCCGCCTGCATCTGCCAACGCTCACTTAGTTGCTCATACTGATTGCAGGTGGTTTAACCGATTCGGCGTACAGAGGCAGTGACTAGGGTCACAAGAACGGCCATTGCGGGACCGAGGACGACGACACAAGTTTGAGGCTGCGCGGTATATGATGTTATCTATGCGAGCCGATACGAGCGCTGATCGCACTCATGGTTAATACGCGCGGAGTGAGATGCGGAGGGGGATAAAAATGATCGACTATCTTAGAGGCTTTCGCCGTACTGCGGCGACAATCGCGGCCTCTGTACTGCTGGCAACGAGCGCCCAAGCGGCCTCCAGCGGCAGCGGCGCGCTGATCGAAGAGATTGATAGCGATGTCAAAGGCGTAAATTCCTTTGACACCTTGAAGGCCGGCCAATCGGTCGATCTGCGGCCGGGCCGGCATGCCGTGATCAGCTATCTCGATTCTTGCATCCGCGAAACGATCGAGGGCGGCTTGGTTAAAATCGGCCAGTCGCAATCCGAAGTGCAGGATGGCAAGGTCGAGCGCGAGACCCTGGATTGCGGCGTGAAGCAACTCGCTTTGACCAATACGACCCAGGACCAGTCGGCAACTACGGTTTTCCGCCCGCTTTTCGATAACCTCGTCAAGCAGGTGGTGCCTGATATCAGCCCGTTCGTGTTGGCCGATCATGCGCAAAGCATCGAGCTGAAGGAGATGGGCACGGAAGATGCGCCGAAGACCTTGTCGCTGAAGGACGGCAAGCTTGATCTGCGCCAGGCCGGCATCAAGCTGCAGCCGGGCGGCATCTACAAGCTGACCGCAGCCGGGCGCGAAACCTATATCAAGATCGCACCCGAAGCCCAGGACAGCAGCAGCCCGCTGCTGCTCCGTCTCGTCAAGCTGTGACGCTCGCCATCGAGCGTCACACTTCATGGGCCAGCGTTTCCGTACTTATAGTGTCATCCTGCTCATCGCCGTCGGGGCCAGCTTGGCGGCCGATCTCCTGTGGCGCCAGCGCAGCGACGGTTTGTCGGTCGACCTACTGTATCTGACCTCACGCCTGCTCGACAGGCAGACGGCGGCGGATGGCGACCGGACGGCGATCATTGCCATCGATGAAGAAACCTACCGTCAGGAGCCCTTCAAGCGCACGCCGGCAGTCAGCTGGACACCGGAGGTCGCCACCGTCCTCGATGCCGTACTCGGTGGCGGCGCCAAGGTCATTGGCCTCGACATCATCAACAACCAGTCGCTTCATTATGTCGGCGACCTCTTCCCCGCTGATTCCGCTGCCGAACAGGTCTTCCACGATTATGACCGGGACCTGCTGCGGATATTGTCGAAAGGCGGCAGGGCAGGCCGCATCGTCATGAGCTATACGATGCAGGGCGGCACACCGATCGCCCCGAATGCGCAGCAGATCATGGCCGTCGGCGGAGGCGCCAACCTGCGGCCCACCAATATGGAGACCGAGCCGGACGGCATCATCCGTCGCGGCCTGTTGTCGATGCCGACCGCGGCCACGGGCGAAGCGGATCAGCCGATCGCTACCCTGCCTCTCGAGCTTTATGCGCGTGGCGGCGGTCATCGTCTGGCTTTCGCCGCCGATGGCCGCCCGACCATAGATGGCGAAGTGCCGGCCGGTATCGCAGATAATAGCCTGCTCATTAATTTTCGACCGGTCAGCCAGGATCCGCCGATCTATTCGCTGGCCGATCTCTATGCCTGTGCCCAGCAAGGCAAGACGGATTTCTTCAAGCAGCAATTCGCCAACCGCACCGTTATTCTGGGTACGGTCCTGGATATAGAGGACCGCCGGCTGACCTCGAAGCGCTTTGCGACCAATGCCATGGGTCGCAACTATGCCGCCTGGTGCGCCCTGCAACCGACGCCCGGCCTCTTCAACGACCACGCCAGCGCCTTCATTCCCGGCAGCTATATCCTGGCAGCCATCGTCGACAATCTGCGGCAGCAGAACTGGCTGCGCCCCGCCCCCGAAAGCCTGCGCCTGCCCGCTCTGTTTCTACTGGCTCTGTTGGGCGGATTGATGGTGCTGCGCCTGCGCGTGGTTCCCGCGATCAGCGGCCTGCTCCTGTTAGCAAGCCTGTGGCCGGCCTACGTGATCGTCGCCTTCCAACAAGAACTGGTACTGCCGCTGGTCGCCGGCTGGATCGCGCTTGGCCTCGGCATTCTGTTCAATCTGGTTTATCGGACGGCGATCATCGATCGTTCGCGGCGCTTCTTGCGGCGGTCGTTCTCGCTTTATTTTCCCCGGGCCGAACTCGACCGCCTGATGTCGCAGGAGCAGATGCCGGCGCTTGGCGGCGAATTGCGTCCCGTCACCATCCTGTTTTCCGACATCGCCAGCTATTCAACCCTGTCCGAGGATCTGGCGCCGGCCGACCTGGTTGCCGATCTCAACCGCTATTTCGGCCGCATGACCGAGATCGTCCAGCATCATGGCGGCTTCGTCGACAAATTCATCGGTGACGGCATCCTGGCGGTCTTCGGCGCCCCCCTTGCAGATGCCGACCATGCGCTGGCAGGCGTCCGGGCGGCGCTGGAGATGTGCGGCGCCTGCGAGGGCGACCCGCTGATGACGATCAGCGGCCAACGCTTTGGCATTCGCATCGGCATCCATAGCGGCGATGCGATCGTCGGCAATATCGGCGCACCGGATCGCTTCAACTATACCGTGGTGGGCGACAGCGTGAACCTGGCCTCGCGCCTGGAAGGGGTCGGCAAGCGATACCATACCACCATCATCGTCAGCGAGCAGACCCGTCAATTGATCGGCGATCGCCTGGCTTTTCGCGAATTGGATATGGTGCGCGTCGTGGGGCGGGACCATCCGGTGCGGCTCTTTGTGCCGCTGACGGATTCCAACAGACAAGGCTATGACGAGCGACAGTGGATGCAGGCGCTATCGGCCTGGCGCAACGGCGATTTCGCCGGGGCCGCGGCGATTTGCGAGAAGCTTCGCCAGCAAGGCGACGAGATCGCCGCCAGCTTTGCAGAGCGCGCGCAGCAGTGGCTGAAAATGCCCCCCGCCAACTGGACGGGCATCGTCAATCTTTCAGAAAAATAACCGCTTCAGCGCCCCGCGAGCGCAGGGCTCAACGCATCGGAAGCACCGGTGATGAGAATCTGCACGCCGATGCAGAACAGCAGGAAGGCCGAGAGGCGGGTGACCGTCCGGCTGCCATTTGTCCCAAAAAGCAGAGAAAGCTTGTCGGCGAAGCGATAGGCGATCCAGATCGTCACGGCGACGCAGGCGGCTGCCAAAGTGACGCCCACAAAGAATGGCAACCAGTTGGTCGTGTTGGTCGGATGGCTGGAGCTCAGCGCGATGGCGACGGAAATCGTCCCCGGTCCCGTAGTGAACGGAAGCGTCAGCGGAAAGAAGGCAACATCCTCCGTGCTGCTGACGGGAGCAGCCTGCTCTTGCTTGCGCGCCTCGCGTTTTTCCGGAGCGGATAACAGGTTCCAGGCGAATAGCGAAAGGATGATCCCGCCGGCGATCCGCAAAGCGGCCAGAGAAATGCCGAAGAAGGCCAGCACATGAGATCCCGTCCAAAGTGCCGTCAACAAGACCAAGAGGCTATAAAAGGCAACGCGGCCAGCCAGCCGGTGGCGATCACGATCTACGGCCTGTGCCGTCGCCTCGCGAAAAATGAACGCGCCGGCGAGCGGGTTGACGATTGAAAACAGGGCCGGGAAGGCAAGAAGGAAGGCGCTGAGTGTATCTTGCGGCATCAGGCGACTGTCCGTCGCCGCCATCCCTTTGTCAACCGGCCGACGCGCCGCAAAGGAGAGCAACCGGTTCAGAGCCTTGTCTGCCCGCCAGCAAAGCGAAACAACCGGCGGCGCGCATAAGAGGAATTATGATTCGCCGGACGTGACGAAACTTCGGCGCTGGTAGAATGAGCACGATCACCCGCCGTATATACGCGATTAAATCGCTCTGGCGGACCGAGGCGCGGGAAAAATCGGTGGCGAAATGATCGACGGCCCGATCGTCTGCTCCGCCAGTCAGCACCGGCACCGTGGGACGCGTGGCTTCGCCATTACGGCCTACCGACATAGCGGCTAAAATATCCTATTTGCGACCTAGCCGTTGTATTTTGGCGATCCAACGGGACGCAACCAGGGGTTCTTGCAGGACGGGTAACCATAACTTATCATTGCGGCAGAATTAACGATGGTCACGCTCCAGCCGCGCATGGCGGGAGTCAGCTTTGGGGGAGTAATACAATGCGTAAGAATATTCTGACCCTCGCCGTTCTTGGCGGCGCGTTTCTGTTGGCCGGCTGCGCAGAAGACCTGCGGGGCTCGCAGAATCTGATGGTCGATAACAACTGCTCGGGCAACGGTCACCAGAACGACAGCTACTGCACCGGAACGCTGCACCCGGTTGCCGGTCCGAACGGCACCGCCTATCGCGACAGCACCTGGCATCAGTTCGACGATCAGGCTTGGCTCAATATCGAGTAAGCTGGATCGGGCTCCTACTACTGTTACGTTTCAGTACTGGTGTCCGAAACCAGGTTTCCCACCGGATAACTTGCGAATTACGGCCACTCGTTTCGAGACAGTTTTGGAGATGCCCCGTGGCTCCGCGTCAAAGGGAAACCTTTTGCCGTCGTAGCTGCGGGGCGTTTCTTTTGTGAATAACGAATGCGGCCCGCATGGTTTTCAGCGAGACCTCCCAAGACATGCCGGTGTCGCCCCGGCAAACGATCGCCAACATAGAGCAAGCAAAGAGCTCTATTTCACTGCACAGATCTGAAGCGATATCCTTACGGCCATTCGGAAGTCCGTAAAATAGCAGTTCAAATTTCACGCCCGGTTGTCACCGGACTACACAAATAGAAACCAACCCGAGCTCATCGAGAAGGTCGGCTGCAGAATTATCTGCAGTCGCGGATGCATTCGGGCAGTGAATCGATTGATTAGAATCAAAATAGTGGCTTGTTTCGGCAAATATAGTGCTTGATCGGAAGTACCGACCCGGCGAGTAAAGGAACACTCGGCCATGTTGGCTAGACAAAGACTCAGCCTCGTGTTGGCCACCATGATAATTGCCATCGGCGGCTGCACGGCGGTTTCCGTTTCCCCTGCCCCGGTGACGCTTGCGACCGGGTCCCCCGGTGGGATCTTTCACCCGGTCGGAAACGCGATCTGCCGTATGTTCAACCTCCCGAACCAGCATCAGGCGCGTCCATGCGTCGCGCTGAGTTCCGAAGGCGCGGTCGAAAACATCCTGCGCATCGAAAGCGGCAAGTCGTCCTTTGGCCTGTCCCAGACCGACGTCGCTTACGCCGCATTTCACGGCGAGGGGCCGTTCGCTCCCCACAAGATCGGGCCGTTCACCTTCGGCGGCGCCGATCCAAAGCTGCGCATGCTGATCGCGCTATACCCGGATGAGTTCACCGTCGTCGCGCGTGCCGATTCCGGAATCCGCGATTTCAAGGATCTGCGCGGCAAGCGTATCGGCATCGGGACCAGCGGCGCCGGGTACACCTTCACCCGCGATGTCGTGCTGAAATACTACGATTGGACGATATCGGACGCCGAACGTCTGTTGGAGCTGGGCTCCGCGGAACAGAACCAGGCGCTTTGCAGCGACAAAGTCGACGCGGTCATCTTTGTCGACGGGCATCCCAGTGGCTTAACCCAGGAAGCGACCACGGCTTGCGCGGCGAAATTGGTTCGCGTCGTCGGTTCGCGGATCGACCAGCTTCTGGCGGCTTATCCCTACTATGAAGCTTCCGTCATCCCAGGTGGCATCTATGCCGGCAATCCGGACGACGTGCCGACGATTGGAACACGGACCATCCTGCTCACCTCGAGTAACATCCCGGATGATCTAGCCTATGCCCTGGTCAAGGCGGTGTTCGAAAATTTCGCCGACTTCCGGCGCCTACATCCGGCGCTGACGAAGTTGAGCTTTAAGGACATGGTGCCAAGCAGCGCCGTCATCCCGATCCACCAGGGAGCGCTGAAATATTTCCGCGAGGCCGGCCTGCTGCCATAGGTTGCCGACCTCTACAAGCTTCTCGACGGATCTGCGTCGATGCCCAGCCCGCGATCGTCGTGCTAGGCTTTGATATTGGGCGAGGTTGTTCGTGTTGCCTTTCTTCGTGGCTGAAAACAGATTGACGCTACCGAGGCGCAGGTTTCTGGCTGCCGGCCTTGTAGGGGCCGTCGGCTGTGCCGTTCCCGGCCTCGCCCGCGCGGCGACGAAGATCGTCATGCCTGTCGCTGCCGGGGACAGGCGATTCTCGGTCTTCTATAAAGGCGACAAGATCGGTACCCACACGATTTTGTATTCGTCGGAGATCGGTGAGACGCGGGTCGTCACCGATATATCTCTCCTGGTCAAGGTCGCGTTCTTCACCGTGTTCAGGTTCACCCACCGCTCCTCCGAAACCTGGCGCGACGAGCAGCTGGTGTCGCTGAGAAGCGTAACGGTGGAGCATGGCGAAACCCTGCACGTCGAAGGCAGGTGGACCCCGCAGGGCTTTCGCGTGGAGAGCAAGGGAGGCCCGTTCTTCGCTCCCACCGCAACCTTGACGTCGAACAGTCTGTGGACTCCGGCAGTACTGGAGCAGGAGACCGTGGTCGATGCGCAGCATGGCGGAGTCATCGGCGTCAGCGCGCACAAGTTCGCCGAAGAGCAGATCGTCGTCGCCGACCGAAAGATCCCCGTCACGCGCTACACATTCATCACTCCCTATCTGGCCGGCAGCATCTGGTACGACCAGGATAGCCTCTGGGTGCGCGGCGAGTTCGAGCTCGACGGCTCAAAGATCCAGTATGAGCTCGACACATGATCTTCCGCACTCGCTTCGTTTCAATCCGGCTCGTCATCCCCTTAACCTATTGCACCTCCGGCTGCGCGTAACCCGGCTTGGTTGCCAGAGCAAAATTCCCTGAGCACAACCTGCAACGCGATCCTGGACCAGAAACCTGCAAAATTCGCCGCACCTGCGAAGGGGCTTCCCCCTATCTGCAGGCGGATTTGACCAAGCATAAGCGGACGTCCCAGTACCAGGCTGGAGTTGACTTGAATCAATGTGGCACCCTGGATGTTTGGTAGGCTTTATCGCAAGAGATGTCATCGCGTCCTGAGTGCCGTCAAGAACATCCGCGACGGATCTCACATGTAAACAAAACCGCTTCATCATGATTAGGGACGGGGTTTGCCACCATGAATCGCAACACGCTCTATCTTGCCATCGGCGTCCTTGCCGTCATCGCCGTGGTCGTCGGCTTTCTGTTCTACCAGGAGCGCCAGAAAACGCACGGCGTCGATATCGATGTCGGCAAGAGCGGCATTTCGATCGAGACGAAATAGTGCCCGCTTCGTCGCAACGAAGAGGTTTGGCTCATGACTCGCCTTCGCCTGCATCCGGAAAGCCACCTCGTCAGCCGCATCGGATGGATGCGCGCGGCAGTGCTCGGGGCCAATGACGGCATTATCTCGACCGCAAGCCTGATCGTCGGCGTATCCGCGGCGGCCACGACGCAGCACGAAGTCCTGATCGCGGGCGTCGCGGGACTGGTGGGTGGAGCCATGTCGATGGCCGCCGGGGAATACGTGTCTGTCAGCTCACAGTCCGACACCGAGGGCGCAGACCTCGCACGCGAGCGCAGGGAATTGCGTGACAATCCCGTCTTAGAACTCGACGAGCTTGCCGAAATCTATGTCAAGCGCGGCGTCGATCAGGCTCTGGCTCGGCAAGTGGCCCAGCAGCTGATGGCAAAGGATGCCCTGAGCGCCCACGCCCATGACGAACTGGGGATATCGGAAATCACCGCCGCGCGCCCGGTGCAAGCCGCGCTGACTTCAGCCGTCACGTTTTCGGTCGGTGCGGCGATGCCTTTGCTCATGGTGGTCGTATCGCCCGCTGGCGCCCTGATCCCCGTCGTGGCCTGTGCATCGCTCGGTTTTCTCGCCCTGCTCGGCGCGATTGGGGCCCAGGCGGGCGGCGCAAACATTTGCCGCGCCACCGCCCGGGTG
The DNA here is from genome assembly GCA_035539075.1 of Terriglobia bacterium. Taxonomy (GTDB): domain Bacteria; phylum Pseudomonadota; class Alphaproteobacteria; order Dongiales; family Dongiaceae; genus Dongia_B. The sequence goes on from DATLJB010000097.1 coordinate 18,260, forward strand.
ACTTTCTGGGGCGCGTTGGCATTCGGTGTTACTGCGGGTATCGGTAAAATATTCGGCACGATTATCTGATGATCTCGGAACTTTGGAGAATTTCTATCACGGCCCTACGCAGAATCGTTTCCAACCGAGATCGACAAGGGTCGTGGTCCCACAAATCAAACTGGAGGAGCAAAGATGAGTACAATTCTGATCATCATCTTGATCATTCTTCTGCTCGGTGGCGGCGGCGGATACTACGGATACAACCGGTATGGCGGCGCCGGCCTGGGCGGCGTCCTTGGCTTGGTCCTGATTGTCCTCGTGGTGCTTTGGTTCTTAGGCGTCTTAGGCGGAGTTCATGCCGCCACATTGTGATCGTAAGAGATCGCACCTAGGACGCTGCACAGATGTTACGTCCCAGTATTAGCATCCGAATCCGGAGTTTCCGGCTGAAAAAGCCGGAAGTTACGGCCACTCGACTCGAGACGGGCGTTTGAGATGCCCCGTCGCTTCGCGACAAAGGGAAACCTTTTTGACGTAGTGGCGGCGGGGCGTATCCTTTTTGAACGATACGTGCAGCTCGGATAGCCGCACCGGAATCCTGCAAAGCAGGCTATCGGTGATCGCCCACGATGGAAGCGCGGATCGCGCTCTCAATATCAGAACGAGCGGCAGCTACTTGGGCTTGCGCTCGCTGTCGAGCATATCGAAAGTCCGCAGCAGGACCCCGACGCGATAGGCCGAGGACGTCCATTCGGCGAGGCGTGGCGTGTTGTCGACCAGCCAGTTGAACGCGCTTTGGACCGCGACAAAAGCGGCGGCCGCCTGTGTAACCTCGCCCAGCGTCATACGTCCCATGACATAGTTCGGCGTACAGAGAACGAGTCCGATGACCGGCACGATCAGCGAATTGCCGTGGGTGATGACTGTCGAGCGCATGTGCTGTACACACAGGCGCCGCCATTGGCCGATCACCCCGTCCTGGGCGGTGGCGAGCGTCGCCGCGTCTGCGGCATGCGGTGCCAAGGTCGTGCGCGTATTGACCCGGGCGACGACATATTTGAAATCCGCTTCGGCCTGGTTCTTCCGCTCGATCACGTCGATCATGGCGCGGCCGACCACCATCATCGACAAGTTGGGGACCGCGGCATAGATGATGGCGGCGGCGACGAGGTAGCCGGGGATCCGCACGCCGCCCCAGATCGGGATCTCCAGCACGCCGCCGACATTCCAAAGCACGGTCACGAAAGTCACCGCCGCCAGCAATGAACTGAGGAGGCCCACCAGGAAGTCGATCGGGGCGTCGGTGGCGAGACGCGCATCCTCGGTGATCCGGTACTCGGCATTCTGACGTTGCCCGTCCACGAAGCTCGCGCGCTGGTAGCGCTGATCCTCGAGCCATGACTGGATAAGCCGGCTAGTGAGCCAGGCCCGCCACGAGCGCTGGAACGTCATGCGGCCCCAAACCGCTGCAACAGCCAGAAAAACACTCGATGCCGTCAGGATAAAGAACCTTTGGACGAGATCCCAGATGTGGCTGGAATCGCGGACTTCCAGCGCGTTGAAGAAGTCGCGGTTCCAGGTATTGAGCCGGTATTGAACGATCACCTGCAGCACAACGCCAGTGACAAGCATGGTCAACAGGGCCCAGGCCGTGGCGCCGCGCCAGAAACCGTTGGCGGTCTTCCAGAAACGACGCATGGCCGTGCCGGTGGAGAGGGAGCGAGCGGGTTCGGCTGGCATGGCCCGAGGGTCCTATTCGCTGAGGCGCAGGCGCGCCTGCTCGCGCGCCAGCTTCGCCAGGCTCATCAGCCCCACGAAGGCGGGCGTCGGATGCAGAATGACTGAGGTCGGGATGCGCTCGGCATAGGGGCGAAGACGCCCCTTGGCGGCAAATTGCTCGCGAAACTCGGATCGCGCCAGATGATCGACAAACCGCGGCACGATTCCGCCGCCAATATAGACGCCGCCTCTGGCACCGAATGTCAAAGCCACATCCCCCGCCACCGCGCCAAGGAACGCGCAGAAGGTATCCAGTGCGGCGCGGCAGGTAGGCGAACTTCCATCCAATGCCGCGGCCGTCACCTCGCTTGGTGTCCAGCGCTGCGATACATCGCCTTGAAGGGCGGTAATCGCCTGATGCAGATTGACCAGACCGGCCCCCGACAGGACCCGCTCCGCCGAAACCCGCCCATAGCGCCGGCGCAGAATGGCGATGATGTCGTCATAGTGATTGCCGAAGCTCGCCAGGCCGGCATGCCCGCCCTCGCTGGTGACGACGCTGCGACCCGCCGGGCCGAAGATGACGCAGGCCATGCCAAGGCCGGTGCCGGGCGCGACGATTGCCATGGGCGCCCCCGGAATGGCCGCGCCCGCGGGGCCGATCCTGTGGATCTGGGCTGGACCGAGATCGGGGAGACCCGCCGCGATCGCCTCAAGGTCGTTGACGATCCGCACCCAGGGAAGCGACAGAGCGTGGCCGATCTCCTCTTCATCGAGAAGCCACGGCGCATTGATCAGCTTGCATCGACCGCCTTCGATCGGCCCGGCCGCGGCCAGCAAGGCGCCGTCGATCGGTTCCGCCCCATGGTCGGTCGCCAGGAAGTCGCGAATGGCGTCGATTGCACTGGCATGCGAGCAGACCTCGGTCGACCAGGTGGCGCCGATGGACTGCTCGTTGGCCAGGGCGAAGCGCGCATAGGTGCCGCCAATATCCGCCAGCAGGAAGCGGCTCATTCGCCCCCCTCCTTCGCCGCGGCACGGACGCGCCGCGCAGCCTCGTCACGGATCATCTGCGCATACCAATGCGCCGAGGCCTTCGGGATGCGCCGTTGGGTGGCGTAATCCACATAGACCAGACCGAACCGGTTGGCATAGCCGGCACCCCATTCGAAATTGTCGAGCAGCGACCACACGAAATAACCGCGCACATCGGCACCGGCGGCGACCGCCTCGCGGAGCGCGTCGCTGTAGGATTTTAGATAGGCGATCCGCTCGCGGTCGATCACCGCGCCGGCCTCATCCGGCTTCTCATTGGCGCCCGCCCCGTTCTCCGTGACATAGATCGGCAGGCCGTAGCGACGATGAACGTCGATCAGGATGTCGCGGAACGCCGCCGGATCCTCCTGCCAGCCGATGGGCGAACGATGCGCCTCCGGCGGCGCGTCCGCCCAGGCAAATCCGAGCGGCGCCTTGGCATCGGCGCGGGCAAAGATCGGCGAATAATGATTGACGCCGAGCCAGTCGATCGGGCGGCGTATGCGATCGAAATCTCCCGGCTTGATCACGGGCTCCATCAATTGCGCCAGTTCCGGCGGATAATGTCCGAGGAGCTGCGGCTCGGGAAAGGCATGGTTCCAATAGGCATCGAGCAGCCGGGCCGCGGCCGCATCCTCTGCACTCACGCCAATCGGCCGGCTCGGCTGCATGTTGTGGATGATGCCGATCGCCGCAGCCGGTGCGGCCGCTCGCAGGGCATCGACCCCGGCGCCGTGGGCGAGGTTCACGTGATGGATCGCCTGATGCAAGGCGGCCCGATCGGTCAGCGCGGGTGGATGCCAGCCGAAGCCATAGCCGAACAGGCTGAAGACCGATGGTTCGTTGAAAGTGGCAAAATGCTTGACCCGGTCGCCATAGCGCCGGCCGATGAGCGTCGCGTAATCGGCGAACCAACCCGCCATTTCCCGCACACGCCAGCCACCGCTGTCCTGCAGGGCCAGCGGCAAGTCCCAGTGATAGAGGCACAGCCAGGGCTGGATGCCAGCCGCCAACAGCCCGTCGATCAGCCGATCGTAAAAGGCAAGCCCTGCTGCGTTCGGCGCACCGCTGCCTTGCGGCAGCACGCGCGGCCAGGCGACGGAGAATCGGTAGGCCTGGATGCCAAGCTGGCGCATGAGCGCGATATCCTCGGCATAGCGATGGTAGTGGTCGCAAGCGACGTCGCCGGTATCGCCATGGGCGATATGCCCAGGAACCCTGCAATACGCGTCCCAGACACTCGCTCCTCGGCCGTCGACCTTCGTCGCGCCTTCGATCTGATAGGCGGATGTGGAAACGCCCCAGATAAAGTCTGGTGGCAGAACTGGTTCTGGATTGTCGGCTCCGGTGCCCGAATTGACCAAGTCGTCCCGGATGGTCATTGCATATCCCCCGTCAGCAGCGAAACAGTCAGGTCGCCAACTTCTTGAGATCGCTGAGAATGATCCGATGGTTGACAGACACGCGCTGACGGCTGCCGCCAATTCCATTCAAGCGCCGGCAATTCTGAGGGACTACATTGCTCCGATTAGTTGCTGCCGACTTGACCTGGATCAAGCCGGCAGCCTTCTTTTTTCAGGAACAACGCGCCTCGACGGCCTCATTTCGTGGCTGCCGAGGCGAGCAACCCGCTCCGTGTCTGGTTGAGCGAGACACGATCAGAGGAACGCTGGGCGAACCTCCTCCAGCAATTCAGCTGCCAGCCCCGTGTCACCTCCACCGCAAAGGAAGGCTGGCATGCCGTTACTGGGCGGTCCAGGCTCCGTCAACTGCGATTGCGGTGCCGGTAATCTGGTCGGCAGAGGTCGAGCAAAGAAACGCCACGGTTCCACCGAGCTGCCCTGGCGTCACAAAGGCCCGCGATGGCTGCTTTTCGCCGAGAAGCGCTGCGGCCGCGTCATCGCGGCTGATGCCGCGTTGAGCCGCCATGTTGAGGATCTGCTTCTCTACCAGCGGGGTCAGGACCCAGCCCGGGCAGACTGCGTTGACGGTAACGCCGGTACCCGCAGTCTCCAAGCCTACCACCTTGGTCAGCCCGACAACGCCGTGCTTGGCGGCCACATAGGCGACTTTATGCGCCGAGCCGACCAATCCATGGGCCGAGGCGATGTTGATGATACGCCCCCAGCCTTGCTTCTTCATATGGGGAACGGCAGCAGCCGCACCGTGAAACGCAGCCGACAAGTTGATCGCCAGGATCGCATCCCACTTCTCGTGCGGAAAATCCTCGACCGCGGCTGTAAACTGGATACCGGCATTGTTCACAAGGATATCGATGCGCCCGAGCTTTTGAACCGTGGTCGCAACCAGGCCACGCACCGCTTCTCCCTCTGACATATCCGCGCCGTCGTAAAGAACGCGGACACCATGCTCACTTGCGATACCAGAGCGCACCGCCTCGATCTCATCCGGCTTTCCAAAGCCATTCAGCATGATATCTGCGCCCTGACCCGCCAACGCCCTGGCGATGCCGAGGCCGATACCGCTTGTCGAGCCGGTGACGACGGCAACCTTACCTTTCAACATGATCTCTTCCTTTGTGATGATATGCGCAGGACATGACGTAGCCTTGTGGTTCGCCTATGCGCCGCCGGCTTCGCGATGAATGTCGTGCGTGACGATCCCGATCTCAGCTGCCGGCCGGTCCAGGCGACGCGGATCGGCCAGGGTGCGACGGATGTCCTCAAGGCCGCCCTGCCAGTGCTCGCGCATCGCCTCCAGGCCGAATTCATAGTCCTTCGAATGCCCCTCGAAGGCCTTGGACTGATAGATCAAATGGACAATGTTGTGGGCGCGATGGCAGGCAAGATCGGCAAGCGCCTTGACGTCCGGTTCCTCTCTTGCGTCCGCGGGTAACTTTTCGATCAATTGCTGCAGAGCTTGCCGCATCTTCTGCATCTGGAGCATATGCGTGGTAATGGCGCGCGTCCGACTGGAGTATTGAATCTCCTTCTGTCGGCTTGCCACCTCCATCAAGTCGTATGGCAGCCGGCCCTTCGCCGACCACAGATCGACCTGGAAGGTCAAAGTGTCACGTCGGGGCTCGCTCGATAGAACGCGTGAGAGGGGCGTGTTCGAGACCATGCCACCGTCCCAATAGTATTCGCCGTCGATCTCCACCGCCGGAAAGCCGGGAGGCAGCGCCCCTGACGCCATGAAGTGTTCCGCCCGCAGGCGTTGCTTCGCCGTGTCGAAATAGACAAGGTTGCCGCAGCGGATATTGACCGCCCCTACGCTTACCCTGATGTCGCCGGAATTCAGCAGCTTGAAATCGACCAGCCGCTCCAAGGTGTCGCGCAATGGGGCGGTGTCGTAGAAGCTGGTGGCGGTGTCGCCCGCGAACAACGACAAGAATGGCGGCGGGAAGCGAGGCTTGAAGAATCCCGTTTGCCCGATGAGCAGAGCCCGCATGGCCGCCGCGACGTTATGAGCGGAGCGCAAGTTCATCGTGAACGGCAGATTGCCCATGAACCCTTCGGGCGCCGACCATTTCAATGGCACCGCGCAGATCGTTTCCCAGAAATCACGGAGCCGTTCGACCCGCTGGGATTCCGGTGAACCCGCGATCACCGCAGCATTCAGCGCTCCGATCGAGATACCCGCCAGCCAGTTCGGCCGGATTCCGGCCTCATGAAGTCCCTCATAGACGCCGGCTTGATATGCACCCAATGCGCCGCCGCCCTGCAGCACCAGCGCGACCACGTCATAGGGCAGCGTGCCGACCCGACCGGTGGCCTCGACCAGTTCCTTTCGGTTCAATCGGCGCATTTCAATCCTCCCGGATGTCAAGGTAGTCATGCACAACGGTGCCGAGACCAAGCGTCAGGTCGGCGATGACATGCTTGGCGGATATCACCTCCAGCACAGGCAGATCAGCGACCGTCGCCAAGGCATGCGGGCTGAGTTGCAGCGCCGACGGGCCGGTCCAGGCGCCTTTCACCGTCACATCCTCGAGGTGATAGCGCACCAGTTCACAGACCCGTGGGCTGCCGTCGACATGAGGAATCACCTTGAGGAGGAAATTCGGCGTGCCGAGCCCTCTGGCCTCGGCAGCAAGGTCAAGGGTGCGATGCTTGTATCCCATGGTGCCGGTGGCGATACGGACCGATCCGTAATTCAACGTACCCACCAGCGTATCGGTCTCCACCGCGAGGCTCGGCTGCGCGAGCTTTTTGGGAAAGCCCCAAAGCTCTCGGCCGGCAGCGATCGGCGGATGATCGTTGAGGAACATCTGGTGGGTGTAACTGCCGGCTTGGCCATGGTAGCAGACGGGGATCACCTGGCCGCTCTCCGTGTAATCGCCAAAGCCGGTCGAATCCGGCATGCGGATGAATTCGTAATTGACCACCGGCTCCGCGACCTCCAGCGGTTCCGGCACGACCCGGCGCAAGGCGCCGGGATCTGTCCGGTAGCGGATAATGAAGTATTCCCGGTCCACGAAGCGATATGGTCCCGGTGGAAAAGCGGGGCTGCTTGGCGGCATGGCGAAGGCGCTGTTGCGCAGCGTGAATTGATCCATGTTACCGGTCCTCGTTTGATGACTTAGGCTCTATGCAAGCTCAAAACCGCCATCGACAGTGATCACCTGTCCGGTGACCCAGTCCGAGGCGGGATCGGCAAGAGAGACGATCCAGCGTGCGACCTCCTCAGGATAGCCGCGGCGCTTGAGGGGAATCTGTTCGCGCTCGCGTTCCTTGACTGCCTCCGCCTGATCCGGAGACAGCCCCATCATTTCCGTCAGCGCGCCGGATTCCGTAGGTCCCGCCGCGACCGCATTCACCCGGACGCCGAATGATGCCAGCTCGAGCGCCCAGCAGCGCGTCAGGTGTTCGAGCGCAGCCTTGCTGGCGGCGTAATGGGACAGCCCTTCGATCGGCTTGTGGCCAAGCGTGCTCGAGATATTGACGATGGCCCCCTTCGTCGCCGCCAGATAGGGAAGCGCTGCCGCCGCGAGAAGGCTGGGGCCCAGCACATTGACGGCAAAGATGCCGATAATTTTTTCAGCCGTCGCCTCCGCCATCGGCAGGATGACCCCCGCCCCGGCATTATTGATCAGGATGTCCACCCGCCCCCAGGTATTGAGCGTCTCATTGACCGTGCGTGCCGCATCGGCAGGTACAGAAGCGTCCGCCGTCAAGCTGGCGATATTTGGATAGCCGCCGACTGCATCCTTGAGCGGCCCCGCGCGGCGTCCGGTGATGATGACCTTGGCGCCCTGCTCCGCAAAGCTGTGAGCAGCGGCACGGCCGATACCGGAACTTCCCCCGGTAACGATCACGACCTTGTCCCTGAATCCAACCATAATGTCTGAACTCACTGCTGGTCGTCGGTGACGAGCTTGGTGTCGTTCGTATCGACAACGAATACAGCCAGGAGCCTGGCCGGCTTGGTGTCGCTGTCGTTCATGCTGACGGCGTGATGGTCACCAGGCCTTTCGGCAAAGCTCTCGCCGGCCTGGTACACTGTCACCGGGCCGTCATTGACTTGGCTCCGGATCGCGCCTTCCAGGACTGTCGCGTAAATGAAAGCGGAACGCGGATGCGTGTGCGCCGGCGAAGCGCCGCCGGGAGCGTATTCAACGAGCACGCCCCTCATGCTCTTGCCAGGCACGTTCGGCAGCGCTTGGTCGAAGACGACAGTCACCTTGGCCCTGTTGACGGGCAGGTCATCGGCTGAAGCCTGGGTCAGAGCGAGGGCTGCGAGAGCGATCCCGCAGAAAAGCCGCGTTAACATTTCTGTTCTCCTTGGCAGATGCTTGAGGTGGTTCAATGGCCCGGCTGCTGCGCCAGCGCCTTCTCCAGCCACATCTCGAAAGACGTGGAACCGATTTGCGGATGCTCCCCGGGGGTAAGGGATTTGTCGTTCAGTTCGATGCCGAAATAGCGCGCATGAACGTCGGCGACCACCTTGCGCGGATCGCCCTTGGCGCGAAGATACCGACGGACGAGCTCGTCGAGGCTGAACCGCTCCGGGCCGGCCAGCTCTATGATGCCGTTCAACGGCGCCACTGATGCCGCTTTCGCAACCAGCGCTGCCACGTCGTCGGATGCAACCGGCTGGATATGGGCGGGCGAGAGCCGGACGGTGTCACCCTCTGTCGAGGCCTGCGCGACGCCATCAAGAAATTCGAAAAACTGGGTTGCCCGAATGATCGTGTAAGGGATTCCCGATGTCTTGATCAGTCCTTCCTGGGCGAGTTTCGCGCGGAAATAGCCGCCTTGCGACGTACGATCCGTCCCGACGACGGAGAGAGCGATGTGATGCCGCACACCGGCGGCGCCCTCGGCCGCAAGCAGGTTGCGACCTGACGCCGTAAAAAAGGCCATCACCGCCTCATCCTCGAATGAGGGCGCATTTGCCACATCCATGACGATCTGCGCACCCGCAAGCGCCTCGGCCAGACCTTCCCCGGTGACGGTGTTGACGCCCCTACTCGGCGATGCCGCAATCACCTCATGGCCCTTCAGACGCAAATTCGCGACGACCTTGGTGCCGATAAGGCCGGTTCCGCCGATGACTACGATCTTCATGATTGCTCCTCCAACCGGGTTGATGGCGGAAGGATGAAGGATTGCGTCCGAAAAGGCTTTTTCCTGACGTCCAAATTGCCTTGATTTGTTGTCCAAAGGAACGGCCGTGCCCCCGGCCTCCCTTGAAGAGACGCTGCCGGCGCCCATCTCGCCGATAACGCTTTCCCTTCAATCATACGATATGATGTACTTGCGCTATGGCGCAGGCCTGTACCATGGAGCGCATTGGTGAGATTGACGTTCGAAGGTCACATATTGGACCAGGACCGCCGGGAGCTATGCCGCGGAACGGAACCCGTTGCGGTTGGACCGCAGGTATTCGATCTGCTCGCATATCTTTTGCGGAACCGCGAGCGTGTCGTCACCAAAGATGACCTTATCCAGGCGGTATGGGGCGGCCGGATCATCTCGGAATCCACCCTGACCAGTCATATCAATTCCGTCCGCAAGGCGATCGGCGATACCGGAGGGGAACAACGCCTGGTCCGCACGGTCGCGCGCAAGGGCTATCGGTTTGTGGGTGAGGTGCATGAAGCCAATGCATCAGCGCTAAATGCCTCCGCGGGAGCCGGGAAACCACTTATTCAGGCGCCGGCTCTTCCCGACAGGCCATCGATCGTTGTTCTGCCTTTTCTAAATCTCAGCGGCGACCCGAGCCAGGAGTATTTCGTCGACGGCGTGGTGGAGGACATCATCGCCGCCATGTCGCGCATGAGTTCCCTGCTCGTCATCGCGCGGAACTCCAGCTTCACCTATAAGGGCCGAGCCGTCGACGTAAAGGACGTTGGCCGGGAATTGGGTGTGCGTTACGTGGTCGAGGGTAGCCTACGCAAATCCGCCAACCGGGTGCGGATCACCGGTCAGCTCGTCGATGCCGCCACCGGCGGGAATCTGTGGTCGGAGCGTTTCGAAGGTGAGGTCGACGATATCTTCGAGCTGCAGGATAAGCTGGCGATGGATGTCGTAGGCGCGATTGCCCCGCAGTTGGAGCGCGCCGAAATCGAGCGAGCCAGGAACAAGCCGGCCGGAAGCCTCGACGCATATGACTACTATCTTCGGGCCATGGCGCATCTGCATCGTGGAACCGGCAGTGCCGTCGATGCAGCGCTGCCTTTGTTCTACAACGCCATCGAGCTCGATCAAGAATATGCACCGGCTTACGCCATGGCTAGCTGGTGTTATTTCTGGCGCAAGGTCAATGGCGGGATGGGGGATCGCGCACAGGAGATCGCCGAAGGCATACGCTTGGCCCGCCGTGCCGTCGAGTTGGGCAAGGACCATCCGGTTGCCCTTGCGCGCGCAGGCCATGCCATTGCCCATCTCACCGGCGATCTCGATACGGGCATCGCTTTGCTGGATCGGGCGAGGATGCTCAATCCCAATCTGGCCGCAGCCTGGTTCCTCGGCGGCTTCCTTCGAACCTGGCGCGGTGATTCCGACGAGGCCATCGCTTATTTTGTCCAGGCGATGCGCCTCAGCCCGCTGGATCTTGAAACCTATCGCATGCAGGCGGGGATTGCCGCGGCACATCTGTTCGCCGGCCGCTTTGATGAAGCATCAACCTGGGCCGAGAAAGCGTTCCGTGATTTTCCGAGCTTTCTGATGGCGGTAGCCATCATCGCGGCCAGCCACGCGCTCGGCGGGCGCGACGACGAAGCGCAACGGGCGGTACAGCACCTCCGCCGTCTGGGCCCCGCTCTCCGTGTCTCCAGCCTTGGCGATTGGCTTCCGATCCGCCGGCCGCAGGATCTGGCCGTTTTTTCGGAAGGCTTGCGGCGAGCCGGCCTGCCGGCATGAGGGCAGGCGGCGGACGCGCTGCCGACGAGCCCGGCCCATTGCCTGACCCAGAAAATTGCATCGGCCCCGCAGCACCCAGGGCGAGCGGTGAGGCTGGTCGGCATAATCTGCGAGGAAATGCGAGTTCCAAGCCCGGCTTGGTGGAACTATAAGGCCGCTGCGCCTTTCATTCTGCCAGCGACACCAAGCGAGGCTGGGAAACGACATGCGCCTTCCACTCCTTCACCAAGCGGACATGACGACGGAGCAACGTCAGGCATATGACGACATGCGGCATGGTATCGAGACGAACTTCAAGGGCTTCAAGGCAATCGATCCGGTGGGAAATCTGATAGGTCCCTGGAACCCCTGGCTTCGGTTTCCCCAGTTCGGGAAGCCGGTCTGGGAACTGGTTAAAGCGCTCTCGTCCCGGCCAAAATTGCCGAAGCAGATCCGTGAGATCGCTATCCTGGTCACCGGGGCGAAATTCAAAGCCGCCTATGAAATATATGCGCATGTCCTTGTCGCAGAATTGCGTGGCATCTCCGATGACAAGATCGCAACGATCGTCGCCGGAGAGCGACCCAGCGATCTCTCGCGGGAGGAAGCCGTCGCCTACGACATGGCATCCGCCCTGGTTTCCGGCGGTACTCTCCCAGCCCTCACCTACAAGCAATCGATTGATCACTTCGGCGAGGAAGGCACTGCGGAGCTGATCAACCTCGTCGGCCTCTATTGCATGGTTTCGGTTACCTTGAATGGCTTCGATGTGCCGGTGCCCGACGGCGACGCAGACTAGCGCATCGGCCGTTCACCTGCGCGGCACGAGGTCAGAGAGACGTCCCGCAATCTCCGCATGACAGAGGGCAAGATGGCAAAGATTGTCGCCGACCAGATGGTTGAAACCTTGGTCGCGGCCGGCGTGAAGCGAATCTATGGAATTGTCGGCGATAGCCTTAACGGCTTCACGGATGCAATCCGCCGCGACGGCGAGATTGTCTGGCTGCATGTGCGCCACGAAGAGGTCGCCGCTTTCGCCGCCGGCGCCGATGCGCATCTCACCGGCGGTATTGCCGTCTGCGCCGGCAGCTGCGGTCCGGGAAATCTGCACCTCATTAACGGCTTGTTCGATTGCCACCGCTCCCGGCTGCCGGTCGTTGCAATTGCCGCCCATATCCCCTCGCCGGAGATCGGGGCGGGATATTTCCAGGAAACGCATCCCGAGCACTTGTTCCGCGAATGCAGCAGCTATTGCGAACTGGTTTCCAACCCCGCCCAGATGCCACGGGCATTGGAAATCGCGCTTCGGCGGGCCATCGCGGAACGCTGCGTTTGCGTTATCGTCATTCCGGGCGATATCGCGTTGCAACCGGCCCTCGGCGCCCCATCGCCCAAGCCATTCGGCCTCATCCCCGCCCGGCCGACTATCGCGCCAACGGCCGAGACGATCGACCGGCTCTCCGTCATTCTGAACGCGGCCAAGCGTGTGACGCTGCTGTGCGGCGGCGGCTGCGAGGGCGCCCATGGCCAATTGATCCAGCTCGCGGGCCGCCTTAAGTCGCCAATCGTTCATGCCTTGCGGGGCAAGGAGCATGTCGAGTGGGATAATCCCTATGACGTCGGTATGACAGGCCTGATCGGCTTTGCCTCCGGCTACACCGCCATGGAGACTTGCGACACCTTGCTGATGCTGGGAACGGATTTTCCTTACCGCCAGTTCTATCCGAAGCAAGCACGGATCGTTCAGGTCGATATCCGTCCCGAAGCCATTGGCCGACGCGCGCCCGTCGAGCTCGGGGTGATCGGCGAGGTCAAGGCAACCATAGAGGCCTTGCTGCCGCTTCTGGACGAAAAGCCGGATGGCAGCCATCTCGACACCTGCCGCGCCGATTACAGGGAAGCCCGCAAGGGCTTGGACGCCCTCGCTCAAGGGCGATCCGGCGGGATTGTCCATCCGCAGCATATTGCCCGTGTGGTCAGTGAGCTGGCCGCTGAAGATGCCGTCTTTACCTGTGATGTCGGACTGCCGACCGTCTGGGCGGCGAGATACCTGACCATGAATGGCCGCCGCCGGCTCATCGGTTCGTTCTGGCATGGCTCAATGGCGAATGCCTTGGCGCAGGCAATCGGTGCGCAGGCAGCCTGCCCCGGCCGGCAGGTCGTTTCGCTGTCGGGAGACGGCGGCTTCACGATGCTGATGGGTGATCTACTCAGTCTCGTTCAGCTTAAACTGCCGGTGAAGCTGGTGGTCTTCAATAATGGCGCACTCGGTTTTATCGAGCTGGAGCAGAAATCCACCGGCTTCCTTGACTTCGGCACCGATTTTGTGAACCCCAACTTCGCAGCCATGGCCGAAGCGGTAGGTGTGAAGGGCGTGCGGATCGAGCGCCCCGAAGAGGTCGAGACGAAGATCGCCGAGGCTATGCGCCATCCCGGCCCTGTCCTGATCGATGCCGTCGTCAACCGTATGGAACTCGCAATGCCCCCCAAGGTGACGGCGGAAATGGCAAAGGGCTTCACGCTCTACATGGTCAAGGCCGTCCTCAACGGCCGGGCCGACGAGATCGTTGAATTGGCCCGCTCCAATCTGCGTCGATAAAGGCCGCCGGATCCATTCTGGGACCATCATCCTGGCGGCGGAATTCCGATAGAAGTTTCCCCGGCAAAAGGCGGCCGAGTGCCGGCGGCGCGCCATAAGTTCTATTTAGCATTCCGGTTCGGCTTGCCGAACAGCCTCTCCCCCGCGCCGAAAAAAAGGCCGTCGCCATCGGCTTCAGTGTTGCTTCCTGGCGGCTCCGGTGCATTCGATGGCGTTTCGAGGCCGCCTGCTGGTTGGACTTAGGTATAACTTACCTTCGTCATGGCCGGGGATATACTTCTGGCGTTTCCGTCATGACCAATGAACTCAACGCCGCAAGGGGAGGAACGTCAAATGGCCGTTTCAATTCATCCAGCCGTCGACCACGGCATCAAGCAAGGTTCACCTAACTTTTCCGGCGGCACGCTGACCTGCAAATGCGCCACTGATCCGGTGGAAGTGACGGTCAAATCGCAAAGCGCCCACAATCACGTCTGCGGTTGCACCAAGTGCTGGAAACCCGCCGGCTCCCTGTTCTCCCAGGTCGCGGTCGTGCCGCGGGACAGCGTCAGTGTCACCAAGAATGCGCAGAAGCTGAAGGTGGTCGACCCGAATGCGGCGATCCAGCGTCATGCCTGCACCGGCTGCGGTGTCCATATGTATGGTCGCATCGAGAACAAAGGCCACCCATTCTATGGGTTGGATTTCATCCACACCGAGCTTTCCAAGCAGGATGGCTGGTCGGCGCCGGAATTCGCCGCTTTCGTCTCCTCGATCATCGAATCGGGAGCCGATCCGAAAGGCATGGATGCCGTTCGTGCCCGCCTGCGGGAACTGAAGCTCGAACCTTATGACTGCCTCTCGCCGGCGCTGATGGATGCAATCGCGACGCATGTCGCCAAGCAATCCGGCGTCCTGAAAGCTTGACGCTCTTTGCGTCCAAGACGATTGCGTATAAGCCGATGCGGACTCCCTCCCGCATCGGCTTATCGCTATTACGGCCTATAGGGATTGGGCCTTCGGCCCAGGCGATCGCTGTCCCGCCGTGCTCCCTCCCGCACTTTTACCGCCATGGCCGGCTTCAGAATGAGCGGCTGGGCGGATAGCCGAACTGGCGCGTAAAGTTGCGCGCGAAATCCGACGCTGAAATGAAGCCGCAGCGCTGCGCCACGGCCGCGATGCTGAGCGATGGCTCCTGCCACAGCAGGCGGCGCGCCTGCAGCAGGCGTTCACGCACATAGAACTGCGTCGGCGTCAATTTTTCCTCCCGCCGGAAGCAGCGTTGCAACCGGCGCAGCGAGGTCCCCAGCCGGGCGGCAAGCTCGCGTGAATTCAAAGGCTTCTCGATATGCTGCCGCATCAGTTGCACAGCACCCCGGGTCAAGGAATTGACCGACAGAACCATGGGGCGCTGCACATCGTGTTCATCACGCACCAGGTACCGGTTGAGCTGGTCCGCTATGTCCAAGGTTATCTCCGGCCCACAGATATCGCGAACGCAGGCCAAGGCGAGATCCGTCGTCCCGCAGCCCCCGCTGCAGCTGAGGATTCCACGGTCTTCATGATAAATCTGGTCCCTGAAATCCACGCGGTTATGACGCTGGCGATAGTCCTCGATATGGGCCCAATGCGCCGCACAACGTCTGCCGTCAAGCAGGCCCGCAGCCGCCAGCAGGCTGGAAGCGCCGCCGACCAGCCCGACACGGGCATTATTGTCGACCTGTCGAAAAAGCCAGGATGCGACACTACGGGTGTCAAATTCCGCGCCCATATCGAGCCCGGCCAGAAGCAGCAGGTTTGTTGACGTATCGCTTGGGTCGAATACCCGGTCCGTCCTCACCGGCAGGCCACAGGATGTATCGACGGAATCGGTCCCGATCCCCACCACATCCCAACTGAAAAGAGATTGCCGCACGGTGTTGTTTGCCAAATGGAAGACGTCCAGGAGGGCTGACAGATCGTGCATATCGAAGCCAGGCCAGAGCAAGATGTCGATATGGACTGTCTGGCCGTGATCCATCCTGAGTAGCTTCGGGGTGGTTCGCGGCACCGTCGCCGCTCCCCGTCGCGGCCTCTTTCGCCGCGGCGCTCGCCAAGACTTTTGCATAACATCTTGTGCAGTGCGGCGCTGATCCAGCACGGTGCCCATGAGCAAACCCTCCTTGATCATCGTCGTTGGTTGGGCGACGTCATCCCGTTCAGCTATAGTGAACTGGCGGCCTCGACCACAATTGGACTTTGGTGCGGCACAGCAAAATGCCTGCTTGGACGGTCGGCATAAACACCCTTCGACTGTGGGAACAGTAGCCGCCGGTCGGAAGGCAATTGGACTTTAGTGCTAGTTGGCTAGCGGCCGCGCAGAATCACTTAATTGTCAGCCTGGGCCAGCAAAGGTGCTCATCACCAAACATGACTTGACCGCATAGGCATTAGAACACAAACTCGTGTTCTTCTTGAAGGAGGTCAGATGACGACTGTTTTGGTTGCCGATGATCATCCGATGTTCCGCGAAGCTTTGGCCGACGCTCTGCGCTCGATCATCGACCGCGTCGATGTAATCGAGAGCGGTTCGATGACTGAAACCATCGGCGCCGTCGCGGAAAGTCCTGATATTGATCTTATTCTGCTGGACTTGCGGATGCCGGGCGTGAACGGCGTCAAAGGGGTGCGGACATTGCGGGTGCGGCGCCCAGACGTTCCCGTCGCCGTTATCTCTGCGTTGTCGGATAGCTTTGTGGTGCGCGAATGCTTTGATGCCGGCGCCATCGGCTATATCCCCAAGTCCCTCTCGCGCGCGGCAATCGCCGATGCAATTTCCACCATTCTCGATGGCGGCAGCTACGCGCCGCATGAGGGTATCGCCGAGTCTCGGCCGGACATCGAGGCCGATGAGCTGGATGACGCGATACGCTGCCGCTTCGAGCTTCTCACCAACCAGCAGCGGAAGGTCCTGGAACTGATGGCTGCGGGCCTTTTGAACAAGCAGATCGCTCACGAGATCGACGTGCAGATCACCACCGTGAAGGCACATGTATCCAGCTTGCTGCAGAAACTCGGTGTCTCAAGCCGAACGCAAGCCGTGATCCTCTACCAGAAATACAACAAGGCCATGTCAGTGGCGAATAGACGCGATCAGAGCGCGTAGCCGGGCCGGCTTGATCGGCTTCATCAGCAGGCTGACGGCCGGCAGCAGCTGAACCAGATGCTGGACCTCATTGTTTCTATCGGCCGTGATCACGGCCGCCGGAATATTCCGTCCCAGCCTGTGCCGCACCGCGGAAATGAGATCCGTGCCAATCCGACCGTTATCGAGGTGATAGTCGGCAAGAAGGATGTCGGGCCGGCCGGCATCCCGATTGAGCGCGGCGATGGCGCCCTCCTCATCCGGCACGGCGATGACCTGACATTGCCAGGTATCCAGCAAGCTGCGCATGCCGTCCAGGATGTCGCGGTCATTGTCGACCACCAGAACGCAGGTGCCGGCAATACTGTTGGCGACAGGCATCGATCGATGATCGACCTTGATGATATCCGTCATATCATTGGCGATCGGCACCAGGACCGAGAACATCGATCCACGCCCCATCTGTGACCGCACCTGGACCGGATGATGCAGCAAGCGGCTGATGCGGCGCACAATCGACAGACCGAGGCCGTATCCCTTCTCCCGACCTTCTCCCGGCGACAGCCGGTGAAACTCCTCGAAAATGTCATCGAGCTTGTCCTGCGGAATGCCGATACCAGTATCGAAGACCTGCAGCTCCATGTTCGTACCGCGGCGGCGTACGCCAAAAAGGATGCGCCCGCGAGACGTATATCGGCAGGCATTTGTAAGAAAGTTCTGCAGCAGCCGTCGAAGCAGGCGCGGATCGGTATAGATGCTCTGCTGGCTTGCTATCACCTTGAATTCCAGGCCACGCTGCTCCGCTAGCGGCGCGATATCGTCGCGCAGCGAGCGCATGAGCGATTCCAAAGAAACACGCTGGATCTCCGCGTCCACGCGGCCGGCATCGAGCTTGGAGATATCCAGCAGAATATTGAGCACGTCTTCTATGTTGGCGAGTGCGCGATCGACCTTTGCGATCAGCGGGCTTTGCGCGCCGCGCGGCCGGTCAGCCAGCATGGCGGCGACAAAGAGGCGCGCGGCGTTGAGCGGTTGCAGCAGATCATGACTGGCATCGGCAAGAAACTGCGTCTTGCTGATATTGGCACGCTCGGCCTCGACCTTAGCGACCCGCAACTCCCGGGTGATGCGGCGGCGCTTCTCGACTTCCTGCGACAAGGCTTCATTTGATTTCTGCAGCGAGGCGGTCCGTTCCTGCACGCGTCGCTCCAATTCCTCATTTGTCGCTTCCAGGATCTTCTGAGTGCGGCGGCGCTCGGTGATGTCCTGGATGAGCGTGAAGAATCCGACCACTTGGCCGTGCGCGTTCCGATGCGGCACATAGGTCGCAAGCCCGAAACGAGCCTCCTGTTCGGCCGATGACAATGGCGTGTCGAAAATTGCCGTCGCACCGCCGAGGGCGCGATCGATATAGGGCTTGCGCAGCGCATATTCCTGCGCGCTCAGGACGTCCTGCAGGCAGCGGCCGATGATGCGGCCCCCTTCCGGCATGAAATTCGCCCGATAGGCCCGATTGACGAACTGGTAGCGTTCCTGTTCGTCGATATAACTCATCATCGTCGGCATGGCATTGGCGAAAAGCCGGATTCTTTCCTCGCTGTCGTGCAGCGCCTCTTCAGCCATCCGACGATCGGTGATTTCCGCGTAGGAAGTCACGAAGCCTCCATCCGGCATCGGGTCGCATTCGACCGAGAACCAGCGCCCGTTCACCGACACCTCGATCGGCGGTGTGCTGCCGGCGGCAGTGGCGACTGAAGAGCCGCTGCCGAGTTCCGGCACACCCCGCCTGTCATTGAACCGTTGAAAGCTCTCGAAGCTGGAACCCGGCGTCAGCAAGGTCGCCGGCAGGCCCAGGAGTTCACCATACCGCCTATTGGCCGTCGTCAGATGCTGCCGGCGATCGAACACCGCAACGCCGATCGACATGCTTTCCAAAGTCGCCTGCAGATGCGCCGAGGTTTCGGAAAGGACCTTCTCGCGTTTCTGCCGCTCCTCGTCCTTTAAATCAGTAATATCGGTATAGATTGAGGCGATACCGCCTTCGTTCGAGCGGCGATCATTCACCTGCACCCATTTTCCCGATGAAAGGCCGTAGATCCAGCGGTTCGCGCCACCGCGCCGCGTCGCATGCCGCTGTTCGAGATGCTTCTGTATCCATTCCTCATAGGGTGCATCCTCGATGACGTTGATGCATTTCTCCGAAATCGCCATCTGCATCAATTCATCGAAGGTGATGCCGGTATGGATGCGATCGGTGAGCTTGGGCCAAAAGTCCAGGAATCGCTTGTTGAACAGGATCAGCCGGTCTTCCGGATCGAAGATGGAAAATCCTTCCGAAATGCTGTCGATGGCGTCCTGTAGGCGATTTTGCGTTGTATGGCTGACGATGATGGCGGCATTCAGCTCCTGGTTCGACTGCTCGACTGCCTGCAGCGCCTGTTCCAGCTCACGGGTCCGATCGCGGACCTTGCGATCGAGCAGGATGGCGGTTTGGAAAAGATGATAGGCATTGCCCTGGATATCGAGACTGTGCTCGACACGCTGCATCAGTGCCCGGTTTATTTCCCGCAGCTTTGCATTCTCGCGTCGCAGGCTGGCTAGGTCGGCTGCGCTGACGAGATCCGTCTCGTCGCTCGGCGCTGGATCGCCGTTCATGAAGAATTGCCTCCAAAAGCAATGCCGGTGAAAGTCTGGCTCATATGCATCATGCCGAACTGTTCGCCATAGGTATTGAAGCCGACAACCTTGTTGCGCGACAACAGATCCGATACGCGCGGCAACAGCTGTGTCTGTTCCATCTCAACATAGCGTAGAATACAGTCGAAGGCGACGACGGCCTCAACCTGACCGAGGTCACGGTTCAGCCGGTCAAAAAGATTCTCCAGATTGCTGACCAGATCGCCGCTGCGCGCGATGCTCAGCACGATACCCTCGTCAATGGCACAGAAGAATTGCAGACAATCGGAATCGTCGACCCGCTGAATGCCGCGCACATAATGCCGCCCACCTGCCCGGACCACCAGCGGATGGGACGCAAAGACAAAGGAATTCAGGTCCTCGCGCTTCAATCCCAGCATCTGCGCATATTCCTGGGCCGCCGGTTCTGCATTCAGCTGAAGCACCAGCCTGCGGCTGGGATCGGCCCGCGTCACCACCAGCTTATGTTCGAGGGGTTCAAAGTGCTGGGTCTGGAAGACGCGGAAATCGAGATCCGTCGATGCCAGCAGCAAAATCGCCGCATTGGTCAGCACCCGGTCGTTGATGAAGATGTTCGGCTCCTCGGAGGAGGGATTGTTCCCGGCCGAACCGCCGATCAGCGGCACATGGCCGAGAGCGTCCCCGACCGCGCTGGCGATCGCCTCCTCCCTCATGGCCAATCCGTCATTGATCAACAGGGCGAAGGTACGTGGTTGATCGAAGCGGCGGCTGACGCTTTCATGCTCCTGCAGCAGCGATTTGGCCGCGGCTATGCCGGCCGCAATATCGAAATTCGCCAGATGCTCCACGACCTGAAGCGAGACCGCGAAATGCTGTCGCGGCAGGCTGACGCCGGCGATGCTGCCATGTCTGTAGCCGGCTGGGGTAATCTCACCCGCCGTCGTACAGCCGACGACGGTCTGCCGCGTACCATGTCGCCGGACCGCGGCGGCGATATCGGCAACATGGAATTGGGGGGAGCAGAACAGCAGGACGATCTCAGAATCGTCCGAAGCGATCTGATCAAGTATATCCTCTACGGCGGCGGCAGCATCCTGCTTCATCGACATGCCCCGGCGAATTTCGACTGCCCGGTTCTTTTTTTCGGCAACCGTGGCGACTTCTGGTCCCGACATCTTTGCCTCCCACTGACATATTTTTATTTGCGGATGATCCTAGCACTCCGACATTGAACTGACTGAATTATTCACTGAACTCATCTCGATCTAAAGTCTAATTTCGGATGCCACGAACTTCTCGCTAGCATCCTGAAATACAAGCGAGGCGACACTTGGCCCAGCAAGCTTGCCAGTACGGCGGCTGACGCGCCAGCATCGTCGACCGAAGAGGGTTTTCAGCAGGAGGCGCATATGGATGTCCGGGCCGCGGTAGCGATTGAGGCGGGTAAGCCGCTGAGCATCGAAACGGTTCAGTTGGAGGGCCCGAAGGCAGGTGAAGTGCTGGTCGAAATCAAGGCGACCGGCATCTGCCATACCGACTACTTTACCCTGTCCGGCGCCGATCCCGAGGGACTTTTTCCTGCGATCCTCGGCCATGAGGGGGCTGGGATCGTGGTCGACGTC
>DATLJB010000098.1:0-14242 GCA_035539075.1 Terriglobia bacterium
ATGCCGGATTGAGCTTCGCTACTTCACCGCATGCAGCGCGAAAGATGTATCGATCGAGGCGATATGATCGATATTCTGCAGGCATGATTTGACGAAGCTGTCATAGGCTTCCAGGTCATTCACCTGCACCCGCAGAAAATAGTCGCGCTGCCCCGTCATCAGGAAACATTCCTTCACCTGGGCCGTTTGCTGCATCGCCCGTTCGAAGGTGGCAATGGTCGAAGCCTGATGATTGGCGAGCCGCACCTGCACGAAAGCCGTGATCTTGCGCCCCAGCTTGCGCATGTCGAGCTGCGCCGTATAGCCGGTGATCAGCCCTTCCGCCTCCAGCCGTTTCCATCGCCGCAGGCAGGGCGACTGGGAAAGCCCGACGCGTTCCGACAATTCGGACAAGGTGATGCGGCAGTTCTCCTGCAGCGCGGCGAGGATGCGATGGTCGATATCGTCCAAATCCGGATTGGCAAATTTTTCCACGAATGATCCCATTGAAACAATTTTATGCCATTACAGTCCCATGAAAGGGTGTAGATGGCAAGATATTGTGCCGAATTTGCTATATCATGGCACGCAATGCTCGGGGACCGAATTATCCCGACCCAACCCATCCAGCGAGGCTCGCCATGAAACAGAAGCAGCTCTATCACAAGCGCCAGATTGGCTCGCACCAACTCAGCCCGCAGACTTTGATGATGAGCTACGGCTATGATCCGAAGCTCTCCGAAGGCGCGGTGAAACCGCCGCTGTTCCTCAGCTCCACCTTTGTCTTCTCCAGCGCCGAGGACGGCGCGCGATTCTTCGACATCACCTCCGGCCGTGTCCGCCCCGGCGCCAATGAGGCTTCCGGCCTGGTCTATTCGCGCTTCAACAATCCCAATCTGGAAATGCTGGAAGACAAGATCGCCCTGCTGGACGGCGCCGAGGATGCGCTGGTCTTCTCCAGCGGCATGTCGGCAATCGGCACCACCGCCCTCGCCTTCCTGAAGCCCGGCATGTCGGTGGTCATCAGCAAGCCGATCTATGGCGGCACATCGTCCATGTTTGCCTCGCTCATTCCCAATCTCGGCATTCACGTCGTGCCGATGACCGACGGCATGAGTGTCGCCGGCATCACCGAGGCGCTCAATGAAGCCTCGCGCCATGGACCGCTCGGCATGGTACTGATCGAGACCCCGGCCAATCCGACCAATACACTGGTCGATATCGGCCTGGTCGCCGGACAATGCCAGCAGCACGGCATGCGCGACGGCCACCGCCCGGTCCTGGTGGTGGACAACACTTTCCTCGGCCCGCTCTATCAGCCGGCGATCAATTTCGGCGCCGACCTCGTCGCCTATTCGGTCACCAAATACATGGCCGGCCATAGTGACCTTGTTGCCGGCGCCGTTGCCGGCAATGCCGAACTGGTGCAGACCGTCCGCAAGATGCGCGGCCTGCTCGGCACCCAGCTCGATCCTCACAGCGCGTGGTTGATCGGCCGCTCGCTGGAGACCTTGAGCCTGCGCATGGAGCGCGCGAACCAGTCCGCACGGTTGATCGCAGAATTCATGTGCAAGCAACCGATCGTCGAAGAAGTGAATTATCTCGGCTTCCTGGAAGAAGGTTCACCCGAGGCAAAACTCTTCGCCAAACAATGCAAGAGTGCAGGCTCGACCTTTTCCTTCACCGTCAAAGGCGGGCGGGAAGCAGCCTTCAAGATCCTCAACCGTTTCCAGTTAATCAAGCTCGCGGTCAGCCTCGGGGGGACGGAATCCCTGGTCTGCCATCCAGCTTCCACCACCCATTCCGGTATCCCCGCCAAGGAACGTGAAGAGCTCGGCATCGTCGAAGGCTCCATCCGCCTTTCCATCGGCATCGAGGATGCGGGCGACCTGCTGGCCGATATCGAGCAGGCCTTGAAAATCGCCTAACGAATTGTGGCTGACTGATTAAGCGGTATCTTGTGACGAGGATTTGAAGCAATGGCGATTGCCGGCAGCCGGGTGGCATCGAAGGCATCGGACGAGCAATTACCTGTGCCGATCGAGGTCCTGCGTGATCTCGAACGCAAGGTGCTGTGGCTGTCGACACAGATCATCCATCATGCCAACCACGAACGCGAGAATGTCGACGGCCTCAAGGTTGGCGGCCATCAAGCCTCTTCCGCCTCACTCGTCACCATCATGACGGCGCTGTACTTCGCGGTGCTCCGGCCGGAAGACCGGGTTGCCGTGAAGCCGCATGCCTCGCCGGTCTTCCACGCGATCCAATATCTTCTGGGCAACCAGGAGCTGGACAAGTTGAAGGGTTTCCGGGCGTTGGGCGGCGCGCAATCCTACCCGTCGCGGACAAAGGATAGCGACGATGTCGACTTCTCGACCGGGTCGGTCGGCCTCGGCGTCGCCATGACTTCCTTCGCCAGCCTGGTGCAGGATTACATCCACGCTCATGACTGGGACCGTTCCAATCATGGAAGGGAGGCCGCTGGGGAGCGTGACTGGCCGATTGGCCGCATGATCGCGCTGGCCGGCGATGCGGAGCTCGACGAAGGCAATATCTATGAGGCCCTGGTGGAGGGCTGGAAGCATGGGCTGCGCAATACCTGGTGGATCATCGACTACAACCGCCAAAGCCTTGACGCGGTGATCTCGGCGCCGCTCACCAACAAGCTCGTCTCCACCTTCGAGAATATGGGCTGGCAAGTCGTCACGGTGAAATACGGCAAGAAGCTGCAGGCCTTGCGCGGGCGGCCCGGCGGCGAAGCCATCCTCGACTGGTTCGACGACTGCGACAACGACCTCTTCTCTGCACTGACCTTCCAGGGTAGCGACGCCTGGCGCAAACAGCTGCTCGCCGATATCGCCAATCCCGCCAGTCGCGCACTGATCGAGGCGATGAACGATAACGAGCTTGTCGCCACCATGACCGATCTCGGCGGCCATTGCCTGGAAACCGTGCTGGAAGCTTTCCAGGGCATCGACACCGATCAGCCGGTTTGTTTCATCTGCTACACCATCAAGGGGCGCGGCCTGCCCCTCGCCGGCCACAAGGACAATCACGCCGGTCTGATGACGCCGGACCAGATGCAGGCTTTCAAGTCGGCGAACAATATCGTCGAAGGCCAGGAATGGTCGAAGACCGCCGGTCTCAACCGCTCGGCCGCGGAACTGGAGCGCCTGCTGGCCCGGGTGCCGTTCAATGCCAAGGGGCGGCGACGGTTGGAAGCGCCGGCGATCGAGGTCGGTACCTTGCCCTTGCCCAATATCCGGGGCGAGATGTCGACCCAGCAGGGTTTCGGCCAGATCCTGGCGGAGATCGCCCGTGGCGACAGCAAGCTCGCCGAACGCATCGTCACCACCTCGCCGGATGTGACGGTCTCCACCAATCTCGGCCCCTGGGTCAACCGGCGCGGCGTCTTCGACGTCAACCCGGTCGAGGATGTCTTCCAGTCGCGCAAGCTGATGTCGGGGCAGCGCTGGTCAAAAGGCCCCGCCGGGCAGCATCTCGAGCTTGGCATCGCCGAGAACAACCTGTTTCTGATGCTGGCGGCCTTGGGCCTTTCGCATGAGATCTTCGGCCAGCGCCTGCTGCCAATCGGCACCCTCTATGACCCCTTCATCGCCCGCGGCCTCGATGCCTTGAACTATGCCTGCTATCAGGATGCTCGTTTCATCCTGGTGGCGACACCTTCAGGTATCACCCTGGCTCCGGAAGGTGGCGCGCATCAATCTGTTTCCACGCCGCTCATAGGCATGGCCCAGGACGGCATCGCCAGTTTCGAGCCGACCTATGTGGATGAGCTGGCAGCAATCCTGGAATGGGCCTTCGCCTATATCCAGCGCCCCCCTGATGCGAAGGACCAGGGCAAGGCCGCGGATGCCTGGCTGCATGAACGCGACGGCGGATCTGTCTATCTGCGTCTCTCGACCCGGTCGATCGAGCAGATCATCCGGCCGATGGCGCCGGACCTGCGTGACGGCATCATTGCCGGCGGATACTGGTTGCGGCAGCCGGCCGAAGGCGCAGAACTCGCCATCGCCTATACCGGTGCCGTCGCACCGGAGGCAGCGACGGCGATGGGCGAATTGCTCGGCCGCTTTCCCGGTGCCGGACTTCTTGCCGTCACCTCCGCCGATCGGCTCAATGCCGGCTGGAAGGCCGCGCAGACCGCCCGCCAGCACGGCAGCCCGTCTGCCCTATCAGCGGTCGAGCGGCTTCTGATGCCCTTGTCGCGCACTGCCCGTATTGTCACGGTGCTGGACGGGCATCCGACGACGCTTTCCTGGCTGGGCGGCGTCTATGGGCACAACGTGCAGGCTCTGGGTGTGGAGCATTTTGGCCAGACCGGCACGATTCCGGATCTATATGCCCGTTACCGCATCGATGCGCGGGCCATCATCGAGGCGGCGCTGACGCCGAGCCCGGTGCGGTCGGCGCCCTATCGGCCGTAACAGGCACCATAGATGATCGCCTCAAGGGATGACCAGGCGTCGCACCGGCTATAGCTGCTTGCGCCGATCGCTGAGCGCGGCAAGAAAGCGCGGATAGGCGACGCGTACTGCCGGCCAGTCTCCGAGGTAATGATGCTCGATGATGATTTCGTCGCGGCCGAAGGTCACATAATAGGCGTTGCCGCTCGCACCCGGTGGCGCCTCGCCGTCGCTTGTCCCTTTTCCTCGGTGCACGGCCTCGGCCCGGTCGCGCAAAAGATCGGCATATTCAACCGTCCGCACCTCCTCGGTGAGGAACTGGCTGAACCTTGCATCCTCATCATCGGAAGCGCGCGGCGGCTGCGGCATCGAAGGCTCCATGTCTTGCCTGCAGGCGGCAAAGGGTTGGAGTTGCTCCAACCCCTTGCCTGAAGCTTCACTGTGGCCAGGCGGTGATCACCTCACCATGCCCATCAAGATAGCCGGTGATCACGAATGAAGCCAGCGGCGCACCGGCCTGGCATGACGCGCCCGAGGGGCCCTGGAATTGGCCGGCGCCGTGTCCACCCGCAGTCGCATTATTGACCGCGTTCTGGATTGCGGCAATGACATTGGCCTGGCTGCAGGCGTCAGGAAACATCGTCGAGATCGCCTTTTGTGCCGTCACGCCGCCTTGCGTGATGTTGAAGTTGCTCAGGTTATAGACACCGGCCGGCGCGCGCGGCACCGGAGCCGGCGTATTGGTGACGGTAGCCGGATTGACCCCGCCCGGGCGACTGTGGAAACCGGTCGCGCGTCCGGCACCATTGATCTCGCCGCAGAAGATATGCTGGTTATGCACCACCGGCGCCCCGCCCGAATTCGCCTGCGGGCAAGCCACCTGCGCTGCGGCTCCATGCGTGAACATCGTCAGGCCGAGCAGAAGGACCGATCCGGTCAGCGCTGCGCGGCAGAGGCTCCCGACATGGGTCGAGAGAAAAGCAATGCGATTTCTCATCTTGGTTCCTCCTTAAGATTTGAAAACGAGCTTGGCAGGAGAGCGGCGCACCGCCCCGCTCCGGCATTTCAGCCGGAGTGGTTGACCGGCTCGCCGCTTAGGCGGGGAGCCGGAAATGCGAAAGCCAGGTCATATGGGCCGGGAAGCGCGGCGATCACGGCAGCAGCAGCCATTTCGCGCGCGCGAGCAGCTCCGCGCGATCTGCCAGCCCGTTCAAGCCGCCATTGATGCGCCGCGTTATCTCGCTCAGGTCGTCGCGATCCGCCCAGTCGTTCAGCTGATGGCCGGCCCAGAACCAGCCGGCAACGTCGGCCGCCAGATAGGGATCGGTACTTACCAGATTGGGATCGCTCTCAAGATCGCGGCCGCAGGCCTTGCCATAGGCACGATAGTTGTTGCGGCCGGTGAGTTGGATCAGGCCGCGGCCCTTGAAAAGCGGGCCGTCGTCTTTCTTCACGTTGCCAAGATCCTGCCGGCCTTCATAAGCCCTGCCGCTGTCGAGTTCCTTGGTGTAGCGCAGGCAGCCGCTTTCATGGCCGATCTGGGCCAGGAAATGTGCCATGCGCAACGGCGTGTCGATGGCGTAGCGTGTCAATGTGGTGATGATCGGCTGAAAGAATAGCTCGATCCGCGCGGCCTCGGCATCGGTCATGACGGTCCACAATTTTCCCCGTGTCAGCCCGGCAGGCAGGAGACGGCGAAACGCCTCCATCGTCACATCCCCGGGAACCAGCAAAGCCTCGGGATCGACACCGATGCCGCTGCGGAACTTCGCCAGCGCCGTGCGGCTCTGCGCTCCCCATAGCCCGTCGATGGCCAGGTCGGCACTTAGGTCGTCTCGGCTGCGATTCATGTTCAGCAGCAGCTGCACGCAACGGATATCCGTGGCTGCGTTAGCGCCGCCATTGCCAACTGTCCCGGTGATGCACATGATGATTCTCCGTTGCTATAATGAGCTGCCGCGGACAAGGCTTCGCCGTCTGCGCCGGCGGTGCCGCGCGGGTCTCTATCGACATATCCGTGTTATGTGCCGGCGGGCGCGAAGGGTTCGGCTGGCTATTACCGCCGACTATGCCTTGTGCGGGCGTCCGTGAACGCTATTGCGGCACGAGCTTAAGCAAGACTTTCTGTTGGCTGACCTGCTTCTGATTGAAGAATTCGACCTCGAGACCGCCGTCAGCCGCCACACTCTGGAAATAGCCCAGAGTCAAAGCCATACAGGCCCCCGCCCCGGCATCGACAAACGAATAGATGCGCTTCTGCTCGCTCGCACCGGAGAACTCCAGTTTGAGCCCGCATGCCCAGGGCTGGCCAAAGCGAATCTCTCCGGCGGGATCACCCGGATAGCTGGCGGGCTGCAACGTCAGAATCACAGGAACGGGCCGGTCTTTGTCAGTCCAGGTGCCTCGATACAGATCATCGGCGATGGCGGAGCCGGTTGACGCCAAAAATGCGGCGATGATCAGTGGAGATGCGATGCGTGCCATGGTCATATCCTTTCTTGCCTCCATCTTCCTTTCCCGGCCCGGTGATCAATTGAGGGGCAGCACGGGCGCCCAGTTGCCAAGAGAAGCGAGTAACCGAGGCCAATACAGACCCAACAGAAGGATGGTGATCAGCAAAAGCGTGGCCATGAGAGCCAGCCGCTTCATCCGACGGGAACGTCCGGCAGCCAGGGCATATACCGGCGCCGTGGGTGGCGCATCGAGGATATCGCGCAACGCCTGCGTCTCTTCTTCCGAGAGGATCAACAGCAATGATTGATCAGATCTCTGTGGCATGGCCGGCCCCCTCATAACGCCCCAGCAACTTGCCGTCGAAGCGTATGGCGATCTCGTCGGCCAGTTCGATCGTCAGCTGATGGAGCGACGCCTTGCGAAACCGTGGTTGGCCGACGCGCAGAGCGACGACCTTGCTGCCGCCGATCTGCTCAACCGTCGCGGACAAGTCGATATTCATTTGCGAGATGCGGGTGCCGGGCCAAGCTTGCTGGGATGCTTCTTGAGCTGCCTGCAACTCCATGCCCAGCGTGCGGGCGAAATCTTCCAACCGACGGATCATCATTGTGCCTCGCGATCAACAAGCCAATAAGGCTTTCGGGCGAACCCGACGTGATAGATCAGGGCTTGCAGCACGACCTGGTGCTCGCCGATATTCAGCAGGGTAAAATTTTTCTCGATGCCGATGATCCGCCCCCGCGGCGATTCCGTCAGGCAGCGGTTCAGCAACTCCGCTTCGGCCTCAACCGCTGCCTCGGAAACCAGCTTTTCCGGGTCGGTACTGCCGACCACGATGCGCTTTACAAATCCGACGTCCGTCAAGTCGAACATGGTAAGCCACCTTCCCGGAAAAGCTTGGCCATCATCAGCCCGTTACGCGGTGATCCTGTTAGTGGACGACCGGGGGCGTCGGTGTCGTCCCTTGCTGGGTGATGGCCTTGGGACCGACCGATGTTGCGATCATATCGAGCACGCGAGCCAAACCTTCGGGCATGCCGTTATCCACGGCATGGACCTCGACATGATATTTTGCCGATTGGTCGGTCGAGCGCGTGTTCTCCTTGTGCGAGGAGACCGAGCCCGAAATCTTGACCGTCGCGCTGAACGGTCCCCAACCGACCTTGGCTTCTGCCTCCAGCGACGCGGTGGCGTCGGTGGCCTCACGCGATGCCTCCGAATTCTTCACCTCCATGTCGAAGGTGATGTCGACCTTGTTGATGGAAAGGTTCGGTACCTTCACCACCGCCAGCAAGGGAACCTCCAGCTCCACTCGCTCCATCGGCGCCAGGCCGGTGGAGGCATCGGCGGAACCGCCTTGCGCCGGCCGGTCGAAACGGAATGTCACCGTCCGCACGTCGCCGACAGCATTGGGATCGGGAGGAGTTGCCGTGGTCGTCGGCGGCAGAAAGCCGATTACCTTGATGAAGTCGGCTGTGGCGTTCGCCAGCCGTACCTGAGCATCGCAGGCTGCCGTCAGCGGGCCGCCGATCAGATCGCCCATGGGTAGGCCGCGGAACTGATCGCCCATTGAAAAATTAGGCATATGACCGTCTCCTTGCAGATGTTAGATCATTTTGTCGAGATGCTGGATCAGCCGTGCCATCCCATCGGATGGTGGTTGGGTCTCGACCCGGAGGGTGACCCGGGCCGTCGACCCGGCGCCACCGTTACGTCGAGCGCCGAGATCGACGCTCAAAGGCTTGTGCTGTTGTATGGTTGTCCAAGCCGTCTTTCCGCTCCTGTCAGCGGCAGGCTCGTTTTGCGGATTGCCAGGATCGAGTTCTTCCTGTCCGGTCAGGCCTACATCGAAGGCGATTTCCATGTCCTTGATGCCCAGGAGCCGGGAACCGATGAGCGAAAGCAACGGAACGCGCACCAAGCGTTCCTCGTCTGCCGCCGCACCCTGAGACAGGGAGGGCAATCGTACATCGACGCTGACGGGACGATTGTCGGTGTCGAAATACTGCCGCACGGAGGATATCTGGAAGCGGTGGATCCTATCCTGGGCTTCCACCACGGCGCCGGCGATGCTCTGGATCAGGTGACTGAGGGACAGGTTCGCCAAGGCGCATACTCCTCGCTTCAGTGCCGCCGCATAACTAAAAGTTGCATCGTTCCGGCGGTCTTGTTGCTCCGATTATAGCGAGGAACGGCTTTTTGTCCTGGGACGCACGTCCCATAAACTTGGACAATCGTCCCAAACTGGGGCTAAATACCCGAAGAGCCGGCGAGGCGGATCAGCCCGCCATCAATTCTCGGACCCACTGGGCGAAAGGCGGTGCGTCGCTACGCGTCGACAGCAGCGCCGCCAAGACGGAACGATCACCATGTTGCGCGGCCATGCGGGCCGCCCTGGGCGACAAGCCAAAGGATTGCCGGAAGAGTCGGCTGAAATGTGCCTGATCGGTAAAGCCGTGGTCATAGGCGATATCGGCGATACGCTGGCCCGCGAGGCTCAGATTGCACAAGGCCAGCAGGCAGCGACGCAGGCGACGTTGGCGAATGTAGTGATGCACCCCGCCGAGCCCTTCAAAAAGACGATAGAGCTGGCTGCGAGAGATGCCGAGGTCCTTGATGAGAGAGGCCGGGCTCAATCCCTCCCGATGCAGGTTCTGCTCGATATGAGCCCGCACACGACGGGTAAGATCATAGCGGGCCAAGGCAGGCGGAAGCGTATCCGTTCCCGGACCAAGATCCAAACAAGCCGCGACCAGTCCGAGAATGGGGGCGGCAATGGCGGATGCCTCGCCCTTGCGCAGCCATGGGGCAGCCACGGCCAGGGCCATCAGATGCCGCGCCAAGAAGGCGCCGACCGGTGTCTCGCGTCGCAGAACCTGACCGTGCTGACCGTCCGGCTTTTGCAGCAGCGGCGAAAGAGCATATCGCGGCACCAGCAAGGTCACGGCCGCACCTGCGGCCGCGCATATATGAGCCGATCGCGTAAGGTCGAGCACGCCGCTCTCCATGGGGCGCAGGTGTCTGCCGCCGCCGGCCCAGCTGAATGAGACAGCCTGCTGCAGCGGCAAGTGAAGCAGATAGTGGTCGAGGTCGTCCCATTGGAGCCTCTCGTCCGAGCGCATGTAGCGGGCGCCGTCGACCCGGCTATGGCAAAGCACGAAGCGCCCGAAATGATAAGCCGTCATTGCGGCGGAGAACGCGCCGCCGTCGCGTCCCCGCGCTGGAGCGATGTCGAACAAGATCCCGATCGTCTGCTGCCACGCGTCAAAACGGCCTGATCGCGGTACGGAGGCCGTCGTGAAACGAACGACCGGAATTCCTCCTTGGCTGCCTTCTTCATCGGAGACCTCCTCATAGGAAGAGATAACCACCACCCTGCCCTCCCCTTGACATGGGAGTTCATGATGAGGCCTTTGTAGGACCCTGATCCTCGTTAATTATAATTATACTCACATAAGTAGTATAATTTGAGCATTGAAAATAGATGATATGGGGGTAGAGGGCCTAGAAGAGCGGGTAAAGACACCACAGCTTGGGCCCATGGCGCCGGTGAAAGACGCTGATGAATAGCTGCTGGAAGACGCTCCCCGGCGGCGGGCGCTTATCGCTGCGACTGAATGATCCTGCATGTATCAAGGTGCCGAAGCGCTGCGCCGCCATCCGCATCGATCTCCCTTTCGGTCGATCGGCGCGCCAGCCGCGCAGCGCTGATCAAGGCAGATTGAGCAGGTAGTGATACTCACTGGACCGGCTGCGGTCATTCAGCAACCGCTCGCCCGGCTGCCGGACGAAACCGAGCTTCTCATAGAAGCGCTGGGCCGCTTTGAAGCGGCTATCGGTCCACAGTTCGATGAAGCAGGCGCCGCGTTGCCGCGCCACGGCCCGCGCGATCTGGAACATCTTGGTCGCCAGGCCTGAGCCGCGGAATTCCGGCCGCAGATAGACGCGCTGCAATTCGATCCCTGCAGCATCTTCCGCCGGCAGGAAGCCGCAGCAGCCGACGATCTCTCGCTCGGCATCGCCACTCACGCAAGAATGCCGCTCGGCCACCCAGAAGCGTCCACCATCGGCTTCGAAACTGCTGCGCGGTTTTTTCAGCTCGGGAAAGTCCGCATCCAGGTCGAAGACGCAACCGGGGAATTCGCCCATGATGGCGGCGACGATATGCGCCAGCCCGGCGGCATCCGCATCCTGCGCTTCGCGGATGGCGACTTCCGGTCCGATGAGCGATCGCGGCGCAAGCGCCGCCTGCGGCATAGCGCCGGCCGCCGCCCTCTCAGCGATGCCGCTTTGCAAACCGGCAACCGGATGCCCTCCGGCGGTTATATCTGTTTTGTTGCGATCGACTTCCAGCATGACATCCCCCAAGAGGCCATGCTGCCATCTTGCGACAAGAGGCATGCAGCTGACAACTGGTCATCGCGATCATGATTGGCCGGCCGCAAACGCAAGAGGGCGGCACCGGATTGGTTTCCGGTGCCGCCCGCTGCACAAGCAACGTTTCTTGCCGTTGCCTGACGCCTCTTCTTCTATGCCACGATGGCTGCCGTTCGCTGGTCGATCAAACCCAGTACCTGCCGTTCGAACAAGCGTCGATACCGGCCATTGGGGCACTGTACCAAGCTCGCATGATCCCCTTCTTCGACGATGCGCCCCTGTTCGAAAACCATGATGCGCTTCAAAGCGCGCACAGTGGACAGTCGATGGGCAATGACAATGGCCGTGCGTCCTTCGATCAACCGCTCCGTCGCCTCCTGGATCAAGGCTTCCGATTCGGAATCCAGGCTCGAGGTCGCTTCATCGAGGATGAGGATCGGGGCATCCGCCAGAAAGGCCCGCGCCAGGGCTACGCGCTGTCTTTCACCGCCCGAGAGCTTGATCCCACGCTCACCCACCAGGGTGCCGTAGCCGTTAGGCAATCGTTCGATGAACTCATGCGCATTGGCAAGCTTCGCCGCAGCGACGATCTCATCCATCGCGGCCTGCGGCTTCGCGTAAGCGATATTCTCCGCCAGGGAGCGATGAAACAGGACCGGATCCTGCTGAACGATGGCGATCTGCGCACGCAACGAGGCCTGGCGACAGGCCGCGATGTCCTGCCCGTCGATGCGGATCTCGCCGCCCTGTATGTCGTGCAGCCGCTGGATCAGCTTGACGAAAGTACTCTTGCCGGAACCCGAAAGGCCGACCAAGGCCAGCTTTTCGCCCGGCGCGATCGAGACCGAGAGGTCGCGGTAAAGCGCTGTCGCATGCCCCGGATAGTGGAAGGTGACGCGGTCGAAATCGATCCGCCCCTGGGTGATGGCGATGGCGCGCGCTTCAGGCCGGTCGGCGATCCCCGGTTCCTCACGCTGGATCTCAACCAGTTCCTCCATATCGTTGACGGAACGTTGCATGTCCCGAATGTGCACGCCGATATCACGCAAATAGCCGTGGACCACGAAATAAGTCGTCAACACATAAGTCACGTCCCCCGGCGTCGCTGCGCCGCGCCACCACAGCCAGAGCGCAAGGCCCACCACCACCAGCCGCAACAGTAGCAAGGCAACGAGCTGCAGGGTGCCGTTGGTGGTGCCGCGCACCCAGGTACGATGGGTGCGCCGGCGCCACTTCGCCATCACCTTGGCCAGGCGTTCATCCTCGCGCCCTTCGGCGCCGAAAGCCTTGACCACGGCATTGCAACTGACAGCATCGGCAAGCGCCCCGCCCATGCGCGTGTCCCAGGCATTGGAGAGCCGTGCCGCCGGGCCGACATAGGCGATCGACAGCAGCACCGTGAGGAGGACGAAAGCCACCGCACCGATGAAAATGGCGATGCCCATGACCGGCCAGCGCCAGCCCAACAGGATCGTCGCGCCGAAAAGCACGACGAAAGAGGGCAGCATGGCGATCAGCAGGGTGTCGTCCAGCATATCGAGCGCCCACATGCCGCGCGTCACCTTGCGCACCACGGAGCCGGCGAAGGTATTGGCATGCCAGTCGCTGGCGAAACGCTGCACACGGGCAAAGGCGCCGCCACCGACATCGCACATGACGCGCAGCGTGAGCCGGATGATGGCCATGAAGCCGAGATGCCGCAGCACCAGCATGATGCCGGCCAGCACCACCATCATGCCGAGGGCCGACAGAGCCGCGTCCAGGGCTGCCGCACGACTGGTTTCGGTCGTGGCGACGGCATCGATTAGCTTGCCGGCATAGACCGGTACCAGCAATTCGGTCACTGTCGATAGAACCATCGCCCCGGCGCTGGCCCAGGCCCAACGGGCATGGCGTCGCCAACTGGCAAAGGTGAAGCCGAGCACTGCGCGAAACGGCCCGGCCCGGCGCCGCAATTCGGCGAAAGCGGAAAACATGAAGGTAACCCCCGCATAAAACTGAGAGAGCGGGCGGCCCGCCGATCTTTTGGTCGGCGCTGGACGCCCCACAATCCAAGAAACCAAGTCGAGACAAAGGTGATGAACCTGCCGTGCCATCCTGCTGGCACCGGTTCTTCTCCCGACGATGAGCGCTTTTAGGTGATCGGCTGTTCAGCCAATGGGCACAGGGCGGATCGCGCCTTGTGCAAGACCCGACCTAATGTCGCGGCCGCGGGAGAGCGAAGCGAAACATTCGTGAATCCATTCAGCCCTCCCTCGATAAGTTTGAATACCTAGGCACCTTTATACGTGCAGCGAACCGCTCTGGCAAGAGCCGCAACAAGGAGACATACATTCCATCTCACTGCCGGAGACGTTGCGCTTGTCGTAGCTCGCGATGCCGCCAACATCTACCGTCTTGCCATGAGCTGCTTCAGCACCGCGCCCAAAGCCATCCGACAATTCTGCTCCTCGGCCTGATCCTGCCGCCTGCGCTTCAGGCCGATCTTGATATCCCAGAGACTGATGACGGGTTGGGCGGCAGGCGGCTTGCAAAATAGAACGAGAGGCCCGTCCGATTCGTCTTCATCGGCAGCGCTCGTCAGCGCGTCCGCGATCTTGAAGATATATTGGGCGTTAGGCGCGTCAGCTCGGCAGAGGCTTGCTGCGGCTGCGAGAAGAGAGCAGCCACGAGCATCACGGCGCGTCTTCAAGATCGTCTCCGCCCTGGGATACTTATCCCCTTTCTTGCCTGATCGCAGCGTCGGGGGCTCGCAACAGCCATTAGCGACGGTCGCATAACCGATGCCCGCTTCGCGCAGAAGTATGGGGACTTTCCGGCTGCCGTCGCCGGTACGATAAGCTGACGAAGATCGGCAGCTTGATGGCGACCAACGTGCCGGCGGCGGGTCCCGTCTCTCGGGAACCGGCTTTGAAACCGTTTTTTCCCCGGTTTACTCCCGCCGGCCTTCCTGCTAGGTTCCGCGCCACTTTTCCAACACTTATCTGACACTTAACGAGTTGATC
>DATLJB010000099.1:0-91851 GCA_035539075.1 Terriglobia bacterium
GTAATCCAGCATATCCAAAGTTGTCGCTTCCGGCGCCGATGGCTTCTCAGGATCATTTGAGGAAATGATCAGGATATTTAAATCATCACGCCAAACAGGAATTAAAGGATCCACTATTGAGCCATACTGACTTATACCCAGTTCTTCCTTGGTTGACAGATGGTGCTCTGCATATTGGATCATCTCATCAGCAGATGGCAGGATGCCACGCGTGGAGTCATCTGCTGCTGTCTGCTCGGCCGTCGCCATAGTCGCCAACAAGATTCCTACGATACCGCAAACAGTTGTTATTTTTCTCGGCAAACGGAATTCTGCAAAAAGCTTCATCGCTGGCTCATCGTAAGCGTCCTTAGGTCTCTGCTTGCCGATGATAATGCCAGGGCAGCAGCTCGTCGACGCGATTAATCCTATGCTCGGCAATGCGGCTAAGGACGTTGGTGAGCCAAGCCTGTGGATCGACATTATTGAGCTTCGCCGTCTCGATGAGCGTATAGGCAGCCGCGGCAGCTCGGCCGCCAGCCTCCGATCCGGCGAAAAGCCAATTTTTCCTTCCGACCGCTATGCCCCGCATACCCCGTTCTGCAGGATTGTTGTCGATGCCGAGGCGGCCATCCTCGACCCTGTAGAGTTCGGCAATGCGCTTGAGCGCTTCCTTGGCGATGGCGGAGCCCTGCGCCAGGTGGATATCGAAAAACTTGCGCCGGATCGCTGAGCATAAAATCAACCGCGTCGACGAGCTGCTGCCCTGGCATTATCATTAGCAAGTAGAGACCTAGGGACGCCTACGATGGTTTGGAAAGTGCTCGCTGCTATTTTGGTAGTTGTCTTGGCCGTTGCGTGCTTCAGGATATTTGATCGATCCATGGCATTGGATGACGCTTATAACGGAATATCCGTTCAGCGTCAGGCCTACAGGCTCCTGTTGAACGTTGCTGATTACGCGTCATCATGCGCGCCTCGGTGTTCTCCTGAGACAGCAGACGCGGAAATCCCGAAAAAGTACGCGCGCTCAAAAGCTGCCAATAGCATTCAGATAGAAGAAATCAAAATAGAGTTTACTGACGGTAGGATTACCAAGATTACGAGGACGGTTGGCGATTGATAGGCAGCCAGGATCGTACGCTTACCATATGAGGCCGCTTTCTATGAACCCGCTTCAAGTGACACAGCTAATTTTGCGGCTGCTTACAGCAGCGTCTGGTGTTGCCGGGCTCTATTTCTGGTTCTTTTCGATATATCTGTGGACGGAACATGCAACGCATGATTCTTCCGTGCCTATCCCAGAAGCTGGGAGGATCTATCTCTTAGAGAGCCATGGATCGACGGTTTATATCACTCAAGTCGAACATGACGCCATCTATCGGAACATTCATCTCTCAATCGGATTCAGCCTTCTAGCTTGCGCACTCTCGTTGATTAGGGTTGTTGTGAAGCGTCATTGCGCTGCAAGCAAGAGAACGGTCTAGGAGCGAGCCGCGAAGTAGCATGAAAATGTGTGCATATCGAGTAGTTGCCCTGATGGTGGCGTTTGCTCCCGTCGGAGCACTCGCTGGGAGCCCGGTTGGGAGCTATGCAGAGGCACGAAAGGTCTGGGAGCAGTCCAGGAGCAAGGCCGAGTACCAGGTTTATGCAACTGAGTTCGCCCCGTTCAACAACCACTTCCAGATCGATGAGAAGAGCGGTTGCTACTCAATGGGAACGGAACCAGTCAACCTCATGCTGGTCATCACGCACCCTGCTGGCGGCCCCTATGCGGTGGTCGAGCATGTGTTCTCCGATTTGGATACAGACAAAGCGCGGTGTTTCACGAAGGCGTACAGCGGGGTCCAGACAAAGGTTCCACCTTTTATGCCGTTTGTTGTCCAGATGGACATGCGGTGAAGGTCACCGGGCACTTGGGACCTAGTAGTGAGCCCGGCCATCGGTCTAATCTACCATTTCCTTTTCACGAGCCACTAGCATGCGCTTTAGCACTGACACCGGCAGTCCGGAACCTTTTTCCGGTAGACTACTGTATCATATCCAGGACTTTGCGTTTGATTGTGAACCCCGCTGCAACGGTTTTACCTCTGTAGTTCTCAATCAAGTGAGCCTTGAGATCGATGAGCGCAATAGACTGATTTCGGTCTGGGGATATTGCCCATACCCAAGATGGCACTTGGCCAAATTGGAGCCCCCACGATCACGTGCTGGTGCGATGATTGTGGCGTCAGATCGTCCCCAACTGGCGGGCGTTTCGGTGAAGGTCAACGCTGACATGGACTACCCAGTCAGCTACGATCCCGCTACGGGATGGGTAGTGATCAGCAGTGGCGTAGCGCCCGCAACTTCGTCGAGCCTCAGCCCAGAAATAGTTGTTCAAACCGACGTTAACTCCGAGTTGGTTGCGCTATGGCTGCATCCTAGATTTGAAGGTGGCCTACCCGATCCGACAAGTATGTCCAAATGACTGCCTCTTCAAGGACGCTGATTAGCGGGCCGTCAAGGTTGAAGATAGTTCACCTCGATGCTCATGGGGATTAGGTCACGGACCTGCTGATCGAGAAGCTCAAGCTGCAACTTGCTAATCTCAGACGGCATCGCTTTGGTTCAAAGTCTGAAGTCCTGAACCATGTGATCGAGCAACTGGAGCGAAAGCGGGGACGTTCCTGGTGCGCAGATGAGGCCCGCCCCAACAACAGCGCCCGTCGTTCCACCTGTTGATCCAGAGGTACCAATTATTGAAGAAATCCCGCCAGGAATTATCGTGGAATAGAAAAGAATGGGATCTGATATTAAATGGGAAGCAGTGTTGCCGGCCGAGCTAATGAAGGTGGCTTATCGGGCTGGAGCTGAGTTCGCTTGGAGAAAAAAAGAGGCCATCGAGGTTTTGGGTTATCTTTTAAGCGGCGGGTACGTGGTTCTCGGCGTCGACGTTTGGTTGGCTACACGGCCCGGCCCAACTATACCAACTCCGTTCGTATATGATTGGTCTATAGATAATCAACAAGAGGTGTCCGCCATCGATTTTGTTAGAAATTTTCAATGGGATCCCGCTGATAGAAGCCACGGCGGCCTGGAACCATCTTTTAACATAACGGCAATGCGAGCGGACAGTTAACGCTAGTATGTGGGGAATACCCCGTTCTGCAGGATTGTTGTCGATGCTCAGGCGGCCGTCATCGAGAAAGGGGCGCAATCGCTGTAGCCTCGCGAGACCATAGCGAATGGCGTCGGCCAGCGCTGACTTGCCGGAGATCCGGGTGAGTTGGGTCTGGAGCCAGTAATCCAAGCTATCAAGCTGCGGCGCCGCGTACTCCTGGCGGATACGCTGTCCTTGCATCCGCAGCTCAATCTCGGCAAGGGGCGGCGGCGCGACCGAGACATCGAGCGGTAGGATTCGCGCTCATAGAAACGCCGGCCGCATCGATAGACGCGGCCGGCGAAGCGCTTGCGAATTTACCTTAGGCGGCTGCTTTTTGGCCGCGCTGATTCCTGTATCGGTTCCAGTCGACAGCGACTTGCGCATTCCAGCGCGGCGATGATCACGCGCGGCTGTTTCGCGGCAAACTCGGTCATCAGCTGGTAGAGAATGACTTGATCCTCCATGCTGTACTTGACGCGAACTTGCTTCACCGGCTCTTTATCGAGCACCGCACTGAGACCGCCCAACGCCACCAGATGACGCAAGCCGACGCCGAGCAGCGGCGTAAAGTCGATCAGGCGTTCGGGGATTCGGCAGCGCAGCTCCGGTATCAGATGTCATCCATCGTCAGCCGCTCATCACCCGTGAGGCTGTGGCGCAAAGCAAGCGCCTTGAAAATCTTTGGCCCGATCTTCTCCGGCGCTCCTTTGTACTTATCCAGCACCATCACGACGGTCTCGGTGCATCCACCGGTGCGACGATCTGCGATCTTGGTGGGGTGTAAATACGAGCGTCGATATAGGCGCTGGCGCCGATGTCGGCGGAGAGGTCTATACAGGGTATGGCGCAGACGGAACGACACCCGTTCTCGGAGGGAGCGTTACCTTAGGAGCTGGAGCTGGAACTGGAGCCGGTGCCTACACGGGAGTGACAAACACCAAGGTCGTAAATCTTGGAAGCTGCTAGAAATGAGTTAGAATACCTTGCCAGCCGAGGTAAATGATGACGACGGAACGAATAAAATTATTGGAGAAGATTTTAATAACACTCGGCATCACTCTGTTTTGCTTGAGCTTGCTCTATGCTTCCTACTTAGACGGCTCACGTCCGAGGAGCAGAAATGATGCCTTGGGCTTCGTCGTAAAAGAAAAGCTCTACACAGGCGTTCGCTATGTAACCAAATCTGAATCGACGATCATGTCGCTAATTCTCCCCGCTGGCCTCGGCCTTGCAACAATTGGAGCAGCAATTCGGCGGCGGCGTAGGAACTCGGAAAAGCCCGAATGACTATTTCGTTCCGGGCGCGGTAGCGCGCCGCTTCTGCCCTGAGCTTGCCCCCAATGCTGGACCACCGGAGGCCAGAGCTAATGATATGAGTGAGCTTCAAGAGCGTCATGCCCTAACACTTACGCGGATCACCCCATGGGCGCAGGCCACCGGCTTAAATCCGCTTGTCATTTACAGACGCGATTGCGACAGAGTTACAGTAGAAATGCAGCCGTCCGCTTTCATAATCTTTGACCTCCCAGTTTTTCCGCTCCCACTGCCGTGAAGAGATATCTATTACCTCAAGTCCTGTGATTTGCAAAAAACCGAAACTAAACTGATTGATGGAGAGTGAATAGATTTCCTTACACAGGATTGTAAGGGCGCGATTTCCTGATGCCGTCAAGCGCAACGTGAGATCGAAGATTGGCTCATCTCCATTACAAATCAACAGATCGAACTGCTTCACTATATTGAACTCATGTAATGAGAAATCTCCGAGCGTCTCTTTCGCGGCAGCAATCGTCTCGTCAAAAGTCTTCGTCATTGGATAGGTCCTTACGCGCTCTAGAGCAGACATTAGCTCAATCAGTACTGACCATCAAAGGGTCCATTTTCTTTGCCGTTTTCTCCATCGTAACCCGGTCGCCACTCTGTGGTATGATGATGCGGATCGGCGTGATCATCAGGGTAGCCATGGTTGGTTTCATCGTAACCACCCGGTCTGAGCCGCCTGTCGGAACTGGAGTGTGTGTGCGAAGATGGCTCGCCGATGTCCTTCATCGGATTAACGATCATTCCGCATCCCGGCTTGACGAACTCCTACTTTGGAGTTGGCGAAGGGCCATTCCCGATACCATGGAGGCTGCGTGATCCAGTGGCACACGGGCGGAATAAGTATCAATCCAGAGAAAATCGAACCCGAGTCAGAGAACTATTCCTGCGAGAATGGGATCCGATTGGAATCAACCATATCTGCCCTCCTGATGAATATGATGCCTACGCTAACAGGGCGTACGCCATGCTGATGGACGAAAGAGCAACCGCTGAAGAGATCGCCGCTTATCTTTTAAGAGTGGCCACTGGACATATGGGGCTCACCCGCACCGCCGAACTGATTCAGCGCAGTGAGTTAGTAGCCACCGCTCTGGTCAACCTTCGACCGGAGTTCGAAACTCACTGACCGTAGTCCGGGCCGTAGGCTTACAGACGGAATCGGTAATACACGCAAGACATTTCTCGAAATACAAGCAAAGTTAAGTCAAGAGTTTTCCACTTGATACGAGCCCCTCAGCTTGCCGTGCGGCGGGGGCGTTAGCGGCCGGGGCCGGACGGCTACAGAACAAGACCGCTTGGAGAAAGCAAGGTAAGCGCTGTTTCGGGACCCGCTTCAGGGGCATTCATGATGGTCAATTCTCACGCATGTTAGGGGTGTCGCCGCCGGAGTCCATGCGCATATCCGGCGCTACACGAACACATTCGAGCACGTCGCTGCCAATCAAACGATCGATCAAGCTCTCCGACCCACCGATCAGGGTGAAGGATGAATCGTAGTCACTGCTGACCAACCAGGCATGGTCGGGCGGAAACCAATAGGTTGGTGTCGAATTGACCTGGTCAGTCATTGCCGAGAATGCCGCGATGTTCAGAAGTGAGCCGCGATAAAGCAACGATCCCTCCCAGTTCGTGGTGGCGAGGGTCCCAAAATAGAAAAAGCATTCGGCACTGTTGTCCTCTGTCGCAAGAATATCTGCGAGCGCGTCACGTGTGCGATCTTCGAGGTGACCTTCTCTCGGCCCAACGAGGTAGCGCGGCCAACTGCCGCCGGGAAATCGTCGGCTGAATGACGACACGTTGAGTGTGGGCGTGTAGTGCAATCCATATCGCTCCGCGAGTTCCCGCCAGGAGATGGGGTGCAATGGTGCCGACGTTTCAGGACCGCCGTAGACTAGGGTACTATGCTTGGCGACAATCTCGAGCATAGGCGACAAATCGCCGGGCTCCGCCGATTCCAACCGATCCCAACTGATCTGCCGGTCAAATACAGAGAGGTCCTCGTAAATCGGGTGAAACAGCTTCGCATAGGCCGAAAATATTGGCGGAACGAAGCGAGATACGGGCGAACCCTTCCATGTTCCATCCGCTACCCAGGGATTTGCCGGAGACAGCCCCTTTTCGATCCAGTCCGCCTCATCAAGCGATGACAAAAGCTGCATCATCTCATGTTCCCCCAAGGATATGCGGCCCAAATGAAAGCAGCGCCATCAAGCGACGGATTTTAATCTGAAGGTTTGAGCATAGGCCCATGGCAAAAGATTGTCGATTTGGCTGTTGGAGTGCCTATTGACAATCTTGGTGATGACATCGGTCAGGTGTGGGGCTCGACGCCATTGAGCTTGCAGGTCTCGATCAGCGTAAGCGATGATGGCCCAGTGCTCGCCGCCGCCGTCGGAGCCCGCGAAGAGTGCATTCTGCGGGTGAGGGCGATGGGCCGTACGGTTACACCGCACCTGATCACACGCCCAAACGAGCCCAAAAACTGCTTGCATCCTGTGGGGCGTCCACACACGTCCGGCCGCGGACGGACGCTTACGACTAGACGCCGCCGCTTCCATAAAAAAAGAATGCCAAAAATGCTACGAACTGAATGAAGAAGGAGGCCGCCAAAACTAGCCAGTGCAATTTACGGGCAAAAACAATAAGAAGCATGTTTGAAGTAAGGAACACGCAGGGAAACAGGATGTAGAAATAGAACTGTTCTGACCTGGGATAGTCCGACACTTGTTGAGCAATAACACCCGAATAAAGCTTAGAACCAATAAATAAGGCCAGTGTCCAAATAATCAACCAAACGCCGGACACAATTCTCGCTTTCGTCATTGGACCGTCTCCGATTTTAGCGGGTCAAAGCGCCGGCGGTGGACTTAGCGTTAGATTTGCACCGAGGCCTAACCCGGTGAAAATAATGGGCCCCAATATTTGATTCAATTCCGCGTTCGGCCCGTACCCACTTCCAACAATGTGAGTGCTTACGCTACCACCGCGCCAGACGGCGTATCAAACCGGCAGGCTCTAATCGCTACTGGGGCATAGTTCAGCGGCAGGTCACAGTAACTCGTCGACGCGGTTGATTTTGTGCTCGGCGATGCGACCTAGGACATCCGATAGCCAGGACTGCGGCTCGATGTCGTTGAGTTTCGCTGTCTCGCATAGGGTATAAGCCGCTGCCGATAACGCACTGACAAGATGAAGACGCCCATCCGGAGCATGGACAGGCCGGGCCAACGCGATGGCGCGAAGGATAGAAGTAGCGCCATACCGATGTAGTAGAGCACCCATGAAGTCGCAAGATTCGGCCGAATGTACTTTTCGTACATGAATCCCCCTGATCTTTCCCACAAGTCACGTCCGATAATTTCCGTTACCGGACGTGAAGACCAGATGACGGCAGCGCGCCTTTTCTTCACCGGAAATTATCCATTCGCCGCTACGGATAATCGACCCGGGGCCGGGGAGGCGTGTCGCTGCATACGATGGTCTGCGGTGACGCGGTGTGGTTCCGGACCGGGCAGGGTTGTCGAAGGATGGTTCGAGGGGATGCGATCGTGGGCTTATCGCGCGCCAATATCGTCGCCGGCATCAGCGTTCTCGTGGCGATCGCTTCGCTCGGCATTGCCGGGGCCGTGCTCTTCGGCCGTGACCGGCAACTTGCGCCGGAGATAGCCGCTTCATCCCCCGCTGCTTCATCGGCGGTCACTTCACCCGCCGCCGATCCTTCCGTCACGGCCAGGGCGCAAGCCGCCGCCGAATACGCCAAGCTCAATATCCCGCCGCGCAAGGCTGAGCTGATATCGGAGCGGGCGACGCATCTGCGCGACGCCGTCAAGAAGGAGGATTTCGCCGCCGCGGCCGCGATCGCCCAGGCGGCTTTCGCGGACAGCGCCGTCGCGGGCTGGGACTACCAGCCGTTCAAGGATCTGGCCGAGGATTATCCCGATCTCGTCGATCCCGATTTCGTCCGGCACCTGGATAGCTGGGTCGCCGCGCAACCGGGCGCGCCGCTGCCGGTGGTGCTGCGCGCGCATTACCATTATCGCCGGGGCTGGTTACTGCGCGGATCCGATTTCGCCAACAAGGTGCCGGCCGAGGATATGCGCAGCTTCGGGCGCGAGATGAATGCCGCACTCGACGATGCCGAGACGGCGATCCGCATCGACCAGGGCAATCCCTATGCCTATTTCCTGCGCTTGCGCATCCTGCATGGCGGCGGGCTGTCGAAGCGGTTGTTCGATGCCTTCGAGGACGCAATCGCCCGCTATCCCGGCTATTATCCGCTCTACACCATCATGCTCGATACGCTGGAGCCGCGATGGGGCGGCTCGACGACGCAGATGCGCGACTTCGTCGACCACTTTGCCGGCCCCGCGCCGGCGCAGTCACCCGTGAAGCTGCTCTATCTCGACCTCTACGGCCGTTATCTGCAGCTGACTGCCCATGGCTGCTGGAAGGCGCCGAAGCCGCAGGACTGCGTGGCCGAGCGGCTGCCCGATCTGGCGACGCCGGCGCTGATGGCCGGGGTCCATGACGCCTTGCAGCTTTACGATACCGCCGATCCGTCACCGGCCGGGCATTACCGCTTCGGCCTCGCCATCGAGCCGATCTTCACCCAGATCCTGTCGGACTGGACCGCCGATACCTATTCCGGCGCCCTGCTGCAACTGGCGGCGACCGCCATGCATAGCGACACCCAGCTGAAGCAGGACAATCCCGGCCGCAACGACTACATGATCGACAAATTGCTGGCGCGTTCCTGGCTGCAGAAGGGCTATTACGAGAATGCCATCGCCAAGGCCGGCGATGCGCTGAAGGATATCGCCGCCGCGACCTTTCCGGGGGAGATGGAAAAGGACCAGGCGATGGCGGGCATCTATGTGCTGATGGGCGAGGCCTATGCCGATCTCTCGCAATATCCGGCGACGATCGCCGCCGGGCAGGCGGCCGTGGCGCTCGGCGGTTCCAACAGCAGGGACCATGTGGACTGCTTCGCCTTCGGCCGGCTGCAGGCCTATGCGGCGGCTCTCGATTCCTGCAACGCCGCGCTCGCCCGCCATCCCGACAACCTTTCGACCTTCTTCTGGCGCGCCCGCGCCTATGACGAGCTCGGCCGCAAGGACGAAGCGCTGAAGGATTACGCCCTGGTCGCCGGATCGCATAACGGCTTTCGCGGCGATGCGGCCATCGACATGTCGATGATCTATTTCGCCCGCAAGGACAACCAGGGCGCACTCGAGCTGCTCAACGGCTATCCCTATCTTTTCGATCCCGATCTCAGCAG
Organism: Terriglobia bacterium; assembly: GCA_035539075.1. GTDB lineage: Bacteria > Pseudomonadota > Alphaproteobacteria > Dongiales > Dongiaceae > Dongia_B. The sequence continues at coordinate 9,726 of DATLJB010000099.1, forward strand.
CGAGAATACGGTGGCGCTCGCCTATAACAATCGCTGCTATGCCTATATGGAACTGGGCGACCTGCAGAAGGCGCTGGCGGATTGCCGCCAGTCGCTGAAGTACGGCAGCGTCCCGGAAGCCTTCCGCAAGGAGCAGGAATTATTGAAGCGGCTCGGCGAGACGCCCGCGCAAGACGCGGCGCCGAAGACGCAGCTCTGAGAGCGAGCGGGTCGGCGGGTCGGGCGGGGCGTCTCCTCAGGTCTTGCGGCCGGGCTCCAGGCGCCAGCGCTGCAGACGCTGGCCGGGATGGTCCTGCAGCCAGTCGGCGAGATAGCCCTGGGCCTGGATGAAGGCCATGCTGGGATTGAGCGAGAGCTGGTCCAGCGGCTGCTCATAGGTGTCGCAGCGATCGGGCGCGCTGATCGCGCAAAGGGTGATGACCAGGGAATAAAGCATGACGTCCTTTCCTCTCGGATCCGCCGGTTGGATCGGCCGGTCGGATCTGCTGGGACGCCGCCGCCGCGCATGACAAGCCTGCAGCGGCCGGATGACCATGCCTCCGCATCGCCGGCAGGCACCAGCCCGCAGCAATGGACGACGTCGGTTTCCCCGCTGGATACATACGCACCGGGCCGCGCAGGGCCCGTAAAGACAACCGGGCCACGCAAGGCCCGCAGGAGACAAGCTCCGAGCATCATCTGTGCTCTTATCCGCGAAGCTTAAAATGCGGGTCGGTCAGGAACAACACGGAATCGGCAGATCGGGGTATGAGGCGCGATTTGTCGCAGGGCGTGCGACAGGTGTGCGAGAGAGGTGCGCGAGGGTCAGGTGCGCGGGGATCAGGTGCGTGCGGATCAGGTGCGTGCGGATCAGGTGTGTGCGGATCAGGTGTGTGTGGGGATCAGGTCGCGGCCGAACGATAGCGCGCGGTGCGGTCGGCGCGGGCACGGCGGCGGCCGCGCCAGTTGACCAGCGCCAGGGCCAGCAGCGCGCCGCCGAACAGCGGCAGGGCGGCCGGCAGCGGCACCCGGGCGATGATCGCGCCACCGCTCGAACCACCGGCCGCGGCGTTCGGGCCATCGGCCGCAATCGCTGCGCCGGCGGCATCGGCATCAGCTCCGGCGAAGCGAGATCCGGTGAAAGTCGCGGGCTCACCCATAGCGAGCGGCAGCCGCAGGTCGGCCAGCAATTCCAATTGATCGGGACGGCCGGGGATCAACTGGGCGGCGATATCGGCCGGCGACATGACCGGCTGCCCGCCGCCGCCCGCACTTCCCGATATCAGCCGCGGCTGGGCCAAAGCAGGGCGCGACAGATCGGGGCGAGACAAGTCGGTTGGCGCGGCATCGCCGCCGAAGCCGGAAGCGGGGCGCAGGCCGAACAGCCGGTCGCCGAGAACGGCGCCCCCCGTGGTGCCTCCCGTGCCGCTTGCCGCACCGTCACCCGGCCGAGCGTCGCCGGCGGGTGCGTTGCCCGGTGCGTTGCCTGCCTGGTCTTGCGGCGCGTCGCCCAGCGAATGGCCGCCAAACCACGCGCTGCTTCCAAACGGCTGGTTGCCTGTCGCGCCGTCCGTGAAGGCGGCGGTGTCGTCGGCCTGATCGCCGGCGAAGATCGGCCGGCTGAAATCGGCCGCGCTGATCGGCACCTGCGCATCGGCGGCCGGCAGCGACATTGGCAGTGACATCGGCTGCGGCAGCGGCAGCGAAACCGACGGGCCAGCCGGCAGCGCGGTGGAGAGGGGCGGGGCCGCGTCATCCATCTCCGCCGCCAGGACGCGCTTGGCCATGGCGGCATTGCCCAACAGGATCGTGCCGAGCAGGCCGATACCGAGCGTGGCCGCGGCGCTGCGCGCGCGCCGGGTCGCAACCGATCGCTTGAGCCGGATCATCAGCTACCTCCAGATTGCCGAGCGCAGGTTTCTTGACAGCCGGCACGCCCTCTGCCGCTTGGCCGCCGCACGGGCGGGCAATGGGACGACGTGCCGGATACTGATGGACCAATGCGAATTCGTTGTGCGCAGTCTTGGCCGCAGGCCCGAGGCGGCAGCGCCACGCGGTACCCACGGAGGACGAAACGCGCGATAATGAAAAATATCCCCGCCCTGCTGAAAAAATTTTGCGCTGCAAAATAATCTGCCGGCAACACGCCCCGTTGGTATCCTCCATGCCGTATCGGTGTGAGCTTCGCTTAAAGTGCCGCCGCGCCCCGCCGGATGATGCCTCCGATGACGCCAGGGGCGGTACGCGAGGGACGGTGCGCGAGGGATGGTGCGCGCGGGCTGGCGCGAGCGCGCAGCGGAGCGGCCATTATCGCGGGAGAGCCGCATGACGCCGGATACGGTCTCGCCTTCCGCGCGGCCTATCTGGTTTATGGCGGCATCACCCTGTGGCGCCGGACGGCCGCCGTTACGCCGGCGGCATTGCCGGGCTGCATCGCCAGGCTGCATCGCCAGGCTGCATCGCCTGGGTGTTCCGCACCGGCTTCCTGCTCAATCTCAGCAATCCGAAAATGCCGATCTTCTATCTAGCGCTGCTGCCCGGCGATATCGGCCTGCTGCTGGCCGTCATCGCCCTGGTCGAGCTGGTGATGGCGGGATGCTATACCGCCGCCGCCCACCGCGCCCGCGCACTGCTCAACCTGCCGCGCCGTCGCCGCGCGCTCAACCACGGCGACGGCGCGGCGACGGGCCGCCGATGATTGGCGCCGGCCTGCCTATATCCGTGCGTTAATGGGAGGCATCGATTAAATCTCGATGACCGCCTTATTCGTCTTTCGCAGTTGCCGGACATTGGTCCATAGTGGAAGACCATCGGATGGCGCCATCGCCTCGGCCGGCATTAATCGGGTCGGCGTGTGCTATTCGCGTCATCCGGATTTGCCGACAGGATCAGGGGCGGTTCAACGCGGCTGGCGGCGCGCGTTGCCCGGCCGGACGATTGCCGCGTGACGACTATCGCGCAAGATCATTGCGCAAGACCATCCAGCGAAGATTATCCCACGAAGATTATCCGATAGACGCCAGGCGTGAACGCCCGCCGCCCGCATTGCCGAACGGGCCATCTCGCAAAAGAGTCATGTCGCAACCGGGGCGGCAACAGGGGCCGCGCCGCAACCGAAGGAACCGCTAGCGATGAAGTTTCAAAACCGCGATACCGCCCTCGTCATGATCGATCCGCAGAACGATGTGCTGAGCGAGACCGGCGCCAATTGGGGCGCGGTCGGCGCCAGCGTCACCGAGAACCGTACGGTCGAGAACATGGAGCTGCTGTTCCAGGCGGCGAAGGCGAAGGGATACGAGGTCTTCATCTCGCCGCACTTCTTCTATCCCACCGATAGCGGCTGGAAGTTCAACGGGCCGCTGGAGAGCGACGAGTTCAAGACCGGCACCTTCGCCCGCAAGGGCGCCTTCACAATGGAAGGCTTCACGGGGTCGGGCGCGGATTGGCTGGCGCGCTTCAAGCCCTATATCGAGGACGGCAAGACCGTGATCGTCAGCCCGCACAAGGTCTTCGGGCCGCAGACCAACGACCTCGTCCTGCAATTGCGCAAGCGGGGGATCAGTCGCATCCTGCTCGGCGGCATGCTGGCCAATATGTGCGTGGAATCGCATCTGCGCGATTTCATCGAGCAGGGCTTCGAGGTCGCCGTCGTCAAGGACGCCACCGCCGGGCCGCGCCATCCGGCCTGGGGCGACGGCTATCAGGCGGCGATGGTCAATTACCGGTTCCTCGCCCATGCGGTTCTCTCGACCGCCGAGACGATCGCCGCGATGGCCTAGCGGGGACGGCGCGCCGCCCCTGCGTGCTGGCCGAGGGGGCATGCTGGCCGTCAGGGCATGCTGGCCGAGAGGGCGTGCTCGTTGTGAGGGCGGCCGGCGCCCGGCATTCGGTGCCCAACATTCGGCGCCCGGCATGCGAGTGCTCTCCTACTTTGGTCCGATTGTCGCCGCCGGCGTTTTGTCCGCACATTATGTCGCTTTCAATCCAACCGGGGCCGCGGATTTGCCAAAGACCGAGCACAGAGATCCCAGCCTGCGAGATCCCAGCCTGCGACCGGTTGAGCCGGCATCGGGCGCGGCGCCGGACCGCCCGCATCGGGCGCGCGACGCCCAGCCGGCTGCCGACCCGGTGCGGCTGGTTGCAGCGCTGGCCGACCGCATCGGCGGGCTTGGCGTCGAGATGGCGGATATCGCCGGCAATATCGAGGAGGTGAGCGGACGCGTCGCCCACCAGGCCGATCAGTTCCGCGGCCTGCAGCAGACCGCCGGCGCCATGGTGGCGACCAACCGCGACATCGACCGCGCCGCGCGCGAGGCGCAAGCCGCCGCCGGCGCCGCCGATGGTGAGATCGCCCAGTCACGCGGCATCGTCGCCGGGGCGGTCCATGACATCGGCGCGCTGATCGCCGCCGTCGGCCGCATCGAGGGGCGGCTCGGCACCATCCAGGCGGTGCTGGAACAGGTGGCGGGCTTTTCCGGCACCATCGAGACCATCGCCAAGCAGACCAATCTGCTGGCGCTCAACGCCACCATCGAGGCGGCGCGGGCGGGCGATGCCGGGCGCGGCTTCGGCGTGGTCGCGGGCGAGGTGAAGAGCCTGGCCGAGCAGACGCGCAAGGCGACGCGGCAGATCGGCGATACCGTGCACGATCTCACCAGCCAGATCGGCAGCCTGATCGAGGAAAGCGGCGCGGCGACCAGCCAAGCCAGGCAGGCGGGCGCCGGTGCTGCACAGATCGAAGGTGTCATCGCACGGGTGCATGACGGCTTTGCCGCCGCCAACCGCGAGATCAACGCCATCGCCGGCACCGCCGCCGCGAATCTCGGCCATTGCGATACGGTGATCGCCGAGCTCGACGACCTGGTCGCCGGTGTGGAGCTGTCATCGGCCGCGCTGAAGCAGGCCGACGGGCGGGTCGAGCGCCTGCTGAAGCAGAGCGAGACGCTGATCGAGTTCATCGCCGAGAGCGGCGTCGACACGCCCGATACGCCGCTGATCAGGATCGTGCTGGAAACCGCGCAGACGATCTCGCAGGCCTTCGAGGCGGCGATCCGGCGCGGCGAGATCACCGAGGCGCAGCTCTTCGACGAGAATTACCGCGAGATCCCCGGCACCAATCCCAAACAATACCTGGCCGATTACGTGGCGCTGACCGACCGCCTGCTGCCGCCGATCCAGGACCCTGTCCAGAAGGCCGATCCGCGCATCGCCTTCAGCGTCGCCTGGGCCAAGGGCGGCTACCTGCCGACGCATAACCCGGATTACAGCCATCCGCAGGGCAGCGATCCGGTCTGGAATGCCGCCAACTGCCGCAACCGGCGGCTGTTCAACGATCGCGCCGTGCAGAAGGTGGCCGCCAGCACCAAGCCCTTCCTGCTGCAGACCTATCGGCGCGACATGGGCGGCGGCAAATTCGTGCTGATGAAGGACCTGTCGGCGCCGATCCAGGTCAACGGCCGCCACTGGGGCGCCTTCCGCATGGGGCTGCGCCAGGAGTGAGGGCGGCGGGGTATGGGGTTGCCGGTGACGGGGGTGCAGGGCTGGTGCGGGCTGCGCCCGGGCTGATTGCCGGGGCTGCGATCCTGCGCCGGCGGGTATTTCACGTATTTCCTTGTTTTATTGCCCGCCGACTGCCATATGTAAGTCATTCGATATTTGGCATGTCTTGCTCGCTGCCCTTCATAGGGTTCTCCAAGTCAACGCTTAGTTCGGATATCAGTCCGGTCCGCTATTGGGCCGGACCTCACAAGCATTGATGCTTTTATCAGGAGAGCCAACATGGCCATCGGTACAGTCAAGTTTTTCAATACGCAGAAGGGTTTCGGCTTCATTCAGCCGACCGACGGCAGCAAGGACGTTTTCGTGCACATCACCGCGCTGGAGCGCGCCGGCCTGTCCTCGCTCAGCGAAGGCCAGAAGGTCAGCTACGAGGTCGTCTCCGAGCGTGGCAAGAGCGCCGCTGCCAATCTGCAGCTGGCCTAAAACCACCGGCTAATCGCCAGGAAGCGGGGCCCGGTCGTTTTCGGCCGGGCCCCGGTTTTCTTTACTTGGCGGATATCGGCGCATGATGCCGATTTTCGCGCATCGAAGGATGCGCAAAATCGGCGGACTGCGCCCAAACTGCGCCCGAGCCTTCTGCTTCGGCCCGGTATTTCGGCCCGATATCCGGCTTCCCGGCGGCAAGCACCGCCCCTGCGCCAATGGCGCACCCTCGGAAAGGCAGGGCCGCACATGAATCCGTTACACAAGTTTAAGATCGGCCAGAGCGTGCACTTCGCCGCCGGCCTGCAGCACACGCCCAAGGCCCGCGGCTATTATGAAGTCGTCCGTCTCCTGCCGAGCGATACGCGCGACTATCAGTATCGCATCAAGAGCGAGACCGATGGCCATGAACGTGTCGTGCGCGAAAGCGAACTTTCCTAGCGCCGGATCGATTTCAGTCGACTGATGACGTGCTTTGACCTGAACCCCGAATCCGTCTCTACTGCATTATGACAGAGCCCGCAGATACAGAGCTGCCGCTACGACGGGGCCGATAAATTCAACGGGGCCGATAAAAGGGATAACCGACAGTGGCGATGCCTCCGAACTACAACATGCATCGCAACGATCGGCGGCGTGCCAAGCAGGAAAAGAGCGAGCGCAAGCAGCTCGAGCGCCAGGAACGCAGCCTGCAGCGCAAGCTCGACCGCTCACGCGGCGACGGTGCCGAAGATCAAGTCCCGGAAGATGTCTCCACCCCCGAAGATATCTCCACTGCCGATGCGCGCAAACCCGACTGAGACGCGCCTGCCTGGCGCGGCGTGCGGTATCCGCTGCACGGGACCAAGCCCTTTCAAACACAGCCCTCCCGCCGCGACAAGGTCGGCGAGACAGAGCCGGCGCGGAAGCGGTCGTCAAACCTGGGCCAGCAATATCTCGGCCAGGGCCTGCGGTTCCAGGCGCGCGATGTTATGCCCGCAATCGAGCGCGATGGTCTGCCATGCCGGGTCGGCGCTCAGGCGATCATAGAGGTCGCGGAACGGGCTTCCCTCCCAGCCATGGGCGCCGATATAGATCTTTCGCGCAACCTCGCGCCAACGCCCCGACAGGTCGATCGCCTGGAGAAAGGTGCCGATCGGATGCGGGCGGCATCGCGGGTCGAGATTGGCCGGCGGGGCGCAGGTCAATCCGTCGGCCGTCGCGCCGGCGATGAAGGCTTCGCGGAAGCGGGGACTGGTCAGCGACCACACGGACTGGCCGGTCTCAGGCACATAGGCATCGGCATAGACCAGCGCGCTGACTCTCGCGGGTTCGATATCGGCGGCGCCGGTGACGACCATGCCGCCGTAAGACTGGCCGACCAGAACGAGATCGCCCGAAACCTTCCTGATCGCCTGGACCGCCTCGCCGATGTGAAAGGCCAGATTGGCCGCCGGCGCCGGAACCGCGCCCAGGCCGGCAAGTGTCAGAGCCTGAACCTCATGGCCCCGTGCGGTGAGCAGAGGCGCGACCTTCTCGAAAGTCCAACCGCCCTGCCATCCGCCGGGTATCAGAATGAATGTCGCCATCTCGCACCTATGTACAACGCTCCGTTTCGACATATCCTTGGCTGAAATGAAACGGCCGGGCAAGGTGCTGGCCGTAGGTAGGGAAGCAGCTGGAGCGATTTAGCAGGCGGTGTTGGTGGCTCACTCATTTTTACACGGCGTTGGTATCATAGCAGGGGGCGTAACCAGAGCCGCTGAGGCGGCCAGCTAGTAAGCGTCCGGACGCTTACATATCAGGGATAAAGTTTTGATGAGGGCCTCTGACATTGACCAAGCGATTAATAATCGCATTAAAAACTGGCAGTATCAGTTGCACGGTGACGCTGTTGGTTTGTGGCAGATTTTGCCTGCGTTGAGGGGTGATTACAGGGTTCCGGAGAGTCATATGCAAAAGTATGTCATACAAATAGCCGCTGCACTGCTCCGTTACGGCGCAAAGCCCGTATTCGGTCATCGTCCTGACGACGGTAACTATAGCTGGCGGCCTACGGACAAATATGGGACTACGATTGAAGAGATGTCGCGTAACATCGCCAGGGAATTCTCTTCAACACATAATAGGCCTTCTGTAGAAGATATCTGGTTTGCCTTACCCGACATATACGACAGTCCAAGGTTACCTGGTCGCTCTTAGTGATAGGCTGCTTCATGCTGAAGCCCTAAAACCGCGCAATCATAGCAAGGCGGTCGAGACCGGGTGCTAATCCATAATTTGAGGCAGCAGATGAGCAACGTCGGTTCTCTATATCCCACTTATAAAAGCAAGGTCCGGACAGGGATCATCGTATTCGCGGTGGGCTTCGTTCTTCTCGTCTATGTGCGGCGCTTCTTTCACCAACTCGCAGTGGATATCGGCAACAGCGTTCTCACCACAGGCCTTTCCGCAACGCTCTTCTTCGCGAGCTGGGGGCTGATACTCGGCTATATCGCGTGGAACTACCGCAATAACCTGAAATATTACCGGCTTGCGACTGAAGAGAAAATCTCCTTCGGAAGAAACGTCGCTCTGGCGATCCCAGTCGTCGGAAACGCCATGGTTTCGATCAAGCTGGATAAGTGACGCAGGAAGAAGCGTTTCTGAGAGATCGGCTGATTGCGCGTAAGTGTCCGGACGCTTACGGCGCGGCTGTTGTCGTCATGTTTACCTTCCCCGCCATCGTCGCCGGCCTAGCCGGCTTGTTGTATTCGCCGGCCAACGGGCGCAGCATGGGCCGAAGCGATAAACCGGGACAAGCCGGTGCAACCAGAGGGCATCCGGGGAGGAAGACATGAAGAAGGCGATCGCCACCGACACCGAGGCCAAGGCCCGCATCCTTGCCGATCTGCGCAAGGTGAAGGGCTGCGAGAAGACCGCCGATATCGAGGTCGAGCATCGCGGCCAGGGCTGGTTCGTCACCCATGTCCATCCGGGCGAGGCCGAGCTGCCGCGCGACAAGATTTTCGTCGAGGCAAAGAAGATCGCCGCCAAGCTGAGCTAGGCGCGCCCGCCGTCATCGAGGCCCGCATTCCGGGCACCCGCATTTCAGGCACCCGCATTCCAGGCGCGCACATCCCCGGCGACTGTCCCGTCCCCTCGGCTGCCGCTAGAGGCTGCCCGGCGTGCCGGCTGAGGAGCCGCCGCCGGCCGGCACGCTGCCGCCGACCGAGCCGCCGGAATTGTTAAGGTGCGGCGCGCCATTGCCGGTGCCGCTGGGACTGGGCGTGCCGGCCGAGGTATTGCCGATCGTTTGCGGGTTGGTCGAGCTGCCGCTGCTCATGCCGCCGAGGCTCTCGCTGGAACCGGCCGACGAAGGCCGGCCCATCGAGCTGCTGCCCGATGAGAGGCCGCCCAGCGGCGTGACGCCGGTCGTCGCGTTGCTGCCGAAGGATTCACCGCTGCTGGTCGCCGGGGCACCACCCTTCACGCCGGTGCGGCCGAACTGCTTGTTCTCGATCGCATCGGCGCGGATCTTCGCCTCGCAATCGGGCTTGCCGTGGAAGGCGCAAGCGGAACTGGGCGGGAAGGTCAGCGGCGGGGTCGGCTTCTTATCCGGCGCCGGCACCTCGCCATTGGGACCCTGCACGGCGGTCGGAGTGGTGTTCTGCGCCTGGGCCGCCGGAACAGAGGCCAAACCCAGCGCCGCCACGAGAAGCGGGCCGGCAAGCAGCGACGCGGCACGGAACGGCGCAGCATACGGTGGTGTGGCATCCCGTGATGCGGTGGTCGAACGGGCGGGGGAAAGGCGGGTTGTCTGTTTCATCTGATCTTGCTCCTGCAAAACATCGCCGGCCGGCGCCGACATCGTTCATGAACCCGCTCGGCCACTGCCCCTGTTACATCGCGGAACCGCAGCGCCTGGAACGCGGCGCGTGCATAGCCGGGAGAGTCCGGTCATGGGATGGCAATCGAAAGTGGCGGCCGATGTTCCATCGCCAAAAAGTGAGCCGCTTCACCATTTGGTGTGAGCCGCCGCCCTTGGGAGCCGCCGCCCTGGGAGCCGCCGCTCGGGGAGCCGTCGCCCTGGGAGCTACCTGCGGGCCGTTTCGCCCCGTAAGCAAGCCCGGGAAACCAAGGCCTGGCGCGGCGCGATGTTGCGTCTTGCCTCGGCAGGCCGGAGATGCGACACCTGCGATGACCCGGAAGGATGACGCGCGGGAAGGCGAGGGGGAACGGGATGGCGCCGAGCGAGACGATCACCAAGGTGAAGAAGAAATACGAGGCCGCCTGGGGCAGCTATCTCGCGGTCGCCGAGCAGGTGGCGCGCGAGGAGGGGCAGAACCTGGCGCGCCTTCTCGGCCGCTGCCTGCATGCCCGTGGCGTGCATGCGCATAAGGACTGGCGCGGCTACCTGCCGCAAATGGGCGGCTTCGACCTGTCGCCGCGCGTGCCGGGCGTTTCGCAGATCGCCTATTATACCTCGGTGGTGGTGGAACTGCTGCGCCAATACGTGCCGGCGGATGCCCAGCGCATTGTCGAGATGGGTTCCGGCTGGGGCGCCATCATCTCCAGCTTCTGGCTGGCGGGCGGGCCGCGCGACGCCGCCTATTACGCGCTGGAATACACCGATAACGGCCAGGCCATCACCAGGCTGCTGGCGGGTGCGGAGCCGCGCTTCCATCTGACCTGCCTGCCCTTCGACTATTACGATGCCGATTTCAGCCGGCTTGACGGCGCCGCTGCTGCTGCTGCCGGCGCGCCGCCGAAGACCGTGCTCTACAGCATCTTCTCAATCGAGCAGATCACCGAACTGCCGGACAGCCTGATCGAGCGCATGCTGGCGGTGCCCGGTTTCGATCGCGCCATTCACATCGAGCCGGTCGGCTGGCAGTTCCGCCGCAACGGCCTTGGCGCCCGCATCGACGCGCTGCTGGAGCGTCTCGGCATTCCGGCGCTGACGCGCCGCACGGCGACGGCGCGGCGCTGCCGCAAGACCGGCTTCAACCGCAACCTGGTCGAGCTGCTGCGCCGCCATGAGGCGGCGGGGCGTATCGTCATCGAGGCGATCGATATCGATATCGTCAGCCCGCATCCCGGCAATGCCGGCACGCTGATCGTCTGGCGCAAGGCCTGACGGCCGGGGAAGGACGAGCAGGGAAGGGATGAGGCGTGACGGGACGAGTCGTGACGGGACGAGGCGTGACGGGACGAGGCGGGCGAGGGCCGGCCGCTATTGCCGGCAGTCGGTGAGCTGCTTCTCCTCGATCGAGAAGACCTTGCCTTCGGTGATATCGACATTCTTGACCGTGCATTGCCGGCCGGCGGTATCGCCCAGCTTCACATCATAGCGGCCGGATTTGACGCCGGAGATCTTCAGCCGCTCATCGGAATCGACCGATTTGTCGTTATCGGCGAGGCAGAGATTCTCGCCATAGGCGGAGCTGCCGGCAGGGGCGAGCTGCAGCAGGTTGACGGTATTCTTGGTGAGGTTCCAGAACCGGGTGCCGGAAGCCGCCAGGGCCGACTGGCTGACACAGAGACCGGCAAGCAGCAAGCCGGCAAGCGCCAGGCCGCCCACCCATACAAATCTGTTCGCACCAAATCTGTTCTCACCGACACCGCGCATTCTGTCCTCCCCGGATAGCCCCTGATTGCAGCGCGCCTTGAGCCGGCGCAATGACGGATGGCGGCACCATTCTAGCCGCGGCGAAGGTGCCGGCCGATGCTACTTTGGTCTAGAGTCGGATCGCTTTGGCCCCAATCCCGACGGCTGCGACCCGAAGCGTAATCCGGCTTCCTTCAATATGATAGTGCGCGATCGTCGGCAGGAAGCCGCCGGGGATGAAAGCCATCCCCGGCGTTCCGGCGCCGCTCAGAAGCCGGCGGCGCGGCGCAGGGTATAGGTGCCGGCCGTTTCGCGGAGGCAGCGCCGATAGAGCATGACGAGGCCGGTGGCGATGCTGAGGAGATCGGCGATGAGGCCCGGCATGGAAGCGACCAGGATGTCATGCGCGACCCAGAAGGGCATCGCCATCAGCATCAGCAGGCGCAGCGGAAATTCGCCGCGCTGCATGCGGCCGAAGGTCGAGAACATGGCCGCCATGCCGGCGAGGAGAGACGGGGTGCCCGCCCAGGTGGCGGCGACCATGGCGGCCAGCACCGGCATCAGCGCGTAATAGACCCAGCGATAGCGCGCCGCCGCGATATGCAATGCGATCACCGTCTGCAGCGCGAGGACGAGGTTCATCGCCGCGGCGGTCCAATTCTGCAGAAGGCCGTAATGCAGGATGAAGGCGAAATTGTTGCAGATATAAATCAGCAGCATGGCTTGGCGTGAACGGAACAGGGGAAAGACGGCGAGGCAGAACATGCCAAGCAAGCCGGCGGCGCAGGCCGCGGGATGGGCCGAGATGGTCACGAACATGCGTTCCATTTAATTCTCCTAGCTTTAAGCGTCGTCACGGGATGGCGTGACGGGCGCGTACCGGTCCTCGCGTCGATGGGATGGATCGACGGGACGGGCCGGGGCAGCCAAGCTAGGTGCCGCTTCGCTACGCCGCGGTTTCAGACCGCGATGAAGAGGTTACGGCGGTAACCATATCCATGGATGTCGCGGTATTGCCGATAAGGCCTTGAAATTATGTCGCGCTTAAAATTCCGACGGTTTCGTTGGGATTGTTGTGACAATCGGCGGGCGGGCATAACTTCGATGACGAACGCCAGTGCCGATATCCTTGAGGAGACATGCCGTTGCCCATCGCTCATCGGCCGGCGCCGATATGATAAATTCCGATGGAAGAAACGAGTCCATGGAAGGTTGGCTCATGAACCCTGCCAAGGCTGCGGACGAGACAACAGGAAAGAGACAACGGGAAAGGAAACGTTATGAGCGGGCTGCAGATTTCCGACCGCGACTTATCTCGGTTGGTGGATGAAGCGGCGGACATCGCCAAAGCCTATTGGGCGTCGTTGCCGCAGCGTCCAACCTATCCGAAGACAAGTGGCAAACAAACGACAGAGCTCTTTTCCCGGCCCTGGGCCGAGGAGGGGCGGGGACGAGAGGTCCTGCATGACTTCGATCAAATCACCGAACATGTGCGCCCTTCGACCGGCGGCTTCTTCGGCTATGTCGCCGGTTCCGGCGAGCCGGTCGGCGCGGTCGGCGACTGGCTCGCGGCCGTCCTCAACCAGAATGTGACGGCGTGGCGGTCGGCACCGGCGGCGATAACCATAGAGCGTATCGTCGTTGGATGGCTTGCGGAGGCCATCGGCTGCGCCGGTTTCACCGGGAGCCTGTGCGGTGGCGGCTCTTCCGCCAACCTGATGGGGCTGGCGATGGCGCGTGAGGCAAAGGCGCCTGCCAACGAAACAGGAGCGCTCGGCACGGCAGTCGTCTATGCCTCCGAACAGGTCCATATGTCCATTCCAAAGGCGACAGCCCTCCTTGGCATCGGCAAGAAAAATCTGCGCCTGATCCCCGTTGACGAACACTTCAGGATGCGCTCCGACGCCCTTGAAGCCGCGATTCGCGCCGACCGCGCGGCTGGGAAAACCCCGATTGCTGTCGTCGCCACGATAGGAACGGTTGTCTCCGGTGCGCTCGATCCGCTGGACGAGATTTCCGCAATCTGCCGGCGGGAGGGACTCTGGCTGCATATCGACGGCGCCTATGGCGCGTTGGCGGCGCTTGCCATGGCAGAGACGTTTCCCCAATTGTCTCTGGCGGATTCTCTGTCGCTGGATGCCCATAAATGGCTCTATCAGCCCATCGATTGTGGCTGCCTGCTCTATCGTCACCCGGATATCGCGCGCATGACCTTCGCCAACAGTGACGACTATGTGCGAATATTCAGCGACGACCAGGTGGAATCCTTCGCCTTCTTCGAGGAATCGCTTGAGCTGTCCCGGCGCTTCCGGGCCCTGAAGCTCTGGCTGTCATTGCAATATCACGGTCGCAAGGCCTTCCGCGAGGCCATCGCCGCCGATATCAGGCATGCCCAGTTGCTGGCGGAGGCGATCAGGTCACATCCAGACCTGGAACTGTTGGCGCCTGTCCCGCTCAGCGCCGTCTGCTTCCGCCACCGGAGGAAGGACAACGAGACCCTTCTGAGACGCGTTATAAGCCGGGGGCGCGTCTACCTTTCCAATGCGACGGTTCACGGCAAGTTTGCCTTGCGCGCCTGCTTCGTCAATCACCGGACGACCGATGACGATGTGCGCGCCATCGTGTCGGAGGTGATTGCGGCGGCCGATGAGCTGAACGCGTGAGCCCGCAACATGCGTTGGCCGGACCGAAAGCGACGCGCACCCGATGACCCTTTCCGCTCTCGCCTCCGCCGCTTAGAATGACGCGTGCCGGGTTAGCGGCTCACGCGATGCGAGGCGCCGGCCATTGGCGCCTTCGCCGCGCGAGCAGGGCGGCGGGGGACTCGATGGAAGTGAAGAGGGACGGTGTGATGATGGGAATTGAGATGCCATGAATGATTTCGCGACACCGGATCAGGGCCGGCATTATCTGCGGATGACGACGACTGATTTCCTGGATCGCTGTGCGCCGCGCATCGCTTCCTTCTATCGCTTCTGGGATAGCAAACGGCAGGGCAGGCGAATGCCGCGGCGGGAGGATTTCGATCCGCTGGAGATGCGCGAATGGCTGCCGGGAATCGTGCTGGTGGATGTGCAGCATGAGCCGCGGCGCCTGACCTATCGCCTGGTCGGCACCCGTTCGGTCGAATTGAAGCAGCGCGATGTCACCGGGCTGACGGTGGAGGAGGGCTATCACGGTTCCTCGCTGGAGGCGATCCTGGAGAATTACCGACTGGTGATCGATGAGCGCGGCCTGGTCTATGACTGGGAAGCGGCGGTCTCGCGAAGCGGCTACCTGCAGGATGTGGAGACGCTGATGCTGCCGCTTTCCAATGATGACGCGACGGTGAACATCGTGATGGTCTATTTCGAGCTCGGCGGCTATCTGCCGGCGGCCCAAGATGCGGCGGATGACGTGCCGCCGGCAGTGACATGAAGGCGGCGACGTGAAAGCGGTGGGCCGCGGCGCAACCACACGCACGGCGCGGATCATCGCCGCCGCGCCCGAGGCAATCTACGCGGCCTTCATGGACCCGGTCGCGCTGGCCGACTGGCTGCCGCCGGGCGAGATGACCGGCAAGATCCACAGCTTCGATGCGCGGCCGGGCGGCGGCTATCGCATGTCGCTGTTCTATCCGCCGCAGGAAGCTGCGCCGCATAGCGGCGAGCCGCGCGGCAAGACGGCGGCGGGCGAGGACATGGTCAGCGTCCGTTTCCTGGAATTGTCGCCGCCCAGCCGCATCGTCGAAGCCGTCACCTTCCACAGCGACGATCCGGCCTTGCGCGGCGAGATGATCATCACCGTGACCTTCGATGCGGTCGCCGGCGGAACGGAGGTGGGCTTTCACTTCGAGAACCTGCCGCCGGGTCTGCGGCCGGAAGACAACGAGGCGGGCACGCGGCAGTCGCTGGAGCAGCTCGCGCGCCGCTTCGGCGCTTGACGCGGAGGCTCTGGCCCCCGGCCTGCCGCCACATCGCTTCGATATCCCGCGTCACGGTGGTTGCCGCGTCACGGTCGCCGCGTGTCTGCCGCGCTGTCTAGCGTCCCAGCTCCGCCGGCGCGGCGATGCCGGGGTAATAGGCATGGCCGCCATCGGGGCGGGCGCGGCGATTGACCTGGCCGCTGGTCACCAGGCGGCTGCATTCGGTTTCGACCTGATGCGCGTAGCTCGGCGAGCCGTAGAGGGCGTTGGAAAGGTCGCGCTCATCCAGGCCCGGGCGGTGGTGAATGACGAAATCCAGCACCTCGGCAATGCTTGCAGTCATGGCAGGTCTCCCTTCAGATCGCATGTCAGATCGGATCCCCCATCGCACTCCCTTGCATGATCGCACAGGCCCAGGCACCTGGCGATATTTAAAGCGGCGATACCAGCCGGCGGGCACCCGGCCGGCGGGTTGATTTGAATCAACGCCGGGCTGTGCCGGGCGGGCGATGCTGCCATCAGCGTCACGCCGGTGGCTCTTGCACCTATCGGCGCGCGTGATAGAGCACGGATGACGGGACAGGTCGGATAATGACAGAAAGCGCGAAGCCATCTTCCGATACGCCGTCCGAGACGATGTCGGCGCGGGCCTTCCTGCTGGGCGAGCGGCTGGATACGCGCTCGCTTGAAAGCAAGGAGCCGCTGGCGAAGACGCCGCTGGCCCTGCGCCTGCCGGAAGGCGGCGTCGCCGTCCTGTTCCGCTATGGCGTCGTCGTCATCTTCAACGCATCCCCGGCCGCCGAGGCCGCCTTGCTGGAGCGGATCGCACCCTTCGTCATCGCCGCCTTCCCGGCCCGCGAGATGGAGGAGGCGCGGCTGCGCGCCGGCAGCGACGGCGACGAGGGCGCGGTCGGCGGCGGCACCATCCTGCTGAAACAGGCCAATACCGAGCGGCTGCAACTAGTGGCCGATGTGCTGGCGAAGAGCCTGATCCTGGCGCATTACGAGACGCGGATCGCCGATATCTTCGACCGCATCGACCCGCTGGCCCTGACCTTGCGGGAACAGGGCCGCACCGGTGCCGCCGGCACCGCCCTCTTGCGCCAGATCGGCAATGTCCTGGCGATCCAGCACCGCATGGTGGGGCGCGTGGAGACGGGCGAGAAGCCGGACCTGCTCTGGGATCATCCCGAGCTGGAGGGGCTCTATCTGCGCCTTGCGGAATGGTACGAGCTGCGCGAGCGCAGCCGCGTGCTGGACCGCAAGCTCGACGTCATCTCCCGCACGGTGGAGACGCTGCTGGGCCTGGTGCAGAGCCGCAGCAGCCTGCGCGTCGAATGGTACATCCTGGCCCTGATCCTGATCGAGCTGATGTTCACCATCTATCCGTTCCTGTTCGCCCGGTAGGGGTGCTGAGATCAGCCTGGCGTCCCAGCCTGTGCCAGGTCCGGCAGCAGGAAGGTGCGCTTGGCGATTGCAGTGTCGAGGCGGGCCGGCGTGTAGAAGCGCCGGAGGATGCCGGGATCGAAAAGCGCCGGATTGGCATCGGCGAAGCTGTCGAAGTCAGGCGCTTCACCGCTTTCCATCCGCTCGGCGATCAGTGCGAGGAACGCAACGGTGATCGTCAGGTTGAACTTGTCCTCGGCCTTGGCGCGCGCGACCAGGATTTTCAGCCCCCGGCAATAACGCTGCAGTGCCTCCGGGAAGTCGTGGCGGCGCAGCAGCTCATAGCCCATGCGGAGATGTTCGCGGTGGGTGAAATCGGCCGGATCGATCAGGCCGCGCTCGAAACCGTCGGTCGAGGGCAAGGGCGCCGGCTCCTCGGCGCCGGCGGAAGGGGCTCGTGTCATTGCATTGCTCATTCGCTGCCTGGCTTGAACTCCATGAGACGGTGGTATATTGGTACATTTGTACCAAATCAAGCGTAAAGGGCGGCAGCGGTGGGAAAGGATGTGCCGGATGGCGGTCAAGCGAGAGAAGCGTAGCGGCGGTCGAAAGGCGGGCCAGAAGCCAGCGGAGCACAAGCCAGCCGGCCGGAAACCTGTCGGGCAGAAGCCGGCCACGGAAAGGCGCATCGCGGAGAGGCCCATCGCGGAGAAGCCCATCGCGGAGAGGCCCGTCGTCCAGCGCGTACAGACCGGCGTGCGACTGGAAACCCGCCTGCTCAAGGTGATGAAGGCGATCGCGGAAATTCACGACATATCGCTGGGCGATTTGATCGAAGGCGTCATGCTGCATGCGTTGGAGGGCCGCGCACCGTTCAGCCGGCAGACGCTCGGGCATGTCAAGGCGCTGCGCGAGGTCTACGGCCTCACGCTGACGGCGGCGGACGCGCATCGCCTGGAAGAGGCGCCGGCGCGGGACGGCAGCTAGCGCTTCTTCATCAGCTCTTTCACCAGATCGACGAAAGCGCGCAGGCCCGCCGGCACATGGCGGTGGCCGGGGTAATAGAGGCAGAGCCCCGGTTCCGCCGGCGACCAGTCGCTCAGCACGGGGACGAGGCGGCGCGCCTTCAGGTGGTCGGCAACCGACCATTCGCTGACCCAGGCAAGCCCGGCGCCGGCCAGCGCCGCCTCCACCATCAGCTCGGCGCTGTCGAGGGTGAGCGGGCCGCGCACGTCGATGGCGAGCGCCTTGCCCTGTTTCTCGAATTCCCAGGGGGCGAGGGCGCCGCTCGGCATGCGGCGGCGGATGCAGGCATGGGCGAGGAGATCGGCGGGGCTGCGCGGCTTGCCGTGGCGCTTGAAATAGTCCGGTGCGCCGACCACGGTGAAACGCACCGGCGGCGAGCAGGGAATGGCGATCATGTCCTGCGGCACCGCCGCGGCGATGCGGATGCCGGCATCGAAGCCCTCGGCGACGATATCGATCATCCGCCCCTCGGCGACAAGTTCCAGCTGCATCTCCGGATAGCGGCGCAGATATTCCAGCATGACGGGGGCGAGAAGGCGGCGTGCGGCCCCCTCCGAACTGTTGATGCGCAGCGTGCCGGCGGGCCGGGCGCGGAAATCGTTCACCGTCTCCATCGCCGCATCGACCGCGGCCAGCGCCGGCCGCAGCCGCTCGAGGAAGCGCGCGCCGGCCTCGGTCAGGGCGACGCTGCGGGTGGTGCGATGGAAGAGACGCAGGCCCAGGCGCTGCTCCAGGGCGGCGACGGCATGGCTCAGCGCCGAGGGCGACATGCCAAGCTCGGCGGCGGCACGGCGGAAGTTGCGCTGCGCGGCGACCGCCATCACCGCATCGAGCTCAACCAGGCTCGGCCGCAATGCCGCATATGGCTTTGCCATGGCGGTCTTGGTTGCGGGGACCCGTGGCCCAGTTGGTTTCGCGGTCGGTTTCTGGGCAGGGCGCGGCGCGTGTCGTTTCGTCATCTCGGCAGTCTTCCTGGTGTGGATAGCATCCCGCCGCGCGGGAACCGTTTGCCATTGTACGAAATCCTGCATCAGGCCGTACGAAAATATGCGGATTATCGCATCAATCGGCGATGGCTAGATAGAAGCCGAGCCACAGCCGTGATCGCCCCTCGGCCTGTCATCCCGGGCCTGTCATCCCAGGGCTTGTCACCCTGGGCTTCGCACCTTCGGGATTGTCACCCTCGGGCTTGACCCGAGGGTCCATGGCGGCAGCAGCGTGGGGCGGTTGGCGTGGATGCCCGGATCAAGTCCGGGCATGACAGTAAAGATGAGGACAGTAAAGATGAGGACGGTAAAATTGAGGCAGGAAAATTGAGGCAGGAAATTTGAGGACAGCGGTTGATCGGCATCGCGGGCAGCTCTTCTCCCCGCTGTCTATCGTCCGACCGGCCCGTCGCCCATAGCCGTTTTCACCCCCGGACCTGTCATCCCCCGGCTTGTCATCCCCCGGCTTGTCATCCACGGGCTTATCCCCCGGGCTTGTCACACCCGATTGTCACCCTCGGGCTTGACCCGAGGGTCCGTGGCGGCAGCAGCGTGGGGCGGTTGACGTGGATGCCCGGATCAAGTCCGGGCATGACAGTAAAGATGAGGACGGTAAAATTGAGGCAGGAAAATTGAGGCAGGAAAATTGAGGACAGCGGGTGATCGGCATCGCGGGCAGTTCTTCTCCCCGCTGTCTATCGTCCGACCGGCCCGTCGCCCGTGGCCCATAGCCGTTTTCACTCCCGGACCTGTCATCCCCCGGACCTGTCATCCCCCGGCTTGTCGTCCTCCGGCTTGTCATCCACGGGCTTATCACCCCGGACCTGTCATCCCCCGGGCTTGTCATCCCGCGGCTTGTCATCCACGGGCTTATCCCCCCGGGCTTGTCACCTCCGATTGTCACCCTCGGGCTTGACCCGAGGGTCCATGGCAGTAGCAGCGTGGGGCGGTTGACGTGGATGCCCGGATCAAGTCCGGGCATGACGCGAGAGTTCGAGACGCATATCGGCGCGGGCAAAGTCGGCAGTGACGGCTGCGCGCAATTCCATCAGGAAGGATCACCATGACACGGACGGTTCTCATCACCGGTTGCTCTTCGGGCATCGGCGCCGCGACGGCGCGGCTGTTTGCGGCGAAGGGTTGGAACGTCGTTGCGACGGCGCGGCGGAGGGCGGCGCTGGAGCCGCTGGCGCATCTGCCCCAGGTACTGACACTGTCGCTCGATGTGCAGGATGAGGCCGGTATCGCCACCGCCATCGCCGCCGGCATCGAACGCTTTGGAAAAATCGATCTCCTCGTCAACAATGCGGGCTTCAGCCTGTTCGGCCTGTTCGAGGGCACCTCGCCGGCGAAGATCCGCGAGCAGTTCGACGTCAACCTCTTCGGCGTCATGGCGGTGACGCGGGCGATCCTGCCGCATTTCCGGCGCAACAAGGCCGGCCTCATCATCAATGTCGGTTCCGGCGCCGGCATCTTCACCCTGCCGCTGATGTCGATGTATTGCGCCAGCAAATTCGCCTTGGAGGGCTTCACCGAGGCGCTGGCCTATGAGCTTGCCTCGCAGAATATCGGCATCAAGCTGATCGAGCCGCATGGCGGCGTCAGCAGCACGGCCTTCGGCGCGCGGGTGACGGAGGAGGTGAAGGCGCAGGCGGCCGATTCCGGCATCGACGCCGCGGCGCTCGGTCTTTGCCGACTACGATCGCTTCGTCGCCGCCACCCATGCCGCCTTCGACGAGATGCGTGCCCAGCGCATGATGAGTGCCGCCGACGTGGCCGCGGCGATCCTGGCGGCGGCGAGCGACGGCACCAATCGCCTGCGCTATCCGGTCGGCGACGATGCGCGCGGCTTCGTCAAGGCGCGGCGCGAGAGGACCGACCAGGACTATGTCGACTTCATGCGGGCGCGATTCCTGCCGAAGGGATGAAGCCTGTCCAATCTCCGGATTCTTTCGAAGGCCTATCGTCCTAGTTCAAGGCTGAATCCCTCCCGAGGAGAATCCCGTCGGGAGAGAATCCTGTCCGGGGGGAGAATCCTGTCGGGGGCTGCAGCCTTGCTTGCATTTGCCGCGCTTGGCGGCGGCGGGGTGCAAGCCTAGACTGTGACGATGACCGTGGATATTGCCGGACCGGTATTCTCCGGCAGACAGGCTTGCGCAAGCGATGACGAAGAAGACGGGCGAGGAAGCCGCAAAGACAGGCGCGACACTTGAGCCGGCGCCCGGAGCATCGGCGGAGCGCGCCGCGCATTGGCAGCGCGTGTATCAAGACAAGAGCGAGACGCAGGTGAGCTGGTTCGAGGAGAGCCCGGCGCTGTCGCTGCAGCTCATCGCCGCGGCCGGCTTCGGACCGGTCAAGGCTGACACCGATGCCGTCGATATCGGCGGCGGCGGTGCGCGCCTGGTGGATGCGCTGCTGCGCGACGGATATCGCAGCGTGACGGTGCTGGATATCTCGGCTGCGGCCCTCGCGGTGGCGCAGCGGCGCCTGCAGGCGGATGCGGATCTCCGGCAGCTTGCCGATCGCGTCACCTGGGTGAGCGCCGATGTGACCCGCTGGCGCCCGGAGCGGCAATACGATCTGTGGCACGACCGCGCCGCTTTGCATTTCCTCACCGATCCCGCCGATCAGGCCGCCTATCGCGCAACGCTCCTTGCCGCCTTGCGGCCGGGCGGCGTCGCGATCATCGGCACTTTCGCGCCGGACGGGCCGGAGCGCTGCAGCAATCTGCCGGTCCAGCGGTATGATGCGGCAAGCTTGGCCCGGCTACTCGGTGCGGATTTTACCCTGCTGACGAGTTGCCGGCACGACCACGCGACGCCCCGGGGCAGCGTGCAGCATTTCCAGTTCAGCAGTTTTCGCCGGCGTCGCTGAGGCCTTTGATACCGGTTCCGTGCCGGAGGCAAAGAAGCTTGCGCGTGGCCGTCTGCATCCGTCATTTCATCGCGCGTCTTTCCTGGGAATAACCTGCGCGGACACCGCGTCTGTGCTGATACGGGGTGTCGCCGATCAGGAGAACCAACCCATGACGATGGCTGCAACGACGGATGCGCATGGCCGCTTCGAGGCGGAAGACGTTGCGCATGAGACCGACCGGTTTCACGACGCAGACGCCCACGGAGATGCGGACAAAGACGATGACGGGCAAACGCGCGACCGGCGCGCAGAAACCGAGGCGGAGGCCGCTGCCGCGCGCCTGGAGATGCGGCGGCAGGTGATGTTGCAGGCAGCGCCGTCGGACGATCCCTGGCTGCGCGATCGCCTGGCCGCCTTGAGCCTGACGCGCCTCTATGATCCTTTGCCCTCGCGGCTGCGGATACATCTCGACAAGATGCAGCGCCTGCTGCAGGAAGGCAGCGCGCTGCCGGATAATCTGCGGCACCGGAGCCGCTATGAGTGAGGCCGGTCGGATAATGCTGGCCGGATAATGCCGGCCGGATAATGCTGGTCGGATAATGCCGCGTCGATGACGGCAGCCTGACGGTGCCGGCATGGCCCGCGGCGACCGCAGGCTAGTCTCGTGGCGGAAGATCCAGCAGACGCGCGAGATCGGCGAAATCCGTCGCCACCGCCTTGGCGCCGGCTTGCATCAAGCGCGCCGGCGGCTGATGACCCCAAGCGACACCGAGCGGCGTCACGCCGGCGGCGACCGCCATCTGCATGTCGAAGGGTGAATCGCCGATCATCACGCTATCTTGCGGCCTTGCGCCGGCGATCTCCATGGCGCGATGAAGCATGGTCGGGTCCGGCTTCGAGGGATTCTCGTCGCTGGTATGCGAGCTGTGGAAGACATCCCGCCAGCCATGCTGCTCGATGATGAGATCGGTGCCGCGCCGTCCCTTGCCGGTGGCAAGCGCCAGGCGCAGATCCGGCCGCGCGGCGAGGTCGGCCACCAGCTCGGCGGCGCCCGGAAACAGCGTCTCTGCATGTTGGCCGCTGGCGCGGAAGGCCCAGACCGCCTCCTGATAGGCGGCGATCAGGCTGTCGACCGGCCCGTGCTCGCCGGCCAGGGCGACGAAGGTCTCGCGCTGCGACAGGCCGACCAGGGCCATGATGGCGGCTTCATCCGGCGCGCTGAGCCCGTGCTTGCCGAAGGCCTGGGCGTGGCCCGCCAAGATCATCGCCCGGCTGTCGAGCAGCGTGCCGTCGATGTCGAAGATGATGAGGCGCATGATGGTCGGGCCGGATCTGATCGGGTCGGTTGCGGTGTGCCTGTCATAAAGATGACAAGCGAGCTTGGCAACCGCGATAGGTTTCGGCCCGCCATCACATCTTGTCGTCGCCGATGGTGCTGATGCCGGCATGGGCCATGACCGTGGGACGGCCGGTGACCGCCGGCGGAGCGGGAGGAAGGGGCGCGTTAGGGTCGGCGAGGCGCAGCATCGTCACCGTATCGACGATCTCGGCATACTCGCCCTGCAGATTGGCGAGCGACATGGCATGCACCTCGGCGGCAGAGCGCCTGGTGCCGGCATAATCGACCTTATCGAAGCAGAAGCAGGCATCGGCGACGACGCGAGTCTTGAAGCCGAGATTGCCGGCGCTGCGGGCGGTCGCCTCCACCGAGTTGTTGGTGCTGACGCCGGTAATGACGAGATCGGTGACGCTGCGCTGATGCAGCCAGCGTTCGAGGCCGCTCTGGACGAAAGCGTCGGGCACGTTCTTTTCCACCACATGCTCGTCGTCCAGCGGCGCCAAGGCCGGCTGGAAATCAACGCTGCTCTGTCCCGGCCAGAAAAGCGAGCCGGGGCTGCGCGAGATATGGCGGATATGGACGATGATGCCCTTGGCCGCGCGCCAGGCCGCCAGCAGGCGGGCGATATTGGCCTCCGCCTCCGGATTATTGCGCCGTCCGGCCTCGGCCCGCGCCATGCCCTGCTGCATGTCGATGATGAGAAGCGTCGGCAGCGACGCTGCCGCAGGCACTTTTGTCGGGAGAGGCTGATTCATCCGCGGATCATAGCGGCCTATGCACCCGCACTGTCAAGGCCGGGGCAGGGTGACCTGCATCAACAAGCCGGCATCGTTCGACAAGGAAAGAAGAAAAGGACGGATGATCGCGGCGGGTGCCGGGCGATGCGGTCACGAACCCCAAGCTCTCCTGTCATGCCCGGACTTGATCCGGGCATCCATGGCGACGGCGACGCGCTGCCGCCGCTGTGGACCCTCGGGTCAAGCCCGAGGGTGACAACTAAGTGGGCGAGAAATGGGCTAGTTACAGCGCGGTGATGGCGGTGCAGGAGGGCGATCGGCCATGAGAGGGATCGGCGGCGCGGGCAATGGCGCGGGCATCAGCCTTCGGATGGTCTCACTTGCTGTCATGCCCGGACTTGATCCGGGCATCCATGCCGACGGCGACGCGCTGCCTCCGCGATGGACCCTCGGGTCGAGCCCGAGGGTGACAACTGAGTTGGCGGCAAATGGGGTGTGTCAGCGCGTGGTTTACAGCGCGTGGTGATGGCGGTGCAGGAGGGCGATCGGCCATGAGAGGGATCGGCGGCGTGGGCAAGGGCGCGGGCATCGACTTCGGTTGACCTCGCTTTCCTGTCATGCCCGGACTTGATCCGGGCATCCATGGCGACGGCGACGCGCTGCCTCCACGATGGACCCTCGGGTCGAGCCCGAGGGTGACAACTGAGTTGGCGGCAAATGGGGTGTGTCAGCGCGTGGTTTACAGCGCGTGGTGATGGCGGTGCAGGAGGGAGATCGGCCATGGGAGGTATCGGCGGCGTGGGCAAGGGCGCGGGCATCGACTTCTGTTGACCTCGCTCTCCTGTCATGCCCGGACTTGATCCGGGCATCCATGGCGACGGCGACGCGCTGCCTCCACGATGGACCCTCGGGTCAAGCCCGAGGGTGACAACTGAGTTGGCGGCAAATGGGGTGTGTCAGCGCGTGGTTTACAGCGCGTGGTGATGGCGGTGCAGGAGGGAGGTCGGCCAGGGGAGGACCGGTGGCGCGGGCAATGGCGCGGGCATCAGCGTTCGGATGGTCTCACTTCCTGTCATGCCCGGACTTGATCCGGGCATCCATGCCGACGGCGACGCGCTGCCTCCACGATGGACCCTCGGGTCGAGCCCGAGGGTGACAACTGAGTGGGCGGCAAATGGGGCGTGTCAGCGCGTGGTTTACAGCGCGTGGTAATGGCGGTGCAGGAGGGCGATCGGCCGCGGGAGGTGTCGGTGAGGTGGGCAATGGCGTGGGCATCGACTTCGATTGACCTCGCTTTCCTGTCATGCCCGGACTTGATCCGGGCATCCATGCCGACGGCGACGCGCTGCCTCCACGATGGACCCTCGGGTCGAGCCCGAGGGTGACAACTGAGTGGGCGAGAAATGGGCTAGTTGCAGAGCGTGGTTTACAGCGCGCGGTGATGGCGGTGCAGGAGGGAGATCGGCCAGGGGAGGATCGGTGGCGTGGGCAAGGGCGCGGGCATCGACTTCGGTTGACCTCGCTCTCCTGTCATGCCCGGACTTGATCCGGGCATCCATGGCGAGGACGACGCGCTACCCTTGTGCGCTGCCTCTGCCATGGACCCTCGGGTCGAGCCCGAGGGGGACATACGGGGAGGAACAGCGGGGAGGAACAATGGTGACACCTGAGCGAGAGGCTGGATGGGGAGCGGCTGCGTCCTGGTTGCCCGCACCCGCTCAGAAGGCCAGCCGCTTGCGCCAGAGCGCCTTCAACAGTTCCAGCAGGGCGAAGACGGCGAGGCCGGCGCCGATGGTGAGGGCGAGATCGTCGGCATGCAGCGGCCCGAAGCGGAAGAGATCGCGCGCGGCCGGCCAGCCCAGGGTCAGGCCCAGCATGGCGGCGACGGCAAGCAGGACGAGGCCCAGCGCCGGATTGGGCCGGCGCAAAGCGGTCAGCATGGAGGCGCTGAAGGAACGGTTGACCAGGATCAGGCCGACGATCGACAGCACCAGGCTGAAGAAGGTGAGGGCGCGCACTTCCGTCTCCGGCATGCCGGGGATCGGAGACGAGGCCGGCGCGGTGGCCATATCGAGCGCGGCGCCGCTGAAAAGGCCGCTGAAATAGCCGAGGCCCATGAGATAGATGGCGGCGACCAGGGCGAGAACGACGACGCCCTGCAGTAGGCTCCAGGCGGTCAGGGCGCGGGTGAAGAGGGGCTGCGACGGCGGGCGCGGCGGGCGGCGCATGACGTTGCGCTCCTCCACCTCCGCCTCGAAGACCAGCGAGCAGACGGGGTCGATCACCATTTCCAGGAAGGCGATATGGACCGGGCCGAAAATCAGCGGCAGGCCGAAGAGCAGGGGCAGCAGCGCCAGCCCGGCGATCGGCACATGCACCGCGAGGATGAAGCCGATCGCCTTCCTGAGATTGTCATAGATCCGCCGGCCGAGCCGTACCGCCGCCACCACCGAGCCGAAATCGTCATCCAGCAGCACGATCGACGAAGCCTCGCGCGCTACATCGGTGCCGCGCGCCCCCATGGCGATGCCGATATGCGCCGCCTTCAGCGAGGGCGCGTCGTTGACGCCGTCGCCGGTCATCGCCACCACCTCGCCATTGGCCTTCAGCGCCTCGACGATGCGCAGCTTCTGCTCCGGCATGATACGGGCGCAGATCGATATGTGGCGCAGGCGGCGGGCGAGATCGGTGTCGTTGAGGCGCGCCAGTTCCTCGCCGCTCAGGATATCCGGGTCGCCACCCACGTTGCTCCCCGCATCGCCATCGACGATGATGCCGGCCTGGCGGGCGATGGCATGGGCGGTGGCGGGATAATCGCCGGTGATCATGATCACCCTGATGCCGGCGGAGCGGCACTCGGCGACCGCGGCGGGCACGCTGGCGCGCAGCGGATCGGTGAGGCCGACGAGGCCGAGGAAGCTGTAGTCGAAATCGCGCTGCGACGGGGGATAGGAGATGGCTTCGCCGTCGCCGGCAGGATCGGTGACGGCGAAGCTGGCGCGAGCGACGCCGAGCACGCGCATGCCGCCGGCCGCCATCGCGTTCACCGCCTGGGTCATCGCGGCGCGCGCCTCGGGGGCGAGGCGGCACAGATCGGCGATCGCCTCCGGCGCACCCTTGGCGGCCACCACGAGGTCGGCCAGCGCATCCGCTTCCTGTCCCGCGCCGGTTGCAGCATCGGGGCGCTGCCAGAGATGCGCCATGGCGAGAAGATCGGGCCGCAGGGCATAGGCATGGCGGAGCTGCCAGTCGGCGCCGTGCAGATGCTCCGTCTCGGCGAGGAAGCTACGGCCGAGATCGTGAAACGCCTTCTCCATCGGATCGAAGGGATCGCGCGCACTGGCGAGGATGCCGAACTCCACCAGGGCATGACATTCCTCCGGCAAGGCGCCGGCCGCCGCCGCCGCGTCGCGGCGCAGGGTCTTGCCGAAGCCGCTGCCGATCGCCGGCCGCAATTCGGCGATGGTCATGCGGTTCTCAGTCAGGGTTCCGGTCTTGTCGGTGCAGAGCACCGTCGCCGAGCCCAGGGTCTCGATGGCGGCGGCGCGGCGCGTCAGCACGCGGGCGCGCGAGATGCGCCACGCGCCCATCGCCATAAAGACGGTGAGGACGACGGGAAATTCCTCGGGCAGCATCGACATGCCGATGGTGATGCCGGCCAGGATGGCATCGAGCCAGCCGCCGCGCAGCAGGCCGAAGAGCAGCACGGCGAGCAGGCTGACGGCGAGGCCGAAGACGGCGAAGACGCGCACCAGGCGCTGGGTCTGCTGCTGCAGGCGCGGCGGCTCGGTCTCCAGCCGGCCGAGGCTCTCGCCGATCTTGCCGATTTCGCTGCGCGAGCCGGTCGCCCTCACCTCGGCGATGCCGCTGCCGCGCACCACCAGCGAGCCGGAATAGACCGTCGGCAGGTCGTCGCCGCCCGGCCGCAGCGCGGGATCAGGCTGCGTGCGGTCGGCCTGCATGGAGTCAGGCTGCGCGGATTGGGAATGCGTGGGATCGGAATGCGCGGATTCGGGATGCACTGGCCCGCGCCCGTCGCGCAGGGCGGCGGATTGAGCGAGGGCGGCGGCCGCATGCTTGCGCACCGGCACGGATTCGCCGGTCAGCAACGATTCATCGGCCTGCAGGTCCTGCGCCTCGATGAGCAGCGCATCGGCCGGCACGCGGTCTCCCTCCGAGAGCACGATGAGATCGCCGCGCACCACCTCGCGCCCGGCGATGCGCGCGCGTTGCCCGTCGCGGATGACCAGGGCGCGCGGGCTGGTGAGATCGCGCAGGGCTTCCAGCACGCGTTCGGTGCGCGTCTCCTGCACCACCGTCACCACCACGGAGAACGTGGCGAAGCCGAGCAGGATGAGCGCCTCGTCCAGGCTGCCGAGCAGCATATAGATGCCGCCGCCTGCCAGCAGCAGCGCCAGCATCGGCTCGCGCAGCACCTCGCCGATGATGCGCAGCGGCGTGCGGCGGTCGGGCTGCGGCAATTCGTTGTAGCCGTCGCGCTTCAGCCGCGCGGCGGCCTCCACCGCGCTCAGACCCTGGCGACCGGGCAGGTCGGCGGAGGGCGCAAGCGACGTGCCCGCGGGACCGAGGTCGAGGGGGCCGGGATCGAGGGAGGCGGCGGGCATGGCAACCTTGCGTCAGCGGCGATAGCGGACTGTAGCGCGGAACAGCGTCGAGGCAAAAGCGCTGCATTGCCGTGGCGGCGCTGGCAGGCCACTTTTATCTGTCATGCCCGGACTTGATCCGGGCATCCATGGCGGCAGCGGCGCGCTGCCTCCGCGATGGACCCTCGGGTCGAGCCCGAGGGTGACAACAGGGTTGGCGGAAAATGGGGTGTGTCAGCGCGTGGTGATGGCGGTGCAGGCGGGGGAGAGCGCCCATGGGAGGTATCGGCGGCGCGGGCATCAGCGTTCGGATGGTCTCACCTCCTGTCATGCCCGGACTTGATCCGGGCATCCATGGCGGCGGCGGCGCGCTGCCTCCGCGATGGACCCTCGGGTCAAGCCCGAGGGTGACAACTAAGTGGGCGAGAATGGGCTAGTTACAGCGCGCGGTGATGGGGGTGCAGGAGGGGGATCGGCCGTGGGAAGATCGATGCAGTGGGCATCGACTTCGGTTGACCTCGCTTTCCTGTCATGCCCGGACTTGATCCGGGCATCCATGGCGGCGGCGGCGCGCTGCCTCCACCATGGACCCTCGGGTCGAGCCCGAGGGTGACAACAGGGTTGGCGGCAATGGGGTGTGTCAGCGCGTGGTGATGCGGCGCAAGGCACGAGGAGCGGCCGCGCAGGACATCGGCGTAGCACCCTCGTGGGATGCGGTGCCGGGTCATGCGCGGCCGGAGCGAGACAGGGAACTCGCTCTGCTGTGGAACTCTTCGGCGCAAGCCTGCGGATTCTGCGTCTCGGCCGATGTTCAGCCGCCGCCCTTCACCCGCTGGCGACATCGATGCCGGCCGGATAGAAGCGGACCGGCTTGACGCAGGCATGCATTGCCCGATCGCCGCGCGCCGGCAGCTCCGTCACCGCAGCGGTGTCCGCTATCCGGTCGCGCGGCGCATTACGCTTGCGGCGGGGCGCAATCATCAGCACTTCCGCAAGCGATGCACTGTTCATCCAGAGATTGGCGGCCGATATCCGGGTCATCGAGGCACCGGCCCGTGGCCTTGCGGCTGGTGCAGGGCGGGCCGGCGCAGCATGGGTTGGCCCATGGCCATGGCGCGGCCCGGCAGGAAGGGGGCGTCTTCCGAGGCAAAACCCTGCTGCAACAGCAGCACGTCGCGCCGCGTCAACCCGATATCCTTGAGCAGCCGATCGTCGAGATGGCGCAGGGCGGAAACCTGGCGGCGGCGGGAACGCGCCGACAGGGTGAGATCGAGCAGGAACTGCGCCAAGAGGGCGATGGGATTGGTTCTCCAGAAAATGCTCATGATGCTTCCGCCTGGCGGCACCCCAACGCGTGACGACCGGATCATCGCATGACGCCGGTTCCAAAGCTGTGACCGATGTCATGTCCGCTCCCCCTCATGGGCCGCGCGCCGCGACCGCGGAGGTCGGGCAGGCACAGGCCGGGAGCGTGAACGACGGGATTGTCGTTACCGGTTCGATTGGCACAGCACTTATCGTTCGACGCCACCGGTTGCGGTGCCCACCGTGCGGTATGCGTCGTGCGATATTGCCTTGTCGAGATCGCCGCTCTTCCACCCGGAACCGATCAGCCGGTTCCATGAGCACAACTATGCCGTTTCTATTGCTATCAGGGAAGATTTGCCTTTTGATGCGATGTATAAGCAAAACTTTGAGATGGATTCCGGACCCATGCGCGGACTCAATCTGGACCAGTTGGCGGCCTTCACCCAGGTGATCGAGCATGGCAGCTTCTCCGCCGCCGCCAGCCGCCTCAACCTGACCCAGCCTGCCGTCAGCCAGCAGGTGCGGCAGTTGGAGGAGAAGCTCGGCCTGCGGCTGCTGGAACGGGTGGGGCGGCGCGCGACGCCAACCGAGGCCGGCACTGCGCTGCTGATCCATGCCCGCAACATCGATGCGGCGGTGACGGCCGCACTCGACGCCATGGCGCAGCAGGCGAGCGGCGCGCTCGGCCGGGTGCGGCTCGGCACCGGCAGCACTGCACTTCTTTATATGCTGCCGCCGATCCTGCGCGACCTCAAACAGCGTTTCCCGACCCTGGAGATCAGCGTCAATACCGGCAACACCGTCGACACGCTGAAGGCCCTGGCGGAGAACAGCCTCGATCTCGGCCTGGTGGTGGTGCCGGTCACCGGCCGCAGCTTCTCGGTGACGCCGGTCGCGGATGACGAATTCGTCGCCATCGAGGCGGCGGACGCCAATCTGCTGCCCGCCCGGGTGACGCCGGCGGCGCTCGCCAAATTGCCGATGCTGCTGGATGAGCCGAACAGCCAGTCGCACCGGGTGATCTCCGACTGGTTCCGCCGCCACGGCCAGACGCCGAAGCCGGTGATGCAATTGGGCAGCGTCGAGACCATCAAGGAACTGGTCGGCGCCGGATTGGGCTGCGCCGTGGTGCCGCGCATCGCCGTCCCGGGGAAGAGCGGCGAGGGGCGGGGTGGCGACGGCCGGGGTAATGATGGACGCGCTAATGAAGGACGCGCTAACGAAGGACGGGGCGGCCGGTCGAGCCTGGCCGCCGGCGACGGCAGGCCGCTCTTGCGCTGGCAATCGCTGAGCCCGCGCCTCTATCGCCGCATCGCCTTGGTCATGCGCCGCGACAAGGTCATGCATCGCGGCTTGCGCGAGGTTTATAACGCCCTGCTGCAATTGAAGAAGCAGCGGCGGGTCGGTTGAACCAACGGCGCCGTCATCCGTTATGGCGGGGCAGGCGGCAAGCGGGCTGGAACAGGCGGCAGAGACAAGCGGGCATGCAGAGCATCAAGACGAGTGAGCCGGATGATCCGGCGGATCGCGCCGCCCCGGCGGCGGAGGCGCGTCCGACCCTGACGGCGGAAGCCGGTGCGATCCGTGCGGCGAAAGCCGATCACGGTACGATCGCGCCTGCGGGGATGCCGGCCGGCCGCAACTGGCGCCATCGGCTGCTGGCGGCGATCTATCCGCCGGCCATGTGGATGCGCAACCGTTTGCGCCATCGGCTCGGCCAGCAATCGATCGGTGTCTGCGGGCTGATCGTCCGGACGGCGGCGGCCGGCGCCGGCAGCGAGGTGCTGCTGGTGCGCCACAGCTACCGGCCCGGCTGGTTCCTGCCCGGCGGCGGGCTGAAGCGCGGCGAGGCGCCGCTGGCCGGGCTTGCCCGTGAATTGCTGGAAGAAACGGGCCTGACCCTGACCGCGCCGCCGCGTTTGCAGCAGATTTATCGCCAGGACTGGTTCGGCATGGTGGATTATCCGATCCTCTTCGTGGTGGACGGCGATAGCGGCATCGCCGGCACGGCGCAGGTGATGGACTGGCTGGAGATCGTCGAGATCGGCTGGTTCGCGACCGATGACCTGCCGCAGGAGACGCATGTCTCGGTGCGCCTGCGCCTGGCGGAATGGCGGGGCGAGCAGCCGGTCAGCGATATCTGGTAAGGCAGCCGTCGCAAGTCGCAGCTGGCACCTGTTTCTTGTCACCCTCTCTTGTCGCCCCAACCGGATTGTCACCCTCGGGCTCGACCCGAGGGTCCACGGCGGCGGCAGCGCGCGATTGTCGCCATGGATGCCCGGGTCAAGCCCGGGCATGACAGATGGGACGGGGCGGCGGTGCGCATGGCCGGCGGGGTGGCGCCGTAAGTCGCAGCCGGCACCTGTCTCTTGTCTCGCCCGTTGTCAGTTCTGCCCCGCGTCGCCGGTTCTGTTGCCATCAAATCCGCTGCGCGCCACCGCTCTGTCGCCCCAACCGGATTGTCACCCTCGGGCTCGACCCGAGGGTCCATGGTGGCGGCAGCGAGGGGTGGCCGCCATGGATGCCCGGGTCAAGCCCGGGCATGACAGATGGGACGGGCCGGCGGCGCGCATGGCCGGCGGGGCGTATGGCCGGCGGGGTGGCGCCGTAAGTCGCAGCCGGCTCCTGTCTCTTGTCTCCCCCGTTGTCAGTTCTGCTCCGCGTCACGAGTTCTGTTGTCATCAAATCTGCTCCGCGCCACCAGCTCTGTCGCCCAACCGGATTGTCACCCTCGGGCTCGACCCGAGGGTCCATGGCGGCGGCGGCGAGGGGTGGCTGCCATGGATGCCCGGGTCAAGCCCGGGCATGACAGAAGGGACGGGGTGGCGGCGCGCATCGTCGGCGGCGCGCATGGCCGGCGGCGTGGCGCCGTAAGTCGCAGCCGGCACCTGTCTCTTGTCTCCTCCGTTGTCAGTTCTGCTCCGCGTCGCCGGTTCTGTTGTCATCAAATCTGCTCCGCGCCACCAGCTCTGTCGCCCCAACCGGATTGTCACCCTCGGGCGCGACCCGAGGGTCCATGGTGGCGGCAGCGAGGGGTGGCCACCATGGATGCCCGGGTCAAGCCCGGGCATGACAGATGGGACGGGGCGGCGGTGCGCATGGCCGGCAGGTGGCAGGGCAGGCTCATGCCAGGACAGGCTCGTGGCAGGAGGACAGGCGCATGCTAGGACAGGCGCATGCTAGGACAGGCTCGTCCTAGGACAGGCTCGTGCCATGACAGGCGCGTGTCGTCGCTCGACATTGGCGCGCGGCATCGGCGGGTGGCAGCGGGCGACATCCGGCACGTGATGGTGCCAACCCGGTTTCGATGCGCGCGGCATGGCTGTGGCGGCATCACTGAAACGTGATGGCGGCAGGGATCATTCTCCGGCCGGAAAGGTTAAGCCCGTTCCCGCCGCCGCCAGGGCTTGCGGCCGGCGGTTTCGGGTTGCCGCCGCCTTTACGGGCGCGGTTTCCATGTTTCAATTCAAAGCCCGGTTCCGGCCCGATCCGGCGGCCTTTTCCGTAGCGATGGGGCGGTCTGGGCGCATCCGCCGTCGAGCCGGCTGGACTGTTGCGGGCGGCTGGGCTATCGCCTTGGGGCGCGCGGCCGTCGTCGCGATCGATCGTTACCGGAACTGGATGTTGATGATGCGTAAGCCTGGCGTAACCTTGCCTGCCGCGACGGTGCGGCGCCTGACGCTCTCCTTGCTGATGCTCTGCCTGATGATGGCCCTGACAGCGGTGACCGGCGTCAACCCTGTAATCACGGCGCAGGCGCAGGAGAGCAGCGGCGCGGCGCTTCCCGCTCCGGCGAGTCCGACCGCCGGCAATACCAATGCCGGCAATATCAACGCCGCGCAGGCGCGCCAGACGCTGGACGTGCTGCAGAACGACGACAAGCGCAATCAACTGATCCAGGTGCTGCAGACCATCGCTAACACGCCGGCCGCCAATGCGCCGGCGGGAACCGCAGCCGGAAGCAGCGGCAATGCCGCGCCGACGCTGTCGCAGGCGACGCCGCAGCAGTCTTCCCAGCCGTCTTCTCAGGCAGCACCGGCAGCGCCCAAGCCGGCAACCCCGCCGCCGGCCGCGCCCGCCGCTCCGGCCGCAGCCACCGCACCCGCAGCGACACCGCCGGCCACACCCCCAGCGACACCGGGTGCGGCTGTGGCTGCCGCCGCGGCCCTGCCGGCCGACAGCCTCGGCGCGCAATTGCTGGAGCAGCTGGCGGAATGGCTGGACGACGCCACCACGGCGATCGGCGATGCCGTGCGCAATGTCGCCGATCTGCCGCGCATCTGGACCTGGCTGGTGCAGAGCCTGAGCGATCCGCGCGCCCGCAACATGCTGTTCAACGCCGCCTGGCGCCTGGCCGTGGTGATCGGCTGCGCCGTGGTGGCGGAATATTGCCTGCGCTTCCTGCTGCGCCGGCCGCTCTATCTGATCGAGCGTCGCGCCGCCTATCTGCATGACCTGGCCGCCTTGGGTGCCGAGGGCGCCAGCAGCGAGGACGCCTTCAACCCCGATGCGCCCGATACGCCGGTTGAGGCCGATGCGGCTGAAACCACGCCCAGCGACATCGACCCCGGCGCGCTGGAGGCTTCGGGCAATACGACGGTGATCGTGCCGCGCGATGCCAGCGGCCTGCCGCGCAAGACGCCGCGCGGCTGGTTGTGGCTGCGGCGCGTGCCCTGGGCGCTGCTGCATTTCCTGCTGAGCCTGGTGCCGGTGGTGGTCTTCGCCGTGGCCGGCAACAGCCTGCTCGGCACCGATCTCGGCGATCCCAAATCGGTGCGCCTCGCCGGCATCGCCGCGGTCAATGCCTATGTGCTGGTGCGCGCGGTGAGCTGCGTCACCCAGCTCTTCGTCATGTCGCGCTCGCCGGGACTGCGCCTGCTGCCGCTGCGCGACGGCACCGCCGCCTATATCGAGGTCTGGGTCTTCCGCATTGCCGGCACCGGCCTGTTCGGCGCGGCCCTGGCCGAGATGGCGCTGCTGCTGGGCCTGTCGCGCGCCGGGCATGAGGCGCTGCTGAAGGTGGTGACGCTGATCGTCGACGTCTATGTCGTCATCGTCATCCTGCAATGCCGGCATACCGTCGCCCAATGGCTGCATGCGCGGCCGGGACGCGTCGGGCCGATCGCGGCGCTGCTCAACCGCCTGGCCTCGCTGTGGCATATCTTCGCCATCTTCCTGGCGCTGGCGCTGTGGCTGGTCTGGGCGATGGAGATACGCCACGGCTTCACCAAGCTGGCCGATATGGTGCTGGTCCTGATCGGCATCCTGGTGGCGGCGCGCATCGTCACCCTGCTGCTGCATGCCGCCTTCGACCGGCTGTTCCGGATCGACGACGAGATGGAACGGCGCTTTCCCGGCCTCAAGCAGCGCGCCAACCGCTATTACCCGCTGCTGCGCAGCGCCATCACCCTGCTGGTGACGGCGATCGGCATCATCGCCCTGCTGCAGGCCTGGGGGCTCGACGCCTTCGCCTGGTTCCATGGCGACGAGGTCGGCAGCCGCCTGGTTTCCGCCGTCGTCACCGTGGCGGTGGCGGCCGCATTGGCGGTCGGCGTCTGGGAAGGCAGCAACCTCGCCATCGACCGGCACATGATGCGCCTCGACCATAGCGGCGACTACCTGCATGCGGCGCGATTGCGCACCCTGGTGCCGATCATGCGCACGGTGCTGCTGATCATCGTCTCGATCGTGGTCATCCTGACCATCCTCAGCGAGATCGGCGTCAATATCGCGCCGCTGCTGGCTGGCGCCAGCATCGTCGGCGTCGCCATCGGCTTCGGTTCGCAGAAACTGGTGCAGGATTTCATCACCGGCATCTTCCTGCTGCTGGAGAACGCCATGCAGGTCGGCGACACCATCACCGCCTCGGGCCTCACCGGCACGGTGGAGAAGCTGTCGATCCGCACCATCCGGCTGAGGGCCGGCGATGGCGCGGTGCATATCATCCCCTTCAGCTCGGTCGGCACCGTCACCAACGTCAACCGCGGCGTCGGCAATGCGGCGGTGCGCGTCACCATCGCCGACAGCGAGGATGTCGATGCGGTAGGCGAGATCCTGAAGCAGATCGCCAAGGACATGCGGGCGGATGACGATTACCGCCGCATGATGCGCAGCGACCTGCAGTTCTGGGGCGTGGACGACGTGCAGCCGGGCGCCGTCACGCTGGCCGGCCAGATCGTCTGCAGCGATGCCGGGCGCTGGGGCGTGCAGCGCGAATTCAACCGCCGCATGGTGAAGCGCTTTGCCGAGCTTGGCGTCAAGCTGGCGGCGCCGTCGCAATATCTCATCCTGACGCATCCGCTGCGGCAGGAGGCCCTGGCCGATGCGGCGCAGGCGGAGACGCCGGCGCAAGGTGCCGCCGAACACGCGCCGCATAAGAGCGAGGCCGCGACCGACAGCCAGGCCAAGGAAAGCGCCGCCTCGGTGCGCAATTCACCGCCGCCCAGCGCGCTCGGCCATACCGAGTAGGTCTGGACGAGGGAAGCGAGCGGGGGAATCGGGTAATGGACGCGGCGATATCGATCCGGCCGGTGACGGCGGCGGATTACGATGGCTGGAAACCGCTGTGGGACGGCTATAGCGCGTTTTATGGCCGCGTCGGCGCGACGGCATTGGCGCCGGCGGTGACGGCGGCCACCTGGGCGCGCTTCCTCGATCCGGCTCAACCGATCCACGCGCTGGTGGCGGAACGCGGCGCGCAGGACGATGGCGGCGGCGAACTGGTCGGCCTCGCGCATTATCTGTTCCACCCCGCCACCGCGCAGATTGCGCCCAGCTGCTATCTCTCCGATCTCTTCACGGCGGAGACGGTGCGGGGCCAAGGGATCGGCCGCTTGCTGATCGAGGCGGTCTATGCCGCCGCCACGGCGGCCGGTGCCGCACGGGTCTATTGGCAGACCCATGAAAGCAATGCCACGGCCCGGCGGCTCTATGACACGCTCGCCGAGAATTCCGGTTTCCTCGTCTATCGCAAGATGCTGTGAGATTGAAGCCGGCGGGAATGCGTTATGACGCGGCTTTCGCCCAATCCCGCGCCGCCTCGGTATCGCGCAGCGGCGGCAGGCCGAACAGCCGGCCGTATTCCCGGGTGAATTGCGAGACGCTTTCATAGCCGACCGCGAAGGCGGCGCTGCCCGCCGTCATGCCTTCCGCGCGCATCAGGCGCCGCGCCTCGATCAGCCGCAACTGCTTCTGGAATTGCAGCGGCGAGAGCGAGGTCACGGTGCGGAAGTGCTGATGGAAGGAGGAGGGGCTCATGCCTGCGACGGCCGCCAGTTGCTCGACGCGCAGCGGCCGCGCGAAGTCTTTCCGCAGCAGGCTGACGGCCCGCGCGATGCGCTGCGCATGGCTGTCCGGCCAGCCGAGACGGCGGATCGCTGTTCCATGCCGCCCCGCCAGCAGCCAGTAGTGCAGCTCGCGCACCAGCGATTCATGTAATACCGGCACCGCCGCCGGGCGCGCGAAAAGCTTCATCAGCCGCAGCGCGGCATCGGCGACCTCGGCATCCGTCGGCTCGACCCGCACGGCCGTACCCGCGGCGACGGGGGCGGCCCGCATCTCCACCGCGAGATCGGCGATGACGGCGGGCTCAAGTTCGTAGACCAGAGAGAGATAGGGCGCAGCGGGGCTGGCGCGCGTGATCTGGCTGACGGTCGGCACATCGGCGGTGATCAGCAGTGAATCGCCGGCGCCAAAGGCGAAACTCTCGGTCCCCATGACCACCTGCTTGCTCCCCTGCAGCACGAGGCAGACGAGCGGACGGGAAATCGCATAGACGAGGCCGCTGGGCGCCGTGGCGCGCACGGTGGTGAGGCCGGGGATCGGCGTTGCGGAGATGCCTGCCGGGTCGGCATGGGTCTCCGCATGGCGGCGGACGGCATCGACGAGCGTATCGGTCATGGTGCGATCATATCCGATCCGCCGGCACTGCGCCTACCGTCTTGGAGGATTAGGCAAAGAATGCCGAGGTTCCGGTAAGGACGAAAAGGCGGTCGGCCGCATATCAGATCCGGCATCACAACAGGAGCTGAAGCATGACCAAGATCGCCATCGTCACCGGAGCCAGCCGCGGCCTCGGCCGCAACACCGCCCTCAGCATCGCCCGCCAGGGCGGCGATGTCATCCTGACCTATCAAACCCGCGCGGATGAGGCGCAGACGGCAGTCGCCGAGATCAAGGCCATGGGCCGCAAGGCGGTCGCCTTCCAACTCGATCTGAGCAAGGCCGCGGGCTTCGCCGCTTTCGCCGAGCGGCTGCGCCTGGCGTTGCGCGAGACCTGGCAGCGCGAGACATTCGATCATCTCGTCAACAATGCCGGCCACGGCATCTACGCGCCGATCGCCGAGACCACCGAGGCGCAGTTCGACGATCTGGCGAATGTGCATTTCAAGGGCGTCTATTTCCTCACGCAGACATTGCTGCCGCTGATCGCCGATGGCGGCCGCATCGTCAACCTCTCCTCCGGCCTGACCCGCACATGTTTCACCGGCTATGCCGCCTATGCCGCGGTCAAGGGCGCGGTGGAGGTTCTCACCCGCTACATGGCCAAGGAACTGGGCGGCCGCGGCATCGCGGTCAACACGGTGGCACCGGGCGCGATCGAAACCGATTTCGGCGGCGGCGCGGTGCGCGACAATCCCGATATCAACAAGCTGTTCGCGGAGATGACGGCGCTCGGCCGCGCCGGCCTGCCGGACGATATCGGGCCGATGATCGCGCGCCTGCTCTCCGACGACAACCGCTGGGTCAACGCGCAGCGGATCGAGGTCTCCGGCGGCCAGGGCATCTGAGTGCTTCGACGCTGCTGATTGAGTGAGGCCGGTGTGGGTGGGGCGTGTCTTCGCCGACACCGGCCTTTTTGCAGCCGCTGGCATACAGCGATATGAGTATCTCGCAAGATCACGCGGCAACCGGCCGCGCTTTTTGTGGCGCTTTCATGGTCGATCGGCTTTACGGACATTAAGCTGTCTTTCGGCGGCATTTCTCCGAGAGCTGGATCGCTTCAACAAAATAGAGGACGATCTGAGCTCAGACTAAGCCTGCAGTCTTCCATCTGAAACAATCGCGCTCTAGGATTGCGCTCCTTCGGCGTCGCTTGCGCCGCAGCCCGATCACGCACTTCTGTCTTATTTCGCTGAAATGGAGGGGAGCATGCAGATCAACACCTATCAGCTCGCGGCGACGCTGAAACGCTATCAGGACCGGGCGGCGCAGCGGCAGCGCAACCTCTACAAGATCAGCCAAGGCGATCTCTTCGCGGTGGACACGCCGGAGCGGGTGCGCAAGTTCTTCCTGCGCCGCGGCCTCGGCGGGGCCGATATCGAGGGCATGATCGCGGGGACGGCGCGGCCGAAGCTCGCCACCTGCGAGAGCATCGGCCAGCGCGAGCCGGATGCGCTGGAACGCGTGATCGGCACCAGCGACCTGATGGGCGTCGCCTTTCTCGAACGCGGCCTCGCGGTGTCGCGCACCGTGGCGCGGGTCTGGGTGGATGTCAGCGGCGGCGCGCCGATGGGCTACGGCACCGGCTTCATGATCTCGCCGCGCCTGCTGATCACCAACCATCACGTGCTGCAGGATGCGGCGACGGCCGCCGCCTCGCGGGCGGAGTTCAATTATCAGCTCGGCGCCGACGGCAATCCTGCGCCCTCCGCACTCTTTTCGCTGCGTCCCGGCGATTTCTTCGTCACCAGCCAGGATCTCGATTACGCGGTCGTGGCGGTTGCCGGGCTGGCCGAGGCCACCGTGCTGGGGCCGGGTCGCGCGCTGGGCGATTTCGGCTTCAACGCGATGATGGAGGAGGAGGGCAAGGCGATCGCCGCGCAATGGCTGAACATCATCCAGCATCCCGAAGGCGGCTACAAGCAGCTTGCTTTGCGCGAGAACCAGCTGGTCGATGTCAGCGCGCAGTTCCTCACCTATCAGACCGATACCGCGCCGGGGTCGTCCGGCTCACCGGTCTATAATGACCGATGGGAAGTGGTGGGGCTGCATCATTCCGGCGTGCCGGCGCGCGATGCGCAGGGCAATATCCTCGCCCTCGACGGCGCGCGCTGGACCAGCGAGATGGGCGAGGACAAGGTCAAATGGATCTCCAATGAAGGCGTACGCATCAGCCAGGTGATCGCCGATCTGCGCGCCAGGTCCGGCGGCGGTGCCCCGGCGGCCTATATCGACGAGATGCTGGCGGCGGCGCCGGTCGCGATCATGCCGCAGCGTGAAACCGCCGTGACCCCGCCGGTCGCCGCGCCGACGATCCCCGCCGCCGTTCCGGGCGGTGCGGTTCAAGGTGGTGCGGTTATGAGCGGCCCGGTTCTGGGCGGTCCTGTTCTGAACGGGGGCGCCGCCACCTGGACGATTCCGCTCACCGTCAGCATCGGCTTGCCGGGGCTGTCCGGCGGAATCGGTGCGGCGGTGATCGGCGGCGCGGTGATCGGCGGCGGTCCGGGACGGGCCGATGATTTCGAGAGCATCCTCGCCGAGGCCAAGGCTAGCCTTGGAACGCGGCCGGATGTGCTGTCGGTCGCGGCGGGCTACGTCTTCAAGGACGGCTGGATCACGCGCCAGCGGGCGATCGTCGTCAAGGTCGGCAAGCGCCTGGCGCCGAGGGAGCTGCGCGACAGCGGCGCGACGCCGCTGCCCGGCGCCTTCAAGGGCATGCCCGTGGAGGTGATCAACCCCACGATCGACGATCTCTTCGCCAGCCAGGCGAAGGCCGCGCCCGCTGAGATGCTGCGCCAGGCCACGGTGGCGACGGAAGAGATCCTCTATCACCCGCCGGCCGGGGCGAAGCTGAACACGGTGGAAGCCAAGATGAAGGTCACCGCCAGCGTCAGCCCCGATCACGGCTGGCCGCTGTTGAAGGACTTCCTCGCCGGCACGCGGCAGCGCCTGGTGGTCGGCATGTATGATTTCGGCGCGCCGCATATCCGCGACGCGGTCACGCAGATGGGCGAGGCGCGGGGCTTCGACAAGATGACCCTGGCGATCCAGGCCGGCAGCGACGAGGGCAGCGGCACCA
Organism: Terriglobia bacterium; assembly: GCA_035539075.1. Classification (GTDB taxonomy): domain Bacteria; phylum Pseudomonadota; class Alphaproteobacteria; order Dongiales; family Dongiaceae; genus Dongia_B. The sequence goes on from DATLJB010000099.1 coordinate 50,422, forward strand.
AGGCGAACGACCTGCCCGATGACGAGATGGTGGCGGCGCTGAAGCAGGCTCTCGGCGACCGGTTCGAATCAGCCTGGGTCAAGGTCGGCATCAAGAACGGCTGGGTCGCGACCTCGTATCACATCAAGGTGGCGGTCAGGGACAGCGCGGCCTTCTGGCTGTCGAGCGGCAATTGGCAGAGCTCCAACCAGCCGGAGGCCGATCCGCTGGCGGAGCAGCCGCCAAGCCGCACCTGGCTCACCAAATATAACCGCGAATGGCATGTGGTGGTGGAGCATGCCGCGCTCGCCAGGACCTTCGAGACCTATATCGAGAACGACTTCACGGCCAATGCGGCCCTGGCCACGCCGGAAATCGCCATGCCGGATATTCTGGTGCCGGGCGCCATGCTGCTGCCGGCCCTGGAGGAGCGCGCGGCGCCGTTCCAGTATTTCGCCCCCTTCGATGCCGAGCGCGTCTTCACCGTCCAGCCGCTGCTGACGCCCGACAATTACAAGCAGGCGCTGCTGAAACTGGTCAACAAGGCGGAGCAGAGCCTGCTGATCCAGAACCAGACCTTCAATGCAGCGAGCGACCAGCAGGCCGATCTCGCCGCCTTGCTGGATGCCGTCATCGCCAAGCAGAATGCCGGGCTCGATGTGCGCGTCATCTTCCGCATCATCGACAGCAGCAAGGCCCGCGAGAACCTGCAGGCGTTGCAGGATCGCGGCTTCGACATGCGCCGGGTGAAAGTGCAGCGCAACTGCCACACCAAGGGCGTCATCGTCGACGGCAAGCGGGTGATGATCGGCAGCCAGAACATCTCGCAGCTCGGCATCACCCTCAACCGCGATGCCAGCCTGCTGTTCAAGGACAAGGCGCTGGCAGCTTACTTCACGGCGATCTTCGAGCACGACTGGGCCAATCTCGCCAAGCAGGATATCGGCAACGAGGCGCATGCGCCGGAACTGGCGAGCGGCCGCGACACGCCGCGCGGCATGGAGCGCATATCCTGGAAGGACTATATGGAGATGGCGTGAGCCACTACCGGGCTTCGCGGTGCGGCGTTGCGGCTGAAAAAGAAGATGGACCGGGTGGCTGCGCGGAACCACCCGGTCCATCTGCCGTCGGCCTCGATTCCGGATGGGGACAGCCGGTAGGGGTGAGGCCGCGGGAAGGGCTTAAGCCGCAGCTCGGCCGGGGGAATGACCGAGATTGGAGGAGGCTTAAGCAAGATGCTGAAGTGATACGCGGTAAATTGCCGAACCCTGCGCCGGCTGTGCCTCGGCGGCGTCGAATTTGTCGGCCGTTTTCTTGTTGCGTCGCTGCCCGGCATTCTTCGCAGCGTTCCGTTCCCGCTCGTCAGATAGCTGCCGTGCGCTTTCTTATCGCGTGGCTCGATATCCGGCGCTGATATTGCCGCGCTTTATATTCCGGTGCTCTGGCGCTGCGCTTCGGCCGCCAATTCTTGCAGGCGGCTGTCGTCGGCGCCGCCAACCAGGCTGAAGCCGATGCCGTGCTGGGCCCAGGCATAGCCGTCGACGCCATGCGCCTTCACCGCTTCAAGCGGCGCCTGCATATCGGCCTTGGCCATCGGCCGGATCAGCAGCGACAGGCGCGTGCCCTTGTCGTCGTCATACATGAAGAGGGCGGCCGGGCCGTGACCGGTGGCGACCAGGCGGCCCCCCATGAAGCGGAAGCCGGCGGCGGCGAGATCGACCGGCGCCACCGGATGGGCGAGGCGGTTGGAAAGCCATTTCGTCAGGTCGGCCTCATGCGCGGCGTCAAGTTCCACCGGCCGCTTGTGATCGGCGGAGAAGACGACATGGGCGGCACCCGCCTCATCCGCCAGAGCGGCGATGCCGTTGAGGCCCGCGCCGCCGAGAACCTCGCCGCCCGCATCTGCAGCCGCCAGTTCGTTGCCGGCGCGCGTCGCGGCGAGGTCGCGCAGCAGCCAGCCGGAACCGCCGCCGAGACCGGCGCCGATGACGACGGCGATCATCGCCACCGCCGCCAGCAGGTGGCGCTGGCGGCGGCCCTGCACATGGGCCTCGACACGACGCAGCAGCGCCTGATCGGCTTCGGGGCGCGGCGGCATCGCTTCGGCGAAGGCCTGGCGCAGGTCGTGGCGCTGGCGGCGATAAGCTTCGACCCGTCGCGCCACCTCGGGATGCGCGGCAAGATGCGCCTCGATCTCCGGCAGGCGCGCCGGGTCCAGGCAATCGTCGATATAGGCCTGCAGATCGTCATCGCCGATCGCGCGTTCGATCTCTCTCATTTCACTCTCCGTAACTCGGGCCGCGTATCCGGCCGGTCGCCGCCATCCATCATCTGCCGTAATTTCTCGCGTCCGCGGCTGAGGCGCGACATCACCGTGCCGATGGGAATATCGAGCACGGCCGCGACCTCCGCATAGCCGAGCCCCTCCACCGCCACCAGCAGCAGCACCTGGCGCTGGTCGTCGGCCAGGGTTTCGAAACTGCGCATCAGGTCGCGCCAGCGCAGCGCATCCTCCTGGGTCGCGGGCGTGCCCGGCTGCAATCCGTCATCCGCCTCCAGCGAGATGTCGAAGCGGCGCACATGGTTCTTGCGCAGGCGGCTGACGAAAATATTGTGCATGATGGTGAAGAGCCAGGACTTCATGTTGACGACATCGCTCCGCACCCGCAGCCGGTCGACCGCGCGCAGCAGGGATTCCTGCACCAGGTCGTCGGCATCGCGGCCGTCCCGCGACAGGACATAGGCATAGCGCCGCAAGGCCGGGATGTGATCGGCCAGCAGATCCAGCATCGTCGGTTCCCGCGTCATGGCACCGCCGTGCCCTGGTTGCCTGCGCCCTGGTCGCCGGTGCGCTGGTCGCCCGTGCCCTGGCCACCCGTGTCCTGGCTACCGGGGCCGGGGGCCGCCGGCGGCATATCCATCTTCATCCCGTCCATCGCATGGGTTCCCGTCATCTGCATCGCCGCGCCACCGGTCATACCCGGCGTCGACTGCTGGCCGGCGTCGATATCTTGCAGCACCAGCTGCATGACTGCAATTTCCTGCTGCTGGGTGACAATGATCTCCTCGGCAAGGCGGCGCAGGCGCGGGTCCTTGCCATAGGCCATCTCCAGCTGCGCCATGTCGATGGCGCCCTGGTGATGCGGGATCATCATGCGGGCGAAGTCGCGATCGGCATTGCCGGTATAAGGCAGATCCATCGCCATATGCATGTCCATCATCGCCTTGCTCATGGCGGTGTTGAAGGCATCGCCGGCCGGTGTCGCGGTGGCGGGTGCTGCCACGGCCTTCAGGGCTTCGGCATGGGCCGTCATCGCCGATTCCCGCCACAGCAGGAAGCCGCCGGCCAGGCCGAAGAGGGCGAGGCCGGCAGCCAGGGCCGAGCGCAGGACCCGGCGTGACGACGGCGGCGTCGCAGCGATCTGCGCCGCTTCGGCCTCTACCGGCCCGATGCCGAAGGCGGCGAAGATCGGGTCGTCGGGATGTGGTCGCTCGACGTGGCCCGGCCGTTCATGCGCGCCATGCCGGTCTTCCATCCTGTCAGCGTTCTTCATCGCCACGTTCCTTTCGCAACCTGAGAGGGCGCAGCGGGCAGCCGCGCCCCCAATCTTCCTTAGGGCAGGGCCGCCTGGACCTGCACCGGCGCACCCGTCTTGTCACCCTCGATGGGCGCGATCACCAGATAGCGGCGCTGATCAGCCGCATCGGATTTGATCACCTGGCGGATCGGCCCGACCGCATTGACGATGGCGGCGCCCGCCGGATTGGCCTTGAACTGGGCCAAAGGCTCCAGCATGCCGCCGCCTTTGGGATCGCTCGCCAGAGCGAGCACATAGGTGCTGGCGGGCTTGAGGCCGGTCGCCGCCGCCTGCAGCACCTGGGTGATGCCCTGGCTGTAGAGCGTCACGCGGGTTGCCGACTTGCCGTCGCTGCCGTTGAGTGCGAGCTGCGCCGATTGGCCGGCGGTGCCGAGCGGCTGCAGATTGGCAACCGATGTGGCGGGATCGTCGACCGCATTCGGCGCGTAGATGATGGCCTGCGGCGCCTGGCCGATCGGCACGCTGGCGACGACCTTGTTGGTGGCCGTATCGATCGCCATCATCAGGTCGCTGTTCTCGTTGCCGACATAGACGCGGCTGCCGTCGCCCGAGGGCCAGACGCCATGCGGCATGTCGGCGACCGGCACCGTCGCCACCAGATGGAAGTCCTTGGTATCGAAGACCTTGACCTCGCGAAGCCCGCCGATGGTGACATAGGCGAAGCTGCCCCGCGGCGTCGCGGCGATATTGACATGGTTGGTAATGGGGCCGGTGGCGATATCCGCCAGCATGTTGAAGGGCGGCCTGCCGTTGAAGACCTGGACTTTGCCGACATCCTTCAGGGTGAACCAGACCTGGTCTCCTTCCGGCGTCACGGCGATATTCGGGCAGAAGGGCGAATCCTGTTTCACCTCGCCGACCTTCTGCTTGCTGGCGACGTCGAAGATTGTCGTCACCGGTTCGAAGCTGGAGCAGACATAGCCGTATTTGCCGTCGGGCGAGAACATGGTCATGCCGGGACCGTTCGGCAGCTTGATGCGGCCGGTCTCCGCGAAGCTCTTGCCATCCAGCACCGAAACGTAATCCTCGCCGCGCACCGTCACCCAGACTTCCTTGCCGTCCGGCGTATAGAAGGCCTCGTGCGGCGAGCGGCCGACATAGGTGGTCGCCAGTACCTTGTTGCTTTGCGTGTCGATGAAGGTGACGGAATTGGAACCGATCGACACCACCGCCAGGGTATGGCGGTCGGGCGAGATGCCCATGCCATGCACCAGCACCTGGCCGCGATAGAGCGGCGAGAAGTTCATCGGCTGCGGATCGCCGAGGCGGATCAGGCCGAGCAGCTTGTTGTCGGCCGGGTCGATCACTGAGACGGTGTTGGAAAACTGCTCGGCGGCATAGACGCGGTCGTGATGGCTGACCGGCACGTTGGGCTCGACGACGCTGTTCGGCGCATAGCCGGGTGCTGCGTCATCGGCAAGGGCGGGCGCGATGGCCCCGGCCGCAAGCAGGCTCGCGCAAGCCACGCCCGCGAAGGCCACGCTCGAGAGCAGGGCGGCGAGCCGGCGGCGGGAGGTTTGCGGCGGAAGCGGGTGATGCATGATCTGATCCTTCGTGATAAAGCGCGGCGGCGTTCCGCCGGTGATTGCTATTGATGCAGGCGGCGCGATAAGGCCGAGAGGCGGCGCGGTCTTTCGTCGGGAGTGCGGCCATCAATGCCGACGCGCGATAACAGCACACCGGCATCGATGGTCCGCGCCGCAGGAAGCATTCCTCGCCGCGGGCTTCGGGGAACTCATGAAACCCGGCTCAGTAGCTCGCCTGCGGATTGATCTGCCAGATCTCGTCGACCAGCTTGTTGTTGCGCCACACCGTCACGTAATGGACCTTCAGCGGCTTGGCGCCGGTCAGAACCATATCGGCGGCGACCGTGCTGCCCTGGGGATTGCCGGCCTCGCTGAGATTGACGATCCGGGTTTGCAGCTTGTGCTGTCCGTCGATCCCCTGGGCCTTGGCGAATTTGCTCCAGACCGTGTTGATGGCGCCTGCATCGCCGTAGATCCCGTCGAGCGGCCCGCCGACCCATTGCAAGGTTGCCTGGGGAGCATAGGCGGCGGCGAGGCCGGCGACGTCGCCGGCGCCGATGGCGGCGATGCGCTGGGTCATCATATCCGTGGCGGGGCTGGCGGCGGCAATGCCGGCCAGATTGGTGCTGGCCCAGGCCCCCAGGAAGCCCGCGACAAGCAGGGCCAAGCGTCTGGTAGGGCGGGCCTTTTTGAGATCGGCTGAAGTCATGGATAAGTCCCTCGTTCGTTATCCGGTGCAATTTGTCCAACAGGTTGTCCGACATAGGCATCGACGCCGCCGTGCGGCGGTTATTCCACCGGCCGGAAAAATTTGGCGACTGGCAAATCAGCGACCGGCGCCGCGATTTCATTGGGAGGCCGAATCGTGGAATCCTGGAACCGGCGGCCGGCAGCGAGGTGCGCGGGCCGATGACAGCGATGCGATGGAAAGATGACGGCCGGAAAACTGAAGATCGCCACGGCGCAGAGCGAGATCTCGGCCGATATCGGCGCCAATGGGCGCCTGATCCGCAGCCTGGCAAAGCAGGCGGCGCAGGCGGGCGCGCGGCTGGTGCATTTTCCGGAAGGTGCCCTCTCCGGCTATGTGAAGGCGCAGATCAAGGACTGGAAAGATGTCGATTGGGCGGGGTTGCGCGCGGAGCTGGAAGAAACCGCGGCACTGGCCGGCCGGCTGGGCATCTGGATGGTGCTTGGCGCCAATCACCCGCTGACGCCACCCAACCGGCCGCATAACAGTCTCTACGTCATCTCTGATCAAGGAAGGCTCGCCGCGCGCTATGACAAGCGGCGCTGCTCACATAGCGAGATCACGGATTGGTATACGCCCGGCAGCGAGGCGACGGTTTTTGCTGTCGATGATTTCCGCTTCGGCTGCGCGCTTTGCATCGAGATCCGCTTTGCCGATCTCTTTGCTGCCTATGAGCGCGCCGATGTCGATTGCATGCTGTTTTCGGCCTATGCCAGCGACCCGATGATGGGCGTCACCGCGCAGGCGCATGCGGCGATGAACCTCTATTGGCTCAGCCTCTCCACCCCGGCGCAATGCAGCCGCGGCGGGGAGGACGGCCTGCCGAGCGGATTGATCGCGCCGACCGGGCACTATGCCGCGGGCGGCATGCCGGGCCGCTCGATGCTGGTCGTGCATGAGATGGACAAGAACGCGCCGGACCTCGATCTCTGGCTCAACCGGGCGCGGCCCTGGCGCAGAGCCGCCCGTGAGGGCGGTATCTATGAACCGCGTTACGTCAGCGATGCGCGCAGCAGCAACCGGCGAGCCTTTTAGATACCGATCGCGCCCCGAACATGGCCGGACGGCATACCGAGCGGGCATAGCCGAGCGGTAGTATAGCCGAGCGGTAGTCGTGCGTGCAGTCAGCCCGGGCGCCTTTATTTTGGCACCCGCCTTGTATCTTGAAAATTCGGGGCCATGTGTATGAAGACGCCAAAAATAATCAATCAATAATAACCTGGCTTCTCCTGGTCGTTCGACGCGTCCCCCCAGTATTTGCCTGATAGAGCATTCGACTGTGACACCGATCTCGATTGCGCCCGATCCTGGGCGCGGCGGGTTCGGAAAGGCCATGACCTGGCCAAAGGAGCGCCCCATGTATCGTTTCAGGGCATGCAATCTCACGAAAATGACGGCTGTCAGCTTTGCACTGCTTATGCTGCTGGCTGCCTGCAATACGACCGCCGGCGCCGGAAAGGATATCTCTGCCGCCGGCCACGCCATCACCAAGAGCGCGGATGAGCATTCAAACTAGCGCCTTCATCCTTGCAGGCCTTCATATCAGCCGAGCCGAGCGGGCTCGCAGGGCGGCGTTTCAAACGGCACGGCATGATCACTGACGCACGGCCCGGTGAGACGCTCGCTTGGGAAAGGTGATCTCAATGAAATACTTCACGCCGCCGATCGTCATTCCGACCGCGATTTTTGTCGTCGTCGTGGTCTTGGCATTCCTGCGCTTCCATGCATAGGGACCGGACAAGATCGATCATGTCGAATGCGAAGCCTTTCCGCGGCGTGAAGATTTGCCGAAACCGGTATCTGCCCGCGTGGTCCTGAATGGCGGCGCTGTCGCTGCTTCCGAAGGAAAGCGAATGATCATGAACGAGCAGGTGCGTCAGTTCGCCGAGCAGCTTCTGGCGACCGGTGTCGATCAGCTATCTGAGCGTGAACGACGGGTTGTCGCCTGGCTGGCAAAGCGAGCGCAGGTCAGCCGCGACGTCAACCACGCCTTCGAGGAACATCGCACATTCGGCGACCGCTTGGCGGACCGGGTCGCCACGTTCGGCGGCTCCTGGACATTCATTTGCCTGTTCCTCGCGACGCTGGTGATCTGGGTCGTGCTCAACAGCATCGTTCTGGCGGGCGGATTCGGTGCCTTCGATCCCTATCCCTATATCTTTCTCAACTTGATCCTGTCGATGCTGGCGGCATTGCAAGCACCCATCATCATGATGTCGCAGAACCGGCAGGCGGCACGCGACCGTGTCGCCGCGGGTCTGGATTATGAGATCAATCTCAAGGCCGAGATCGAGATCATGGCACTGCACGACAAACTGGATGAGATGCGCTCAACGCATCTTGCAGACCTGTTGCGGACGCAACAGGAACAGTTCCAGCTTCTCTCGCGCCTGGCATCGGCGGGCAATGGCGCGAACCTGCGAGCGCCCGCGGAATAGAAAGGCGCCGATCCGTGGCGCCAGTCCGTGGCCCGGTCCGTGGCCCCGGTCCTGCTCAGCTTGGCGTATTCGTTTCATTCATTAACATTTCGACGAGACATTCATGAAGACCACGCATTCATACCCAACGAACAGATTCGCTTTTCAGGACCCGCCGCAAGTGGCGCCGGTCCGGGCAGCCCCGCCCAGTCCGGTACAGCCCAGTCCGGTGCAGCCCAGTCCGGTGCAGCCCAGTGCGGTCCAGCCCAACCCGGTCCAGAGCGGCGGGGCGCTGCCCGACAAGGGCGGGCCGGGTGACGCACCGGAAGCAATGCAGGCGCAACCAAGCGCGGATAAAGAGCCGGGGCGCCCGATCCTGCATCTCAATACGCGGCCCTGATCCCAATTCAACTTGACCCCAGAGGAGAACGTCATGACCATACGCACAACGACCCGAAATGTGATCTTCCGCTACCCCTTTGTCCTCAGCGGGCTTGATGAGCGGCAACCTGCCGGCACGTATCAGATCGAGACCGACGACGAGCTGATGGAAGACGTTTCGTTCCTGGCCTATCGGCGGGTTTCGACGCAGATACATTTGCATGCCACAAGCGACCGACCGGACATCCGGCAGACGATGACCGTCGATCCGAATGAGCTGGAACTGGCTTTGGCGCGCGACGGCGAAACGGAGGGTGCGGATTCACCGCTCGGCGAACGGCCGGCGATGTCGTGACGGCGTCATCGTGAGTTGAGGCGGATTCCCGTTTTACGCGGAACCGCGAAGCGATTCCGTGTAAGATAAACGATCCGACTCCAAGGCCGAACGGGCTTGCGGCAATCTAACCCGCCACGCAGATCGATCCATGCATGGATCGGCATGAGCATGGCGGATGCGAAAGAGGCGGATATGAGGGCGGTCGATATCAGGGCTGCGATCACCGCGATATTCACCTGATCTTCGAGGGAGCCGCGTTATGGATATCGGCAAGGTGCTCATCCCGCTCTATGACAGCCCGTTCGACAACCGCCTGTTCGATATGGCACAGCAGATCGTCAAGGGCGGTCACGCCTGCCTGCAGGTGGTCTATTTCCGGCCGGCGGTGTCCGCCATGCCGATTGTCGGGCTGGAGGACGCCGCCGCTGACGGTGTGAGCGAGCGGGATGAGGAAGTCGCGGCGGAGACGACGGAAGCGAATATCCGCGAGAATCTGGAATTCTGGGCGCGGCAACATGGCTATTCCATCACCGACGAACACGTGGTGGGAATCCCGTTCCAGCTTTCCTTCAAGGAGCTGGTCGATGATCCCACCGAGGCGCTGACGCTGCTCGGCCGCTTGAGCGACCTGATCATCTGCGTGAAGCCGCGCCGCGAGGCCGGATCATCGCAGCAGATTTTCGACACCGCCATTTCCGCCACCGGGCGGCTGACCCTGGTGGTTCCCCGAGACCCGCCGGCGGAAATCCTGCAGCATGTCCTGATCGCCTGGGACGGCAGCCTGCAGATCAGCCATGTCCTGGCCCAGGCGATCAGGTTCCTGCGCCTGGCCGGGCGTATCTCCATTTTCTGCTACCCGGACGCCCATTGCGATCCGACCAGCGTCTGGCAATTGATCCAATACCTGGCCTGCCATGGCATCACCGCGCGGCAAGTGGATGTCAGGCGCACCAAGCCCATCGGCGAAGCCCTGACCGAAACAGCCATCGCGGAAAATGTGAGCCTGATCGCCATGGGCGCCTACGGCCACAGCCGCACGCGCCAGTTCCTGCTGGGCGGGCTGACACGCCACATGCTGAAGAATACGACGCTGCCGCTGCTGATGACGCACTGACGAAAACAGCCGGCCCGCCCGCTCAGCCGCAGGTGATGGCGGTGATGATGTTCTTGTCGTCGGTGGTGATATTGGCGCGTTCCGGCACGACGTCATCGGTCGCGGCGGTACCCGGCTTCAGCACCCGCACGCGATGCGACGGCACCGCCGCTTCGAAGAACTGCATCAGGGTGACGTCGAGCGCCTCGCCGACATGAGCCTGCAGGGCGCTGACCCCACAGGTATCGGAACCCGCCGGCATCGGCGGCGGCGTCTCGCCGGACTTGCCCGAACAGGCGGTAAGCAGGAGGGTGGCCAGGGCCAGGATTGCAAGAGTCGGGGTTGCAAAGGTCGGGGTTGAAAAAGCGGATAAGGAAACGCGCATTACGGGCCTGGGGTCAATCGCCTGTTGGTCAATCGGATGGTGGCCCATCAAAACAAAAGCCTCGGCGGCGATCAAGGGGCGGCAACGTCGCGGCTGGGCGCGAAAAAGTGCTGCTTTGCGCCAAAGGGGAACCATTGTGCTGATTGCACGTTGGCCTTGGCGTGATAGCCTGGACGCCAGAATTGACGCGGGACGGCGTCAACAAGCTGGCACGGAAGCAGGATCGCAGGCGACGGGCGGCACAGGACCGCAGGGCGATCGCGCCTCGGGCAGGGTGCCGGGATAGGGGTGAGGGGGAAGCATGGCCGATATCGGGCCTTTGTCTTTCAGAACGGAAATGCCGGCCAGTTCCTGGTCGCTCGCCAGGACCCCGCCGGCCATCGCGCCGGGGCAGCACAATCTGCTCGGCAGCAGTGATCCCGGCGACATCGCCCGTGAGCCTTTCGCCCATCTCCTGCGCCGCGGGGCCTTGCCGGAAGGCAATTACGCCATCCTGCAAGACAGCTTTCCCTCGCTGGAAACCATCCTCGCCGGCCGCAGGATCGATGCGGGAAACGCCGCAGTGCGGCTGTCGGCGATCGACATCCTGCGCAATCCCCGGATCGGTAGCGAGTGGCGGGACTTCTTCGCCTTCCATACCTCCGCCGATTTCTGGGCGGAGATCGTCAGGGTCTTCGGTCCTTTCATCCGCAACACCTATCCGCAGATCGAGCAGCGCTTCGGCCGCCCGCTGGAGGAGCTGCGCGTCGGCCTCCGCGGCCGCGACGAGTCCGCCGATATCAGGCTCGATTGCCAGTTCGTCATGAACACGCCCGGTACCGAACGCAGCTCGGTCAAGACGCCGCATGTCGACAAGCGGCAGACGATCTTTTCCGGCCTGTTCTATCTGCGCGACGCGGCGGATGAGACGCAAGGCGGCGATCTTGATCTCTATGCCTGGAAGCGCCGGCCGCGCTTTCTCACCTATCGCATGATCCTGCCGGGCGATATCGAGCACCGGCTGCGCGTCGCCTATGCCGCCAACACGATGATCTGCTTCGTGAACACGCCGCAGGCGGTGCACGGCGTCTCGGCGCGGGAACCCGCGCTGGTGCCCCGCCGCTACATCAACCTGATCGCGGAATTGCCGTTTCATCTGTTTTCCGCAACCTATATCGGCCTGCCGGCGCGGCTGTGGCACTGGCGCCAGGCGGCGCAGATACGGCGCCGACAGGTCGGCTCGGATTACTGAGACGCGCCGATCGTCCCGGCGGGCAAGGTTGCAAGCCCGCTCTCCCCGAGCGCATGGACCAGCCGCCATTCCAGGATGCGGACGGATTTTCGCAACCCGGTCGGCCAGAAGGGGTCTTCCCGCACCAAGGCCGTGATTTCATCGGCGCTTCCGCCGCCAACCAGCCACATCCCGCCGGCCGCCATGCCGGTTGCCGCATCGCCCAGAGGTCCGGCAGCGATGATGCCGGGATGGCGGGCGAGAAAGGCGCGATGGGCCGGCATATGGCGCGCACGCATGTCGGAAAAGTCGTCGTCGTCCTCGAACAGGACGCAATAAAGCTTCCGCGCCGGCGCCTGTTGCGCAGCCGCCGCTTCCGCGGCGGAGACTTCCGGGATGGTCCTTGCCATGTCTGTCTCCTTTGGAAGGGGAGCATAGCGTGGCGCGCGGTCGCGTGGTTCTGGCAAAAACGCCGGTATTTCCGGCAAAGCCGCCTGAGCCGCGCAATCCGTCCGGTGACGCCGGCGATGCGGCTGTACAGCCCTTGTTGCCCGCGCTGACCGGCTGCAGAATGTGAAACCAGTGGGAGGTGCCGTGATGAAAACCGATTGGGACGATCTGCGGATTATTCTCGCCCTGGTACGCACGGGCTCTTTCAGCGCAGCGGCGCGGCGCCTCGGCGTCAATGAAAGTACCGCCATCCGCCGCCTGGCCCAGGCGGAGCAGCGTTTCGCGGCGCGGCTCTTCGAACGCAGGCGCGGCGGACTGGAACCGACCGCCGCCGGCCGGCGGGTCGCCGAGAAGGCCGGCTGGATCGAAGCCGCGTATGAAACGGTGATCGACGCCATCACCGGCCAGGACCAGCGGATGGCCGGTTCCGTGCGCCTGACGGCGGTGCCGCTTCTCATCAATCATATCCTGGTTCCGGCGCTGCCGCGCGTGACGCAACGGCATCCGGAAATCCGCCTGGAATTCGTGGCCGAGCCGCGTGCGCTCAGTCTCGATGACCGCGAGGCGGATATCGCGTTACGTCTTGCGCGCCCGCTGGCCGAAAGGCGAAAGGGTGGCGGTCGCTGCCTGACGCGCAAGATCGCCGATATCGCCTATGGCCTCTACGGGCCGGCGGACCGCGATCCCGCCGCACTGCCATGGATCGGCTATGAGCCCGGAATGAAGGAGCTGCCGCAGGTCAAATGGATCGCCGAGATGGGCGGCAGCGCGCATCTCTTCGTCAATGATGCCGAGACCCTGCTGGCTTCAATCCGTGCCGGGCATGGCAAATCCTTCCTTCCGCTCGCGGTCGGGGCAAGGCAAGCAGGCCTTCGCCGGCTGGATGGCGATGGGCGCAGCCGGGTGCGGGAGTTGTGGCTGATGGTGCATCGCGACCTGCGTGCCCAGCCACGCGTCAGCGCGGTGATCGAGTGGATCACGGAGGTCTTTGCGCCGGCGACCGGGCCGGCCCGGCGCGCGGACTCAGATGGGCATCTGCCGGAAACGGGTCCGGCGGGGGGAATTGTATGCTAGTATTGGGCGCCATCAAAACGGACGGCGGGTGATAGCAATGCTGGAATCCGACAAGGTGTTCGCCGGCTCCATTCCGGAAAACTACGACCGCTATATGGTGCCGCTGATTTTCGCGGCATTCGCCGCGGATCTTGCGCAGCGCGCGGCGTCCTTGTCGCCAGGCAGTGTCTTGGAGATCGCCGCGGGGACCGGGGTTGTCACCCGGGCGTTGGCGCCGAAACTGTCTCCCGAGGCAAGCTATATTGTAACCGACCTCAACCAGCCGATGCTCGACTACGCCGCTTCGCGACAAGCGCCCGACAATCGCATCGAATGGCGCCAAGCGGATGCTCTGGCGCTGCCGTTCGAAGACACCGCCTTCGATCTCGTTTGTTGTCAGTTCGGCGCGATGTTCTTTCCCGACCGTCCATCTGCCTATCGCGAAGCCAGGCGGGTTCTGAAGCCCGGAGGACATTTCTTGTTCAACGTATGGGATCGCATCGAGGAGAATGAATTTGCGGATGATGTGACGAAGGCCCTCGCCAGGATCTTCCCGAACGACCCGCCACGCTTCCTGGCACGCACGCCGCACGGCTACCACGATACGGCGCTGATCCGCCGCGAGCTGGAGGATGCGGGCTTCTCCCATGTGGCGATCGAGACGAAAGCCGAACAAAGCCGTGCATCCTCGCCGCGCCTTCCCGCCATTGCCTATTGCCAGGGAACGCTGCTCCGCAACGAGATCGAGGCCAGAGACGCGGGAAAACTGCTAGCCGCAACCGACTATGCCGCCTCCGCGATTGCAGACAGACATGGCAGCGGCGCGGTTGCCGCCAAAATTCAGGCGCATGTCGTCGTGGCTGCGGTCTAGGCCGATCCGGCTGCAGGCATTGGAATATCTCATTCCGGCACGTCGCGGCATCCCGTTGCCCGGCAGCAATTGCGCCGGGTTCGGCGTGAAGCGGAGATGAGGCGGATTTATGCGGCGCCCAGTACCGCTGCGCAACGGTCCTAGTGCTGTCGCTGGGCCAGTGTTTAGTGCTGTCGCTGGGCGAGGGTGACGGCAGCGGCAAGCTTGGCGGCATCGAGCGGTTTTTCAAGGACCTCGTCCATGCCGGCGGCGAGATAGTCGTCGCGGCCGATAATGTCGAGATCGGCGGTGAGGCCGATGATCATGACCTTGGCCGCGTCGCCGTCCAGCGCGCGGATTTGCCGCGCCGCGTCGAGGCCGCTCATCTTCGGCATCTGGCCGTCCATCAGGATGAGGTCGAGATCGCCGGCCGCCGCGCGCTCGACCGCTTCGACGCCGTCGGAGACGCATTCGACGCGATGCTGCTGCCGCTGCAGCAGCACGGAAGCGAGGCGCTGGTTGAGATTGCTGTCATCGGCCACCAGGATGCGCAGCCCATGCGCCGGCGACGGATCGGCGGGGGCGGCCGCAGCGGCGCCGGGGGATTCCACCGCCATGCCGGTCGCGGCGGCCGGATTGGCGTTTCCCGGGATTGCGTCTGCGGGCATCGCATTTTCCGGCATCGCCGTTTCGACTGCCGGGTTCGCCGGCAGCGGTTGCGCCGGGGGCACCGGCAGGTCGGGCGACCAGGGCAGCCGCACGGTCACCGTCGTGCCCTGGCCCTTCGTGCTCTTCACCAGCAATTCGCCGCCATGCAATTCGGCCAGCGATTTGACCAGCGGCAGGCCAAGTCCCGTGCCCTGCATATCCTTCGACCAGATGGTGACGATCTGGCCGTAGGGCTGCAGCGCCCGTTGCAGTTCCTCCGCCGTCATGCCGATACCGCTATCGGCGACGATGATCGCGGCGCCGGCTGCCCCGGCATGACGGATATCCAGCGTGACCGTGCCGCCGGCAGGGGTGAACTTGACGGCATTGGAGAGCAGGTTGAGCAGGATCTGCCGCAGGGCGCGCTCGTCGCCATGCAGGATGGGACAGGTATCGCCGTCCGGCAGGATCAGTTCGACGCTGCGCTCGGCCGCGATGGCTGCAACCAGCTTGGTCGATTGCGCCACCAGCTCGTCCGTCGATACCTGTTCGACCTGCAGTTCCCGCTGTCCCGCCTCGATCTTGGAAAGATCGAGGATGTCGTTGATCAGCGACAGGAGATAGCTGCCGCCGTCATGAATGAACGCTGCATATTCCTTATAGACCGGCGGATCGATGCGGCCGAACATCTCCTTGCGGATGATATCGGAGAAGCCGAGGATGCCGTTCAGCGGCGTGCGCAATTCATGCGACATGTTGGCGAGGAAGCGCGACTTGCCCATATTGGCGGTCTCGGCGATCTGGCGCAGGCGGTCACGCTCCGTCGCCAGCCGGGTGAGGGAGCGGGCCTGGGCTTCCAGCTGCGCCTTGGCCGCCGAAAGATCCTCCTCGCGCCGCTTCTGCGCGGTGATGTCGGTATAGACATTGACGAAGCCGCCATCCGATGTGGCGTGATGGCTGACCAGGATGCAGCCGCCATTGGCGAGGCGGCCCTCGCCCACGAAAGCCTCGCGCGAGGCGAAGATCGTCATCCAGTCGCGGACGAAGGCCTCGACCTGTTCCGGCGTCTCGATGCCGGGATATTCACCGTGGCTGGCGCCGTATCGCAGCACGTCCTCCATCAGGGTACCGACCGCGAAGACCGGCGCCGAAGCGGCGTACATCCGTTGCGCCTCGCTGTTGAGCATGACGATGCGCAGGTCGCGATCAAGCAGGACGAAGCTTTCGTTGATGCTCTCGATGGCGTCGCGCAGGCGGGCTTCCGCCTGCTTGAGGGCGGTGATGTCGGTCCATAGCCCGACATAGCCGCCATCCGCGGTGCGCCGTTCCGTCACCCTGCTCCAATGCCCGTTGGTCCACTGGATCTCCAGCGGCTCGGCCGGGGGATTGCGGTGCTGCTCCAGGCGCCAGGCCTTCCAGGCGGCACGGTCCTTGATCGCATCGACCGCCGTCAGCTCGGCCTCGGCGAAAGCGCCGAATATCTCCTCGAAGCTATGGCCGATCGGATTGCCGAAGCGCGCCCGTGTGCCCTCATCGATGAAGCCGTCATTGCAGAGCACCAAGCGGTCATTGGCGTCGAACAGCGCGAAGCCGCTTTCCATCACGCCGATGGCGGCGCGCAATTGCGCCTCGGCCTTCAGCAGCGGCGTCACGTCCGAATGGACGCCGATCAGCCGCGTGGTGCGTCCCGCGGCATCGCGCACCGGCACGGCGCGGACATGGATGTGCAGCAGCTCGCCATTCTTGTGACGCTCGCGGCGGATGAAGTCGACGCTGTCGCCGGCGCCGTCGATCAGCTTGGCGAATTCGCGGCGGCTGATCTGCCGGTCATGCGGCAGGATCAGCTCCTCCCAGGCATCGTGATGCGGCGGCAGGCCGCCGTCGTCATAGCCGCGCATCTCGCTGCAGCGCGGCGCCGTCCAGTATTCGCCGCTTTCTAGGTTCCAGTCCCAGATGCCGTCGCGGCTGCCCTTGACGGCCAGTTCAAAGCGCTCGTTGCTGGCGCGCAAGGCGGCGGTCATTTCCCGCGCCAGCGCCGTCGCCCGGTCACGCAAGGCGAGCAGCGTGCTGATCAGCGCCGCCAGCAGGGTGAAGAAGGCAAGCAGGCCGGCGCCGAAGAAAATCGCGATCCGTTTCCCGTCGGTGGCGAAGCCGGCGCCGCGCGCCCAGCCGATGGTGAAGACCTGGCTATGCAGCGTGACGGAGCTCTGCCGCTCCAATTGGAACGGGGGCTGGGACGGCGGCGTTTCCGATGCCGGGCCGCGGCTGCGATCTTCAAGGCCGGCGAAGACGAGTTTCTCGGGCTGCATCGCCGGGCCTTCGTAGATCCGCATGCGCAGTTCCCGGACATAGGCGCCCAGCGCCCGGGTGAAGAAGGACTCCGCCGTGAAGGGGGCGTAGATCCATCCCTTGAAGTCTGGCCGCGCGCTGCCGGCAGCCGTCTCGGGCGATGCGCCCGGTGCGCCGGCCGCGTAGAACGGCAGAAAGATGAGGAAGCCGGGCTGGCGGCGCTGATCCTGGATCAGGCTGATAGGGGCGGTGATCACCGGCTCGCCGCTGTCGCGCGCCTGCAAGGCGGCCGCCCGCCGGTTCGGCTCGCTGGCGATATCGAGGCCGATCGCGGCGGCGTTGCGGGTTTCCGGCTCGGCATAGAGGATGACGAAGTGCTGGGGAAAAGCGGCGTCCTCAGGCGCGATGCCGGGCACCTGCTTCAGCGTGAAATCCTTCGCCCCGTCCGCCCTGGCGGCGGCGGTGAAGGCAGCGAGATCGGCCGGGGCGACCGGCAGCACGACGCCGAGGCCGTAAAGGCCGGGATCGGCATCGGCGATGTCCAGCCGGTCGACATAAGCGCGCCAGTCGTCGCGGCTGACCGAAGACGAGGCTGCATACAGGCCGGCGCCGCCGCGCAACTGCGCGACATAATCCTGCATGGTTTCGCGGATCTCCGCCTCGGCCTGGCCGATGAGATCGGTGAAGCGCCGGTCATCGGCCTGGCGCTGGCGCTGGTCGATGGTGAGGAAGATGCCGGCGCAGATGGCGCAGCCGATCAGGAAGACGATGCCGGGAATGGCCGAGCGCGCGCTGATGCGTTCGGAAAAGACCATGCCGGCGAGCGCCAGGGCCGCCAGCATGGCCTGCATGTTGAGCAGGCTGTCATTGAGGGAGATATCGACGAAAGGCCCTTTGCCGAGCGCCGTGCCGCCGAGCCAGATAACGGCGGTGCCCAGCGCCAGCCAGGTGCTGCCCCGGGCGCCGAACCAGTGTCCTGCCAGCAGCACCAGGGGAAAGATCAGGAAGATCCCCGCCCGCAGCGAGGGATCGAGGAAGGGCAGGTAGCAGATGGGCGCGCCGGTCAGCAGCAGGATGACGATGCGGTCCTGCCGATGCTGCCAGAGCCCCGCAACAGCTGGTCTGGGCGCGTCGGCCGGCTTGGCCGCGTTGCGCGGCGCCAGCAGCGCGGCCGCGATCAGCAGGATGCCGAGCGCATCGCCGGTCCACCAGGTGAGGCCGACCACGCCGCTCTGCCCGGGCGGAAGGGTGCCGGCCAGCGCCAGCCCGCCAACCCCCATGAGCATGCTGGGCAGGGGCGCCACCAGCGCCGCCAGGACGAAGCCGGCGGTGCGGGCGATCGGGAACTGCTCCACCTGGATGGCATTGACGCGCGCGATGATCCAGGCGCCGAGCAGGGCTTCGGCGGTGTTGCCGGCGGAGATCGGCAAGGCTGAAACAAGGCCGCTGGTCACCAGATTGACGGTGAAGGCGCCCAGCGCCACGGCCGGCCAGAAGCGCCGGCCGAACAGGACCAGGGCGGCGACGGCGAGGCCGGAAGCAGGCCAGACCGGCGAGGCGCTCTGCTGCACGGTCGCCAGCAGCAGGCCGAGACGCGCCGCGGCGAAATAGAGCAAGGCGAAAAGCAGCATGGCCACGGGAAAGGCGATTTTTCGGCGCCCAAGAACGAGCGGGTCATAC
Organism: Terriglobia bacterium; assembly: GCA_035539075.1. Taxonomy (GTDB): domain Bacteria; phylum Pseudomonadota; class Alphaproteobacteria; order Dongiales; family Dongiaceae; genus Dongia_B. The sequence goes on from DATLJB010000099.1 coordinate 69,067, forward strand.
CAATTTGCCGGGGGGGTAGGCACAGCAGGGTATGGCACTGCGCAGCTTTCCTTCACTAACCTCGGTTTCCACTGTCGGTGGCATCCCGGGCTGCACTTCCTGTGCGCGTGGACGGACTCTTTACTGCCAATTAACCTAGCTGCCAGTCGTAAAGGAAACATTGATCCATCGCAATGTGCCGGTTTGCGGGCGGTGCGTTTTGCCCGGCGGGCCGCTTTTTCGGCCTGCCCGGCCGGCGAAGATTCTCTTCTCATGGACGGTCGGCGGTTGGCCTCTTAGGTGCCATCTGTTCCTGGATGCGGCGCAAGGCGGCGAGACAACGATTGAGATTGGGCACCGGTCAGCGACTTCGCCTTCATGCCGTCGACCACGGCGCTGGTCGAAGTTGGCCGATACGGCATAGCTTGCAATTGATAGCCGGTTTGATGCCATGTTGCGCCAGGCATCGAGATAAACCACAATCTCACCCAGGCAGAACGCATCAGCGAAACATCAAGGTTTTCTCCGAACTGCCGTTCATCCACAGTTTATCGCTTACAGTGTCGAACGTGTCTCTCATACTCGCTACCAGCCAGTTCGCCACCAGCGCCGATCCCGCACGAAATGCGGCGCAGATGATGCGTCAGATCGACGAGGCGGCTCTCCTTGGCGCCGATCTCATTCATTTTCCCGAAGCCTGCCTAGCGGGTTATGCGGGGCACGATCTCGCAAGCTATGCGGGCTATGACTGGGCTGCCTTGCGCAAGGAGACTGCCGCGGTAGCGGCGCATATCGGCCGGGCGGGAATCTGGGCGGTCTTCGGCTCGGCGCATCCTCTGTCCGGCACACATAAGCCGCATAATGCGCTCTACGTGATCGACGGGCAGGGCCGTTTGATCGATCGCTATGACAAGCGTTTTTGTGCGGGCGACGAAACGGAAGGCGAGGGCGATCTGGCGCATTACACGCCGGGCGACCATGTTTGCGTGTTCTCGGTCAAGGATGTTTGCATCGGGACGCTGATCTGCCATGAATATCGCTATCCCGAACTCTATCGCGACTATCAGCGGCGGGGCGCGCAGGTGATTCTGCACTCCTTCCATAGTGGAAATATCGCCCCGTCACGTTTCGCGGCGATGGAAAGGGCGGTCGGGATGGAAAATCATGTGCTGAATTGCGCCACAACGATCGCGGGGATTACCCAGCTATCGGCAGTGCCGGCGGCAGCGGCTGACAATCATCTGTGGATCAGTTGCTCAAACTCATCGGCGCCGCGTTCCTGTTGGCCGGCTTTCGTGGTGCGGCCGGACGGTGTCGTCACCGGCCGGCTGGAGCCGGAACAACCGGGCCTCCTGCTGACAGAGATCGATCCGCGGAAGGCATATTACGATTCAACGCGCGCCTGGCGGCAAAGAGCGATGGACGGCGTCCTGCATAGCGGCACATTGGTGGATGATCCGCGGTCGAAGGCGCGGCAGATATTCTAGAGCGCGGCCGCGACTGGGGAGGCATCATGCAGGTTGAATCGCCAAGCGAAGATACCATAGGCGGCTGGATGCAGTTACGGACGGAATTGTGGCCGCATATCGACGGCGGCCGCAACGAAGCGGAGGCGCGCCAGCTTCTGCGCGATATGCCGCATGCCGCTGCCGTCTTTGTCATGCGCAATAACAGTGGCGAGGCGATCGGCTTTGCCGAGGCGTGCCTGCGCCACGACTATGTCAATGGCTGCGTAACATCGCCTGTTGCATTTCTCGAAGGCATTTATGTGAAGCCCGCTTTTCGACGGCAGGGGGTCGCGCGACGATTATGCGCGGCCATCGAGGCCTGGGCGGCGGCGCGCGGCTGTACCGAATTTGCGTCCGATGCCGCTATCGGCAATCGCATATCGCAGCGGATGCATGGCGCACTGGGTTTCACGGAGACTGCGCGGGTGGTTTATTACCGGAAGCCGTTGTCGTCGGACGAGTAAGCTATCGCTCTATGAGCCAATCACCCTGTCCAGAAATGTCAGCACCGCATCGTTGAACAGCGCCGGTCGCTGCAGCGGGGCGAAATGGCTGACCCCGGGGAGGGTGAGGCGCCGGGCGCCAGGGATCGAACGAGCGAGGTAGTCGGCGTGGTCGGGCTTGATGAATTCGTCATGCTCGCCGAGCGCGATGGTGACGGGAACCTGGATCTTGGCGAGATCGGCGGCGGTGTAGTTGGGCTGGGTCTTCATCATTTCATCGACGGCGCCCACGAAGTTCTGGAACTGGTCGGGCGTCGCGGAAAGTACCGCATAGTCCTTGGCGTGGCGGCTGAAGCAGCGGCCGATCAGCGGATTGCTCTCGTCGAAGGGCTTGGTGCCGCTGGGATCCATGTTGCAGGCAAAGAAGAAGACGCCCGCGCTGCGTTCCGGGCGCTGTGCGGCCAGCACCAGCGAGATGCAGGCGCCGTCGCTCCAGCCGATGAAGGCGGCCCGCTCGATCGCCAGCGCATCCATCACGGCAATCACGTCCGACGCCATCAATTCATAGCTATAGGGGCGGGCGTCGCGCGTGCTGCGGCCATGGCCGCGGCTGTCGATCACGAGGACGCGATAGCCGGCTTGAACGAGCGCCGGTACCTGGTGGCCCCAATTGCCGCTATGGCCGAGCCCGCCATGCAGCAGGATCACCGGCTTTGCAGCGGCTGCGCCATAGCTTGCATACCAGATGCGGGCGCCGTCATGGGCCAGATGGTCCGCGGTGTCCGGTTGCGGCAGAGGTGCCGCGCCCTCTGCTGCAAATCTGGCCAGATCATCGTCCTGCATGTGCCTCTCTCGTTCGCCTGGATGAGGTCGCACAGCTTCGTGCGCCTGGAGCTGGCCGTCAACCTTTGACGCGGCTTTGATCGGGCTTTGTTTCGCTGGCGTCATGGATTTCGGCCAATGCCGTCCGGCGGTTGCAGGTTGCCGGCATGGACCCTCGGGTCAAGCCCACTGTTATCCGGTTGAGTGCAAGGGGGATGGCGCCGCGACGGCTGTACCATGGACCCTCGGATCAAGTCCGAGGGTGACAGTGAGGGAGTGGCTGGCGTATGGGGGCAACTTCTCCCCTTCTTGTCATTGCCGGGCCCGACCCGGCAATCCATGGCGATGCCAGGCGCCATGATGGGGCACTGGCTGGATAGTCTCGCGAATATCTTTCTTCGCTTGCCGGCATGGACCCTCGGACCAAGTCCGAGGGTGACAGTGAGGGAGTGGTTGGCGCACGGGGCAACTTCTCTCCTTCTGTCATTGCCGGACTTGATCCGGCAATCCATGGCGGTGCCAGGCGCCATGATGGGGCACTGGCTGGATAGTTTCGCGAATATCTTTCTTCGGTTTGCCGGCATGGACCCTCGGATCAAGTCCGAGGGTGACAGTGAGGGAGTGGCTGGCGCACGGGGCAACTTCTCTCCTTCTGTCATTGCCGGACTTGATCCGGCAATCCATGGCGATGCCAGGCGATTTGATGGGGGCGCGGGCTGGATAGTTTCGCGAGCATCTTTCTTCGGTTGCCGGCATGGACCCTCGGATCAAGTCCGAGGGTGACAGTGAGGGAGTGGCTGGTGTATGGGGGCAACTTCTCCCCTTCTTGTCATTGCCGGGCCCGACCCGGCAATCCATGGCGATGCCAGGCGCCATGATGGGGCACTGGCTGGATAGTCTCGCGAATATCTTTCTTCGCTTGCCGGCATGGACCCTCGGGTCAAGCCCGAGGGTGACAGTGAGGGAGTGGTTGGCGCACGCGGCAACTTCTCCCCTTCTGTCATTGCCGGGCCCGACCCGGCAATCCATGGCGACGCCAGGCGCCATGATGGGGCACTGGCTGGATAGTTTCGCGAATATCTTTCTTCGGTTGGCCGGCATGGACCCTCGGATCAAGTCCGAGGGTGACAGTGAGGGAGTGGTTGGCGCACGGGGCAACTTCTCTCCTTCTGTCATTGCCGGGCTCGACCCGGCAATCCATGGCGATGCCAGGCGCCCTGATGCGGCATTGGCTGGATAGTTTCGCGCGTATCTTTCTTCGCTTGCCGGCATGGACCCTCGGATCAAGTTCGAGGGTGACAGTGAAAGAGTGGCTGGCGTATGGGGGCAACTTCTCCCCTTCTTGTCATTGCCGGGCTCGACCCGGCAATCCATGGCGATGCCAGGCGCCATGATGCGGCACTGGCTGGATAGTTTCGCGCGTATCTTTCTTCGGTTTGCCGGCACGGACCCTCGGGTCAAGCCCGCGGTGACGCGGGAGATGAGGGCGCAGCGGCGCGGTTGAGGCGCCGCCGCGGCCGCTCCCTCACAGGTCGAGCTGCAGGCGCTCGCCGCCGCCGTCTTCGGCTGCGGCGGGCACGGCGCAGCAGATGAGGGCTTCATCGGGGGCGACGGAGGCGGTCGGCTTCTTCGTGTATGCGACGGCGCCTTCGAGGATGCGGGTCCTGCAGGTGCCGCAGGTGCCGCCGCGGCAGCTGAATTCCGGCTGCAGCCCGCGCGCTTCGGCGAGTTCCAGCAAGCTGCCGCCGCCCGGTTCCCAGCGCGCTTCCTTTCCGGCGCCGGCGAAGACCACCTTCACGCTGGCGGTTGCCGGCGCATGGGTGAGATGGGCCGGCAGTTGCGCCGCCGCATCCGGCTTGCGGTTGAGCGAGGCAGGGCCAAAGGCCTCGGCATGGATGCGGGCATCGGCGATGCTGAGGCCGCGCAGCCCGTCATAGACGCTCTGCATGAAGGGGGCGGGGCCGCAGAGATAGAAGTCGTAATCGTTGAAGGGCAGGGCCGCCTTCAAGAGGGCCATGTCGATGCGGCCGGCGACGTCATAATCCTCGGCCGCTGCAGTGGCGGGATCGCTGAGCACGCGGACCAGATGCACCATGCCCTGGGCGGCCTCGACCAGCGAAGCGATCTCCGCATCGAAAGCACGCTCCGCCTTGCTGCGCGCGGCATAGAAGAACCAGGTCGGACGGATGCGGCGCTTGCGCAGCCCCTCATAAACGATGTGGCGCAGCATGGCGAGCATCGGCGTCACGCCGATGCCGGCCGCCATCAGCACCGCCGGCCGGGTTTCCACGGCGTCGATGGTGAAATCGCCGGCGGGCGCGCGCGCCTCGATGATGTCGCCGACCTTGACATTGTCATGGAGATGCCGCGAGACGACACCCTCGCGCTTGATGCTGAGGCGATAGGCGCTGTCGGAGGGCGCCACCGAGAGCGTGTAGGTGCGTAAGACCGGCTTGTCCGAGCCGAGAGGCGTCACCCGGATCGGCAGGTGCTGGCCGGCCTGATGCGGGATGATTCCGGCGCCGTCGACCGGTTCCAGGTGGAAGGAGCGGATGACGCTGCTTTCGTCGACGATCCGGGCGACGCGGAACGGCCGCCAGGCCTTGGCGAGCTCCGCCGCCTGAAGGCGCGTCGCGGCCTCGTCCCAGCTGCCGGTCATCAGCGAATTCGGCGACCAGCCGTCGGGCAGCAGCGACCAGCGCAAGGGCAGGGCATCGGGCCGATAGACGACGCGCCGCGGGGTCACGCGCAGCAAACGCTCGGCGCCCTGGAAGGCGGCGATCTCGGGCGAATCCAGGATGACCTCGGCGGTGCCGGTCAGCTGCAGCAGGTCGCCGCTCTCGAAATCGGCGAAGACCAGGCCGGCCTTGCCGTTGAGAAGGATGTTGCCGAGTGTCGCGAAGAACAGGTTGCCGGCGAAATCGGGAATGGTGAGGGTGCCGTCATCGTCGATGCGCACGAAGCCGGCGCGGCCGCCGCGATGCGAGACGTCGACCTGGCGGCCGGTATCGGTATCCGCATAGGAAGCGATGAAGAAGGTATCGGCCGCGGCGATGACGGCGCGGGCATGGGCGTCGAGGCGGTCGGCGATCCGCGCCGGCTTGTCGGTGAAGCGCTGCGGGTCGCGGCTCGGCGTGAAGTCGCGCTGCTGGATATATTGCGGGCAGTTGCCGAAGCTCTGCGTGACGAGGATATCGAAGCCGCTTGCGGCACCGCTCCGGCTGATCGTGCCGTTGAGGCGGTTGCGCCGCCGGCTCTGCAACTCGATGCCGAGCAGGCCGACGCCCTTGCCGTCCTCGAAGCCGGCATCGGCGGGATCGGCGGGGTCGCGGGCAAGGTCAAGATGCAGGTGATGCTCATCCGGCGCCTGCAGGAAGCCTTTCGGTCCGGCGCGCAAAGTCGCCCAGGCGTCGCCCGCAGCATCCACCGCGCCTAAGACGACGAAGGGCAGCAGCGCATAGAAGTCGCGGTGCTGGTCGAGGAGATAATCGCGAATGACGCGGCGGCCGACCCCATCCATGCGCTCGTCGACGCCGGCGGCGCGCTGCAGGGTGATCTCGCCCTCATGCCACGGCGAGGCGGGGAGTGCTGCGGATGATGCGGGGGGCAGAGCTGCGACCATGGCGAGATCCCTTTCCGGGAAACGAGGCTGATGGGCGGCCGGCACCCGCCGGCCGCCCCTTCACTGCATTGCTGTCACTTCTTGGCCGAAAGGCCGGCGGCCGTTTCCTGGAAGGGGACGAAACCCTTCAGCCCTTCGATGCGGCCGAGCCAGGCACGGACCTGCGGATAGGCGGCGAGATCGACATTCCCCTCGGGGGCACGGGCGATATAGCTGTAGAGCGCCACGTCGGCGATGGTCGGATGATCGGCGGCGAGCCAGCTGCGGCCGGTCAGTTCCGTCTCGATCACCTTCAGCAAGGCATGGGCGCGGGCGATGACTTCTTCCGGATTGAACTTGGCGCCGAAGACCGTGATCAGGCGCGCGGCGGCCGGACCGAAGGCGAGCTGGCCGGCGGCGACGGAGAGCCAGCGCTGCACCGCGGCGGCACCCGCCGGATCTTCCGGCAGCCAATCGGTCTTGCCAAATTTCTTCGCGGCATAGACCATGATGGCATTGGAATCGGCGATGTATTTGCCCTCGTCTTCCAGCACCGGCACTTGGCCGAAGCGGTTCATGTTGAGATATTCCGGCGTCTTATGCTGGCCGTTCTTCAGATCGACAGTAACCACCTCATGCGGCGCGCCGATCAAGGACAGGAACAGGTGCGCGCGGTGGGCATGGCCGGAGAGGGGGAAGAAATAGAGCTTCATGACGAGGGTCTCCTGGGTTGCATCTGGATGGTTGCGGGGCCGGGGAGAAGTGCGGAAGCTGGGCTCTCTCCCTGTCACAGTCAGAATGATTATTTCTCCCCGAAAACAGAAGGTCACTTGTCGGCAAGTGACTATTCCGTAGAATGGAATAATTGAGGGCAGGCGGCTGATAACCGCAATCGGGTGGTATGGGAGAAAGTCATGGATCGCTGGCAGGCGATGCGGGTCTTCGTGAAGGTGGCTGACGGCGGCAGCTTCGCCGAGGCCGGGCGGCAGCTCAATCTGAGCCCGCCGGCGGTGACGCGGGTGATCGCCGGGCTGGAGGAGATGATCGGCGCCCAGCTTCTCATTCGCACGACAAGACGGGTGAAGCTGACCGAGGCCGGCACGCGTTATCTGGAAGATTGCCGGCGCATTCTCGGCGACATCGCCGAGGCGGAAGCGGCGGCGGGCGGCGCCAAGGCGACCCCGACCGGCACGCTCGTCATCACCGCCCCGGTCATGTTCGGCAACATGTATGTGCTGCCGCTCCTCACCGACTATCTCAACCTCTATCCGGCGATGACGGTGCGGGCCGTGTTCCTCGACCGCATCGTCAACATCATCGACGAGGGCATCGATCTTGCCGTGCGCATCGGTCATCTCGCCGATTCAAGCCTCAGCGCGACGCGGGTGGGAACGGTGCGGCGCGTGGTGGTGGGGGCGCCCGGCTATTTCAAGAAATACGGCCAGCCGAAGACGCCGGCCGATCTCGCGCGCCACAACATCGTCTCCGTCACCAATGCCTGGGCCTCGCTCGACTGGCGTTTCGGCCGCGACGAGAAGACGGTGGTGACGGTGGCGCCACGCCTCTACAGCAACACCAACGAGGCAGCGATCGCCGCCGCCATCGCCGGTTGGGGCCTGGCGCGGCCCTTGTCCTACCAAGTGGGGCCGGCGGCGCAAGACGGGAAGCTGAAGATCGTGCTCGCCGATTACGAGGAAGAACCGCTGCCCATTCACCTCGTCCATCCCGGCGGCCGCCATGTGCCGGCCAAGGTGCGGAGCTTCATCGACTTCGCGGCGGAGAGGTTGCGGGGGAACAAGTTGGTTAATTGAGGGGAGGACAGACTGGTGGCCGATCTACTTGGGTTTCAGTATCCATACTTGTCTCGCCGTCTGCGGTCAGCTGGGCCGAGCCACCCTCCTTCTGAAGAGGCTACATATCCGAATAACCAGCGGAGTTCCTTGACCTTCTTTTGGTTTTGGGCAGCATCTAGTCACGTCCGATAATGGGAAATATCCGACGTGAGTTTGGGAGGATTCTCTATGTTAGAGGTCGTTTATCAATGGACCGGCTGGCTCACGAGCCGGTGGGGTATCGTCCTGTGCACCATCTTTGCTGTCATGAATGCAGGATTTGGGCGAACGGATGCCGCCGCCGGAATTTTGGCTTTCGCCGTGCTCGGCTTGGTCATTCGCTCCGAACGAAACCAGGCACTACTGAAAGCCGAGATCGTCGTCCTGCGGGCGCAGCTGAAGGCCGCTTCGCCGTCGCCGGTGCCAAATTAGGCGCGGAACGGCGGGGTTTCCCCGCCCGAGTTCATTGACCGCCCCTTCTAATATCGGCAGCATCTACGCCATGTCCGATGGCGGATATTATCGGACGTGAGCTTTGGGGAAAGATCGGGGGAATTTATGCTTGCACGCCTCATGGAACGGCATAGCGCCACGCTTTCAGTGGTCTGGGCATTTGTCTGTGTCTACGGGGTGGTCTTCTATATGAAAGCCCCCTTCAATGACCGATCTGGCTCCGTTCATGGCCGTCTTCCTTTTGGCAGCGCGATATGACCGGCAGCTAAGCGAATTGAAAACAAAGATCGCCGTTCTGCAGGCTGAGCGGTCCGCGGCGCCATCGCCGATGCCGAAATAGGGCGCGGAACGGCGGGGATTCCCCGCGAATACTGCAACTCCGAACATCGGCGAAAGGCCGGATGAGAATGGATCAAAGAAGAATGGGCTCAAGGGGATTGGTGTTTTGTTTTTTGCTGGCAGGCTGCGCCGCCCAGCCGGCATCTCCGCCGAAACAAGCCGCAACCCTCGATGAAGCCATCGCGAATGCATATGTGGCGCGTGGGGAGAACCAGAAGACTGCCGATTGCTTAGGGCGGGCGATGAGCTTCGCAATACCAGCCGCCGATCGACCCGGCATCCTGAACTACATGAATGGGCGGGCCGGTGATGCCGTCGCTTATCGGAAATGGGTCGTCATCGGGCATGAGCGGGATCGCCCGGAACTAGTCGACACGATGATGGGCTACTGCCCGCTCGAACTCGAAGAGTTTGCTAAAACGGGTGCCTTTCGTCAGGGGTAGCGGCGAATAGATGCTTCTGTTGAAGTTTCGAGAAGGCTGAAAGAATCTGCTGAATTCCAGGTTTCTTCTCGCCGAGACCGCAAACGACTGGGACCATCACCATGACCGCCTCACCACGCTTTCTCGGTTTTCCTGATCGCCTTGCCGATGGCAACGCGCCGCGGGCGGTGATCTTCGGTGCAGGACATGGCAGCACCTATCCCGGCCAGGACAGCAGCGGTTTCGCTCTGGCGGCCGATGCGATCCGGGCGGCGAGCGAGGAGGATGCGGCATTCATCGAGCACTGGGATTTCGATCTCGGCGGGCCGCTGTTCGACGGCGGGCCGGTCTGCTGTGTCGATGCCGGCGATATCGCCACCGCGCTGCATGACAATGCCGGCAACCGCGCCCGGATCGAGGCGAAGACGCGCGCGGTGCTGGCGTCGGCGGTGCCGATCCTGCTCGGCGGCGATGATTCCGTGGTGACGCCCTTCCTCGCCGGCTTCGCGGATCACGGGCCGGTCTGGGTCCTGCAGATCGACGCCCATATCGACTGGCGCGATGAGGTGCATGGCGAGCGCTACGGGTATTCGAGCCCGATGCGCCGGGTGAGCGAGATGCCGCATGTCGCCGGCATGGTGCAGGTCGGTATGCGCAGCGTCGGCAGCGCAAGGCGCGCCGAAGTCGAGGCGGCCAAGCATTATGGCAGCCATCTGGTGACCGCCCGCGAGGTCCATGCCGAGGGTGTCGAGGCGGGACTCCGGCATATTCCGGAAGGGGTGCGGGTCGTCATCACGCTTGATTGCGACGGGCTCGATCCCGGCATCATGCCGGGTGTGGCGGCGCGAACCCCTGGCGGCCTCAGCTATACGCAGGCGATCGACCTGATCGCCGGTGTCGGCAAGCGGGCGAGGCTCGTGGGTTTCGACCTGGTCGAGTTCTACCCCCCGGCCGACATTGATGGCCTGACCGCACTGACCGCCGCGCGTCTTGTCGTCAATGCGATCGGCGCCATCGTCCGCCAAGTCTGAAGCTCAGCCAGGAATCGGCAGCGGCTCCATCGCCTGGCCTGGTGTGCAAACCCCTGCGCCTCATGGGGGTTTGTCGCCCCTGGCGCGCGGGGGCTGGATATGGCGTAATGGCGCTCCCATCTCGTTTGCCGCGTGCAAGACGCAATCGGCTGCTCGACACTCGTCGATTAGGACGGGGATTCGACATGACAGTTTCTCGTGGTTGAGGGCAGCGCCAAGCGCAAGGCGCGCTGTCCAACAGGAAAGGACCCGCTTATGAAAATCGATCTTACCGGCAAGACCGCCATCGTCACCGGCTCGACCGTCGGCATTGGCTTTGCCATCGCCAAGGGGCTGGCCGAATCGGGCGCGACCGTGGTGGTCAATGGCCGCAAGCAGGCGGCGGTGGACCAGGCGATCGCCGCCATCGCCAAGGCGGTGCCGGGCGCGGAGAAGCGGCTGCGCGGTGTCGCCGCCGATCTCGGCACGGCGGCCGGCTGCGATTCCCTGGTCAAGGCCGAGCCGCAGGCCGATATCCTCGTCAACAATGTCGGCATCTTCAACCCGCAGGATTTCTTCGAAGTGCCGGACTCGGAATGGATGCGCTTTTACGAGATCAACGTCATGTCCGGCGTGCGCGTGTCGCGCGCCTATGCGCCCGGCATGGTCGCACGGAAATGGGGCCGCATCGTCTTCATCTCTTCTGAATCCGGCATCAACATCCCGGTCGAGATGGTGCATTACGGCATGACCAAGACCGCCAATCTCGCCGTCTCGCGCGGCCTCGCAAAGCGCCTCGCCGGCACCGGCGTCACGGTGAATGCCGTGCTGCCCGGACCGACCCTCTCGGAAGGCGTCGAGGAGATGCTAAAGGAAGAGGTGAAGAAGACCGGAAAATCCGCCGCGGAAATCGGCACCGAATTCGTCAAGGCGCATCGCTCCAGCTCGATCATCCAGCGCATCGCCACGGTGGAAGAGGTCGCCAACATGGTCGTCTATGCCTGCTCGCTGCAGGCCTCGGCCACGACCGGCGCGGCGCTGCGCGTCGATGGCGGGGTGGTCGATACCATCGCCTGACGACGGAAATCCATCACAGCAAGCGCGCCATCGCCAATGCAGCATCGCACGCCGCCGAAACGGTTCGCGCGCGATGCTGCGGCCTGATGTCCCAGGCGGAACGGCCTGCCGGAACAGGCAATGCCGGTTTGGTGTTGAGCGCATCATGAACCAAAGTCTGGAGGAGGGGCCGTGGCGGCACAGCAACGCCATTGCGTCGTCATCATCGGCGCCGGTTTCGGCGGGCTCAGCGCCGCCCAGCACCTGGCCGGATCGGGCACCTCGATCACGCTGATCGACCAGCGCAACCATCATATCTTCCAGCCCTTGCTGTATCAGGTTGCCACCGCTTCGCTGGCGACGTCGGAGATCGCCTGGCCGGTCCGCGGCCTGATGAAGGGCCGCGCCGATGTCGAGACGCGCCTCGCCACGGTGACCGGCATCGATGCCGAGGCGCGCAACGTCCTGCTGCAAGGCGGCGAGGCGGTTCCGTATGACACGCTGGTCGCGGCGATGGGGGCGCGGCATGCCTATTTCGGCCATGACGATTGGGAACCCTATGCGCCGGGCCTGAAGACCATCGAGGATGCGACGCGCATCAGGCGCCGCATCCTGCTGGCTTTCGAGCGCGCCGAATACGAAACCGATCCGCAGAGGCGCGCGGCCTTGCTGACCTTCGTCATCGTCGGCGGCGGGCCGACCGGCGTGGAACTGGCCGGCACCATCGCCGAGCTGGCGCGCGACACGCTGACCGGCGACTTCCGCCATATAGATACGCAGCAGGCGCGCGTCGTGCTGATCGAAGGCAGCGACCGCATCCTCGGCACCTATCCGCGCGATCTCTCCGACTATGCCAGGCGCTCGCTGGAGCATATCGGCGTCGAGGTGCTGCTGGGCGAGAACGTGACGGCTTGCTCCGCCGAAGGCGTCATGCGCGGCAAGCAGACGCTGCCGGCCGGCACCGTCATCTGGGCGGCGGGCGTGCGGGCCTCGCCGGTCGCCGAATGGCTGCGGGCGCCGGCCGACCGGGCGGGGCGCTTGCAGGTTCTGCCGGACCTGACCGTACCCGGCCATCCCGAGATCTTCGTCATCGGCGACACGGCAAGCCTGGCTGGCCCCGACGGCAAGCCGGTCCCCGGCATCGCCCCGGCGGCCAAGCAGCAGGGCCGCTATGTCGCCCAGGCGATCAAGGCGCGGCTGGCCGGCCGGCCGCCGAAGGGACCCTTCCGCTATCATCATCAGGGCAGCCTGGCGCAGATCGGCAAGCGCAAGGCGATCATCGATTTCGGCTGGATCAAGCTGAAGGGTGCCCTCGCCTGGTGGATCTGGGGCATCGCCCATATCTATTTCCTGATTGGCGTGCGCAGCCGCCTCAATGTCGCCATCAACTGGCTGTGGATCCATGCCCGCAACCAGCGCAGCGCCCGGCTGATCACGCAAGCCGACAGCCAGGCGCCGGAAGCGGGGAGGTAACGCGGCCGCAAAGAGGTCTGCAAAGAAAGCGGAAACTCATGTCTTTGCCGGAACAACCCGCATGAATCCTTCTCCGATCGCTCCTTGCCGGATATCAACGGATCGCCTTGTGCTGCGGCCGACCGTTCCCGCCGATGCCGGCCGCGCCGTCGAGATCCAATCCGACTGGGAGGTCACGCGCATGTTGCGCATGGCGCCGTTTCCGCCCGACCGCGATGCAATCGCCAGGTGGTTCGCCGATCATGGGCGGGAGTGGGACGCGGGCGAGGCCTATCGTTTCGCGATCGACCTGCAGGGGCGCATGATCGGCGTCGTCGATATCGACGAGATTTCCGGCGGCGAGGGCGAGCTTGGTTACTGGTTCGAGAAATCGAGCTGGGGACGCGGATATGCCAGCGAGGCGGCGCGGGCCGTGGTGAACTTCGCCTTCGCCAAAGTGGGGCTCGCGAAATTGCACTCGGGCCATGCCGCGGATAATGCCGCTTCCGCCAATGTGCTGGTGAAACTGGGCTTCCGCGCTTGTGGCGCCGTTCGCACGGCATCGCTATCGCGCGGCGAAGAGATCCTGCATCAGGGCTATATCCTGGTGCGTCCGGCCGGGGCCTGAACGGCCAGGACGCGGTTCGAGGCCGAGGGCTGCATCGTGCCGCGATGCGGCCCTTTCGCTTGACGGAGGGGGTGGTCGCTGTTATTTAAGTAAATACTTAAATGTCGAGCGGTTCGAAAATATGCAGGCTTCTCAGAACCTTGCGCAGGCATTCGCGGCGCTTGGCGACCCGACCCGGCTGGCTATCCTGAGCCGACTGGCGAGCGAGGGCGACCTGACGGTGCAGGAGATCGCCGCACCCTTCGCGATGAGCCTGCCGGCCGTGTCGCAGCATCTGAAGGCGCTGGAGCGCGCCGGCCTCATCGCCCGCGGACGCGACGGGCAGAAGCGTCCGTGTCGGCTGAATGCCGAGCGTCTCGCCGAGACCGCCCGCTGGTTCGACCATACCCGCGCCGCCTGGGAGGCGCGCTTCGACCGTCTGGAACGATTCCTTGCAACAACTGAGACGAAGGGTGGCAATCATGAAAAGTGAGGGCATGAAAAGTGAGGGCATGAAAAGTGACGGCATGCATGCTGACCCGCTCAGAACCTGGGCGCTCGATCGGGAGGTCGTGCTGAGCCGCGTGATCGCCGCACCGCGCGAGCGCGTGTTCCAGGCATGGACCGATCCGGCGCAGATCGTGCAGTGGTTCGGCCCCGACGGCTTCGAGGTTCAATCGCTGGAATGCGACCTCCGCGTCGGCGGGCGCTGGCGCTTCCTCTATACGGGGCCTGACGGCACGCGTTACGACAACCGAATGGTGTTCCTGCGGATTGAAGCGCCGCGGCTGATCGAGATCGAGCACGGCTCGGACAAGGATGAAGATCCCGCGCGCTTCCATGTCATTATTACCTTCGATGCGCAAAGCGACGGAAAGACCGTATTGACCATGCGCCAACTCCACCCCACCAGGGAGCAGCGCGATGCGGTGATCGGCTTCGGCGCCGTGGAGTTCGGCTATCAGACCTTGGGCAAGCTGGCGCGTTTTCTTGGCGTGGCCTGACATCCGCGACGGCCATCGACGGAAACAGAGTCTCTAGCGTCGAGCACGGTCAACTTGATGCCTTGTTTCATCTCTCCGCCAAGGCCAGCTTGGCGCCCAAAGCCACGAAGGCGGCGGCGAAGCTGCGGCGCATCCAGGTCAGGATGCGGGGGCGGGCGATGATGTGGTTGCGCACCGCCGCGGCGAAAAGGCCGTAGAGCACGAAGACCATGAAGGTGACGGCCATGAAGACGCCGCTCAGTTCCAGCATCCGGGGCAGGGGATGCGCCTCATGCGCGTCGATGAATTGCGGCAGGAAGGCGAAGAAGAAGATCGACAGCTTCGGATTGAGGATGTTGATCAGGATTGCCTGCACGATCACCTTGGCGCTCGAGCGCGGGCTGTTCGCGGTATCGACGCGCAGCGCCCCGTGCTCCTTCAGCGTCTGCCAGGCCATGTAGAGCAGATAGGCGACGCCGGCATATTTCAGCGTGTGGAAGGCGAGCGCGCTTGCGTGCAGCAAGGCGGCGAGGCCGAGCACGGCAGCCGCCATATGCGGCACGATGCCGAGGGTGCAGCCGAGCGCCGCGACCATGCTGGCCTTCGGCCCCCGCGTCAAGCCGGCCGCCAGGGTATAGAGGACACCGGTGCCCGGCGAGACCACGACGATCAGCGTGGTGATGAGAAAATCGAGACTCATGGTGTTTCTCCCCTTGGAGGTCGCCTATTTCTCGCCGGTTGCTTCTAAGCGAACGCAACACGCGGAAGGACCAGTCTAATGCCGCCCGATGATGCTGGATCGCATCCTAAGGCGCCTAGATCTAAAACGGGAATCCGTCGCTTTTCAATATGATATAGAGTGGTCGAGGACGCCGTCAGAGGCAAGCCATCGGAAGAGTGACAGCGAATCAGCCACGAACATGCGGCGCAGCGGCTTGATTGCCGGGAGCAGTGGCTTCGGGTCCGGCGCGCCCCGATCTCCAGGTCTCGTAGACACGCGGAGGATTACGATAAATCCGCCGATCAAATACGCATTGCTGCCTCACCGAGATAATTTTCGCCTGCGCGAGCGGCTGGCGGAACGACACGAGGATCGAGTTGCCACCTTTGCTTCTGCAGGACGATCGGGATCGGCTCAAGCAGCCGGGACTTTAAGGCGATTTCTACTGCGCCAGCTGCAGCTCACCCCGCCCGAATGAAAAGTTCTCCCGCGGGACAGGAATGATTGCCACGAAGATGTCGTCAGGCGATACCCCCAGCGCCTCGACAACCAATTTGTTGATCGACGCGGCGAGCCTCCGTTTGTTCTCAAGTGGATGATGGGGCCCCAAAAGTACACTTATGATCATGGCGTTGTCGGTGCGCTGCATGTCCATGTAGGTCGGATGCAGGTGCAGCTCACCGTCACCGTGCTCGGTGATCGAGATAAACCTGTCGCCTTCGGGAAGTTGGAGCGCCTGAACGAGCGATTGGGTCAGCGCGTCAGCGAGCAACCGCTTCTGATCAGGCGTGAAACGGCCCTTTGGCACATGAGCGTCGAAAACGGGCATGAAGAAATCTCCAATTTTTGCTGGTCGAATAAAAAGGAGTATATACTCGTATTTTCCGGCCGGCAACCCCGTCTTGCCGATACGAGCAGGTTCGCCTATTCTGGCGGCAGACGGAATTGACATAGCGACCGGAGACAGTTTGCGCGCCAAAAAGCAGCCAGACGCGGGACTACGAAGCGCGCTCAGCGCGATGGATGGCCAATGCAATAGCTCCGCGAGCCGACGGGCGGCGCGCTATCTCTCGGCCTCGTACGACCGCATGCTCGCCCCTTCGGGCCTCCGGACGACACAGTTTACGATCCTCCGGAAGCTCGCATTGGCAGAGCGCGCCTCAATCTCGGCACTTGCCGACGCGATCGCGATGGACCGAACAACATTAGCGGCAAATCTCAAGCCGCTGGAACGTGACGGGCTGCTGACCGTACGGCCGGATGAACACGACCAACGCGCGCGGATGGTCCAGATCACGGAGGCGGGATTGAGCAAGCTCGAACAAGCGTTGCCGCTATGGCAGTCCGCGCAGAACCAGTTCGAAGGCGCGTTCGGGGTCAAGAATGCGGCAAAATTACGTGCTGCACTCCGTGCTGTCTTGGACACGGACCTTGACCCCTGGGCTGAGTGAAGCGGCGGTCACTACGTCGCTCAGCGTCTTTTCCAACGGGCGTTGCGCATGCTCCAACGCGGCATCTACGCCGGCATTAGCGATGACATGCCGATCGATTGAAATCGCAACTGCGGTTAGAGCTTTCCATCATGTCGTTGACTCGCGGCCGTAGACCAGCAGGTCAAGCGCCATGGTGACAGATGAGCGGCACCGACAAGCGGCGGGGCGTCCCGCGCTTCACGTGTAATATGCCATTGCGCTGACTGTGCTTTGAGCGCCATTGTGTCAGCCCAATCGTGACTGAAAATCAGGGATGAGATGCCTTACGACGGCAGATTGCTGGCCGGGGTGACCGTGCTGATGGCGGTGGTGGAGGCGGGGACGATCGTGCGGGCGGCCGAGACGCTGGGCCTGTCGCCTTCCGGCGTCAGCCGCGCCTTGTCGCGGCTGGAAGCGCGGGTCGGTGTGCGCCTGCTGCAGCGGACCACGCGCTCGATGACCCTGACCGATGAGGGTCGGCGCTTCTATGAAAGCGTCGGGCCGCATCTCGCCGGCATCGAGGAGGCGGCGATCGACGCCGCCGGCTCCAGCAGCAATGTGCGCGGAAGGCTCAGGGTCAATATCGATCCCTTCTTCTCGCGCATCGTGCTGTCGGCGCATCTTGCGGATTTCCTCGCCCGCTATCCGGATCTTTCGCTTGAACTGATCATGCGCGATGCGGTGGGCGACCTGGTGGCGGACGGGTTCGATCTGGCCTTGCGCTTCGGCGATCCGCCGGTCGGTTCGTTCTTCGCGCGCAAGCTGGTCGAGACGCGTATCCTGACCGTCGCCTCGCCGGGCTATGTCGCCGCGCATGGACGGCCCAAGCATCCGCGCGAGGTCGAGCAGCATGCCTGTATCGATTTCTGGGATGCGGCGCATGGCCGGGCCTATGAATGGGAGTTCCGGCGCGGCGCGGAAGTGCTGCCGGTCAATGTCAAGGCGCGGTTGCTGGTTTCCGATACCGGCACCATGGTCGGCGCCCTGGAGGCGGGGGCCGGAATCGCCCAGATCCTGGAACTAGGCCAGATGCATCTGGTGAAAAGCGGGCGTCTCGTCCTGCTGTTTCCCGATTGGACGGACGAGCTGTTCCCGCTCTATGCCATTCATCCCTCGCGCCAGCACCGGCCCGTCAAGGTGCGGGCCTTCATCGACTTCTGCCTGGAGGTCATTGCCGCGCTCAACCGGGAGGATGCGCAGGTCCAGGCAGACAGGCAAAGAGCCGGCTGATCGCGGCCGTCGGCTCGTCCGGTCCGCCCCGCCCCTGGTAGATCCGACCCTGGCAGATCCGGCGCTAGGCGATGCGCGCGCCACGCTCCTTCAGCAGCTCGCGCAGCATCGAGCGATGGCAATGGCGCTCATCCTCGCAATAGCAGCCGAGCGAGAAATTGGTCTGGTGAGAGAGTGCCGCCAGCATGTCGAGCAGCCGCGCCGCATCGCCCTCGCTCATCTCGGTGCGGAAATGCCGGGTGAAAGCCGCCCAGCCTTTGGCATCGTCATCGGCCTGCGCCGCCAAAGCCTGCTTCACCAGATCGGGGCTGGGCGAGAGCTGCGGCAGCCAGACGTCATAATAGTCGCGCTTGGCGAACTCGGCTTTCGGCACGCCGCGCGGCGGACGGCGCACGGTGCCGAGGCGCAATCCCTCATCCTTGTGGCGCGGTTTGCCGAGTTGCACGATGCGCAGGGCCAAGGGCCTTCTCCTTCGCTGCGATATGGTGCCGAGCTAAACACCCTTTGTACCTTCCGGCAAGCCGGCGGTCGATCTCCGTCGGAGGGATATGCGCAGCACAATGGGCCGATGGCCATGGCAGGTGGAGGCTGATCCGCGCATATCAGCCGGCAGGAATCAAGATCGGGTTTCCGCACGGGTGGTGAAGACCTCCTTGCCGATCCGCACCGTCTCGCGGACCAGCAGGTCGAGGTCGGTGCGCCGGGTGCGATGATTGTTGATCGCCACGCGCAGGCAATGCTGGCCCTGCACCGTGGTGTCGGACAGGATGGCGATGCCCTGTTCCTGCAGGCGCAGCATGATCTCGATATTGAGCCGCTTCAACGCCTCGCCGTCGATGACGCCGGGCTGGAAGCGGAAGCAGACGATGTTGATCGCAACGGGCGCCACCAGTTCCAGCAGAGCCTCCGCCTTGACGAGGCCGGCGATATAACGGGCCTGGGCGATGTTCTGGTCGATCAGGCGGCCGAACTTCCGGACGCCGTGTTCCTTCAGCGCCATCCAGACCTTCAAGGCGCGGAAGCCGCGGCTGGTCTGCAGCCCGTATTCATGCAGCCATTCGCCGGAGGCAAGGCCGCGCGGCGAGGATTCCAGATATTCCGGCGTCACGGCGAAGGTATGGCGATGCAGTGCGGCGTCGCGCACCAGGGCGCAGCCGATCTCGAAGGGTGCATGCAGCCATTTATGCGGATCGAGCGCCAGGGAATCCGCGCGCTCGATGCCGGCGACGAGGGCCGCGTTTCGCGGCGCGATGGCGATCAGCGCGCCGATGCAGCCGTCGACATGCAGCCAGAGCTTTTCTTCCACCGCGAGATCGGCCAGTGCCGGCAGGTCGTCGATGGCACCGGTATTGACCGTGCCGGCCGTCGCGATCAGACAGGCCGGCTGCAGGTCGGCGGCCCGGTCCTCGGCGATGGCGCGGCGGAGCGCCTTCAAGTCGATGCGCAGATCGGCGCCGGTGGCGATGCGCCGCAAGGCGCGGTTGCCGAGGCCGAGCGCTTCCAGCGCCTTGCGGTGGCAGCTATGAACCTGGTCGGAGGCGTAGTAGCGCAGCGGCTTCCTGATCGCCGCGACACCCTCTTCGCGCACATCGATGCCGGCCTTGGCATTGCGGGCGACGGCAAGGCCGATGAGATTGGCCATCGATCCGCCGCTGACCAGCGTGCCGCTGGCCGTGGCGGGAAAGCCCATCATCTCCTTGCACCAGTTCACCACCTGGCGGTCCATGGCGGCGGCGGCGTGATTGCCGCCGCCGAGATTGGAACCCTGGATGGCGGCAAGGAAATCGGCAAGCGCGCCGGTGAAATTGCCCGAGCCCATATACCAGGCCCAGAAGCGCGGATGGATATTGCCCATGGGATAGGGCATCAGCTTCTCGCCGATATCGCGATAGATGTCCGGCAAGGGCGTCGGCGTTTGCGGCAGGACGGCGTCATAGAAGGAGGCGACCGCCGCCGGCATCTCCTGCCAGGCGGGACGGTGGCGGACATCGCGCAAATAGGCGACGGCGTCGTCGATGGCTTGATGCGACAGCGCCTGTACCGCCGACCAGTCGCCGGGATCGAGCGTCTCTTCCGCCGGCAGCGCATCCCCGGCGGCCAGGGGTGCCTTGTTTGATTTTGTTGCGGCGATGGCCGTCTTGCTTACTTCGCTTGCGGCCAAGGCCGCCTTGCGTACTTCGTTCATGTCGCGTCTGTCCTGGTTCATTCGGCGGCGAACTGGAATCCGGGCGTCGAGCGCGACAGGGCGAGCTCTTCTTCATTCATCTCCGCCTGGATCTCGTCGAAGAGCGGCGTCGACAGATAGCGCTCGCCGGTATCGGGCAGCATGCAGAGGATGACGGAACCGGCCGGGGCGCGCTCGGCCACCTGGCGGGCAACGGCAAAGGTGGCGCCGCCGGAAATGCCGGTGAAGATGCCTTCCTTCTGCGCCAGTGTCTTGGTCCATTTCATACCCTCGGCGCCGGCCACCGGGATGAGTTCGTCGTAGAATTTGCTGTCGATCGCCTCTTGCAGGACCTGTGGGATGAAATCCGGCGTCCAGCCCTGGATCGGATGCGGCTCGAAGGCCGGATGGCTGGCGCTGGGCGCACCGCCCTGCGCCCGTTCCTGCGGCCGGCCGCTGGCGATCAGCTGGGCATTGGCGGGTTCCGTCAGCACGATGCGCGTCTCCGGCCGCTCCCGGCGCAGCACGCGGGCGACGCCGGCGACGGTGCCGCCGGTACCGTAGCCGGTGACGAAATAGTCAAGCCGCTTGCCGGCGAAATCGTTGACGATCTCGCGCCCCGTGGTTGCCTCGTGAATGGCCGCATTGGCCGCGGTCTCGAACTGGCGGGCGAGGAACCAGCCATTGGCCTCGGCCAGTTCCACCGCCTTCCGGTACATGCCGAAACCCTTTTGCGCACGCGGCGTCAGCACCACCTTCGCCCCCAGCATGCGCATCAGCTTGCGGCGCTCGATCGAGAAACTGTCGGCCATGGTGACGACCAGGGGATAGCCCTTCTGGGCGCAGACCATGGCGAGGCCGATACCGGTATTGCCGCTGGTCGCCTCGACCACCGTCTGGCCGGGTTTGAGCGCGCCGCTGCGTTCCGCCTGTTCGATGATATTGAGGGCGAGGCGATCCTTGACCGAGGCGCCGGGATTGAAGAATTCGGCCTTGACGTAAAGCGTCGCATGATCGAGGCCGAGATTGTTGATGCGGATCACCGGGGTATCGCCGACCGTATCGAGAATGCTGTCGAAAAGTCGGCCACGTCCCTTGGTTGTCCTGATTGGCGTGGTTCCGGTTGTGGTTGGCGACGACATGGCTGATCTCCTGCTGCGATAACGGGTTGGTCTTGACGACTTGACTGCTGTTTTGCGGAAGGTGCTGTCTTGTGGACGCGCCCATCCCCTATAATCCCTCGGCCTAATCTATCTCTCGGCCGCATCCGACCGGAGCGAGGCGTTAACTTCCGGCGAGCGGGCTATCGCCACCGGCGCCTGGGCGGCGGATGCATGACATTGATTCCGATGATAAATTGGCGGCAGTGAGGGCATCGTGGGAGCAGGCGTGGAAACGCACGTGGAATCCGCAGGAACGGATGACGACGGAAGGCAATCCGCCGTTCACGTGCGCATGTTCGGGCCGCTGACGATCAGCCGCGACGGCGTCGTGCAGGAACTCGCGGCATCGCGCAAGCTGCGCGCGCTCTTCGCCTATCTTGCCCTGGCCCCGCATCCGGTCAGCCGCAGCCGGCTGTGCGAGCTGCTCTGGGACGTGCCCAACGATCCGCGCGGCGAGCTGCGCTGGTGCCTCAGCAAATTGCGGCGCGTGGTCGACGATCCGCACCGCCAAAGAGTTGTGACCTCCGGTGAGATGGTGGCGCTGGACCTTGCCGGCTGGCAGGTGGATGTGCATGACCTGGAAGCGGCCTGTGCGGCGGGTATCGAGACATTGCCGCCGGAGCGGCTGCGCCTGCTGGTAATGCATGTGGTCGGTGATTTCCTGGAGGGGCTGGAGATCGATCGCAGTCCCCATTTCGACAACTGGCTGCTGGCACAAAGGCGCCATTTCCGCGCCGCCCACGCCGCCATCCTGGAACATCTCGTCGCGACGCTGCCGGCGGGCGACGACGCGGCCCTGACTTATCTCGAGAAATGGATCGCGGTGGCTTCCTTCGAGGACCGGCCGCATATCGCCTTGCTGGCGGCCCTGGCACAGCGCGGGCAGATCGCGGCGGGCGAGGAGCATCTCGCCGCCACTGCGCGCCTGTTCGAAGCCGAGGGTCTTGATGTGCTGCCGCTGCGCGCGGCCTGGCGCAGTCTGCGCGAGCGACGCGCGACCGGGCTGTCGGTTGCCCGGGCCGAGGCTGCCGTGCATCTGACGGCCGAGGCGCATCCGGCATCGGACGGCGACAAGCCCGACCTCATCGTGGCGCCACGTATAGCGCAGCGGGCATCACTGGCGGTGATGCCGTTTGCCGAAGAGGGGCAGACGGGCGAGGTGAGGGCGGGTGGGGTGCGGACGGGTGGAGCGGGGGCGGGCGGGGCGCGGGGCGGATTGGCCGACGGCCTGACGCATGACATCATCACCCGCCTTGCCAAGCTGCGAAACCTTTTCATCATCGCGCGCGGCTCGGTCTTCGCCTTGGCGGAGCAGGGCGTGACGCCGGATGAGGCAGCGCGACGGCTGAACGTCGATTACATCGCCACCGGCAGCGTGCGCCAAGCGCATGGCCGCGTCACCATCTCGATCGAACTGGTCGAGGCCCGCACCGCGCGGATCGTCTGGGCCGAGGTCTTCGATCACAAGCTGGACAAGGCCTTTCTCGTGCTCGACGAGATGGGCAACCGCATCGTCGCCTCCATCGCC
>DATLJB010000100.1:0-52298 GCA_035539075.1 Terriglobia bacterium
TTGCGTTTGTTTTGTCGTTGATGGTATTTGCTACCTGGAACGACATAAAAGTTTTGCTGATCAAGGCTCTGCTGACGTGACCGGAAGATGCGTGAAATGTTCAAGCTGAAAAGGCTGTTGGTTGCCGTTTGTGCCCTGGTCAGCGTGTTGATGCTGTCGGTGGTTGGATCAAGTGTTCATGCGCAGAATATCGGCAGCGGGGATCCGATCCAGGAAATCCGGGTCGAGGGGAATCAGCGTATCGAGCCGGAAACGATCCGCTCCTATATGCAGATCAACCCGGGCGATCCGTTCGATGCCGAGAAGATCGACCAGGCATTGAAAAATCTCTTTGCGACGGGCCTGTTCGCCGACGTCAATCTGCGTCGCGACGGCAACGCATTGGTGGTTGCGGTCAAGGAAAACCCGATCATCAACAAGCTCGCTTTCGAGGGCAACAAGCGCATCGATGATGACGCGCTGAACGCCGAAGTGCAGCTGCGTCCGCGTGTCGTTTATACGCAGACCCGCGTGCAGCAGGATGTGAAGCGTATTCTCGATCTCTATCGCCGCAGCGGCCGGTTCGCGGCGACGGTCGAGCCGAAGATCATCAAGCTCGACCAGAATCGCGTCAATCTCGTGTTCGAGATTCATGAAGGCGACATCACCTATGTGCGGCGCATCGACTTCGTCGGCAACAAGGTGTTCAGCGACAGCGATCTGCGCGATGTCATCCTGACGCGCATCCACCACTGGTATCTCTTCCTGACGAATGCGGATGCCTATGATCCCGACCGCCTGACGGTCGACAAGGAACAGCTGCGGCAATTCTATCTGACCGAGGGCTATGCCGACTTTCGCGTCGTCTCCGCCGTCGCCGAGCTGTCGCCTGAGCAGGACGCCTTTTTCATCACCTTCAATGTCGAGGAAGGCGAGCGCTACAAGTTCGGTAAGATCGATATCAAGACCACGCTGAAGGGATTGAACCCCGAAACATTGCGCGGGGATGTCACGACCAAGGAAGGCGACTGGTACGACGCGAGCAGGGTGCAGGATACCGTCAAGGCGCTGAGCGACCGGCTCGGCAATCTCGGTTATGCCTTTGTCGACGTCCGCCCGCGTATCGACCGCGACGCCAAGAAGCGCATCTTGACCCTGACCTACGATATTCAGGAAGGGCCCAAGGTCTATGTCGAGCGGATCGATATTTCCGGCAACGTGCGAACCCAGGACAAGGTCATCCGCCGCGAATTCCGGCTGGCGGAAGGCGATGCCTTCAGCACCGAGAAGATGCAGCGGACTGAGCAACGTCTGAAGAATCTTGATTTCTTCGAATCGGTCGATATTTCCGAAGCGCCTGGCAGTACGCCGGACAAGACCATCATCAAAGTGAAGGTCCAGGAGAAGTCCACGGGCAGCCTCAGTTTCGGTGCCGGCTTCTCGACCTCCGACGGTCCCTTGGGAACGGTCGGCGTGCAGGAGCGAAACCTACTGGGTAAGGGGCAGGATCTCGCCGTCCAGGTGCAGATATCCGGTAAGCGCTCCGGCGGTACCATCACCTTCACCGATCCTTATTTCCTTGATAAGGAGATGTCGGCGACGTTCGGTATCTTCCACCAGCGCTATCAGGCGGCCCATGACCGCTTCCGTCAGTTGTCTACCGGCTTCACTACTTCAATCGGTTATGACGTGACGGAATATACCCGCCACACGCTGGGATACACCTTCTCGGCCGACGACATCTACCATATCGATAATGACGCCTCGCAGGTGATCAAGGACGACAAGGGATACGAATTCCGCTCCACGCTGAAATCGAACCTGCTCTATGATCGTCGCGATGCGAAGTTCGATCCCCGTGCCGGCTATTATGTTAACCTGGAAACCGATTATACGGGCCTGGGCGGCACCGTGTATGATGCCAAGGGCGTCCTGAGCGGCGGGTATTTCTACCCCTTCAACCGGAGCAAAACCGTGTCGCTCGGCGTTACCGGTCAGGCGGGTTATATCCAGCCGCTGTTCGGCGATTTCCTGCATTACGCCGACTCGTTCAAGCTGGGCGGACAAAGCCTGCGTGGTTTCGCCGACAATGGCGTTGGTCCGCGAGACGAGGATGCCAAGCAGAAGGATGGGTCGATTGGCGGCAAATTCATGTTCAGCGGAACGGTCAGCCTCGGCTTCCCGCTCGGACTGCCGGAAGAATACCAAATCCGTGGCAGGGCATTTTCGGATTTCGGCCTGGTGACGGATCCAGATCCGGATAGTCATATCCGGATCCGCGACAACGATTTGATCCGCGTTTCGGCGGGCATCGGGTTGACCTGGGTTTCTCCCTTCGGCCCCCTGGCGGTGGATGTGGCTTTGCCACTCCGCAAGGATGGCAAGGACCAGACTGAGTTGTTCAACTTTAGTGTCGGTACATCATTCTGACACATCAATATCGGAGACTTTAAGGTGCGTTATTTCTCAAAGTGGACTTCAGCGCTCACGATCGCGGTCGCATTGGCGATCGGCGTCGGTACCCTGGGTGTAGGACATGCGGCGCGGGCGCAGCAGCAGGTTGCCGCCGGAACGGTCATCATTGCCGTTATCGATCGTCAGGAAATCATGTCACAATCCAGCGCGGGCAAGGGATTGCAGGCGGCCGGAAGCCAGCGGGCCAAGCAGTTGCAGGATGACATCCAGAAGCGCCAGGAGGCGCTTGCCAAGCAGCGCCAGGCGCTTGAACAGCAGAAGGCGACGTTGACGCCGCAGGACTACCAGAACAAGCTGATGGATCTGGGCCGGCAGAGCGATCAGTTGCGTTTGGATTTCCAGACCAAGAAGCGTGCTTTCGATACCTCGGCGCAGCAGGCCCTCGAGCAGATCCAGAGCCAGACTTTTGCGATCGTAAAACAGATTGCCGCGCAGCGGAACATCACCCTGGTGCTTTACAAGGATATGGTCGCCTGGGGCCCGGGCGCGATTGATATTACGCCGGACGTGGTGGCGCAGCTCAATCAGAAGCTGCCCTCGGTCAAGTTCTGATTGGAAGCGATCGGTGTGGAGATGACCGAAGCCGTAGAAACCGCCGGAATTAACGTTGATGCGAAGGGGATCATGCGCATGATCCCTCATCGCTACCCTTTGCTGTTCATCGATCGTGTCGAGAATATGGTCAGCGATGTAACGGCGACCGGCGTCAAGAACGTCTCGATGAATGAGGCGGTGTTCCAGGGCCATTTCCCCACGGATCCCGTTCTACCTGGCGTGATGATCATCGAAGCCATGGCGCAGACGGCGGCTGTTCTCGTCGTCCATACGCTTGGCGCGGCTTTCGAAGGAAAGCTGGTTTATTTCATGAGTATCGACAGCGCGCGTTTCCGCAAGCCGGTCCTGCCGGGCGATCAGCTGCGCCTGATCGTCAACAAGGATCGGCATCGCGGCCCAGTCTGGAAGTTCATCGGAGAGGCCAAGGTTGATGGCCAGCTGGTTGCCGAGGCGACCTTTGCTGCCATGATCCGCGACTAGCCTCGATCGGACCCGGCTTAATAAGGAGCATCCCATGGCCCAGGCAGCAGCAAAAGTCGAACAGGCGGCACCCTTCCGCTTGGCGCATACGATGATCCGCGTTTTCGATCTCGACAAGTCGATCGATTTCTATACCCGGCTGCTCGGCATGAATTTGATGCGCCGCAAGGATTATCCCAGCGGCGAATTCACCCTGGCCTTCGTTGGTTACGGCAACGAAGAGGATAACGCGGTGATCGAACTGACCCACAATTGGGGTCAGAAGGAGCCGTATCAATTGGGTACGGCCTTCGGTCATCTGGCAATCCACGTGCCGGACATCTATGGCGTTTGCGAGCGCTTGGCTGCGGAAGGCGTCAAAATTCCGCGTGCGCCGGGGCCGATGAAGCATGGCGGGTCGGTTATCGCCTTCATCGAAGATCCGGATGGTTATAAGATCGAGCTGATCGAAGCCAGGCAGTAAGGGCTTCCGCCATACGGCTTGGATATGCCAGGAACGGCTGCCGTTTAGGCGCCCAATGAAAAACCCCGCCGATCACTCGGCGGGGTTTTCGTTTGGCCGGCAGCGCTTATTTGCGCTTGGCCAAGGGCACGAAGGGGCGCTCGCCATAGCCGGTATAAAGCTGCCGCGGACGACCGATGCGCTGTGTCGGATCCTCGATCATCTCCTTCCACTGCGCAACCCAGCCGACCGTGCGCGCCACGGCAAACAGCACCGTGAACATTGAGGTCGGGAAGCCGATCGCCTGCAGGATGATGCCGGAATAGAAGTCGACGTTCGGGAAGAGCTTGTGAGAGACGAAGTAATCGTCTTCCAGCGCGATCCGTTCCAGTTCCATGGCGAGAGCCAGGAGCGGTTCGTTGCGCTTGCCCAAGGCATCGAGAACCTCGTGGCAGGATTCGCGCATCACCGTGGCGCGCGGATCGTAGTTCTTATAGACGCGGTGACCGAAACCCATCAGGCGGAAGTTGTCGTCCTTCGACTTGGCCCGCTTGATGTATTCGGGAATGCGCTCGACCGAGCCGATCTCGCGCAGCATCGCCAGAACCGCTTCGTTGGCGCCGCCATGGGCAGGGCCCCAGAGGCAGGCGATGCCGGCCGCGATACAGGCAAAGGGATTGGCGCCGGAGGAACCGGCCATGCGCACCGTCGAAGTGGAGGCGTTCTGCTCGTGATCGGCGTGCAGGATGAAGATGCGGTCCATCGCCTTGGCGACAACCGGATTGATCTTGTATTCCTCCGCCGGCACCGCAAAGGTCATGCGGAGGAAGTTTTCCGCATAGTCGAGATCGTTGTGCGGATAGACGAAAGGCTGACCGACGGAATACTTGTATGCCATGGCCGCAATCGTCGGCACCTTTGCAATCAAACGATGCGAGGCGACCATGCGCTGATGCGGATCATGGATATCGGTACTGTCGTGATAGAAGGCCGAGAGCGCGCCGACGACGCCGACCATGACCGCCATCGGATGCGCATCACGGCGGAAGCCGCGATAGAACGAGGCGATCTGCTCATGCAGCATCGTGTGATAGGTGATGTCGCGCCGGAAGTCCGCCTTCTGCTTGGCATTCGGCAATTCGCCTTCCAGCAGCAAATAGCAGACTTCCATAAAGTCGCTGTGCTTCGCCAGCTCTTCGATGCGATAGCCGCGATGCATGAGGATGCCTTCCTCGCCATCGATGTAAGTCACCGCGGATTGCGTCGAGCCGGTGGAGCCGTAGCCGGGGTCATAGGTGAAAAGACCGTGATCGGAATAGAGCTTCCGGACATCGACCACGTCCGGTCCGATGGTCCCCTTCAGGACCGGCAGATCCCAGCTCTGGCCCGACCGGTTATCCTTCACGCTTACGCTGGCATAGGACTTTGGCGCGGCGGGCTTGATGCCGGAATCAACCACGCGCAGCTTGGGCGCCGCAGCGACTGGTCGCTTGGCCTTTGCGGGGGCCGATGTTTTGGTCTTGGTTGAGCCTTTGCCGGATTTGCGCTGCGCCATGAGGTCCTCATTATTGACGTAAACAGGCCTGTCAGCCTGGAGGTTTTTTTACCCGAGAGGCCGACAGGCTAGCATGGAGAAGGTTAACGCGTCATGACCCAATTTTGCGTTGCGGTAGGTGATTTATTTGTCATGAAGCGGGCTATTTGCAGCCGTCGTTCAAGCGTCCCAAACTCTCATCCCGGCCAAGAACTTCCATTACGTCGAAGAGGCCGGGTGAAGTTGCCGCGCCGGTCAGTGCAGCGCGCAGAGGCTGGGCCACTTGGCCCAGCTTGATGCCTTTCCTTTCAATGAATTGACGGACTGCAGCCTCGATGGCCGCAGCCTGCCAATCGGGCAGGGCGGAAAGATCGGGCATCAATTCCTTAAGAAGACCGATCGCCTCAGGCGTAAGCAATGCCTTCGCCTTGTCAGCCATGGGGAGCGGCCGCTCGGCGACATAGAATGCTGCGTTCTCCGCCAACTCCTTCAAGGTCTTCGCTCGCGCCTTCAACCCGGGCATCCCCTTCACCAGGCGCTCGGTGGCACTCTCGTCGCCGGCGACACCGAGGCGGGCCGCGGCGTCAACCGCCAGTTCGCGATCCTCAGCCTCGCGAATGTAATGGCCGTTGAGATTGTCCAGCTTGGCATAGTCGAAACGCGACGCGGAGCGGCCGACGGAAGAAAGATCGAACCAGCTGACAGCCTGCTCGGTTGAAATGATTTCGTCATCGCCATGCGACCAGCCGAGGCGCAGCAGATAGTTGCGCAGCGCCATCGGCAGATAGCCGAGCTCGCGATAGGCATCGACCCCGAGCGCGCCATGCCGCTTCGACAGCTTGGCGCCATCGGGGCCATGGATCAGCGGAATATGGGCGAAGGTCGGGCACTCCCAATTCATCGCCTGGTAGATCTGCTTTTGCCGGAAGGTATTGGTCAGATGGTCGTCGCCGCGGATCACATGAGTGATGCCCATGTCATGATCATCGACCACCACGGACAGCATGTAGGTCGGCGTGCCGTCGCCACGCAGCAACACCATGTCGTCGAGCTGTTCATTGCCGACGCGCACTTCGCCTTGCACCTCATCGACGACGATGGTTTCGCCGGTTGTCGGCGCCTTCAGCCGGATGACGGGCTTGACGCCGGCCGGCGCCTCCTTCGGGTCGCGGTCGCGCCAGCGACCATCATAGCGCACGGGCTTGCCGGCTGCGCGCGCCGCTTCGCGCATCTGCTCAAGTTCCTCGGGCGTGCAATAGCAGTAATAGGCTTTGCCCGCAGCCAGCATCGTCTGGGCGATCTCTGCATGGCGATTGGCCCGTGCAAACTGGAAGACGGTTTCGCCGTCCCAGTCGAGTCCAAGCCAGCGCATTCCGTCGAGAATGGCTTCGATGGCTGCTTCCGTCGACCGTACGCGGTCGGTGTCCTCGATACGCAGGCGGAAGATGCCGCCATGGTGCCTGGCATACAGCCAATTGAAAAGCGCGGTCCTGGCCCCGCCGATATGCAGGAAGCCGGTAGGTGAGGGGGCAAATCGGGTAATGACGGTCATGGTCGTTGTTCGCTATGAAAGGGGTGCGGCGAGGGCTGTTCCGCCGCGTTCACCCAGGTTATTAGCATATTTGGGCGGCCGCTTGGCAACTGCGCCAGTGGCTCGGTTGGCGGCAATCTGCTACAGCTAGGACGGGTGAAACAAGGCGATGCCTCCCGTGCCGCAATTTCCGGTGCTCCAGTTTTCCCGGTCCTGGCTGACTGCGCGGCTTGCCGCGCTGGCCGCAAGCCAGCGCGTAAACTGGCCCTGTTGGCTGGCGATCGGACTGGGAACTGGAATCCTTCTTTATTTTGCGGCGCCGGCAGAACCATCTTTATGGTCCGTCCTGGGGCTCACTGGCCTGTGCGGAGCGCTGGTGTTGCTCTCGCTCAGCTGGCGGGTGATACGGCCGGCTCTATGGCCGTGTCTGATCCTGCTCGTCATTGCCACGGGATTTGCCGCAGCCTGCCTCCGCACCGCCAGCATGATGCCGCATTTTCTCGACCGCGCCATGCAGGCGGTTCCTGTCATGGGGCGCATCGCCCAGATCGAACCCTTGCCGACGGGTGCTCGCCTCACCCTGGCTCCGGCGACACTGGAACGCCGTGCATCGGCGGATGGGGCCGTCATGCTCAAACTTCAGGTGACGGCCTTGACGGGAACAGATGATTTGCAGCCGGGCGATTGGGTGCGCCTGCGCGCCGATCTTCATCCACCCTCGGGGCCGGCGGCACCCGGCGCCTTCGATTTTCGGCGCCAGGCTTTTTTCTCAGGCGTCGATGGGATCGGGTTCTCTTTTGCCGCCCGAAAGGTGAGCATGCCGATGGATGCGGCCGCTGCGCCTCAGCCGAACCCGTTGAGCGGCTGGGCTGATCGCCTGCGTCAGCGGATTGGCCAGCGGATCGCCCAGGTATTGCCTGATGAAGGCGGCGCGCTTGCGATTGCGCTGGTGGTTGGAAACCAGACGGCGATGCGCAAAGCCGATATGTCGGCGATGCGGGATTCCGGCCTGTCGCATCTGCTATCGATTTCGGGCCTGCATATCAGCTTGGCGGCGGGATTGGTGTTTTTCTGCAGCCGTTTCCTGCTGGCGCTCATTCCCTGGCTGGCGCTGCGCATTGCCGGCAAGAAATGGGCGGCCGTTCTGGGTTTGCTGGGGGCTACCTTCTATGCGGTCCTCGCCGGCGCGGCGGATCCTTCGCTGGCAGGCAGCGTCGTTCCGACGCAGCGCTCACTCTTCATGGTGCTGATCGCTTTCAGCGCCATTCTGCTTGACCGTTCGCCGCTCTCCCTGCGACTGGTCGCCTGGTCTGCCGTCATTCTGCTTCTGTGGCGGCCGGAAAGTTTGATCGGCCCAAGCTTCCAGATGTCATTTGCCGCCGTCTTCGCTTTGATCGCCTGTTTCGAAGCATTGCGTCCGCAGCTGACGGCGCTGCGCCAATATCTATCGGCACGGCCGGCCGATACGGCTGGCCGCTTTCTGGGCTATGGCGGATTTGTGCTGTTCTGGCTTTTCAGCTTGATGCTCAGCAGCATGATTGCCAGCCTCGCGACTGCGCCGTTTGGCCTCTATCACTTCGATCGTCTGCAGATCTATGGCGTCGCCGCCAATATGGTGGCCGTGCCGCTGACGGGATTCTGGCTGATGCCGGCTGCCGTCATGGCATTGCTTCTGATGCCGCTCGGCCTTGATGCGCCCTTCTGGCATCTGCTGGGCTCGGGTTGCGATGCCGTCCTTTGGATTGCGCGCGGCGTACAGCATTGGCCCCATGCCGTGCTCGGCGTTTCCGCTATGCCGGGCTGGGGGCTGCTGGCGGCGAGCGCCGGGCTTATCTGGATTTGCCTGGCTCGCGGTTGGCACCGCGCCATAGGCCTGGCCGGCGTGGCGGCGATGATGCTCTCCATGGCGACGATGGCCACGCCCGATATTCTGCTGTCGGAAAGCGGCCGCTTGATTGCCTTGCGCGATCCGGCGCGCCAGCTGACCGTCAACAGCAACCGCATCGAAAAGCGCGTGCGTGAAACATGGCTGCGCCAACAGGGGCAGGTGAAAAGTGCGACTTTCATCGCGCTCGCGGGGCAGGCGGGCTGGCTATCCTGCAGTTATGATGATGATTGCCGGGCTGAGATCGGTGGTCGCGTCATTCGCTTCGATCTCGGCCGCGTTCCCGGCGACATCTCCTGCGCTGGCATCGATATCATCATCGTTCCACAGCGTCGAATAGCTTGCCGGGAGGCGGCAGAGCCAGCGCTCGTGATTGATCAGGGTGATATGGCGCGAACCGGCGCCGTCGCCTTCTATATCAAGGGCACGTCGCTGCGGATGGAAACGGCTGCCGAGGCGGTCGGCCGCAGGCCCTGGTCAGCTTACGCGCCAGGCGGTCAAGCAGCAGTCAGTGATGATGAGCCGGCCGAAGAAGCAAGCTTGGATCAATAGCGTTGGGTCAATAGCGCCGCATCAAGCCTACGAGGCGCCCCTGGATCTTCACGCGATCAGGGCCAAAAATACGCGTCTTATGGCTTGGGTTAGCCGGTTCCAGGGCGATTGAATCGCCCTTGCGGCGCAGGCGCTTCAGGGTGACTTCATTGTTATCGATCAGGGCCACGACGATGGTGCCGTTCTCCGCCGTCTCGCAGCGTTCGATCACCACCGTATCGCCGTCATGAATGCCGGCCTCGATCATCGAATCGCCCTCGACGGCCAAGGCATAATGCTCGCCGCGACCTAGCAGATCAGGCGGGACATCGACGCTGGCGGCATTGTCGCGCAGCGCCTCGATGGGCGTACCCGCCGCGATCTTGCCATAGAGCGGCAGTTGCACCGTCTGGCTGGCTGGCGCGACCACGGCGCCGGAGATCGACGGGGTGAAGTCTCCATGGATGACATTGGGGGCGAAACCGCGGCGGTCTTCCTTGGCGGGCTTTGCTGCAGGTGCCGGCTTCCGCTGGTCATCGGCAAGGCGCATGATATCGAGGGCTCGGGCGCGATGCGGCAGCCGCCGGATGAAGCCGCGCTCCTCCAGGCCGGTAATCAGGCGATGCACACCCGATTTGGATTTCAAGCCCAGGGCTTCCTTCATTTCATCGAAAGACGGCGAAATGCCGGTATCGGCCAGTCGCTCCTGAATGAATTGGAGGAGTTCGCGTTGCTTCTTTGTCAGCATCGGTTCCGTATCCGTGACTTCGGTTCTGCGCCCCCAAGCCCCGGCGGATCAGGTCCGCCGCGATCAGGTAAGCGAAGAACAAACCAACAACATGTGGTATGTTCTAGTTTAGTTCCTCGTCAAGGTCAAGCACGTTGACCGGCGAAGACCACCGAAGCGTTTAAATGCTGAGGGCACTGCCGCCTAAACGGATCATTTGGACGCGATCGCCGGCTTTTGCGGCAGGGGCATGCGGCGCGCGAATCACCAAGGCGTCGGCCCGGGCGAGCAGGCTGATCATCGAACTGTCCTGCAACTGAAATGGTGTCGCAACTTCGTGCCCCTCGGCATCCCGCTCGAGAGTCGCGCGCAGGTAATCCTGGCGCTGGTCGTTGGCGGGTAGGTCGCGTCCCAAAACCGCCTGGTCGAGCTGCTCCGCCGTATCCTGGCCGAGCATGCGGGCGATGGCGGGGCGAACAAACAGGATCGAGGTGACCAGGGCCGAGGTGGGGTTGCCCGGCAGACCGATGACACGCAGATCGCCCAACTGGCCGAACATGACGGGCTTGCCCGGGCGCATCGCAATCTTCCAGAAATCGAGCGCCACGCCCTGGCTCTTGAGCACACGCTGCACCAGATCATGGTCGCCGACCGAGGCACCGCCGATCGTGACAAGCAGGTCGGCGCCGCGGGCGGTGGCGATCATTGCAGCCAACTGTGTTTCGTCGTCCGGGGCATTGCCGAGATTGATGACGTCGGCGCCGCTGGCGCGCAGCAGAGCCGCGATTGCAAAGCCATTTGAGGCCATGATCTTGCCTGGCGCCAGTTGTTCGCCCGGATTGACCAATTCATCGCCGGTGGACAGCAGCGCCAGCCGGGGCCGCCGGACCACCGTCAGCCAAGGCCAATTCATTGCCGCGGCAAAGCCGATATCGCGCGCCGTCAGGCATCGTCCGGCAGCAAGGCCGAGGTCGCCGGCGGTGAAATCGAGCCCGCCCGCCCGTACATGCTGTCCCACACGAAATCGCGCATCGGTGAGATGGATCGTGCCGGATGCGCCGGGCCGGCTGTTTTCCTGAATGACGATACTGTCTGCGCCGTCCGGCAGCATGGCCCCGGTGAAGATGCGTGCGGCTTCGCCCGGCGCCAATGGACGTGCAGGTGGATGCCCGGCGGCAATTTCGAACGCGACCTTCAGACTGACGCCATCGGCGCCAATGCCGCGGTCCAGCACGTCCGCGCTGCGCAGGGCATAGCCGTCCATGGCGGAGACCGCCCGCGGCGGCTGCGTCAGCCGCGCGATAACGGGCGCCGCCAGGACGCGTCCCAGCGCATTTTCGAGGCCAACCAATTCGCTGCCCAAGGGTGAGAAGGCGGCCAGGATCCGGCTACGTGCCTCAGCGACGGTGAGCATCATGCGGCCTCATAATTGCCGGACTTGCCGCCGCTCTTTTGCGTCAGCCGGATATCGCCGATGACCATGCCGCGATCGACCGCCTTGCACATGTCGTAGACGGTGAGGGCAGCGACGGCGACGGCCGTCAGGGCTTCCATTTCCACACCCGTGCGGCCGACCAGTTTGCAGGTGGCAGTAATATCGATGGCCGGCGCGGCCTCATCCAAAGCGAGATCGACTTTGACGGAACTGAGCGCAAGCGGGTGGCAAAGTGGTATGAGATCGGGCGTTCGCTTGGCGCCCATGATGCCGGCCAGCCGCGCCACGGACAGGACGTCGCCTTTCTTGACGCCGCCGTCGCGAATGAGGGCAAGCGTTGCCGGCTGCATGGTAATACGGCCTTTCGCCGTGGCGATGCGCTCCGTCTCGGCCTTATCCGAGACGTCCACCATGCGCGCCTTGCCTTCGGCATCAAAATGCGTGAAACCGCTCATCATCCGTCTCTTCGAAACTGGCTGTCTTAATTCGTCGCAGCGTATTGCGGGGCGTGATGGCCGAGCAGGCTGCGCGTTGCGGCCGCCACATCCGCTTGACGCATAAGCGATTCGCCGACCAGGAAACAATGCGCGCCAACCATCGCCATCCGCTCGAGGTCGGCCATGCCGTAAAGTCCGCTTTCGGCAACCAGGGTGCGACCCGGCGGAACCATCGCCGCCAATTGTTCGGTCGTGGTGAGATCGATCGACAGGGTCTTGAGGTTGCGATTGTTCACGCCGATCAGGCCGGATTTCAACTTCAACGCACGTTCCAGCTCCGCCGCGTCATGGACTTCGATCAGAACATCGAGGCCGAAATCGGCTGCCGCTGCTTCCAGTTCCATCGCCTGGGCGTCGGACAATGCAGCCATGATCAGCAGGATGCAATCGGCGCCGATCGCCCGCGCTTCCGCGACCTGATAGGGGTCGAGCATGAAGTCCTTGCGCAGCACCGGCAAGTCGACAACCGCACGCGCTGCCTCAAGATAGCTGTCCTCGCCCTGGAAATAGGGCTTGTCCGTCAAGACGGAGAGGCAGGTGGCGCCACCAAGCTGGTAGGCCTTTGCCAGAGCAGGCGGGTCAAAATCAGCGCGGATCAGACCTTTCGAGGGCGAGGCTTTTTTTATTTCGGCAATCAAGGCGAAGGCGCCGGCTGCGGTCGTGCGTTGCAGGGCGGCGGCAAAGCCACGCGGCGGATCGGCACGATTGCGCGCCGCCGCGGCAGCCGTGACTTCGCTGAAGGGGCGCAAGCGGCGGCAGTCGGCGACGTGCAGCCGCTTGTCGTCGCAGATCTTGGCCAGCACGTCACTCACGATGTCGCCTCGGCTTCGGTGGTGAACTCGATCAGCTGCTCCAGCTTGCGGCGCGCGCGGCCTTGATCGATCGAATCCGCGGCCATGCGGACGCCGATCGCGAAATTCGGTGCGGCATCGGCAACGACCAAAGCACCGGCGGCATTCATGACGACGATGTTGCGATACGCGCCGGTTTTGCCATCCAGCAACTCCCGAATGGCATTCGCATTGTCCGCCGGTTCACCGCCGCGGATCTCCGAAGAAGAGGAAAGCGGAAGGTCCACATCGGCAGGGCTTATCTGGAAGCGGCGGATCCGCCCATTCTTCAATTCGCAGATCTCGGTCGGGCCCGTCACGGTGATTTCATCAAGCCCGTCGCTGCCATGGACGAGCCAGGCATGTTCGGTGCCGAGATTGTCGAGCACCCGGGCGATCGGCTCGAGCCATTGATCGGAAAATACCCCGATCAATTGCCGTTTGACGCCGGCCGGATTGGAGATCGGCCCCATGATATTGAAGATCGTACGGGTGCCGAGCTCGGTGCGCGTGGGGCCGACGTGGCGCATGGCGCTATGGTGCTTCTGCGCCCATAGGAAGGTCGTGCCGACTTCCCATAGCGCCTTTTGCACGATCGCCAGATCGGCGTCGATATTGACGCCCAAGGCGGCCAAGACGTCGGCGGCGCCGCTCTTGGACGAGGCCGCGCGGTTGCCGTGCTTGGCGACCTTGACGCCGCAGCCGGCGCAGACGAAGGCGGCGGCGGTCGAGATGTTCAGTGTATGGGCGCCATCGCCGCCCGTGCCGCACAGGTCTATGGCGCCTTCCGGTGCCTCGATGGGCAGCATTTTCTGGCGCATGACCGTGGCGGCGCCGGTGATTTCGTCGATGCTTTCGCCACGCACCCGCAAGGCCATCAGCAGGCCGCCGATCTGCGAGGGCGAAGCTTCGCCCGACATCATGATGTTGAAAGCTTCCTCGGCCTGCGCCCTGGTCAGCGCCTTGCCTTGCGCAGCGACGGCAATCAGCCCCTTCAAATCAGTATTGGTCATCACGCAACGCGGCTCTGCAGCGGCGAACTGGGGATCGAAGCCGGATCGATGTTGAAGCCGCAATCCTGCAGAAAGTTCGCAAGCAGCTTATGCCCATGTTCCGAAGCGATGCTTTCGGGGTGGAACTGCACGCCCGCCATCGGAAGATGCGCATGTTGCAGCCCCATGATCAGGCCGTCATCCGTTTCAGCCGTAATGCGCAATTCGGCCGGGAAGGTCGCCCGGTCGACGATCAGCGAATGATAGCGCGTAGCGGTGAAATGCTCGGGCAAGTCGCGAAAAATCGACTGGCCCTTGTGATGGATCATGCTGACCTTTCCGTGCATCGGCTTCGGCGCCCGGATCACCTTGCCGCCGAAGGCCTGGCCGATCGCCTGATGGCCCAGGCACACGCCCAAAATCGGCGCGGCATTGGGAGCCCGGTCGCGCGCCGAGCGGATCAGGTCGAGGCAGATGCCGGCGCGGTCCGGATCGCAGGGCCCGGGCGACAGCACGATGCCCTGAGGACGCTTATCCCACACCTCGGCAACGGAAATCTGGTCGTTACGGTGGACCTCAATGGCCGCCCCGAGCGCCCCCAGATAATGGTAGAGGTTGTAGGTAAAGCTGTCGTAATTGTCGATCAGGACAAGCATTTTATCGACCAAATTGCAGGTTTTTGATAAGCCACCAGGGCAATCCGGCCCTGACGAGGTTGGTTAAGTCTATCAGGCGGGTTTCGGCAAAGGAAGCGATCCGACATGCTGTTCATGCAAGGGGTTCCGCCACATCCGGCATGCCGCACAGCCCGGCAGAAAGGGGCAGGAGGTCGATTTGCCGGTCGTTGACAACACCACCGAGGTCGAGCCACGGCCAGTGCCGCCGGATACGCTCAGGATTGCGCCATATGCCGTCATTGGCCGCGATGGAACCCTGCAGGAGGGTTTGTCGGAAGTTGATGAAGCGCCGGTGACGGGAGAAGTCGTTCCCATCGTTAAGCGGCCGGGCGACCGGCTGCATGCGGGCAGCCGCAATGGCGCCGGATCATTGATCATGGTTCCCGACCCGTCGCGACCACCCGCGCCCGCAATGGCAGTGCCCGTACTGGCCGGGTCCGCATTGGTCGCCCCCGCATCTGCCGAGTCGATCGAAGTCGGGGGCGACGTGATTGGCCCCTTCCTGGTCAAGCTCTTCCGGCGCATCGTCTGGATTGACGTGGCGGCGGTCGCCGCTGCGGCGGTTTGGGTTACCCTTCATCCTGGCCTCGCCTCGATCGACGGTTGTTCCCTGATCCTGGTGGGGCTGATGTCACCTGGCCTTTTCCTGGTATGGCCATTGCAGCGCCTCGCCCTGCGGGGCTGGCTCAAGGCGCAGCGGCTGCACTGCCGGAATCTGGACCGGCTATGCGATCTGCTGTCGGTAAGGCAGCTGGTATTCGGCCGCGTCGGGACTTTGAGCCAGGGGCGGCTCCGTATCGTCAGCCTGCAACCCGCGCCGGGCACCCCGCCGGCGGAACTCGTCACGCTGGCGATATCGGCATATCAGAATATCGAGGATGCCTGGGGCAGGGCGTTCCTGGCCTTTGGCCTCTCCCACCGGGTTCATCTGCGCCCGGTCGAGAATGTCCAGGTCGAGCCGGGCCGGGGATTGAGCGCCGCGGTCGCGGACAAGGCTGTTGTGGTCGGGCGGGCCGGTTGGCTGGAGGAGCACGGCATCGCGATCACGGGTCTCGATGCGGCGGTTGACGAATATCGTCGCCTCGGTCGTGAATTGCTGTTTGCGGGAATCGCCGGCACGGAACCGCGCTGCCTCGGCGTTTTTGCGCTGGCCGACCCGCCTCGCGCGGGAACCAGCCTTCTGATCCGCACCTGCAAGAAGTCCGGCTTAGAGACCTGCCTGATCGGCGACCCGGCCGATATACCGACGGCCACCTTGGCTGGATTGACGGGCGTGGGACGGCTGGTTCCCGCGGCTGAGAGCGGTGATTTTGATCAGGCTAAGACGCTGGTTGTCGGCCGTTCCAGCGATGTGGCGCTGCTGCGCCGCTATGACAATGCCATCGCCTTGGGCCAGAGCGCTCTGCAGATGATGCCGCAGATATCCTTCGGGATCGGCCGCGAAGACACGCGACATGTCCTGGATTTCATTGTCTTGGCACAGGTCGTTGCCCGCCGTCTGCCCGTGACCTTTTTACTCGTATGGGCGAGCGGATGGCCCTTGGCAGCCGAGGGTTTCGGCCTCCTCGGCCTTACCCCGCTCCTCCGCTTTGCCTGTATTGGCGGCGGTATCGTGATCGCTCTGGTGCAGTCTCAGCTCTTGCGGCTGATCGATAGCCTCGCTAATGACGAGCATGAAGATTAGATACGGGAACAGATTTCGTGGCTAAAACCCCTCAGCGCGCAAAGGCGGGACGTGCCAGACAGGTTTCTGCGAGAACCGCAGCGCCGAAAGCCGGGACGAAGCCGGGCACAAAGAAGGCCGGCCAGGGAACGGCCAGCCGGGGAGCCAGCCGCAAAGCATCATCGCAGCCGCTGCTATCGCCTGCCGTCTGGTCGCGGCGGTTGAATAGCTGGCTTGACCACGCAGGCGGCAGATTCAGTATCGGCATCGGCATAGGTCTGCTGGTTGGCCTGATCGTCGTCGTCGGTTTCAATCGTTTCAATCACTGGGTGACCCAGGCGCCCGACGAACGGCTGCAAGCGCGTGGCGAGTTGCAGGCGCCGGCTATCAATGATTCCGCGGGCGCCGCGAAGACCACGGCGAAACCGGCGGCAGCGGCTTCCTCAACCGCCGTGGGCGACAAGACGATGGAGCAGCTGATTACCGATACGCAATCGGAGATCACCGAACCCGACGCCGCGCCGGCCAATCCTGCTTTGGCTGCCGACAATCCGGTTTCGCCGGTGCAGCAAAGACCTGCCCAGGTCGCTCCGAACGCGGCCGTTCCGGTGCCAAGGGCCGGGGCCGCAGGTTCGGCCGATACCCAGCGAACGCTCGCCGCACCGACAGTGCCGGCCCAGTCCGAGACAGTCGCCGCAGTGCCCACCCGGCCGCAGAACCTGCCATCGACGCCGCGCGATGGCGACCGGCCGGCATGGCTGCGCAATGCGATGGTCCTGCATGCGCCGGTTACCGGACCGATGATCGCAGTGGTGCTGGATGATGTCGGCGTGAACAAGCCGGATGCAGAGCTTGCCGTCAATCTGCCGCCGCCGATTACGCTGTCGATGATGACTTATGCCGACAATGTCGACGACCTTGCGGCCCGCGCCCATGCGCGCGGCCACGAATTGATGCTGCATGTGCCGATGCAACCGGTCAATCCCAAGGTCAATCCGGGGCCGAATGCCTTATTGGTGGGGCTGAGCCCGGAAGAACTGAAGCGGCGGCTCGATTGGGGGTTGAGCCGTTTCCAAGGCTTCATCGGCATCAATAATCACATGGGCAGCCGCTTCACCCAGGACGAGGCGGGCATGCGGGTGGTCATGCAGGATCTGCAGGCGCGCGGCCTGCTGTTCCTCGATTCCCGGACCATCGCCAATAGTGTCGGCGAGCGCATGGCGGCGGAAGCCGGCGTGCCGCATATCGGCCGCGATGTCTTCCTGGATGACGAGGTGGCGTTGCATGGCGGGGATTCGGTCGCCGCGCAACTGGCGCTTGCCGAACGCATTGCCACTAAGCGCGGCTACGCCATCGCCATCGGCCATCCGCATCCGGGTACGGTGGCGGCGCTGCAGAAATGGATGGCTGACCTGAAGCAGCGGGGCTTCACCCTGGTACCGCTCAGCGCAGTGGCCCGCCGCGAGCTGGGCGTGGCGGGTTAAAGCCGGGCGGCATGCTGCAGCCCGGCTTCGGCGGTCGCCGTGCGCTCAGCGGTTGCCGCGGCTGGCGGCGAAATGCACGGCTTCCTGGGCGGCGCGAACCAGGGCGCGCGCCTTGTTATGGCACTCCTGGTTCTCGCTTTCCGGCACGCTGTCATGGACGATGCCTGCGCCTGCCTGGATATACATGACGCCATCCTTGACGACCGTGGTCCGCAGCGCGATGCAGGTATCCATGCTGCCATTGGCGGCGAAATAACCGACCGCCCCGGCATAGATGCCCCGCTTCTCCGGCTCCAGTTCCTCGATGATTTCCATGGCGCGGACCTTCGGCGCGCCGGACACCGTGCCGGCGGGGAAGCCGGCGCGCAAGGCATCCATGGCATCGTGGCCGGCCGCGATATTGCCTTCCACATTGGAGACGATATGCATGACATGGGAATAGTTCTCGATCGTGAAGCTGTCCGTCACCTTGACGCTGCCGATCTTGGCGACTCGGCCGACATCATTGCGGCCGAGATCGAGCAGCATCAGGTGTTCAGCGAGTTCCTTCTGATCGGCCAGCAGATCGGCCGCCAGCGCGCGGTCTTCCTCGGGCGTTGCGCCACGCTTGCGCGTGCCGGCGATCGGGCGGATCGTCACCGTGTCGTCGCGCAAGCGTACGAGGATTTCCGGGCTCGACCCCACAACGGCATAGCTGCCGAAATCGAGGAAGAACAAGAAGGGCGAGGGATTGACCCGCCGCAATGCGCGATAGAGCGAGAAGGGTGGCAGGCTGAAGGGCAGGCTGAAGCGCTGCGACAGCACCACCTGGAAGATATCGCCGGCGAGGATGTACTCCTTGGCCTTTTCGACCATGCCGTGGAACTGCTCGCCGCTGAGATTGCTGGTCGGCTCCGGCAGTTCCGGCAGCGGCTCGTTGGCGTTGCGTTGTTGCGGCAGGCTGCGGTCGAGATCGGCGACAATATCGTTCAGCCTTTCGAGCGCCTGGTTGTAGGCGGCGCGGGCGGAAACGCCTGCGCGCGGCCAGACAGGCGTTACGACGGTGATCATGTCTTCGACGTTGTCGAAGATGGCGACAACCGTGGGGCGCAGGAAGACGCTATCGGGCAGCGGCAGCTTGTTGGGCGAAAGGTCCGGCAGCTTTTCCATATGCCGGACCATGTCATAACCGAGATAGCCGAACAGGCCCGAGGCCATCGGCGGCAGCCCGCGCGGCAGATCGATGCGGCTCTCGGCGATCAGTTCGCGCAAGGAATCCAGGGCGGGTTTGTCGGTCGGCGAAAAGTCGTCCGGCTGGAACCGCGCCTGGCGGTTGATTTCGGCCTTCTGGCCCTTGCAGCGCCATATCAAATCGGGTTTCAGGCCGATCAGCGAATAGCGCCCGCGGACATTGCCGCCCTCGACCGATTCCAGCAGGAAGGAATTGACCCGGCCATCCGCGAGCTTGAGCATCGCGGAGACCGGCGTCTCAAGGTCGGCGACCAGCTTGGTCCAGACGACCTGCGGCTTACCCTCATCATAGAGGGCGCTGAAGTCGTCGATTTGCGGTTCGATGATCATTCTTCCGACAGAGCCTTATCAACCAGCGGATCATTGCGCGTAACGGGAATCTGCTGCTGCAGGGCGGCCGAGAATTCGTCCGTCAACTGGAAGCGGATATCCTGCAGCAGCTTATCGGCGACCAGCTTTGCATCGTCCTTGTGATCGGCTGCCACGGCAGGGGTGATTCCGGTCAGCTGCGCGACGACGGCGCCGTCGGCCGTCTCGCCTTCGACGTAATCGCCGACTTTCGCCGCAAAGAGCTTCTGGGCGAGATCGGCGGCGATGCCGCTGTCCTGGTCGCCGACATTGCGGGCAAAGCTGGCGCTGTGCTTCAGCGTCAGATTGAGCGCCTTGGCCTGATCGGCGAGGCTGCCGCCGCTACGCAGCTTGTCGATGATCTGCTGCGCCTGCTTGGCAACAGCCTGGCGCTGCTGATCGAGGGTCCAATCCTTCGTTACCTGATCCTTGATCTCCGCCAGGGGCTTCAGTTCTGGCGGCGTAACGCCCGTGACCTGGACCACCGCATAGGCGCCGTCCTGCAGCGGAACGACCTGGCTGGTGCTGCCGCTATCCGTCTGGCGGATCAATGCGATCACTTCGGGGCGCAAACCGACATCCTTGCCTTCCTTGTCATTGCCGAGATTGTCGACGGCATCGACCTTCTTCAGCGGCAGGTTGAGCTTTTGCGCCGCGTCGGCGACGCTGGCGCCGCCGCCCAGGGCATCATCAAGCTGATTGAGAATCTCCACCAGTTTGTCGTTCGCCTTGCCGAGCGCCAGATTGTTGCGTAGCTGGTCCTTGACCTGGTCCAGCGTCTGGGTGTTGCCCGGCGTGATTGATTTCACATGCAGGAGGTGGGTACCGAAGGCGGACTTGATCGGGGCCGAAACGCCGTCGGCAGCCAAAGCGAAAGCCGGGTCCTGCAACTCCTTGGGCTGCACGGTATCCTTGCTATGATTGCCGAGGTCGACCGGCGCATTGCCCGTCACGTCCTTGACAGCGGCAGCGAAAGTCTTGCCGCCCTTCATTGCCTCCAGCACCTTGCCGGCAACCGCCGGATCCTGCACCACGACCTGCTCGATGTCGCGCGTCTCCGGGGTCGAATATTCCGCCTTATGCGCGTCATAGGCCTGGGCGACATCCTGATCGCTGACCGTCACGTCCTTCATGAAATCATTTGGCGACAGCACCAGGACATTGGCTGCCCGGTATTCCGGGCGCATGTAATCCTTGCCGTGATCCTTGTGGAACTGGGCGACGGTAGCATCGTCGGGCTGCGGAATATTGGTAACGGAAGCGGCGGGAATGACCAGCGTATCGGCGGCCCGTGTTTCGGCCTGATAAGCATAGATTTCATTGGTCAGTTGCTGCGGCACTTCCGAGGAGCCGAAAAGCGCGCGAAACAGCATGCGGTCCAACAGGCTTTGGCGCATCTGCACCACGAAACCCGCCTCGTCGCTGCCCATCTGGCCTAGCACCTGCAAAAACTGCTGGCGGCTGAACTTGCCGTCCACTCCCTGAAACGCCGGGTTGACCTGTATGGTCTGCAGCACCATCGAATTGGGCACGGAGATGCCAAGCTGCTTTGCATAGACCTGGAAGAGTTTCTCGTTGATGCCCTGATCGACGACTTTCTGGGCGATGCCGAACGCCTTCAGTTGCTGCATCGTCAGTTGCGGATACTGCCGCTGATACTGTTGCAGCGTCTGACGCAGATCGTGGCTCAATTCCGCCTCGCTGTATTCCAGGTCGCCGACCTTGGCGATCGGCGCGCTCTTGGTCGAGCCGCGGAAGATATCGCCGACGCCCCAGGCGCCGAAGGCGAAGATCAGGATGACGAAAAGAACCTTGGCAATCCAGGAAGCTGTCTTGTGACGGATCGTGCTGAGCA
Organism: Terriglobia bacterium; assembly: GCA_035539075.1. Classification (GTDB taxonomy): domain Bacteria; phylum Pseudomonadota; class Alphaproteobacteria; order Dongiales; family Dongiaceae; genus Dongia_B. Next base: position 21,151 of record DATLJB010000100.1, read on the forward strand.
TCTTGATATTCCAGATTAAAATCGGCCGGCATCATAGGGACGGGGGCTGGCGGCGGCAAGCGCTGAGGCTTCGGTTCACCGATTGAATCTCCGCGGGCCTGAGCCTGCCGAGCGGCTGGAGATCGCGGCGCCGCTATGCTACCTAGCCGGCATCGGACGGCCGATCTCCGACGGCGCCCGCTTGGACCAGCAGCTGTGAGGACGGATGACCACCGCGAATGTACGGCCTTTGGCGGCCGGAAACTGGAAAATGAACGGAACCCGCCAGTTTACCCAGGATCTTGTCCGGGGGCTGGCCGAGAACGCTGTGGCTGCCGGAGCCGGGTTGGCGGCCGACATTCTGGTCTGCCCGCCCTTTCCTTATCTGGAGACGGCGGTGGCGGAAGCTGCCGGCCGGCTTGCCGTTGGTGGCCAGGATTGCCATGCCAAGACCGCCGGGGCCCATACCGGCGATGTCGCTGCCGTCATGCTGGCAGATCTCGGCTGCCGCTATGTCATTCTTGGCCATTCGGAGCGCCGCGCGGATCACGGCGAGACCAGCGCGGAGGTTCAGGCGAAGGCCGCGGCAGCGCTGGCGGCCAGCCTGACGGCAATCGTCTGCGTCGGCGAAACCGAAGCCGAGCGCGATCGCGGTGACACCATAAAAGTGGTTGAAAAACAGTTGCTTGAATCGATTCCCGCAGGCGCCTCCGCCGGCAATCTGGTGATAGCCTACGAGCCGGTCTGGGCGATCGGTACGGGGCGGACGCCGACTGTGGGGGATGTCGAGGCGGTGCATGGCGCGATCCGCCGCCTGCTGGAGGGCAAGCTGGCCGATGGCGGCCTTGTTCGCATCCTGTATGGCGGTTCGGTGAAGCCGGCGAATGCTGCCGAGTTGATGGCCATCCCCCATGTTAATGGCGCCCTGGTAGGCGGGGCCAGCCTCAAAGTCGAGGATTTCTGGGCGATCGTAACGGCTTGCCGATGATTTGCCGTCACCCATATGAAGCGGGGCGGGACGCCACGCCACGGGCATGCCTGCCGCCTGCAAATGGTGCTGGCAATCGCCGGGCAAACCGGTTAGAACCCGGACCAAATTCACGTGAATTCAAAGGATTGGTGCGATGATTGTCGTACTGGTAGTGCATATTTTGATTGCCGCCTTCCTGGTCGGCATCATTCTTGTGCAGAAGAATGAAGGTGGCCTCGGCGGTCTGGGCGGTAGTTCCGGCAGCGGCGGCATGGGCGGCCTTCTGGCCGGCCGGACCCAGGCCAACCTGCTGACCCGCACGACCGCGGTCCTGGCGACCGCTTTTTTCGTCACCAGCATCGCTCTGGCGACTTTTTCCAGCCGCGGCGGCCATAATGTGCTGGTGCCGGAAGTCAATCAGCCGGCCGGCAATGCCTCGCAGCCTTTGGCGCCATTGAATACCCCCAATCCGGCTTTGCCTGAGACGGGCGGTTCGGCGCCGGCGGCACCCGCACCGACGACATCTGCGCCGGCCGTCCCGGCGCAGCCGGAACCTGCTAAACCAGCGGCTCCGGCCGGCCAGTAAGCAAAGCCCTGAGTCGCGGCTTCGGCCGCTGATTCACGTCAAGATTTAAGTTGCACCGGGGGCAGCGATTGTTCGCTTGCCCTCATCTCTTGATTCGTTTCATAACGTTGGTCCATGACTCGCTTTATTTTTATCACCGGCGGCGTGGTTTCCTCTTTGGGAAAAGGCCTTTCGTCGGCGGCACTCGGTGCCTTGCTGCAAGCCCGCGGCTTCAAAGTTCGACTCCGCAAATTGGACCCCTACCTCAACGTCGATCCGGGCACCATGAGCCCGTATCAGCATGGCGAGGTTTATGTGACCGATGACGGGGCGGAGACCGATCTCGATCTCGGCCATTACGAACGGTTCACGGGCATCTCCTCGCGCCGCAGCGACAGCGTGACCACCGGGCGGATCTATTCCGACGTGCTCGCCAAGGAACGGCGCGGCGACTATCTCGGCGCCACCATCCAGGTCATTCCGCATGTGACGGACGCGATCAAGGACTGGATCAAGGCCGATGTGACCGACGAGGATTTCGTGCTCTGCGAGATCGGTGGCACGGTCGGCGATATCGAGAGTCTGCCGTTCCTCGAGGCGATCCGCCAGTTCGCCAATGAAGTCGGCCGCGAGCGCGCGATGTTCGTGCATTTGACGCTGGTGCCGTGGATTCCGGCGGCGGGCGAGTTGAAGACCAAGCCGACCCAGCATTCCGTCAAGGAACTGCAATCGGTCGGCATTCAGCCCGACATCCTGCTGTGCCGCTGCGATCGCGAGGTCCCGGCTGACAGCCGCCGCAAGATCGCGCAGTTCTGTAACGTGCGACCGTCCGCCGTCATCCAGGCGCTCGATGTCGACACCATCTATGCCGTCCCGCTCGCTTATCATGCAGAAGGCTATGACCGCGAAGTCTGCCGCCATTTCGGCCTCGACGCCCGCGAGCCCGATCTGCGGCGTTGGCAGCAGGTGGTCGACCGCATCCGTTCTCCGGAAGGCGAGGTGACGATCGCGGTGGTCGGCAAATACACCTCGCTGCTTGACGCCTATAAGTCGCTGGCCGAAGCCTTGCGCCATGGCGGCATCGCCAGCAATGTGAAGGTCAATCTCAACTGGATCGATTCCGAGGTCTTCGAGCGCGGTGACGCTGTTGAGCATCTCGAGAACGTCAACGGCATCCTGGTGCCGGGCGGTTTCGGGGAACGTGGCTCCGAAGGCAAGATCGCTGCGGTCAAATTCGCGCGCGAACGCAAGATCCCTTATTTCGGCATCTGCTTTGGCATGCAGATGGCGGTGATCGAGGCCGCGCGCGATCTGGCGGGCATCACCAAGGCAGGCTCGACCGAGTTCGGCCCCTGCGATGAGCCGGTGGTCGGCCTGATGACCGAATGGGTGCGCGGGAATGTGCTGGAAAAGCGGTCGGCCGAAGGCGATCTCGGCGGTACCATGCGGCTTGGTGCTTATGAATGCCATATGGCACCGGGCAGCCTGGTAGCGGAGATCTACGGCGCGACGTCGATCAGCGAACGCCATCGTCATCGTTATGAAGTGAACATCAATTACAAGGAACGGCTGGAGAAATGCGGGCTGCGCTTCTCCGGCATGTCGCCTGACGGTGTTTTGCCGGAGATCGTCGAAATTCCCGACCATCCCTGGTTTGTCGGCGTGCAGTTCCATCCCGAGCTGAAGTCACGGATTTTCGAGCCGCATCCGCTCTTCTCAGCCTTTGTCGCGGCGGCCGTGACGCAGTCGCGCCTCGTCTAAGGGCGCTCTTTCTTCCAGTGAGGCATAAATGAACGCCGTGCAACCTCAAGCCGCGCAGCCGCGGCACGTGCCGGTCGGCAATTTCGAGGTCGGCAATGATCTGCCTTTGATGCTGATTGCCGGGCCGTGCCAGCTGGAAAGCCGCGAGCATGCGCATGAGATGTGCCATGCGCTGGTGGAAATCACCGGCAAGCTCGGCATCAACCTCATCTACAAGACCAGCTTCGACAAGGCGAACCGCACCAGCGTCAATGCCCAGCGCGGGCTCGGCATGGATAAGAGCCTGCCGATCTTCGCCGAGCTGCGTGAGAAGTATGGCGTGCCTGTCCTGACCGACGTGCATGATGCGCAGCAATGCCGCCCGGTCGCCGAAGCCGTCGACGTGCTGCAGATCCCGGCTTTCCTGTGCCGCCAGACCGATCTTCTGATCGCCGCCGCGGAAACCGGCCGCGTCATCAATATCAAGAAGGGCCAGTTCCTGGCGCCCTGGGACATGAAGAACGTGGTCGCCAAATGCGTTCAGGCCGGCAATGACAAGGTCTTCATGTGCGAGCGTGGCGCCAGCTTCGGCTATAACACGCTGATCAGCGACATGCGGGCCCTGCCGATCATGGCGGCAAGCGGCTTTCCGGTGATTTTCGACGCCACTCATTCGGTCCAGCAGCCGGGCGGGCAGGGCACCTCCAGCGGCGGGCAGCGCGAATTCGTGCCGGTGCTCGCCCGTGCGGCGGTGGCGGTTGGCGTGGCGGGGGTTTTCGTGGAGACCCACCAGGACCCCGATCATGCTCCGTCCGACGGCCCAAATATGGTGCCGATCAAGCATCTGCCGCGGGTTCTGGAAACCCTGCTGGCCTTTGACGGCATCGCCAAAGCGCGGCCCATCGAACAGTTCGCCTGACGGTCGGTTGTCTGGCTCGATCCGTTACCGCTGATCGGATGGGCGACCTTTCCGATCTCGCGGCAGATTGACCCGGGGTGAAGCTGACCGTACCCTCGCCGGCAGAGCGGTTGGATCAAGGGTAAGGGGAGGTTAATGGGTGCCTTGACGGGACGGGCCGGGGAAGCTCTCGCCATCGGCAAGACCATGGCACGCCAGGCACCGGAATTTGCGCGCTATGTGCTGAGCCGTGCGGCCCGGGATTCATGCCCCTCGATCGCCGCCGCGCTTGGCTATAATTCGCTGCTCGCCGTTGTGCCGTTGCTGGCGATCGGTCTTGCCATGTTCGCCGCCTTTCCGGCCTTCAGCAACATTCGCCAAGATCTGCTCGCGACGCTCTTCAACAACCTGGCGCCGGCGATCGGCGCTACCGTGCAGGATTATCTGCAGACCTTCATCCGGAACGCCGGCAAGACCACGGGAGCGGGCGTCGTCGCCCTGGGGCTGACGGCCATCCTGCTGATCAACACCATTCAGACCGCCTTCGACCGCATCTGGGGCACGCATGCGGCGCGGGCAACTTTCCAGCGGCTCCTGATCTACTGGGCGCTCCTCACCCTGGGGCCCCTGCTGTTCGGCGCGAGCTTCTCGATTTCCGGTTATGTCTTCGCCAAGGCGCAGTCGGTCAGCGGCTATCGCCTTTCATCAGGCTTTAGCGTCATCAATACGGTCATGCCCTTCCTGCTGGAGGCGGTGGGTTTTGCTTGCTTCTATCGCCTGATCCCGTCGCGCTATGTCCGGCTCGGCGACGCGACGACCGGCGCCTTCGTTGCCGCACTCCTGTTCGAATTGCTCAAGCGCGGGTTCGGCCTCTATCTTCACTATTTCCCCACTTATCAGGCTGTCTATGGCGCCCTGGCGACCGTGCCTGTTCTGTTGCTCTGGACCTATCTCGCCTGGCTCATCGTTCTTTACGGCGCGGAGATCGTCGCCGCGCTGCCGGAATGGCGGGCGGGGCGGCGCGTCGTCGGCGGCGATATTCACCGGTCCGACAGCTTCGCCCTGATGATGGATGTTCTCTGGGTATTGCGTGAGGCGGCCAGCCACGGCAGCGGTCTCAAATTCTATCAATTGCAATCCGAGCTGACGGCTGATCCCGGCCGGCTCGCCGCCATCCTCGACAACCTCCGGCGGATCAGGGTGGCGTCACGCAGCGACGATGATCGCTGGCATCTCAGCCGCGACTTGCGCCAGCTCAGCCTCTTCGATCTCTGCCGCCAGCTCGGCCTCGTCCTCGGCACGCCCAGCGCAACGCCGCCCCATCTGGAGCCGCTGGTTCGCCATCTCGACGCCCATGAGCGGGAGATGCTGGGCCGGCCGGTCGACGACTGGCTGGCGCAATTGCACGCGCATGATGAACAGTCGGTGACCGCGGGTAAAAGCGCCGCTGGCGGCGAAAACGGGATAGTCCCGATCGCCGCAGATGGCTATAAAAGCGACAGTAATTGATACCGGTAACGTATCTGATAACAGGCTGGCCGCGCTGCAGCGGCAGCTGCCATTGACGAAGAGGCAAGTGACATGAGCGCGATCATCGATATCCATGCCCGTCAGATTCTCGACAGCCGCGGCAATCCGACGGTGGAAGTGGATGTGACCCTGGACAGCGGCGCCAGCGGGCGCGCGGCGGTGCCGTCGGGGGCTTCGACGGGCGCCCATGAGGCGGTCGAGCTGCGGGACGGCGACAAGTCACGCTATCTCGGCAAAGGTGTCCTCAATGCGGTTGCCGCGGTCAATGGCGAGATTTTCGACGCCATTGGCGGCCTCGATGCCGACGATCAGGTCGAGATCGATCAGACCATGATCTCGCTTGACGGCACGCCGAACAAGGCACGGCTGGGCGCCAATGCCATTCTCGGCGTCAGCCTCGCCGTCGCCAAGGCCGCGGCCGAGGAGGCCGGCTTGCCGCTCTACCGCTATGTCGGTGGCACCCAGGCGCGGCAATTGCCGGTGCCGATGATGAACATCATCAATGGCGGCGCCCATGCCGACAATCCGATCGACTTCCAGGAATTCATGATCCTGCCGGTCGCCGCGTCCAGCGGCACGGAGGCCATTCGCTGGGGTGCTGAGGTGTTTCATGCCTTGAAGGCGCAGCTGAAAGCGGCCGGCCATAACACCAATGTCGGCGACGAGGGCGGCTTTGCGCCCAACCTCGCCAGCGCCGAGAAGGCGCTCGATTTCATCGTCCAGTCGATCGAGAAGGCCGGCTTCAAGGCTGGCAGTGAGATCGCCCTTGGCCTCGATGCCGCCTCGACCGAATTCTTCAAGAACGGCAAGTACGATCTGGCAGGCGAGGGCAAGGTGCTGGATGCCGCCGGCATGGTCGACTTCTATGCGAAGCTGGTTGATGCCTATCCCATTATCACCATCGAAGACGGCATGGCGGAAGACGATTGGGACGGCTGGAAGGCCCTGACCGATCGCCTCGGTGGCAAGGTCCAACTGGTCGGCGATGACCTCTTTGTCACCAATCCGATCCGCCTCGCTGACGGTATTCGCCGCGGTGTTGCCAATGCCATTCTGATCAAGGTCAACCAGATCGGCACGCTGACGGAAACGCTGGAAGCGGTGGAGATGGCGCACAAGGCGGGCTATCGCGCGGTGATGTCGCATCGTTCCGGCGAGACCGAGGATTCAACCATCGCCGATCTCGCCGTTGCCACCAATTGCGGCCAGATCAAGACCGGCTCGCTCTCGCGTTCGGATCGCATCGCCAAATACAATCAGCTGATGCGCATCGAGGAACAGTTGGGTTCCGCCGCGCGTTATGGTGGCCGCGCCGCGATCGCGCGCTAAGCGCCTATCGTATATTCGCCTGCTCTCGAAGCAGCGCCTCACGCAAATATCTGCGTGAGGCGCTGCTTTTCGATTGACGCCGCGAATCGAGATGTGATTCCCTCGTTTTATGGACATTCGTCGCGAATTCAGGCGTCGCTCGCGTCAGGTGCTGTGGCAACTGCTCGGAGCATGTATCGCCGGTTACTTTGTGTATCACGCCGTGCAGGGTGATCGCGGCGTGATCGCTTGGATTCAGGTGAGCCAGCGTCTTGCCCAGGCGAAGTCGGAACTCGAGAAGAGCAATAGCGAGCGTGCGATGATGGAGCAGCGCGTCGCGTTGCTCTCGAATTCGAGCCTCGATCTCGACATGCTGGAAGAGCGCGCGCGCATCATGCTGAATTTCAGCCATCCGGACGATCTGGTGATCCTGCTCGACCCCTCGAAAACCTCCCCCGCGGATGCCGCAAAAGCCGAAACAGGTCTTAATTAACCGATATCTGGTTAATTGTAATATTTCTCTTTTCCTTCAATATATTAACCATCCTTGATTTTGCGCCGTCAATTCCCATAATAACGGGACAGAATGACGACCGGCCGGCCTTGCAGTTGCAACGACTCTTGCGCGGACCGTGTTGCAGATCAGCATCTTCATCCGACCGATATTTTCGGGATCACAAAGGGGAGGTTCATGGCTAAGCCAGCTCAAGCAAAGACTGCTGCCGCACGTCCTGGTCGCGGCAAGGACCAACCCGCCAGCTCGGAAGAGCTCCTCAAATACTATCGTGACATGCTGCTGATCCGCCGCTTCGAAGAGAAGGCGGGCCAGCTTTATGGCATGGGTCTGATCGGTGGCTTCTGCCATCTTTATATCGGCCAGGAAGCGGTGGTGGTCGGCCTGCAGGCGGTGGCGGAAGAGGGCGATACCATCATTACCAGCTATCGCGATCATGGCCATATGCTGGCGACCGGCATGGATGCCAAGGGCGTCATGGCGGAGCTGACCGGACGCATCGGCGGCTATTCGAAGGGCAAGGGCGGCTCGATGCATATGTTCAGCCGCGAGAAGGGCTTCTTCGGCGGCCATGGCATCGTCGGCGCGCAGGTGCCGCTGGGGACGGGCCTCGCTTTCGGCCACCACTACCGCAACGACGGCAAGCTCACCATGACGTATCTCGGCGATGGTGCCATCAACCAGGGCCAGGTCTATGAGGCCTTCAATATCGCCGAGCTGTGGAAGCTGCCGGTCCTCTATGTCATCGAGAACAACAAATACGCCATGGGCACCAGTGTGCAGCGCGCTTCCGCCGGCACGGAACTCTACAAGCGCGGCTCCGCCTACGGCATTCCCGGCGCCCAGGTGAACGGCATGGATGTGCTGGAAGTCAAGCAGGCCGGCGAAGAGGCCGTCGCCCATATCCGCGCCGGCAAGGGACCGTTCATCCTGGAAATGATGACCTATCGCTATCGCGGTCATTCGATGTCCGATCCGGCCAAGTATCGCAGCAAGGAAGAAGTCGCGAAGATGCGCCAGGAGCATGATCCGATCGATCACCTGCGGGAGCGCTTGCTGAAGGATAAGCATGCCGACGAGGCGGCGCTGAAGAACATCGATCGTGAGATCAAGGACATCGTCTCGGCAGCGACCGAATTCGCCCAGAGCAGCCCGGAACCGGATCCGGCCGAGCTCTATACCGATGTGTTGCTGGAAGCCTGAGGAGAGAGAACGATGGCTGTCGATATTTTGATGCCGGCTCTGTCTCCGACCATGACCGAAGGCAAGCTTGCGAAATGGCTGAAATCGCCGGGCGATGCGGTAAAGGCCGGTGACATTCTGGCCGAAATCGAGACCGACAAGGCGACCATGGAAGTGGAAGCGGTCGATGAAGGCATCCTTGACCGTATCGTGGTCGAAGCCGGCACCGACAACGTCGCCGTCAACAGCGTGATTGCTGTCCTGCGCGGCGAGGACGAAGCGGCCGGCGCCGCGGCGCCCGCGCCTAAAGTCACGCCGGCGCCGAAAGTTGCTCCGGCTCCGCAGGCGGAAGCGCCCAAGGCAGAGGCCAAGTCCTCGTCCGTCTTGCCGGCACCTGCCGCGGCCCCCGTCGCTGCCGAGCCGGATTATACCGGACCGACCACCACCCATACGGTGCGCGAAGCGCTCCGCGACGCCATGGCGGAAGAAATGCGCCGCGACGAGACGGTCTTCCTGATGGGCGAAGAGGTCGCCGAATATCAGGGCGCCTATAAGGTCAGCCAGGGCCTGCTCGAAGAATTCGGGCCGAAGCGCGTGATCGACACGCCGATCACCGAACATGGCTTTACCGGCATCGGCGTCGGCGCCGCCTTCAGCGGCCTGAAGCCGATCGTCGAATTCATGACATTCAACTTCGCCATGCAGGCGATCGACCAGATCATCAATTCAGCGTCGAAGACACTTTACATGTCCGGCGGCCAGATGGGCTGCCCGATCGTCTTCCGCGGTCCCAATGGTGCTGCTTCCCGCGTCGCCGCCCAGCATTCGCAATGCTATGCCAGCTGGTATGCCCATTGCCCGGGGCTGAAGGTGGTGGCGCCGTGGTCGGCGGCCGATGCCAAAGGGCTGCTCAAGGCGGCGATCCGTGATCCCAATCCGGTGATCTTCCTCGAAAACGAGATCATGTACGGCCAGAGCTTCGAGGTACCGAACGATCCCGACTGGATCGTGCCGATCGGCAAGGCGAAGGTGGTGCGCAGCGGCAAGGACGTGACCATCACTGCCTTCTCGCGCATGGTCGGCGTCGCCTTGCAGGCCGCCGATGAACTGGCCAAGCAAGGCATCGAGGCGGAAGTCATCGATCTCAGGACCATCCGCCCGCTCGATACCGAAACCATCGTCAACTCGGTGAAGAAGACCAATCGTCTGGTGACGACGGAAGAAGGCTGGCCTTTCGCCGGCATCGGCGCAGAGCTTGCTGCGGTGATCATGGAACAGGCTTTCGATTGGCTGGACGCACCGGTTATCCGGGTCGCCGGCATCGATGTGCCGATGCCCTATGCCGCCAATCTGGAAAAGCTGGCCCTGCCGCAAGCGGAGACGATCGTCGATGCTGCCAAGCGCGCCTGCTATCGCTGAACCGGGCTCGAGGAGGCTGACAACATGCCGATCAATATCCTGATGCCCGCTTTGTCGCCCACCATGACGGAAGGCAACCTGGCGCGCTGGCTGAAGAATGAAGGCGACGCGGTCAAGGCCGGCGATGTGCTGGCAGAGATCGAAACCGACAAGGCGACGATGGAGGTCGAGGCGGTGGATGAAGGCCGCATCGGCAAAATCGTGGTGCCGGCAGGTACCGAAGGTGTCAAGGTCAACGAGGTGATCGCCGTCTTGCTGGAAGAAGGCGAAGATGCCAGTGCGCTCAGCAAGGCTGCGCCGGCACCGAAGCCGGCGGCCAAACCGGCGGAGGCGCCGGCGGCGACCGCCAAGGCGAACGGCGCAAGCCCGGCACCGGCTGCTGCTGCTCCGGCGGTCCAGCCGCATCCGATTGCGGCGTCTGCCGCTGCACCCGCCAAGGGTAATCGGGTCTTTGCCAGTCCACTGGCGCGCCGTATCGCCACGGAAAAGGGCATCGACATCTCGGCCCTGAACGGCAGCGGCCCGCATGGCCGCATCATCCGGCACGATGTCGAAGAAGCGGTGGCGAGAGGCGGCACGGCGAAGCCTGCGGCGCAACCCGGTGCGGCACCGGCGCCCGCCAAGGCTCCGGCGATATCCAGCGCGCAGGGTTTCGGCGAAGGCGCCTTCGATCTCGTCCCGCATACCAATATGCGCAAGACCATCGCCCGGCGCCTGCAGGAATCGAAGCAGTTCGTGCCGCATTTCTATCTCACGGTCGATATGGAAATCGATCGCCTGTTGAAGTTGCGTGAAGAGGTCAATGCAGCCTCTCCGAAGGATGGACCCGGCGCCTATAAACTGTCGGTCAATGACTTCATCATTAAGGCTTGCGCCATCGCCCTCAAGCAGGTGCCGACGGCGAACGCTTCCTGGAGCGATGACGGGGTCAAGATGTACAAGACCGCCGATATCTCCGTCGCGGTGGCCATTCCCAATGGCCTGGTGACGCCGATCATCCGTTCGGCCGAAAGCAAGCGCCTGACAGAGATCTCCAACGAGATGAAGTCGCTGGCGGCACGCGCGCGGGATGGCAAGCTGAAACCGGAGGATTATACCGGCGGCAGTTTCTCGCTTTCCAATCTCGGCATGTTCGGAATCAAGAATTTCAGCGCCATCATCAATCCGCCGCAGGGCTGCATCCTTGCGGTCGGCGCCGGTCAGCAACAGCCGGTCGTGCATGACGGTCAGCTGGCGGTGGCCACCGTGATGAGTGCCACTCTTTCGGTTGACCATCGCGTCGTCGATGGCGCGATCGGCGCCGAATATCTGGCGGCTTTGAAGAAGCTGATCGAGCAGCCTCTTGGCATGCTGGTCTAGGGGACGAAATGCGCCGTCACTCCATCCTGGCGATGTTGGCCGGGCTGATTGCCAGTCCGGCAATAGCCGATGAGCGCGTGCCGCTGGACCGGCAATTTTTTGACTTCTTCGATAGCCGCTGCACGCAATCGATGAACGATCAGTTGCGGCAGCAAGGCAAGGACCCGACGGCGACGCTCTACCGGACCGGCATCAGCACATATTGCGGCTGTACGGCACAGGCTGTGGTGAGCTGGCTCAGCGCCGAAGAGATCCTGCAATTCGCTAACGATCCGGAACAGGAGCCGGCTGCCAGCAAAATGCGTCCTTATTTCTTCGCCTGCCGCGACAAAGCCCAGCAGGCCGTGCAATGAGCGGGACCGTCACCAGGAACCGCGCGGCTTGGGTCGTTGTCGCCGTGGCCATCGTCGTGGTAGCCGCCAGTGCAATCGGCTGGTTTACCTATCGGCAAGAGGCCCCTCAGCCTTCCATCGATGCGGCAGCTTACAAGAGCGGGTTTCTGGACAATTGCCTGAAGCAGGCCAATACCGCCGCCCTGCAGCAAGGCAAGTCCTATAACGAGGAGCAGAAGCGGATCCTGCAGCAGGTCTGCAGCTGCGGTGCGGATCGGACTTTGCAGCAGTTCACGCCACAGGAGATCGCTGCTTTCCAAGCTAATCCCAATGATGGGGTGATGCTGGAGCGGATCAAGGGCATCATGCAAGGTTGTGCCTCCGCGACCACCATGCCGGCGACAAATCCCTAGAGGGATGAACCCTGTAGAGGGATGGAACTTAGTCGATGCGAAAACTGGCGCGGACGGCCCTGATTGGCGTGGTGGTGATCGTGGTGTTGGGTATCGGCGCGCTTGCGATTTGTTTGCGGCAGTTGAGTGACCCGGCTGGCGCCGTCAGCGCAAGATTCACGGAAAGCTTCGTCGCAAGATGCATTGCGACCAGCCAGAAGGAGGACGATGCGCAGACCGCCGGTATCGATAGCTCCGCTGATAGCATCGCAGATCTGTGCCGCTGTGGTGCTGACAATCTGCGGGAGGATCTGGCGGAGACGGGCCTCGGCGGATTTACGCGCATGATTTTTATTGAAGGTCTCGATGCGAAATTACAACGCGTCATGAATGCCTGCCAAACGACACCATCGGCGCCTTAAGGCGGAGAATGGAGGCCAGGATGTTTTCGTTAAGGATGACAAGAATTTGTCTCGGCGCCGTCGTTGCGGCGACGGCCTTAAGTGCTCGAGCCGGAGCGGATGATTTTACCGCCGACTTCCATCGGGGTTGCGTCAACGCTGCTGTCGCCAGCATGGAGCAAAACGGCGTCAAGGCCGATGCGGCCTTCCAGAAAAAGGTGAACGGCTATTGCGACTGTGGACTGGCTCATATCAAAGGGCAATTTACTGCTTCCGAGCTGATGTCGCTGCGGGGACCCAATCCGGATCCGGCAGTCATGGGCCGCATCAAGCCGATCATGCAGCAATGCTCCCAAGAGAATTTCAAACAATAGGTGACCAGGATGTCTGACACGTCTTTCGATCTGATCGTTGTCGGGGGCGGGCCCGGCGGTTATGTGGCGGCCATTCGCGGCGCGCAGCTCGGCTTGAAGACCGCGCTGGTCGAACGCGAACATCTGGGCGGCATCTGCCTGAATTGGGGCTGCATCCCGACGAAGGCGTTGCTGCGCACGTCCGAGGTCGCTCATTTGATCCGCCATGCAGCGGATTTCGGTTTGACAGTCAGCGGCTTCGGGGTGGACCTGCCGAAGATCGTCGAGCGGTCGCGCAAGGTGGCGGCGCAACTCTCGGCAGGCGTCAAGCACCTCCTGAAAAAGAACAAAGTCACGGTCTTCGACGGCCAGGGCAAGCTTAACGGCAGCGGCAAGCTGCTGGTGGAGAAGGACGGCAAGAAGGTCGCCGACCTGACGGGCAAGCATATCATCCTGGCGACCGGCGCACGCGCCCGCGCGCTGCCGGGCCTTGAGCCGGATGGCAAGCTGGTCTGGACCTATAAGGAAGCGATGGTGCCGAAGGAAATGCCGAAGTCCCTGCTGGTGGTCGGCAGCGGTGCCATCGGCATCGAATTCGCCAGCTTCTATCGCAGCCTCGGCGTCGAGGTGACGGTGGTGGAGGTCGTTGACCGCATTCTGCCGGTCGAGGATGCGGAAATCTCCGCCTTTGCGCACAAGGCTTTCGAGAAGCAGGGGATGAAGATCATCACCGGCGCTGCTGTGAAGGGGCTGAAGAAGTCGGCCAATAATGTGACCGCGACCATTGAAAGTGGCGGCAAATCACAGGATATCACTGTCGACCGGGTCATTCTCGCCGTCGGCATCGTCGGCAATGTCGAGAATATCGGCCTAGAGGGCACCAAGATTAAGGTCGAGAAGACCCATGTGGTGATCGACGAATATTGCCGCACCGGCGAGCCCGGCGTCTACGCCATCGGCGATCTCGCCGGCCCGCCGTGGCTGGCGCATAAGGCGAGCCATGAGGGGGTGATCTGTGTCGAGAAGATCGCCGGGGTGAAGGACGTGCACCCGCTCGACGTCACCAATATTCCCGGCTGCACCTATTGTACGCCGCAGATCGCCAGTGTCGGTCTGACCGAAGCGGCGGCCAAGAGCAAGGGCTACGAGGTCAAGGTCGGCCGTTTCCCCTTCATCGGCAACGGCAAGGCGATCGCCTTGGGTGAGCCGGAAGGGCTGGTCAAGACGGTTTTTGACGCCAAGACCGGCGAATTGCTGGGGGCTCATATGGTCGGCGCGGAGGTGACGGAGCTGATCCAGGGTTATACAATCGCCAAGACCATGGAGACGACCGAGGCGGAATTGATGCATACGGTCTTCCCGCATCCGACCTTGTCGGAAATGATGCACGAATCCGTGCTGGCGGCTTACGGTCGGGCGATCCACTACTGAAGCGTCTCGCAAGACGCGCGTTGATACTGGGACTAGAGGGTCCGGAACATGAGTGAGAAGGCAGTCCTGCGGCATCCGGAAAAGGCGCACCGGCCGGATAATCCGATCCAGCGCAAGCCGGACTGGATCCGCGTCAAGGCACCGGTCAGCATCGAATATGCCGAGACCAGGAACCTGATGCGGCGCCTCAGTCTCAACACCGTCTGCGAGGAGGCGGCTTGCCCCAATATCGGTGAGTGCTGGAAGCAGAAGCATGCGACGGTGATGATCCTGGGCTCGGTCTGTACGCGCGCCTGCGCCTTCTGCAATGTGGCGACCGGACGGCCGGATCTGCTCGATCCGCATGAACCGGCCCATGTGGCGGAAGCCGTCGGCCAGCTCGGCCTCAATCATATCGTCATTACCTCGGTTGACCGCGATGACCTCGATGATGGCGGAGCGGCGCATTTCGCCGAGACCATCACCCGCATTCGCGATGCCTCGCCTGCGACGACGATCGAGGTTCTGACGCCGGACTTCCAGAAGAAGCCGGGGGCGCTGGAGACCGTCATTGCCGCGCGGCCGGACGTGTTCAACCACAATCTCGAAACCGTACCGCGGCTTTATCGCGCGGTGCGGCCCGGCGCGCGTTATTTCGCCTCGCTGCGCTTGCTGCAGCGGGCGAAGGAGATCGATCCGCGGGTCTTCACCAAGTCCGGCATGATGGTCGGCCTGGGCGAGAGCTTCGAAGAGGTCTGCCAGGTGATGGACGATCTGCGCTCCGCCGATGTTGATTTCCTGACCATCGGCCAGTATCTGCAGCCGACGCGCAAGCATCACGCGGTCGACCGCTTCGTGCCGCCGGAAGAGTTCGAGCAGATGAAAAGCCAGGGGCAGGGGCGTGGATTCCTACTGGTGGCGGCATCGCCGCTCACCCGTTCATCGCATCACGCAGGCGAGGATTTCAAGCAATTGCAGGCCGCGCGCGCGGCTCAGCAGAAAGCGCGTTCGGTTGCCTGATGAAGGTCCACTCGGAACAGCGCGTTCTGCCTTATAGCGCGGTGCAGATGTTCGATCTGGTTGCCGATGTCGGCCATTATCCAGAGTTCCTGCCCTGGTGCACGGGCGCACGCGTCCGCGAAAGGAAAGATGATTTGATCGTCGCCGATCTGATGATCGGCTTCAAGATGGTGCGCGAGCGTTTCACCAGCCGCGTCCATATCAATCGCCCCGAACTGCGCATCGATGTGGAATATATCGATGGACCCTTCAAGTTTCTGAAGAATCACTGGCAGTTCGTCGACATCGAGGGCGGTCGTTGCCGCGTCGACTTCTATCTGGAATTCGAATTCCGATCGGTCATGTTGCAGAAGCTGATCGGCGTGCTGTTCCATGAAGCGGTGCGCCGCATGGTTTCGGCATTCGAGACTCGCGCCAAGCAGCTCTACGGCTAGCATTGCCTCTCAGGTTGAGACGGCAATCCGGCAGTCAACGGCGTCGCGATAGCCGTCGCTACGCTTGAACTCGCGATAGCCCTGCGAGACAGCCTTGTGTCGGACTGCATGCGGCAGCACGTGATCAGTGGTCATTGCCGTACCCGCCCGATGCCGATCATCGGTCGAGGAAATAAAGATGCCGGCCTCATTGATGAAGGCGGCCACGCTGTCAGGGTAGCGCGATCCGTCCTCCCGTAGCGGCATGACATCCAGCAGCATTTGCCTGAATTGCGGTTCGCTGTCGAAGACGATGGCGATGCCGCCGACCACCGAGTAGCCGTCGGGAGAGAGGATCGTACCGCAATAGATATAGGTCGAGCGGCCGCCGTAAAGCGGCGTGGGTTCGAAAGGCGAGACGGTGTAGGTTTGCGGATCGAGGTTGCGCAAGGCGGTGGCGATATAGTTGCCGGTCAGTTGCTGGCCGGCCGCTTCGCTGGGATGGGATTCTGCGATTACCCGGCCGTGCCGATCAATCACCAGCAGATTGCTGTAGACGGTATAAAGACCATTGATATAGGCGAGGGTACGAGCGATCTCGGCCCGCGTTTCGGCAGGGATGGCTGCGCCGTCGCCATGATGCGCCGCCAGGGTCTCGCGGAACAGCGGGGTCAGCGCCCACCAGCGGCAATCATTGGCGCGCTCATAGAGATTGCGATCCATGATATTGACGCCGAGCGTTGCCATCTGCGCCACCTTCTGTCGCAACTGGCGCTGGGACTGGCGATAGAGATCGCCGACGACGTTATAGACGGCGTTGCGGATACTCTCGCCGACCTCGCGGATACTGGCAAGAACGGCGGGAAGGACACGGTTGTTCTCCCGGTCTGCCGCGATCTTGCCGTTGAGGCCGATCAGATGCAGGTCGGTGTCGATCGCATAGGCGCGGCCGGAAATGCGCCGCAGGCTGGGCGAGACGACCGTCGACCGGGCGATTTCCTTCTCGATTGCTTCATCTGCAATCTCACCCGCTTCCGCCGCGCTTTCTTCCCGGCGATGTGCCGCTGGCTGCAGGGCGACGCCGCTCCATCCCAGTCCGCGGAAACCCTGATAGCCACGCGTCGGCATCCGCAGGGCGCGCCATTGCTGGTTGCCGAAGTTGATCTCCTGGAGATGGCCTTCCGGCAGATGGATCTGTTGGCCCGGCGGCAGGATTTGCGGCGCGCTACTGGCAATGAGATTATCCTGGGCATCGACGATGCCGAGAATCAGTTCAGCGTCGGTGCCGGCCATGAGGTCGGTGAAAATGCCTTCCATTTCGTCGGCAAAACGGAAGGAGAGGGCAAGAACGCCGATCGAGGATGCTGTGCCGTTGCTGCCGGCTGCCCTGATCGCCTGGACATAAAGGAGTTGGGGACGCCCATTGACCTCCGCGCGGAAAACCTCGTGGAAGCGTCCCGGTTCCGCCAAGGCGGTGGCGACGATCTGGTCTTGCGGGGCAAAGCGGCTGTTCTCGGCAAGCAAGGTGACATGCAGTTCGCCATCCGGCCGGTAGACGGCGATGTCGTCATAGACGGAATATTTCGCCACATAGGCTTCCAACCGCGGCCGCAGAATCTCGGCCTCGTCGGCGCTCCGGCGCTTCAGGCTGTCGATGATGACGCCGTCCTCGGCAAGGAAGCCCACGTCGGCGGTGCGCTCGAAGAGATTGCGGATCAGGATATCGACAGCGATCTGCGCGCGCGTTCCAAGATCGATACTCGCGTCATGGCGGATGGCATCGCCCAGGGCATCGAGCAGTTCAGCCCGCAAGCGGCCGAATTCTTCGCCGACCTGGGTCAGCGACGCCAGGAGATCAGGTTTCTCTGCAAGACCGTTGGGTTTGCCGCTCAGGATGACGGCATTCCATCGACGCTGTAACTGGTCCATCAGATCGATGGACACGGAGCGCGCCGCCGCCTGCTGAAGTTGTGTCATTTTTCCCCAGAACCACTAATGCGACGCCTCCCCACGCCGGCTCGTTCGCATTACCGTCTTCATGGACAATCGACTGTCCCGCGCCAAGGTCTTCAGCCCAGCTTTCGGAACCAAACGAAAGTCGCATGAGAATTAGAATTATCAAGATAAAGTGTCGAAAGTTTTAACGCTATTGAAAACTCGCCCAATTTCCGCCTGCAAGCGGCCTGGCGCAGCACAATCGATGGTTCGAGTTCGTCGTTCAGCTAGTTAAGTAGCTCAAAATAGACACGCCCTTCGAGACGGTCCCGTGAATCGGTTGCGGCCGCAAGATCGGCGCGCGCGGCCGCCAGGGCGGCAATCACCGCGTCCAAGGCGTCGCCCCCGCTGTTGTCCAGGAGCAAACGGGTAAGCTCGCCCGACGGCGGCTCCAGCAGCCGGTGTCCGATCAGGCAGTCGAGGATGGTCTGGCGGGCCTGCCGATGTGCGGGCGCCTTTCCCTTATAGGCGGGCCGGCAACGAAGCTGCTGCAAGCTGGAAGCAGGGCAGATCTCAATCAGGATCGGCTTTCCGCCGACCACCGGCATCTGCGGCACGATCGTAACCGCGCCGGCAGCGATCATCGGGCTAAGGAGTTTCGCCATGCCCCACCAAGCCTGGCGATAGAGCCGTAGGTTGTACGAGCTAAAGGGCGTGTTCGCCGTCTGGTCGGTCCGGCGCTTGAGCTCGCGGCCTTCCGCCAGTGCCCGGCAGTCGGCGCGATAGGCTTCGTGATCGGCAAAGCGTGCCGGAAAGGCCAAGATGAAATCCTGCCAGCTTTCCGCTTCCATCAGTTCGGCCGGCAGGCTGAAGGGAAAGTCGCAACCGACAATGGTCGCCGGTTCACGCAAGATATGACGGGCCAAGGCGGGAATGGCGAGCGACGGCATGCTGCCGGATTGCGGCAAGTCGATCGCCGGCAGGCAGCGATCAATCTTCAGTGGTCGATCGACGTCGCGGCTGTCCCGGACCGCTTCGGCAATCCAGATGTTCCGCCCCGCATCGCTGGCGCCGCTGAAATCGATGCCGAGGATCCGCAGTTGGTTCGGGGAGAGCGCGCGCCGGAGCAAGGTTCAACGCGCGGCTTCTGTCAGCAGGTCGATCGCCCTGGCGACCGTCTGCAGCCGGATCTCATGACGGCGGCCGTCAAAGACATGCCGCTCGACAAGCGGATCGCCAAGCTCGCGCTTTACGAGGTCACGCCGGGCGACCCCGATATAAACGAGGCCGACGGGCTTCTCGGCGCTGCCGCCACCGGGGCCGGCAATGCCGGTCACGGCGACACTGACGGTGGCGCGGGAATGTTCGAGCGCGCCTCGTGCCATGGCCGCAGCCACTTCCGCACTGACGGCACCATGGGCGGCGATCATCGCCGCCGGTACGCCAAGAAGATCTGTCTTGGCTTCATTGGAATAGGTGACGAAGCCGCGATCGACCACGTCCGAGGAACCGGCGATTTCGGTGAGGGTGGCGGCGATCAGCCCGCCAGTGCATGATTCCGCCGTGGCGACCATCCAGCCGCGACGTCGATAGAGATCGAGTAGAGCGGGGACGTCCATCAAAAAGAACTCCTCTTACGGCGTGTGGTGCGCCGATATGTCAGCGGGCCGGCAAAGCAACCGTGGCCGTGGCCTGTGCCGCGATGCCTTCACCGCGCCCGGTAAAGCCGAGCTTCTCGGTGGTCGTTGCCTTGACGCTGACGCGGTCCGGTTCGATGCGAAGGATTTCGGCAATGCGCGCGACCATTGCGTCGCGATGCGGACCCACCTTCGGCTTTTCACAGATGATGGTGACATCGCAATGCACGATCTTGCCGCTGCGCTGATGCACCAGCTTGTTGGCGTGATCGAGAAACTTCCACGATTCGGCACCGCGCCATTGCGGGTCGCTTGGCGGAAAATGGGCGCCGATATCTTTTGCCGAAATGGCGCCAAGGATGGCGTCGGTCAGCGCGTGCAGCGCCACATCGGCATCGGAATGTCCTTCCAGCCGCCATTCGCAGGGGATCTTGACCCCACAGAGATGAACGCCGTCGCCGGCAAGCAGGCGATGGACATCGAATCCGTTGCCTGTACGATACTCGTAAGCACGCTGATCCTGAGTTGTCGCTGGTGGCATGGTCGCTTGCAGCATCCTTTCTGCCCGGGCGAGGTCGGCCGGGGTCGTGACTTTGAAATTATCCTCATGCCCCTCGACGAGCATAACACGTTGCCCGGCGGCCTCGGCCACGGCGGCATCATCCGTCATCTCCTTGCCGCTATCGGCGACGGCGCGGTGGGCGGCGAGAATGGAAATAAAACGAAACCCCTGGGGTGTCTGGGCGCGCCACAGGTCCTTGCGATCAACCGTCTGGCCGCTGAAGCCATCCGCGGCCCGCTTCAACGTGTCGACGACCGGCACGGCGACCAGAGCGGCCTGATGTTGGTCGAGCGCGTCCAAGGTGCGGTCGATCGTCGCAGCATCGAGGAAGGGCCGCGCCGCGTCATGAATCAAGACCAGATCAGGCTGTTGGGAGGTCAGGCTTTCCAGGCCGAGCCGCACCGATTCCTGGCGCGTGGCGCCGCCATTCACCGCCGGCATCAACGGCAGGCCCGCCGCAGCCGCATCGTAGAAGGGGCGATAGCTGGGATTGATCACGACGCAGACACCGCTGATCCGCGGATGGGCCAGGAAAGTCTCCAGGCAATAGCGTAGCAGCGGCTTGCCGGCGAGATGCAGAAACTGTTTGGGTACCTCCCCGCCAATCCGGAGGCCGCTGCCTGCGGCGACAATGAGGGCAATCGCCTTTGTCATCTATAGTCCGCTCAATGGACGCGTCATTGCGTCGTCGTCTTTCAAATCAGCAAATTGTCCGGCAGAGCGCCGGAACCGGCAAGACGTCCTGATCTTCAACCGGCCGTCGCGTCGCATCGTTTGCCAAGGCGGCGCAGTTTAAACATAATGCGCGCCATGTCGACCATTCAGCTTCTCGAAAGCGCCGCCGTTATCGGCCTCATTCCCTTCAGCCTGGCCGCCATCCGCGGACAGCTCGATCGCTCCGTTATCTTCTGGCTGCTTTGGCTGGTTGCCATGGTCTGTGCCGGTGCCGTGGTCTGGCGCCTGACCGCCGCCGGCTGGCAGGCCGGGCTCGTTCCCAACCTTTGGGTCGTGGTTGCGGCCACCCTCCTGATCTATGCCCTGATCGTTGCTCTCGACCGCTCGGCCACGGCTCTCGGCACGCTCCTGGTGCCATATTTGCTGGTGCTTGCCTGCCTGGCAGGACTGGCGGGCTGGGTGGCCTCGCCGGAAAGCAGCGCCGCGGCGTCGATTCCCTGGTTCACCATTCATATCCTCTTGGCCGTCGGCAGTTATGCGTTGATGACCATCACCGCGGTTGCGGCCTTGGCTATCGTCCTGCAGGAGCGGGCGATGAAGCAGCGGCGACAAGGCTGGGCGATGCGGCATCTGCCGCCGATCGCCGCGACCGAGCAGTTGCAGCAGCGACTGCTCTGGCTGGCGGCCATCGCCATGGGGCTGGCCTTGGCCAGCGGTGCCGCCAATGAATTCATGGATAGCGGCAGCCTGATCCTGATTCCCCATCAGATGGCCCATAAAATCCTGCTTTCCGTCCTCGCCTTCCTTGTCATCCTGGTGTTTCTCGTTCTGCACCAGGCGACCGGGCTGCGTGGCCGGCTGGCGGCGCGCTGGCTGATGACCGGTTATCTGCTTCTGACGCTCGCTTATCCCGGCGTTAAATTCGTCCGCGACGTCCTGCTCGGCTAGAATTCCCTCATCGCGAGAAGAAGGCGTCGAATCCGGCAAAAATTGCCCGCATTACGTGTGTGACAATGCGAAAATGTGTTGCTTTTCCGCCGGTTACGCGTAGAAATCGCCTAGAAAATAAGCAATTCCGGATATCGCTGAAAAAATGAGCATTCATATCGGGCCCATTGCCATCGAAGACCCGGTCATCCTGGCGCCCATGTCAGGCGTCACCGACATGCCCTTCCGCCGGCTGGTGAAGCAATGCGGGGCGGGGCTGGTGGTTTCGGAGATGATCGCCAGCGAGGCGATGATCCGCCAGAACCGGCAATCCATGAAGATGTCGACCAGCTGCGCCGAGGAATTCCCGATGTCGGTCCAACTGGCCGGCTGCGAGCCCCATGTCATGGCCGAGGCCGCCAAGCTCAATCAGGATCGCGGCGCCGCCATCATTGATATCAATTTCGGCTGCCCGGTGAAGAAAGTGGTCAATGGCCATGCCGGTTCGGCCCTGATGCGCGACGAGGTCACGGCGGCGAAGATCCTGGAAGCCACGGTCAAGGCGGTTGACCTGCCGGTGACGCTGAAGATGCGCATGGGCTGGGATCACAGCAATCTCAACGCCCCGAATCTCGCGCGCATCGCAGAATCTGTCGGCATCCGGATGATCACTATCCATGGCCGCACGCGCTGCCAGCTCTATAACGGGACGGCCGACTGGGCTTTCGTGCGCAAGGTCAAGGAAGCAGTATCCGTTCCGGTCATCGTCAATGGCGACATCGTTACCCTGGAGAATGCGGCGGCGGCGCTCGAGCAATCCGGCGCCGACGGTGTCATGATCGGGCGCGGTGCCTATGGCCGGCCTTGGTTCATCTCCCAGGTGATCGCCTATCTGAAAACCGGCGAGCGGCGTCCCGAGCCGCCGCTGCAGCGGCAACTGGAGATGTTGCTGGGCCACTATGAGGCGATGCTGGAGCATTACGGCACCAGCAGTGGGCTGAAGATCGCCCGCAAGCATGTGGCCTGGTATTCGAAAGGGCTGTTCGGATCGGCTGATTTCCGCACCAGGATCAACCAGATTGACGACCCGAAACAGGTCACGACAGCGATCCGCGACTTTTATGAGCCGCAAATAGAACGCCTGGCGGCCTGAAGATGAACAACCGCAGCCGCAATCTGCGCTTCCTGCCGACTGACAACAATGCAGTCGCAGCAGATCTGCCGGTCGAAGCGGTTCACGAACTGGCCGGCGAGGGGGGCGCGGTCGACCGCAGCGCCGTTCTGGAGACGCTGCCGATCGCGGTGATCGCCGTCGATGAACTGAATCATGTCACCGACGCAAATGCCGCCGCAGAAGTCCTTCTGGGGCAAAGCCGCGCGCTGCTGCGCGCCATGCCGCTGCGCGACGTCATCGCCGCCGACAATCCGCTTTTTGCGCTGATCTCAGCGGCGCGTTCCCAACATATTTCGGTGACGGAATATGACCTGTCGCTGGGCGGGCCACGGCTCGAAGCGGCCCATATGGCCGTGGAGATCGCGCCCATGGCGGAGAGGCCCGGGCATGTCGTCATCGCCATGCTCAATCGCGGGATCGAACGGCGGATTTCGCAGCAGCAGATGGGGCGCGATGCCACCCGCTCGGTGCGCGCCATGGCGGGAATGCTCGCGCATGAGGTGAAGAATCCGCTTTCCGGCATCCGTGGCGCCGCGCAATTGCTGGAAGCCAAGCTGGCCGGGGCGGACCTGCAGCTTGCCGAACTGATCCGCGAAGAGACCGACCGGATCGTCGCCCTGATCAACCGGATGGAAATGTTCACCGACGACCGGCCGCCGCGCCTTGAGGCCGTGAATATTCATGAGGTGCTGGACCGCGTGCGCCGGCTGGCGCAGCATGGCGTCGGCGCCCAGGTCGATTTCCAACTGCGCTTCGACCCGTCCTTGCCGCCGGTCAGCGGCAATCGCGACATGCTCATCCAGGCCTTCTTCAATCTGGTCCGCAATGCCGCGGAAGCCTGTCCGACCGAAGGCGGCGTCATTACGCTCAGCACCAGCTATCACACCGGTCTGCGGCTTGGCGAACGGAACCGCACCTGGCGCCATAAGCGCTGCATCTGCGTGACGGTGGAAGACAATGGCTGCGGCGTGCCGGCGCATCTGCAGGCAAGTTTGTTCGATCCCTTCGTCAGCGAAAAGCCGGGCGGCAAGGGGCTCGGCCTGGCACTGGTGGCGAAGATCATCCAGGATCATGCCGGGATCATCGAGTTCACCAGCGAACTTGGCCACACCCAGTTCGCCATCATGCTGCCACTTTATGAACCGAACATCGACCGGGCCGGAGATCGCGCGGCAGATGATCATCGGGCCACCGGCGAGGTGCCCGCATGAGTGCAACGATACTGGTGGCCGATGACGACCGCGCCATTCGCCTGGTATTGAGCCAGGCTTTGGGCCAGCTCGGCCATAACGTCCGCGCGGCGGGCGATGCGGCGACCCTATGGGGCTGGGTGGAACGGGGCGAGGGCGATGTCGTCATTACCGATGTTGTGATGCCCGATGAAAACGGGCTCGATCTCATCCCGCGCATCAAGATGCAGCGGCCGGACCTGCCGATCATCGTCATGAGCGCGCAGAACACCCTGTTGACGGCGATCCGCGCCACCGAACGCGGCGCCTTCGAATACTTGCCGAAACCTTTCGACCTGCGTGCCCTGATCAGCGCGGTGGAGCGGGCGCTCAGCCAGGCGGAGCAGCCGGAACCGGAGGTCGGCCAACGCGATGGCGAGACCCTGCCCCTGATCGGACGGTCGCCGGCGATGCAGGAAATCTACCGGGTGCTGGCGCGGCTGGTGAATACCGATATGACGACGCTCATTCACGGCGAATCCGGCACCGGCAAGGAACTGGTCGCGCGGGTCCTGCACGATTTCGGCCGTCGCAAATCCATGCCCTTTGTCGCCATCAATATGGCTGCGATCCCGCGGGACCTGATCGAAAGCGAATTGTTCGGGCATGAGAAGGGCGCGTTTACCGGCGCGATCTCGCGCGGCAGCGGCCGGTTCGAACAGGCCAATGGCGGGTCCTTGTTCCTGGACGAGATCGGCGACATGCCGCTCGAAGCTCAGACGCGCCTGCTGCGGGTTTTGCAGACCGGCGAATTCACCCCCGTCGGCGGCCGCCAGACCATGAAGGCGGACGTTCGCATCATCGCCGCCACCCATCGCGATCTCCGGCAGATGATCCGCCAAGGCAGCTTCCGCGAGGACCTGTTCTACCGGCTGAACGTCGTTCCGTTGAAGCTGCCGCCGTTGCGCGAGCGGCTGGAGGATATCGGCGATCTGGCGCGCCATTTCCTGCGCCAGGCGGAGCAGGAGGGCATGGCGGCCAAGCATCTGGATCCCAGCGCCTTTGCCGAATTGAAGCGCTATTCTTGGCCCGGTAATGTCCGTGAGCTGGAAAATCTGATGCGCCGGATCGCCGTCCTTTATACCGAAAGCGTGATTGACGGCCGCATTATCGCCGCGGCGTTGACGGACCAGGACCTGGGGACGACGCTCATCGACGAGGCTGAGGCGCAACCCAATCTTCCGGCGGGAGACGAAACCCTGGGGCAGTCGGTAGATCGCCATCTGCGGGCCTATTTCCAGGCGCATGAAGGTCGGCTGCCGGCGGCGGGGCTCTATGACCGGGTCTTGCACGAGATCGAGCGGCCGCTGATCCAGCTGTCGCTGGAGGCGACACGGGGCAACCAGATGAAGGCTGCCGATCTTCTCGGCTTGAATCGCAACACCCTGCGTAAAAAGCTGCGTGAGCTCGATATCCAACCCGGCCGAGGCAAGTGACGCAGAAGATGTCCGACCCCTCCTTCACCGCCGGTGCGACCGGCAACCAACGACCGAAGCGAGGCCTCTTCAGGCGCCTCGGTCAATGGGCCGACCGCGTCAATCTGGAACGCAACGCGGCCTATTCGCTGATGGCATTGGGGGTTGCCTTCGGTGTCTCGACCTATCTCATCATGACCAATTTCTGGCAGGTGCAGAATCCGGTCAAGTCCATCAGCTATCTGCTGACCGGGGATATCGTCGTTCTGCTTTGCATCAGCGGCATTATCGCCCGACGCGTCATCCAGCTCTGGCTGTCACATCGGCGCGGAATGGTCGGTGCGAAGCTGCATTCCCGCCTCATGGTTCTGTTCGGGCTGGTGGCCCTGTTCCCCATGATGGCGGTCTTCGGATTTTTCGTCATTTTCCTGAATTACGGGCTGGACACCTGGTTCGGGGACCGGGTCAAGAGCGCCATTGAAAGCTCGCTCAATGTCGCCAGTTCCTACATCGTGGAAGAGCAGCAGCGCATCGGAAACGATACCCTGGCGATGGCTTCGGAAGCACGCCAGCAGAATTATCTGGATATTGTCGATCCGGACCGTGGACGGGCTTTCCTGGACCGCGAGAATGATCTCCGCAACCTCTCCGAATCCGCCATCATCAGCGGTTCGCATCAGATTGTCGCGCGCAGCAGCCTCAGCCTGCTGATGGATTTCAATCTGGGAATTCCGGATTCCGCGTTCCTGAAGGCGCGGGATGGCAAGGCGGTGATCCTGCCCTCGCCGCAGGGCGATCGCATCTGGGGCCTGGTCATGATCGACCCCGCGACGGATTTGTTCCTATACACCGGCCGTCCGATCGACGCGCAGACGCTCGCCAGCGTCCGTCAGAACGAAGACGCCGTCGAACTTTATCGGCAGATGGAATCCGCGAAGACGCAGTGGCGGATCACCGTGCCATTGATCTTTGGCATCATGGCGATGCTGCTGTTGAGCGGCGCAATCTGGGTCGCCCTGGTCCTGGCCGGCCAGATGGCGAAACCGATCACGCGTCTGGTCGTGGCGGCGCAGAAGATCGGCGACGGCGACCTGACCGCCCGTGTCAAGGTCGGCCGCCGCGACGACGAGTTGAACTCGCTGAGCCGGACTTTCAACGTCATGGCGATCCAGCTGCAAACGCAGCAACAGGCCTTGATCGCCGCCAATCGTCAGCTGGACGACCGCCGGCGCTTTACCGAACTGGTTCTGTCCGGCGTTTCCGCCGGCGTCATCGGCATGAACGAGGATGGCGAAATCGACCTGCCCAACCGGTCGGCATCGGAACTGCTAGGTGTCAACTTGCTCGAGCACCGCGGGCAGAACCTTCACGCCATCGCCCCTGAAATGGCCGAGATCGTCGACTTGGCGCGCAGCCGGCAAAGTGGGGCTGCCGAAGGGCAAATCAATCTTGTCGTCAATGAGGTTCCACATACCTTGCATGTGCGGGTCATTTCCGAGAGCGCGGAAGATGGCCATACGCGCCTGGTCGTGACCTTCGACGACGTCTCCGAACTGCTGTCGGCGCAGCGCAAAGCCGCCTGGGCTGATATCGCACGCCGCATTGCCCACGAGATCAAGAATCCGCTGACTCCGATCCAGCTTTCGGCAGAGCGTCTGAAGCGCAAGTATCTTAAGCAGATCACGCAGGATCCTGAGACGTTCACCGTGTGCACCGATACGATTGTCCGTCAGGTTGGCGATATCGGTCGCATGGTCGACGAATTTTCCGCCTTCGCCAGGATGCCCGCGCCGGTGCTGCGCGATGAAAACCTCGTCGAACTCGCCAAGCAGGCTCTCTTCTTGCAGCAGAATGCGCATGTCGGTATCGCCTTTACCAGCGACCTTCCGCCCCATCAAATTATGCTAAATTGTGACAGCGCCCAGTTTAACCGAGCTTTGACCAATCTGCTGCAAAATGCGGCAGATTCGATCGAAGGGCGTTTAGAGGAACAGCGTCAATCCGCCTCAGCGGATGAAGAACCCGTCGCCGGCCATATCCATCTCTGGATACATACTGGCGAGAATGGTATTGCTGTCGGCGTCGACGATAACGGACGCGGCTTGCCGAAGCAGGGCCGTGACCGGCTGACTGAACCATATGTGACGACGCGCAGCAAAGGGACGGGTTTAGGATTGGCAATCGTCAAGAAGATCATGGAAGATCACGGCGGCAAGTTGATCTTGTCGGATCGCGACGGCGGCGGCGCTTCGGTTCAGTTGCTGTTTCCGGTTGAGGCCGTGGCGAGCGGCCGGTCGTCGCCGGCCTGGCCGAAGGGCGAGCCTGCCAGCGGGCGAGCCCTGGCCGAGTAAAGTTTCAGTGACACGTGGATTGGGATAATCAAGCTGAATGGCGCGCGACATCCTGATTGTCGATGACGAAGCCGATATTCGTTTACTGATCGCCGGCATCCTGGGTGACGAAGGCTATCAGACGCGTGAGGCGGCCGATAGCGACATGGCGCTGGCCCTGCTGCATCAGCGCCAGCCGAGCCTTATCATCCTCGATATCTGGCTGCAAAACAGCGCGCTCGACGGTATGGGGCTGCTGCCCGTCATCAAGGCTGACTGGCCGGATGTGCCGGTCATCATGATCAGCGGTCACGGCAATATCGAGACGGCCGTGAACGCGATACGGCATGGCGCCTATGATTTTATCGAAAAGCCGTTCAAAGCCGATCGATTGCTGCTGATCATCGAGCGGGCACTGGAATCCGCCAGGCTGCGCCGGGAAAATCAGGAATTGCGGGTCCGCGTCGGGGGCGATCTCGACCTGATCGGCAATTCCGCTGCGATTCAGCAATTGCGTCAGGCCATCGATCGCGTAGCGCCGACCGGTAGCAGGGTATTGTTCTCCGGGCCGCCGGGCAGCGGCAAGGAGGTCGCCGCCCGCGTCTTGCATCGCCGATCCAAACGCGCCACAGCCCCCTTCGTTGTGGTGAATTGCGCGACCATGCACCCCGACCGGCTGGAGATCGAACTGTTCGGCGTCGAGAAGGGAGCCGACGGTTTTGAAGCGGGTAAGATCGGTTTTCTCGAACAGGCCCATGGCGGCACTCTGCTGCTCGATGAAGTGGCCGACATGCCCTTGGAGACGCAGGGAAAAATCGTGCGCGCCCTGCAGGATCAGACGTTCGAACGGGTCGGCGGCAAGACCCGCGTCGAGGTAGATGTGCGTGTGATTGCCTCGACCAGCAAGGATTTGCAGAGCGAGATGGCGGCCGGGCGCTTCCGCCAGGATCTGTTCTATCGGCTGAATGTCGTGCCGATGCGCCTGCCGCCGCTCAAGGAGCGGCGCGACGATATCGTCGATCTGCTGGAGCATTTCATGGCGCGGGCGGCCGAGGTTTCGGGCCTGCCGCCGCGCGAACTGGGCGATGACGCGCGGGCGCTGCTGCAAGCCTATGATTGGCCCGGCAACGTCCGGCAATTGCGCAATGTTATCGATTGGCTGCTGATCATGGCGCCTGGCGATCCCAGCGAGCCGATCCGCAGCGATATGCTGCCCCCCGATATCGGCGCGGTTTCCCTGGCGCCGATGGCGCTGCATGACAGCAACGAAGTGATGTCACTGCCGCTGCGCGAAGCGCGCGAGATTTTCGAGCGGCGCTATCTGGAATCCCAGGTCACGCGCTTTGGTGGCAATATCTCGCGGACGGCGAGTTTTGTCGGCATGGAACGTTCCGCCTTACATCGCAAATTGCGGTCTTTGGGTATCACCACGTCCGAGCGCGACAAGCCGGAAGGATGACACCGATCAGCATCGCTCAGGCTCGTGACACCTTGAGCGACCGCAAGAATTCAGTTGCCCACCCTCTATTGCTCGACCAGTTCCGGTGAGTCCATGCCACGCTTCTGTTACGTCAATGGCCGCTATCTGCCGCATCGAGATGGCGCAGTTCATATCGAGGATCGCGGCTACCAGTTCGCCGACGGGGTCTATGAGGTTATTCCGGTTCATCAAGGCCGCATGATCGATGCCGGGCCGCATCTCGACCGGCTCGACTATTCGCTGCGCGAGCTGCGCATCGATCCGCCGATGGCGCGCCGTCCGCTCGAGGCCGTGATCCGCCAGCTGATCGCCCGCAACGGGTTGAGCAATGGGCTGGTCTATCTGCAGATCACCCGTGGCGTTGCGCCGCGCGATCATAAGTTCCCCAAAGCGGTGCCCAGCGCACTGGTGATCACGACCAAGCAGACGAAGCCATTGGCTTCCAACCTGATCGAGCAGGGCGCGAAGGTCGTCACCCAGCCGGATATCCGCTGGCAGCGCCGCGATATCAAATCCATTTCGCTCCTCCCCAACATCCTGGCGAAACAGGCGGCGGTGGAGCAGGGAGCCTATGAGGCCTGGCTGGTCGATGAGGCGGGCCTGGTGACTGAAGGCAGCTCGACCAATGCCTGGATCGTCATCGGCGGAAAGAATGGCGCGCCGGGTGAAATCATCACCCGGCCCCGCAGTCACGATATTCTGGGCGGCATAACCCGGCTCGCGGTGATCGCCCTGGCCAAGGAGCAGCATCTCCGTCTGGTCGAACGCGCCTTTTCCGTGCCGGAGGCTCTGGCTGCCGACGAGGCATTCTTGACCAGCAGCAGCGCTTTTGTCCTGCCGGTTACGCAAATCGACGGCAGGCCCGTGGGGACGGGAAAGCCCGGCCCTCTTAGCCAGCGTCTCCGGCAGATCTATCTGCGGTACGCTGCCGGAGACGGCGCAAAGTGACTTCCGTGGAACTGAACGATCGACCCAAGGCCCTGCTGTTCGACTGGGATAATACTTTGGTCGATAGTTGGGCCGTGATTCATGCCGCGCTTAATCACACGCTTACAACGATGGGCCATGACCCCTGGAGCCGCGCCGAGACCGAAATGCGGGCGAGAGCGTCGCTGCGAGATAGTTTTCCTACTCTGTTCGGCGATGACTGGCCGCGTGCCGAGAAGCTGTTTTACGATCATTTCAGTGCCATCCATCTCAGTCATCTGACACCCATGCCAGGCGTGATGGAACTGCTGGAATATCTCGCCGGGTTGCCGGTCTATCTGGCCGTGGTGAGCAACAAGCGCGGTACTTTCCTGCGCAAGGAAGCCGAACATCTCGGCTGGAGCCGCTATTTCTCCGTTCTGGCGGGGGCAGGCGATGCCGCGCGGGACAAGCCTGCCTCCGACCATGTCGAATTGGCGCTTGGCGGGGCCACCGGCATCGTCGCCGGACCCGATGTCTGGTTCGTCGGCGATACCGATATTGATTTGCGCTGTGCACATCTGGCCGGCTGCACCCCGGTCCTGATCCGGGCGGCCGAGCCTGCGGCCGGGGAATTCGACCCCCATCCGCCCGCCCTCTATCAGCCCGATTGCCAATCCCTGCTGGCATATCTGCAGCGCCTTTAAGCGGGTCTCGGCGGGTTTTCAGTCCCTGGAACTTGTGTTACTCGTTGCGAGGGCACATTTAATGCCCTAACCCGCACAATGATAGGTGCCGGTCGACCGGCGCACCGGGCCGCAAAATGGCCCCAAAAACAAGGAAGAGAAAAATGGCTAGCGAAAAATCTCAAAGCGTCCAGGACGTCTTCTTGAACAGCATCCGCAAAAGCAAGATGCCGGTCACGATCTTCCTGGTGAACGGTGTCAAGCTACAGGGAATCGTAACCTGGTTTGATAATTTTTCCGTTCTCTTGCGGCGTGATGCGCATTCCCAGCTGGTTTACAAGCATGCGATCTCGACGATCATGCCGGCTGGGCCCCTGCAGCTGTTCGACGGCGGCAAAGAGGGTGAA
>DATLJB010000101.1:0-23496 GCA_035539075.1 Terriglobia bacterium
GATGGCGAAGGAAGAAGGCGTCGGCAATGCCTTCGACTTCCCGGGGTTCGTGCCGGCCTATATCCGTCCCCTCTTCTGCCGCGGCATCGGCCCGTTCCGCTGGGCGGCTCTGAGCGGCGATCCCGAGGACATCTACAAGACAGATGCCAAGGTCAAGGAGCTGATCCCCGATAATCCGCATCTGCACAATTGGCTCGACATGGCGCGCGAGCGCATCAAGTTCCAGGGCCTGCCGGCGCGCATCTGCTGGGTCGGCCTGGGTGAGCGCGATAAGCTGGGCCTCGCCTTCAACGAGATGGTCGCCAAGGG
Source organism: Terriglobia bacterium (assembly GCA_035539075.1). GTDB lineage: Bacteria > Pseudomonadota > Alphaproteobacteria > Dongiales > Dongiaceae > Dongia_B. The sequence continues at coordinate 310 of DATLJB010000101.1, forward strand.
TGAGCTGAAGGCGCCGATCGTGATCGGCCGCGACCATCTCGATTCCGGCTCGGTCGCCAGCCCCAACCGTGAGACTGAGGCCATGCGCGACGGTTCCGACGCGGTTTCCGACTGGCCCTTGCTGAACGCCTTGCTCAACTGCGCCTCAGGTGCCACCTGGGTCAGCCTGCATCACGGTGGCGGCGTCGGCATGGGCTTCTCACAGCATTCCGGCATGGTGATCTGCTGCGACGGCACCGAGGACGCCGCACGCCGCATCGGCCGCGTGCTGACCAATGACCCCGGCACCGGCGTCATGCGGCATGCCGATGCCGGCTATCAAATCGCCATCGATTGCGCCCGCGAGCAGGGCCTCAATCTGCCCATGTTGCAAAAATAGGAATCGTCGAACCGCTCCCCGGCCCTTCCCGATTCCGGAGCGGGCTGGGGGCGAGCCGCGCAACCAATCATCACAGGTACCGCTTAGGGCTAGTTCGTGACGCCGTTCGGCGTTACCTTGCCACATCGATATGCGAGCCGGGAGTTTGAAATGCCGCGCCAGAAACAGACGGCCGAAGCTGCCACCGACGGCGCCTGGGACTGCCTGATCACCGATTGCCATGTCGCCAGCATGGCCGGCGCCGAAGGCTATGGCGAGATCCATAACGCGGCAATCGGCGTGCAGGAAGGCCGCATCGCCTGGATCGGACGCGAGGAAGATCTGCCCGACAGTGCCGAAGATGCGCTTGATGAAGTCGCATTGAACGGCGCCTGGATCACGCCCGGCCTGATCGATTGCCACACCCATCTCATCTATGGCGGCCAGCGCGCCAACGAATTCGAGATGCGGCTGCATGGCGCAAGCTATGAAGAGATATCAAAAGCCGGCGGCGGCATTGCCTCCACCGTCAAGGCCACACGGGCGGCGAGCCTGGAAGAATTGGTCGCCAGCGCCGGCAGGCGGCTGGAAAGCCTGCTCGAGGATGGCGTGACGACCATCGAGATCAAGTCCGGCTATGGTCTCGATCTCGATACGGAACGCCGCATGCTGCTCGCGGCACGCCAGCTCGAGGCTGAATATCCCGTCAATGTCGTCACCACCTGTCTTGCGGCGCATGCTTTGCCGCCGGAATATGTCGGCCGCCAGGGCGCCTATGTCGACCTGGTCTGCGACACCATCATCCCGACGCTGGCGCAGGAAGGATTGGTCGACGCCGTCGATGCCTTCTGTGAAAAGATCGCCTTCACGCCGGCCGAGACCGAGCGGGTCTTTCAGACCGCGCAGAAATTGCGCCTGCCGGTGAAGCTGCATGCCGAGCAGTTGTCGGACCAGAAGGGAGCCGTGCTTGCCGCGAAATATGAGGCCCTGTCCGCCGACCACGTCGAATATGTGGGCGAGGACGGCGTCGAAGCCATGGCCAAGGCCGGCACGGTGGCGGTACTTCTTCCCGGCGCCTTCTATTGCCTGCGCGAAACCAAGGTGCCGCCCATCGACCTCTTCCGCCGCCATGGCGTCAAGATGGCGATCTCCACCGACAGCAATCCCGGCACCTCGCCTACCTTGTCGCTGCGCCTCATGCTGAGCATGGCCTGCGCCTTCTTCCGCCTGACACCGCAGGAAGCCCTGCGCGGCGCGACGATTAATGCGGCGGCCGCGCTCGGCATCGATGACACGCACGGCTCGCTGGAACGCGGCAAGGTCGCCGATCTTTGTGTCTGGCAGATAGGGCAGCCGGCGGAGCTGGCCTACTGGATCGGTGGAAACCCTTGCCGGGCCGTAATGAAAAACGGCTTCTGGACGCGTCGCAGCTACTGATCACGACCATGCAGGCCCGTCATCTGACCAGCAAAGATTATCAGCCCATGCCGTGGAAGAACGGCCAGGGCTCAACCACGCAGCTGGTTTCCGCCGCTAATGCCCAAGGCGGTTTCGATTGGCGCCTGAGCATCGCCGAGGTCGGGCAATCCGGTCCCTTTTCCGATTTCAGCGGCTATGATCGCATCATCACGCTGATCGAGGGCAAAGGCATGATATTGACCTTCAATGGCACCATGCGACGCCGCATCGATCGGCCTTTTGCACCTTTGCCTTTCGACGGCGGCTGGCGCACCGATTGCGAGTTGATCGACGGTCCGTTGCGCGACTTCAACCTCATGGTCTTGCGCCGCTGGGGCCGGGCATCGATGGAAATCCTGCAGCTGCGCGACGACGAAAAATGCGAGATCGGCGCAGCGCCAGTGGTGCTGTTGCATGTTTTCGCTGGGACGGCATCGCTGGATCACGGCGACACTCATTTCGATCTGGCGAGGGGCGACACGCTGCATCTCGAACGCCCGAGCGAGAGCCGTCTCACAGCCGCTTCGGATGCCACCATCGCGGCGATCTATCTGGAACCGAGGTCATGACCGAGCAGCTTTCCCCCGTCTACGATTTCATGCCTGGCGAGAACCCGCTGTTGATCAGCATGCCGCATGTCGGCACGCAGCTGCCCGAAGCGGTCAGGGCCGGGCTGATCCCGGAGGCCCTGGATCTACGGGACACCGATTGGCACCTGCCGCGGCTCTACGATTTCGCCGCATCGCTCGGGGCGAGCGTTCTTTCAGCGCGCTATTCGCGCTTCGCCATCGATCTCAATCGTCCGGCGGATGACAAGCCGCTCTATCAGACCGCAACCACCGGCCTCTATCCCGACATCTTGTTTGACGGCACGCCGCTTTTCCGGCCCGGCAAGACGCCGGATGCCGCGAGCCGCCGGACCTATCTGGAAGACATCTGGCAGCCCTATCATGACCGGCTCGCCGCCGAGCTGGCGCGCATCAAGGCAAAATTCGGCTACGCGATCCTGTTCGACGCACATTCGATCAAGGGAGAGATTCCACGCCTCTTCGAGGGGTTGCTGCCCGATTTCAACATCGGCACCAATAGCGGCGCCGCCTGCGCGCCGGTCTTGGCCGATCGGTTGGCCGCCATCTGTGATGCCCCTGGCTATCGCCATGTGGTCAATGGTCGCTTCAAGGGCGGCTACATTACCCGGCATTACGGCCAGCCTGGGCAGGGCATCCATGCCGTGCAGCTCGAACTTGCCCAGCGCGCCTATATGCGGGAGGCCGCCCCCTTCGACTACCTGCCCGAGGTCGCCGACCGTGTTCGACCGATCCTGCGCCGCTTCGTGCAAACGCTGACCGATTTTCGCCCCTAGAATACGATCGTGTTAGGTGGAACGGATTGGCTTCCACTTAAAGCCTGTATCCTCTCGAAGATATCGAGGCGGCCGGACGCTTACTTGCGCTTGGCGCCGGAATCGATCACTCTTGACCGATGGCCGAACAAGATAGTTTCCGCCTCCTGGCTGCCGATGAATTCGCCAGCTTCAAATGCCGGACGCCTGTTCTGGAAAGGCTGTTGGCCTATTGGAACAGCAAGCGAGCCGGGCGTCCCTGGCCATTGCGCGCCGATATCGAGCCAGCCGAGATCAAGCGTTTGCTGCCCCATATCATGCTGGTCGATATCAGCCGGGACCCCTTTCGGGTGCGGTACCGGCTGGTCGGCACCGAAGTCGTGCGAGTATCGCATTTCGATTTTACCGGCCAGTACCTGGATCAGCTGGTTTTTGAAAGCGGCGATACGATGGATTGGGTCGGCTGCTACCGGCAAGTGGTCGAAACCGGTCTGCCCGGCTTTGGCATCGTCCATTGGCAGGCGCTGAATGCCACGCATCGTTGGATCGAGTTTCTGATTTGCCCCTTGTCGGCTGATGGCCGTCATATTACGCAATGCATCTCGGCTGAAGATTATGAACCGCTCAGCCCGACCGAGTTCGACAGCATTGGCCATGCGGCGCGGCATCAACGATAGCTTTGAATTGACGACATGAATGATCAGCAATACCAGGATATCGATCTTGTCGAGCTCTATGACGATCTCAACCCGCTATCGGTCGACAGCGATTATTTCTTGGCCGCCTGTGCGCCCGCTCCCCGCTCCATTCTCGATCTTGGCTGCGGCACCGGACTGCTGACCGATCTTCTGGCGGCGCACGGCCATAGCGTCGTCGGCGTGGACCCCTCAGAAAGAATGTTGGCCCTCGCCGGCCGCAGGTTGCCGGGCAATGTGCGATGGCTTTGTGCCGACGCCAGAACGCTCAACCTGCAACAGCGCTTCGACCGGGTCATTGCCAGCGGCCACGTCTTCCAGGTTTTCCGCACGGAGGCCGATCGGTTGGCCTTTCTCAGGGCCGCAGCACGTCACCTCGAGCCGGACGGCCGGCTGATTTTCGACACCCGCAATCCCGGTGCCGCGGCATGGCGATCCTGGACGCCGGACCGGTCACGCCGGCGCATCGACCACGCAACTCATGGGCCGGTCGAAACCTGGCATGAGGTGACGCATGTCGGGCAGGACAGTGTGCAGTTCACTTCGACCTATCACTTCCTGAAGCGGAATCTGATTCTCAATAACTTGAGCAAACTCGCCTTCCCATCGCTTCCCGCCATCGATGCCGCGTTACATGAGGCAGGACTGGAGCCATTGACGGTCCATGGCGGCTGGGATGGTTCGGCCTTTACCCCTTCCGCCCCGGAAATTATCGTTACGGCCCGCCGGTCTGGCAGCTCCTCGGGCGGGGGATGACGTTTTGCGGCAGCTGTGACGAAGCATACAGCGCAGGCGGCCAAACACTGCTAATAGGCAGCTCTGTCATAATGGGAGGAGGTACCATGCAGATCAATTTTCGGCATTTCGGATTGGCAATCGCGGCCATGCTTTGGGTCGGCGGCACGGTACCGGCCGTGGCGGAGGATAGCGCCTTTTTGGGCAGCTGGATGATCGATAAGGCTGTCGTGGCGCCCTGGGCAAACACCGTCGTCAAGCCCGACGATGCCGAGATGAAATCGCTGCTTGGCAAGACGATCACCTTCAAGAAGGAAAGCGTCGTCGGTCCGGGCGTGCTTGCCTGCACGGGGCCAACCTATAAGCTGACCGAGGGCGGCGCCGATATGCTGTTTCAAGGCGCCTTGACGCAGAAGCCCGACGGCTCTGAGCAGGACCCCGCCCCGTCCGCCGCCGCGCTCGGTTTTCACGGATCGACGATCAAAACCCTGCAAACCGGCTGCGAAAACGAAATCGACTATCATTTCGTTGACGGTGACACCGTCGAATTCGGTCTCAATGACTATGTCTATAGTTTGAAGCGGCAAGGCAATTAGACAGCCAGACGCGATCCTTTCCTCCACCTTTCATGACAACGCGCGCCGCGATGGCCGAGCCGATCGGTGCGCGCGAACGGCGTGCAGGGTATGCGCGGCTCCGCCGTATTAGCTGCACCGCTTCGATGAGCGGGCCAATCGCAGCAAGGAGTATGCATCATCATGCGCCATGACGATGTCAGCACAGAAATCCGCGCGCAACTAGATCCCGGATTTCGGACGCGCCTTTTCCAGGCCAGCGCATTCTGGGGTGGTTTGTTGCTGTCCGGTTTCATGCTGGCGGCAGCCGCGATTTTGGCCAGCTAGTTCCTCTCCCGGCTGCCCGCTTAGTCCCGTCCCCCTGCCTCCAGAACGGTATCGGCCGAAGACGGATTCTTCGGCCGATCCTCATCCCGGTCGCTGAGGTCTTCAGTTTTGCGGCTGCACGACCTGCGGCTGTTGCGGCCGGTTGGTGCGGCCCTGCTCCGCATGCTCCTGCTGCTGGCCGCCACCCTGCTGCGGCTGGCGCGACTGCGTCACGCGCTGCTGCTGTTGCTGCTGGATGAACTGCTGACGCTGTTGGTGTTGCAACTGCTGTTGCTGGGCCGCATGTTCCTGCTGCTGGTTGTGCTGGCGTTGCTCATATTGGGGCGTCTGCTGCCTTGCCTGGGAATTCCCTTGCTGATACGTCCCGTTCTGCCATTTTTGCCGGCTGGCGTCGCTCGCGTTTTGCTGGCCGTTCTGCTGTCCATTCTGCCAATGCGTCAGGCGGTTGTTTGTCGCCGGCTGGCCGGCGCGTTGCTGTGCCGGTTCCACGGCATTCCCTTGCCCTTGAACTGGCCTTTGGGACTGCACCTGCTCATGCCCCTGCACCGGTGCGCCGGGCTGGCGCGATTGCCCGTTATTGACCCAATTCCACTTCTGCTGATGGCTCTGGTCATTGGCATTCTGCGAACGTGGCGCATTCTCTTGTGCAGCAGGATTGCTTCCCCCCTCGCTATTCTGGAAGCGGGGATTACGGTTCGAATTTGAAGCATTCGCCCGCCCGTCACGTCCGGTCTGGCCATTCGCTTGGCTCTGCGGTTGCTGCTGGACCGGCGTGCCAGGCTTCCGCGAACCGCGGTCAGCCCACCTGTTGTTCTGCGGTTGCCCGGCGCCGTTCCGCTCCTGCGGCTTGGTGAAAGAGTTCGGCTGGCGCTGCCCGGCCTGAAGCGTGTTCGGCTGCCCTCCGGGTATGTTCCGGCCCCAGTTCCGCGCGCCATTTTCCCGGATAGCCGGTCCGGCTGAGGGCCTCGACTGGATTTGCTGACTGACACCGTAATGTTTCGCCTCGCTCGGCGTCAGGCCGGCTGTCTGTGCGGTGGGTTCGAAGGGCGCGCGGCTGCCGTTATAGCCACGCATCCGATCAAGATCGCGCTGGTCGACATGTCGGACAGCTCCGGCAATATGCTGCGAATGGGTCATGGCATCGCGCGATACGACAGTCACCGCCTCGTGGTTGACAAAGCGATTCACGGTGACGTTCCGATTGATCACCGTCGTATTGTGGACGTTGATGATGTTGACGTTCTTGACGTAAGTGACATTGACCCGGCGCACATAGCGATCCGACACACGATAAGGCGGGTAGTAGACTTCACGCGGCCCCAAAGGCACCCAGCCGACCGACGGTCCACCCAGGCTTACCGATACGCCGACGCCACCGATATCCCCGACGAAGGTAACCAGTGCTGGTGCGTAAACTGGGATGATCGGCGCGCCGACAACCACGACGGGGCGCGGCGCCCAGGCCCAGCGCGGGCCGATGCGCACCCAGCGGCCGTAATGGAAGGGAGCGAAGCCCCAGGGTGCGTCATCCACCCAGGTCCATCCCCACGGGGCAACCCAGGCCCAATGCCCGCTGCGATAGGGCACCCAATCCGTTGCAACCTGCGGGTACCAAACGTTGCCGTAATCCGGCGATGCGGACCATGTGCCGTAATTGCCGAGATCCTGCGCGCCGGTCATGGCAGCAGTTTCCTGCGGTGGCGCGGCCCGCGGTTCGCGGCTGCGCGCCCAGGCGACCAATTCATCCTCGCCTTGGGCCGCCGCCAGATTGGCCGTGACCGGGCCGCCCTGGCCGTTATCCGAAAGCACGCCGGTTTGGCCCGCCGCCACGGGCAGGTTGAGGTTGTTGTCGCCCGCGACCTGCGCGGCGCCTTCCAGCACCGTGACCGTACTTGGATGAGTCTGGTCGCCGCTGAAGACTTCATAGCGGCCGGGCTGGTTGATGTTCACCGTTCCGCGGGGCGTCGCGATTTGAATCTGGTCGCCGTTGCTCAATCCGCGCAGATTCAAATAGACAGTCCCCTGCGGTAGGCTGGCTTGGAACACCTGCTCATCGAGGCGATCGACGTCGAGCTCGGTCTGCGGCCCCAAATTGACGTCATTCGCCCCGAGCTGGATGACGGCATGCGAGCCGCTATCGGCCCAGAGCGCATTGCCGGTGGTAATCGGGTAATTCGGCGTCGCGGCAGACCAGGTTGTCTCGTCCTTGGTGTGAAAAGACACCGTCCCGTCGATGACCGCCAGACGCCCCACCAAGCTCGGCGGGTCATCCTCCGCCGTCGCGCTGCCTGTCGAGATCGCGCCAATGATGGCGGCCAGCATGAGCCCGCCGGTCAGGCGCGTCAGGCGGGAATGGAGTCGGCGCGAATTGAGCCGTTCCGTCTTTGCAAGAGACTGGATGAGAAAAAGAAACTTGAACGACATGCTGCCCTGGCGAACCGCTTCTATCACCCGACCATCCGGGTTTTTCGGGCTCTCCTCCGCCTCGCATGCTGCTGGAAGGAACCTCCGGTTCATAGAGCAGATACGCCTGAGGGCCGATTCCCGTCACTCACATGCGCGTGAAAGCGAGAGCACAATTTCGTGTTGCGTGGCTGAGCAGGACATAAAGCCCTAGCACGTATGAATAGGTGGCGCCCGGCCGGGACAAAAGGGCCGGGACAAAATAGCCGCAGGCAGCGCCCAGCCTATATTGTCAGGAGCAATGGCAGGAGGCAGCGCCGATGCGGATCGAGGTATTCCATGAGCCGTGGATGGATCGATATGACTGATGGCCTCGCCGCCTTGCCGGCAGGTATGCGGACCGCCGCACGCTGCCTGACAGCAGGATGCAGCGCGGCAAAAACTTATGCGGCCGCGAAACGACCTAGATGGCGTCTTCTGTTTTTGGCTCTGGCTTGCGCCAGCCTTGCCGGTTGCGTTGCCTATCCGGCGTCCCCAGCCCCAGCCTACTACTACCAGCCCTATTATATCGCCCCCTATGCCTATTGGCCACACTACTACTATTACGGACCGCATTACTATTACGGGCCGCATTATTATGGCTATCATGGCAGGCACTGGTAGCGGCGGCGGCTTCAACATAGGCTGATCCGGGCGCAGCAAGGCAGATGCAGATATCGGTCAAGATGGCCGCCTGTCGCGACCTGCTTCGGCGGTGCGCTCTTTCGACCGCCAGGATCCTTTCTCCGGCCTCTGGCGCCGCCAGGATTTTTACACTATCTTCGCGACAAAATAGTTCGGTATGAACGCATCACTGGCTATGCGGCATATACCGCGACGGTGATTTGCCGGTCCTGACACGACGAGGCGCTCAACAGCGGCGTTGGGCTCAGCTTCTCAGGCCCGGCTAGGCGGGGTGAGATGAAAAAGCTGATTTACGTGTTGCTTGGCTGCGCGCTGGTCTTCGGCGGCGTGTTCGGTTTCATTGCATTCAAAAATCGCATGGTCGCGCAATATTTCGCCAATATGCCGAAGCCGACCATTCCGGTTACCGCCACCAAAGCTTCCGAACAAAAATGGGAACGAACCGTTTCCTCGATCGGCGTTCTGGAAGCCCTGCACGGCGTCGATATCAGCTCCGAGGTCGGCGGCACGGTTCAACAGGTTCTGTTCGATTCCGGCCAGAACGTCATCAAGGGAGAGCCGCTGGTCCGTCTGGATTCCGATGTCGAACAGGCGGATCTGCGCAGCGCCCAGGCGCAGCTTGAGCTCGCCCAGAGCGATGCCGGACGCGCCCGCGCCCTGGCTCCCAACAAAACCATTTCCGTCTCGTCTCTCGACAAAGCGGAATCGGATGCGAAGGTCGCCGCCGCCGCGGTGGGCCGCCTGAACGCGACGATCGCCAAGAAGACCATCAATGCCCCCTTCGACGGGGTCTTGGGCATCCGCCTGGTCAATATCGGCCAATACCTCGACCCAGGCACGCCGATCGTCAACATCCAGGACCTCAGCGCGATGCTGGTGAATTTCGGCGTCTCGCAAAAAGACCTGCCGAATCTCACCATCGGCCAGGAAATCCGCATGACCGTGGACACCTATCCCGGCCGGGTTTTCTCCGGCAAAATCACCACGATCGCCCCTCTGATCAACGACAAGACCGGCATGATCCCGATCCAGGGCCGCTTCGAAAATGCCGATCGCAGCCTACGACCCGGGATGTATGCGAAGCTCGATGTCATTCTGCCGAGCCTCCAGCATGTCGTTATCGTGCCGCAAAGCGCCATCAGCTACAGTCTCTATGGCAATGCAGTCTTCGTCATAAAGCGCGACAAGGACCAAAAGGGCCAGGAAGTGGCGACGGTCAACCGCGCGCTGGTCGAAACCGGCGCCCGGCGCGGTGGATGGATCATTATCAACACGGGCATCAATCCCGGCGATGAGATCGTCACCTCGGGACAGTTGCGGCTCGATATCGGTACGCAGGTCACGGTGACGCCTGATGAAGCGCTGACTCCGCCCCAGACGCTGCCGCTGGAATAGGCCTCGCCATGTTTGACATTTTCATCAAGCGGCCTGTCCTCGCCTCGGTTATCAGCCTTCTTATCCTGCTGATCGGCATGAAGTCGCTCCTTACCCTGCAAATCCGGCAGTTTCCGGAACTGTTCAACACCGTGATCACCGTCACGACCACCTATCCGGGTGCCGATGCGGATCTGATGCAGGGCTTCATCACCGACCCCATTCAGAAGGCCGTCGCGACGGCGGACGGCATCGACTACCTCACCTCGCAATCTCAGACGGGGACCAGCACCGTCTCGGTATATGTGCGTTTGAATGAGGATCCCGATGCGGCCATGACCGCCGTGACCGCCAAGGTCAACCAGACGCGCTCGCTGCTGCCGCGCGGCATCAATGATCCTGTCATCGAAAAAACGACCGGCGACACCTTCGATGCCATGTATCTCGCGTTTTCGAGCACGGTAATGAACCCGGGCCAGATCACCGACTATGTCAGCCGGGTGATCCAACCCAATCTGTCGACCGTGCCGGGTGTCGCCAATCCAGAACTGCTGGGATCGCAAAAATTCGCCATGCGGATCTGGCTCGACCCCACCAAGATGGCGATTTTCAACCTATCCGCAGTCGATGTGAACGCGGCCCTGCTCGCCAACAACTATCAGGCCGCAGCCGGCAGCACCAAAGGCTATTTCGACGTGGTCGAGACCACGGCGCGCACGGATCTCCGTGACGAGGAGAGCTTCCGCGACCTGGTGGTCAAGAATGACCGCATGAACCTGGTCAGGCTGCGCGATATCGCCACGGTGCAACTGGGACCGGAGAGCACGGACAGTTCCGTCTATGTCAACGGCGATCGCGCGATCTTCGTCGGCATCAAGACCACGCCAACTGCCAATCCGCTGACGGTCATCAATGGCGTCCGCAAGATGCTGCCGAAACTGGAGGCCGGCCTGCCACAGGGCATGAAGCTGACCATTGCCTATGATCAGACGACCTTCATCCGGGCGGCCATCGACGAGGTAGTACGCACCATCCTGGAAGCATCGATCATCGTCATGGTGGTCATTTTCTTCTTCATGGGATCGGTCCGTTCCGTGATCATTCCCCTGGTGACGATTCCCCTTTCAATGGTCGGCGTTTGCCTGTTCTTGCTGGCGCTCGGCTTTTCGATCAACCTGCTCACGCTGTTGGCCATGGTGCTGGCGATTGGCCTGGTGGTCGATGACGCGATCGTCGTCGTGGAAAACGTGCATCGGCATATAGAGGAAGGCCGAACGCCCTTCGACGCGGCGATCATCGGCACTCGCGAGATCGCGACGCCGGTCATCTCCATGACCATCACACTGGCCGCGGTTTATTCGCCGATCGCCTTCCAGGGCGGCCTGACGGGCGCCTTGTTCAAGGAATTCGCCCTCACGCTTGCCGGCGCCGTGATCATTTCGGGCATCATTGCCCTCACGCTGTCACCGATGATGTGCTCGAAGGTCCTGCGCCATGACAGCGACCGGCGGGGATTGTCGGCGCTGATCGACCGCATGTTCGATCGTAGCCAGCGTATCTATCTGCGCCTGCTGAATGCCTCGCTCCAAGACCGGCTGGCGACCGTGGTCTTTACCGTCATCGTGTTGGGGTCACTCATCTTCCTTTTCCTCAACACATCAAAGGAACTGGCCCCGAACGAAGACCAGGGTGCAGCCTTCCTGGCCTATCAGGGGCCAAGCAATGCCAATATTGACTATATGGATCGCTTCAGCAGCGAGTTGAAATCGCGCTTCGACCAGATCAAAGAGGTCGACGGTTTCTTCACCATTAACGGCCTGCAGGGCCTCAATCAGGGCTTTGGTGTCGCCGTCCTGAAACCGTGGGAAGACCGCAAACGCACGCAGGATGCCGTCATCCCGGAAATGACGGCAAAGATCGGCGAGGTGCCGGGTCTCAACGGATCGGTCTTCCCGATCCCGCCCCTTCCCGGCAATGACGGCATGCCGATCCAGTTCCAGATCACCACCACCGCCGACTACAAATCGCTGAACGAAGTCGCCCAGCGCTTCAAGGAAAAGGCGGCGAAAAGCGGGCTCTTCATCTATTCCGATATCGATCTCAAATATGAAAAGCCGCAGACCGTGGTGGAGATCGATCGCGACAAGGCGGCGGCCTATGGCGTCAGGATGGATTCGATCGCGCAGACTTTGGCGCTGATGACGGGCGGCAATTACATCAACCTGATGAACCTCTATAACCGCAGCTATGAGGTCATTCCCCAGGTGGCCCGGATTGACCGGCTCGACCCTGAACTGATGGCGCGGCGCTATTACGTAAAGACGGTCGACGACAGATCCATCCCGCTTTCCAGCATCGTCAACCTGCGCGAGGAGGTCCAGCCGGTCAGCCTCAACCAGTTCAACCAGCAGAACTCGGCGCAGCTTCAGGGTGTGCCAATGCCGGGGGTTTCAGTCGGCACGGTTCTCGATTTCCTGCAGCAGACCGCACAGGAGATACTGCCCGACGGCTTCAGCTATGATTATGCCGGCCAGTCACGGCAATATATCCAGGAGGGCTATGCCCTCTACGGCACGCTGGGTTTTGCCATCGCCATCATCTTCCTGGTGCTGGCGGCGCAATTCGAAAGCTTCCGCGACCCACTGGTGATCATGATCAGTGTGCCGCTCTCGATGTGCGGCGCCTTGATACCCTTGGCCCTTGGCGTCACCACGATGAATATCTACAGCCAGGTCGGCCTGATCACGCTGGTCGGCCTGATCACCAAGCACGGCATCCTGATCTGTGAGGTCGCCAAGGAACAGCAGCGCGATTATGGTCATACCAAGCTGGAGGCCGTCAGCGTCGCTGCTGGCCTGCGGCTGCGGCCGATCCTGATGACCACCGCCGCCATGGTGACCGGCCTCATTCCGCTGATGTTCGCCAGCGGGGCCGGCGCAGCCAGTCGCTTCTCGATCGCCGTCGTCATCATCGCCGGCATGTCGGTGGGGACCCTGTTCACGCTCTTCGTCCTGCCGGTCCTCTATACCTTCATCGCCAGCGACCACCGGCCGAAAGCAAAAGCCGCAGATGCCGAGCCCGAATTGCCCCTGCCGCCGGCCGATGCCATGCCGGAACCCCGCTGATCCGCCGGCTCGTTACACCGCTCATCGCGATCGAGGACAGTATCGCGCGAGTGCAGTTTATCGCTCCCGCCGGCGCCCCGCCCCGTACAGCATGTAAAGTCCCGCGCCGATAATCAGCGCGGCGCCGAGGATCATGGTCGCATCGGGTACTTCGCCGAAGACGAAGAAGCCCCAGAGCGTGGCCCAGATAAGGCCGCTATATTCGAAGGAGGCGACGAAATTCGCTTCCGCCATCCGGTAAGCTTGGCTGAGCAGGGTCATGCCGATGGCGGAGATCGGCCCGCAGGCGGCCAGCAGCAGCAGATCGCGCCAGCTTGGGCTGACCCAGGCGCGTAGCAGGAAATCTGCTACGCCGCCGGCTTCATGTGCCACGCCCCGCCCAAAGAACAAGGCCATGGTGCCGGCCGCAGCCAGGAATATCAGGTTCTGATAGAAGGACATGACGAGAGCCGGCGTCCGCGCCGCCAATCCCCGCGCCATCAATTGCGCCGATCCATAAGCCATGGCGGCGATGACCGGCATCAGCGCGACCAGATTGAAGACGCTGCCGCCCGGACGCAGCATGACGACGACGCCGGAAAAGCCGACCAATGTCGCGACCCAGCGCCGCCAGCCAATTTTTTCACCGAGAAAGGGACCGGCCAGCGCCGTCACGAAGATCGGCACGGTGAAATACAAGGCGACGATATCGGCAAGCTTCATCACCGGAAAGGCCAGGTAATAGGCGGAATAGGAAACCACCAGGAACAGGCCGCGCCAAATGAGCGCTCTCACCGGCCCCGAGACGATCGCTGCCAATCCGGCCTGCCGATGCACCAGAAACAGCAGAATCGGCAAGGCGGTGAGGCCGCGGATGACCACCACCTCATGCACGGGATAGCCGCCACTCAGCAGCTTGATGATCACATCCTGCAGCGAAAAGACGAGTACTCCGCCGCAAAGGGAGGCAATGGCCAGCCAAACGCTTTTCTCGGTGCCCAGCTTTGCGTCATCCGGCTTGGTGGTGATGTCAGTCATAATCCGCGTTGCAGCAAGAGAGGGAACCCAGCGCCGCCGATTATGCGCAAACCAACTTCATGCAGTCGCATGCAAATACGACATGGCCGCGCCGGCAGGCACCGCGCTTATGGTGCTTGATTTTCCCGTGAACTGGCGCCCCGGTCAGGCAAAGGCGTCGCGGATCACCTCGGCAAAGCGGCGACCAGCCTCGATCTCACCGGCATGCCTTCCTTCTTGCACCACCCAGTTGCCTCCGACCATGACATCCCGGACAAGGCGGTCCGTCCCTCCGAACAGCCAGCGCGACAGGATATCGTCGCCCTGCAAATGCGCCATCAAGGGATGCGCGCCGTCCAGCACCACGAGATCGGCGCGCTGCCCGACCGCGATCGCGCCGACCGGCTGGCCGAGCGCCTGGGCGCCCCCTGCGAGGCAGGCCGCGTAAATAAAAGCGCCGATATTGCTGCGCTGCGTCCCGTGCAATCGGTTGCGCCGTTCATGCTTCAGGCGCTGCCCGTATTCCAGCCAACGCAATTCCTCCACCACGCTCAGCGATACATGACTGTCCGAGCCGATGCCGAAACGCCCACCCTGCTGTGCGTAGCCGACGGCCGGAAAGAGGCCGTCGCCGAGATTGGCTTCGGTGCTGGGACAGATGCCAACCACGGCACCGCTCTTCGCCATCAGGGCGACTTCCACGTCGTCGGCATGAGTGGCATGGATCAGGCACCAGCGCTCGTCGACCTTGGCGTGATTATAAAGCCATTCAATCGGCCGCTGCTCCGACCAGGCGATGCAGTCATCCACTTCCTTCTGCTGCTCGGCGATATGGATATGAACCGGTCGCCCATCACGCGTCGCCGCGACGATCGCATCGATTTCCGCGGGCGTCACCGCGCGCAGCGAATGGAAGCATGCACCGAGGCGCCGTGCCGGGCTGGTGCAGAGCGGCGCAAGCCGCTCCAGCAAACTGAGATAGCCGTCGATTCCGTGAATGAAGCGCCTTTGTCCGGCGGCCGGCTCCTTGCCGCCGAAGCCGCCATGCGCATACATCACGGGCAATAGGGTGACGGCAATTCCGCTGCCATCGGCGGCGGCCAGGATGCGCTCCGCCATCTCCGCAGGGTTTGCATAGGGTTGCCCATCGAGATCGTGATGCAGATAGTGGAATTCCGCTACCGAGGTGTAGCCGGCCTTCAGCATGTCGATATAGAGATAGCGGGCGATTGCCTCCACTTGATCGGGAAGAAGCCGGCCGACCAGGCGGTACATCAGTTCACGCCAGGTCCAGAAACTGTCTTCCGGATTGGCGGCGACTTCCGTCAGCCCGGCCATGGCCCGCTGAAAAGCATGCGAGTGAAGATTGGGCATACCGGGCATCACCGGCCCGTTCAGTTTACGGGCGCCACCGCTCGCGGCGCCAATGCCTGAACCACCCCCGCCCGCACCGCTGTCGATGGCCGTAATCATACCGCCGTCATCGACGGAGATACGAACATCTTCAGCCCAGCCTTCTGGCAACAGGGCCTGGTCGGCGATATAGGTTTTCATTTCATGCAACCTTTCGGGGCGAGCGGTCCATGTCCGCGCCGGCCATGCCGGGCCATAGCGGCTTGGTGCGCGGGCCGGGCTATACTATAGTCTGGCTCGAGAATGATGGAAATTTGGCGCTCCGGCGCGATTCGGCCAGGGCGGAACTGTTTTCCCGGCCGGCGCGACCCAGGCATAGGGGAGGCATATTGGACACGTCGCTGCTGCCGCGCTATTCGCAGGTCAAGCGAATGATCCTGGACCGGATCGAGGCCGGAGACTGGCCGGCCAAGCACCGCATTCCCTCGGAATCGGAGCTGGTGCGCGACCTCAGCGTCAGCCGCATGACCATCAATCGCGCCTTGCGGGAACTGACACTCGAGGGTCGGCTGGTGCGCGTCCAAGGTGTGGGGACTTTCGTCGCCGAAGCGAAGATGGCGTCGCCGCTGATCGAGATTCGCAACATCGCCGACGAGATTGCCGAACGCGGCCATGAGCACAAAGCGAAAGTGGTGGCGCTGGAGAAGCTCACCGTCAGCAACGACATCATCGCTTCGCTTGACCTGCCGATCGGCGCCGACATCTTCCATTCCGTGCTGGTGCATCACGAGAACGGCATTCCGGTACAGCTCGAGGACCGCTATATCGATCCACAATTGGCGCCGGATTACCTCAAGCAGGATTTCACAAAGATCACGCCCTATGTCTATCTGACCGAGATCGCGCCGATCTCCGAAGCAGAACATGTCATCGAAGCAGTGCTGCCTGTCACCTGGGAACGTCGCCTTCTGAAATGCGATTCCCATGAGCCCTGCATCCAATTGCAGCGCACCACCTGGAGCGGTGGCCGCAAGGTCAGTTGGGCACGACTGGTCTATCCCGGCAGCCGCTATCGGCTGACCGGACATTTCAGCTTCAAGGGTGGTGCCTGAGGATACGGGCATCCTATCCCGCAGCCTGTCGGACCGGCGCTGACCCGATTGGCCACGACGAAAATCCGGCAGGCATGGCTCAGCAACGTATTGCGAGACCATTGCACGCGCCGAGAATGCGGACTGGGCGGGCGACATTGCAATCCAGATTGATCGTGATGGAACCCTAACTTGTATATACACGCTCATACAAGCAGGCAAGCGTCACCTGGAGATCTGTAGGACCGCCATTATCGGATGGGCTCTTGCTGGTTTGAAGCCAGCCGGTCACAGTTGGGTATGTGCCGAACCCGCTCTTCTTCCCCTCCCATCGCCTGCCTGCCCGCCGGCCACGGTAGCTCGGGCCTTTCGGAACGGCTGACCGAACGGCTGCACTGGCGACCGCAAAGGGAGGGCGATTTCGCCGCGGTGCGCGCCGTTTTCTCCCACCCCGAGGTGGTCGCCCACCGGCCGGACCCGAGGCCGGAAACGGAAAACGAGTGCCGGCTGCGCCTGGCGAAGGACCTCGATCATTGGCGTCGCCACGGCTTCGGTCGCTGGGCGCTGGAACGCGACGGCGCCGTTATCGGCTTTGGCGGGCTCACTTACCGCGAAGGCTTTACCGGCCTCAATCTCAGCTATCATCTGCATCCCGATTACTGGGGTCAGGGGCTTGCCAGCGAATTCGCCGCGGCAGCCGTCGAAATCGCGCTTGAGGATCTCCTGGCGCCCCAGGTCATCGGCATCGCGCGGCCCGTCAATCTCGCCTCACGGCGAGTGCTGGCGAAAGTCGGCTTCACCTTCGTGCGCCATATCACCTATGGCGGACATCCCGGCCTGTTGCATGTGAAGAGAGCGGAGCGGTCCTGATGGATCTTGCCTGCCAGGACGCCCAGCGCGAACAACGACAGTTACGCCTGTCGGTCATCCTGACCTTCAGCGTCGCCTTGATCGGCGTCATTGTCGGCCTTTGGGTCGGCTCGCAATCCATCGTCTTCGATGGCTTCTTTTCGCTGATCGACGCCACCATGACCATCGTCGCGCTGATCGTGTCGCATCTGGTGACCCGCGAGGGCAGCCGCCACTTCCAATTCGGCTATTGGCATCTGGAACCGCTGGTCGCCGGCTTCAACGGCAGTCTCATGGCACTGAGCTGCGGCTATGCCTTCCTTAACGGAATCGACAGTCTGCGCAAAGGTGGCCATCAGGTCGATTTCCAGATCGCCGTTATCTATGCCCTGGTCATCAGCCTCGCCAGCTTCGCCATGTGTCTCTACCAGCGGCAGCAGAATCGCCGGCTGCAGTCGGAACTGCTGCGGATCGACAGCCAGGGCTGGTTCATGGGCGGTTCGCTCAGCGCCGCCCTGCTGATCAGCTTCCTGATCGCTTCCTTGGCCGCCGGCACCAGCATCGAGCCCTGGACGCCTTACGTCGATCCGGCGGTCCTCACCGGCCTGTCGCTGCTATTGAGCTCGATCCCGTTTCGCATCATCTGGCGGGCCATGCATGAAGTCTTCCTGCTCGCCCCCGCCGAGCTCGACGAACATACCCGTGACGTGGTGCAAGAAATCGCCGACCGTTACGGCTTTCCTAAGTTCCGCTCCTATGTCGCCAAGACCGGGCGCGCCGATCTGATTGAAATCAGCATCATCACGCCGCCCCATTTCAAGATCGACGGCGTGGAAATGCTGGACCGCATCCGCCAGGAAATCGCCGATAAGCTCAGCGAAAGCGGCCGACCCCATTGGCTGACCATCATCTTCACCGCCAACGAGAAATGGGCCTGACGCATTAGGCGAAGCGGACTTTCTAAGTGTTGCGCCGCTTGGCAACGTTTTCAGCCATCAGGCAGAGAATCTCGAACATCATGGTCGCCCCCACCAGGGCGGTGTTGCCGGATTGGTCGAAGGGCGGCGAAACTTCCACCACATCGCCGCCGACCAGATCGAGACCCCGCAGCCCGCGCAACAAGGTCATCGCCTCACGCGTGGTGAGGCCGCCCGCCTCCGGTGTGCCGGTACCCGGCGCGAAGACCGGATCGAGGCCATCGACATCGAAACTGATATAGGTCGGCCCGTCGCCGACCACGCGGCGTGCCTCGGCGATCACCGCCGCGATGCCAATCCGATCGACCTCCTGCATCTCGATGACGCGCATCCCTGACTGATGGGAAAAATCGTTGTCGTCGGCGGCGTATTTCGGCGCGCGGATGGCAATCTGCACCACCCGTTTGGGATCGAGCAGCCCCTCTTCCACCGCACGGCGGAACGGCGTGCCATGGGTATATTTATTGCCCCCGAAATAGGTGTCGTTGGTGTCGCAATGGGCATCGACGTGAATCATGCCGACCGGCCTGTCCTTGGCGATACCGCGGAAGATCGGCAGCGTGATCAGATGATCGCCGCCGGCGGAAAGCGGCAGACAACCCGCCGCATGCACTTTGGCGTAGAAACTCTCGATGCGCTTCAGGCTATCCATCAGATCGATTGGATTGACCGGCGAATCGCCGAAGTCGGCAACCCGCGCCAGGCTGTAGGGCGCGATGTTGCTGGTCGGATGAACCTTGCGCATCAGGCTGGACATGTTGCGGATCTCGCGCGGCCCATGCCGCGCCCCCGCACGATTAGTGGTGCCGCCATCCCAGGGAACACCAATGAGGGCAATATCAAGCTGGGTGGGATCGGTCACATAGGGCAGCCGCATGAAGGTCGGAATGGCCCCGAAGCGCGGCGTGATCGCGGAATCAATCGGCTGGGGGAAATTGCTCTGCATCTCGCTCGTCATGATTCATTACCTTTCGAACTTCAGTTGGATCACGCCTCGGCCTCGTCGTCATCAAATAGGCCGCTGATTTTAAGACCTTCAACCCAGGTCTCGCCATCGCGTTTGACGACCGTCCGGGGCTTGGCGTCGCTCTGGCTCGCGATCGCCTCAGCCAGCGCTTCGGAATGGGTTACCAGCCATATCTGGCTGCGCTTCGACGCATTGATGATGAGGCGCGCCAGGGGCTCGAGCAAGGATGGGTGCAGGCTTGCCTCCGGCTCATTCAATGCCACAAAGCTGGGCAGACGATAGGAAAGCAGCGCCCCCGCCAAGGCCAGATAGCGCAGCGTGCCATCCGACAATTCGCTAACTTCAAAAATGCGCTTGGGATATTCGGGGAAGATGACGCCGAATCCGGCCGTCCGGCCCGGCTCAGGCACCACCAGCTGCGCACCAGGAAAGGCATCGTCGATGGCCTGATCCAGAGCCACCGTGTCCTCGCGGATGTGAACCAGGGTCGCAAATACCGCCGGTAGGTTGCCGCCATCGGAAGCAAGCGTTGGACTGGTGACCGCCAGGCATGGCTGTCGCAGGGGCGATGCCGGATCGGTCCGGAAATTATGATAAAAGCGCCAGTCAAGGAGGGTCCGGCGAAGCCAATAGAGATCGGGGAATCGTGACGGATCTTCGAATGATCCCAGCGCCGTCTCCGATGGTAGCAGCCTGTCCTCCATGACCTCGGCCACACCATCCACGTTGCGTACGGTGGTGGTGGGCCCCCGACGATCAAGAAGCTTGATTTTCCTCGGACCAAGCTTCATGGACAGGGCTTCGGCCTTGATCTGCGGTTCGTCCAAAAAGGCTGCCCCAACTCGAATGCGCACGCCATTATCGCTATAGGAGGCGAAGCCAGCGGCGACTTCATAGGAGTAGGCGGCTCCGGTTTCCGTCTCAAAATCGGTTCTGAGCGCAATCAGCGGCCCCTTTGCCGGTGTCTTGCCGGCCGACATTGCCGAGGCCATTCCGCCCTCACCGGCCAGTTCCAAGGCGAGCCTTCCTCCTGCAGCCGCCTGGACGAGCAACAGGGCACGATAGAGATTGGTCTTGCCGACGCCGTTCGCGCCGACAAAGACGTTCAATTGACCGACCGGAAATTGAATCTGGCGCAACGAGCGGTAACCGCTGAAAGCGACCGCTGAGAGCCGGAAAGGAACGCTATCAGCCATGGGGCGTTGGATGCTTCAATTATCTCGCCCGGCTTAATCCCAGCCACAGCCCGCCGCCGATCAGGGCGCCCCCGCTGCAGCGCATGATCCAGCGGCTGCGAGCAGGGCTCAGCATTCGGGCAGCCCGGCCGCTCAACAGCGCGACGCTGCTGTCGGACAGGCCGCCGCAGACCAGGGCCGTCACCCCTAGCAAGGCAATTTGTGCAGTATAATTGCCTTGGGGATCGATGAATTGCGGCAGAAAAGCACCGAAGAACAGCAATTGTTTGGGATTGCTGAGCGAAACCAGGCAGCCCTGGATGAAGAATCCGCCGCGCGGCTGCTGCATGGGCTGGTCGACCGAGGTCGCACCGGTGGCGCGAATCAGCTTCCAACCGAGATAGATCAGGTAGGCAGCACCGGCGAGGCGTAGCCAGTCGAACCAATGGCCCATATTGGCGATGACGGTTGCCAGACCCAGCAGGACCAGCGCCAGCATCGTGCCGCAGCCAAGCTGCGTTCCGGCCGCGTTCAGCAGACCTGCCCGCATGCCATGGCGCAGGCTGTTGGCGACAATCAGCGTGGTCGTCGGACCGGGAATGATGGCGGCAACGAAGCAGGCGGCGACGAAAGCCAGATAAAGCTGAAACGACATGACGATATCCCCATCTCGCCCTTGACCGGGCAGCATGATAGGGTCCTGGGAGCGATTTGTCAGCCGGAAGCCCGCTCGGCAGGCGCCGTCAGGACATTTCGCATGGGGGAATAGCAGAATTGCAGCGATGCTGATGACGGGACGAGGCTATAAGAAGAGCCGACCTCTGGCCTCAAGCCTGGACGGCTATGCACTGCGCTTGATCGCGGCAACCGACCGGTTTTTGCGGGCTGAGCTGAGCTTTGGCCGGGCACTCGCCTGCTTCGCCGGTTTTCTGGTCGTGGCCCTGATCGTCGCCCTCAGCGCCGGCGGCACCTATCTCTCGACCAATTTCCTGGACTACCTTTTCATGGTCGAGCAAGGCTGGCGCCTTGCCCAGGGGCAACTTCCCTACCGGGATTTCATCAGTCCCCTCGGCCCGCTTTATTATCTGATCGTCGGCAGCGTCGAATATCTGTCGGGGGCCGATCCGGCCGCCTATCGGTTGAACGGCTTCCTTGCCATGACGCTGTTCGGGCCGGGTCTGGTCTGGATCAGCTGGCGCCGATTGCCCGGCAAGGTCGCGGTGTTTGTAGCGATAGCCTTTGCGATGATCCCACTGACGCCGCGCAACATCGACGGCATGTTCTTCGATTTCGATTTCCTGGCCATCTATAACAGTCTCTGTTGGCCGCTGGCAGCGACCGTCATTCTTGGCAGCCTGTTAGAGAGCAAACCGGGGAATTGCCGGCGGCTGACGCTCGCGGACGGTTTAGCCATCGGCCTGGCCCTGATCGGCCTGCTGACGCTGAAACTGCCGCATGGCGTCATCGCCAGCGGTGTCCTGGCCATCGGGCTCATCATCCGGCCCGCAAATCGCCTTTGCCTCGCCGCCGCCGCGCTTCTCACATTCGCCGCCATTGCCCTGCTCTATCTTTCCGCGGCTCCGCTGCCGCATCTCTATCTGCAGCAATTGATCGCTGTCGGCCATGCAAATGATCTGTCTGCGCGCGTTCATTCAAAATTGCAGATCTATGTCTATTCCCAGATGGTAACGTTGCTGTTGGCATTGTTCGCGATCTGGATGATCGAGAAATACCGGCAATTCCATCCCGTTCGCATTGGCTATCGCGATGTCGCCGCGGCGGGGGCAATTTTGCTGGCAAGCTATGGCGAGGCGATCAACGACCACGGCGATACGCCCGCGGCGCTACCTTTGCTGTTCCTTTTGCTCTGGCAGGTTGCCCTAAGGGCAAACCTGCCGATCGAGGGCAAGAGCGGCAGCCGTTATCGGCAGATCAAGGCCTGCCTGCTCGCTGTTCCCTTCCTGCTTTGGTTGGGCCTGCCGCTGGCAAATGACAGCCTGGCATTGATCTTTCATAGCATCAGCTTTCGGCTGCGGCCGAGCACTGCCTGGCTCGCAGCTTTGCCGGATCAGAAGCATCTGGTCAGGCATTTGCGCCTGCCCGGCAATCTGAGCGCGGCCGGTTCGAACGTCCAAGACGACGCCGACCTGACCGATCAATGGGGCGTCTATCTCCAAGCGCTGGAAGAGGGCGTCAAAGAGCTGCAGACCTTGAAACTGGACCACGCCAAGATCTATGAAGCACGGTTCAATAGTGCTCTGCCCTGGCTGCTGCAGGCCCCATCGCCACGCGGCGTCCTCGCCTGGCTTGATATGGACCGGACATTCAGCCTGGCATCGCATCCGCCGGCGGACAGCTATCTCAGCGATGTTGATGTGCTGATGGTTTCCAAGCTGGCCTATGACAGGCCCTGGACAAGGTATTTTTCTGCCATCTATGGTGTCGTCATCGAACGCGATTTCATCCGCGTCAGCGACACCACCTACTGGCAGATTTACAAGAGGCGCAGCTAGGCGCTGCCGGATGAGGCAGCAGCTCCTTGCGGAAACAAAAAGGCCGGCTCTTTCGAGCCGGCCTTTCTTTTGGCTGGGCGGAAGGCTTTAGAACAGGCCTTCGACTTCGCCCTTTTCGTTGAGGCGGATATGGTTCGCCGAGGGAACCCGCGGCAGACCCGGCATGGTCATGATCTCGCCGCAGATGACG
>DATLJB010000102.1:0-34385 GCA_035539075.1 Terriglobia bacterium
GCAAGCCCCCTTGCCGAAAAATTTTGAAACGATTATAAAATTAAAATCATTATTGAAAAGGCGACATCCAGGAGGAGCCACCATGACCCCGCCCACAGCCGCCGGCGCCCACGTTTCTGCCGCGACCGTTTCCGGCTTTCAGCCACTCAACCGCAACGACGCGCAGGAGATCTGGCGCAAGGACCGCGACCATTTCCTGCATCCGTGGACCCATTTCGACAGCTTCAAGAAGGACGGCTCGCTGATCATGGCCGGCGCCGAGGGCGCCTATGTCTATGACGCCAGCGGCAAGCGCTATCTCGACGGTATCGGCGGGCTGTGGTGCGTCAATATCGGCTATGGCCGCCGCGAGATCGTCGATGCGATCAGCCGGCAGGCGATGCAGCTCGCCTATTTCAATCCTTTCGTCGACACCACGAATATTCCGGCGGCGGAACTGGCGGCGAAGCTCGCCGAGCTGGCCCCCGGCGATCTCAACCATGTCTTCTTCACCTGCGGCGGCTCGACCGCCAACGACACTGCCGTGCGCCTGATCCAGTATTACCAGAGCAAGCGCGGCCTGCGGGAGAAGAAGCACATCATCTGCCGCCTCGACGGCTATCACGGCAGCACCTATCTGACGGGCTCGATGAGCGGCAAGCCGGCCGACCGTCATCCCAACCTGCATTTCGTCACCGACTTCGTGCATCACATCGCCTCGCCCAACGGCTATCGCCGGCCGGAAGGCATGAGCGAGGCCGCGTTCTGCGATCATCTGGTCAAGGATCTCGAGGACAAGATCCTGGAACTGGGCGCCGAGAATGTCGCCGCCTTCTTCGCCGAGCCGGTTTTGGGTGCCGGCGGCGTCATCGTGCCGCCGCAGGGTTACCATCAGCGCACGCTGGAGGTCTGCCGGAAGCATGATGTCCTCTATGTCTCCGACGAAGTGGTGACGGGCTTCGGCCGCCTTGGCCATTTCTTCGCCTCGGAAGATGTCTTCGGCATCGTTCCCGACATGATCGTCTGCGCCAAGGGCCTCACCTCCGGCTATCAGCCGCTCGGCGCCTGCATCTATTCGGACAAGATCCATGAGGTGATCAGTTCTGAGGACCCCGACGGCTGGTTCACCAACGGCTACACTTATTCCGGCCACCCGATCGCCTGCGCGGCTGCCTTGGCCAATATCGAGGTGATGGAGCGGGACGATCTCTGCGGCCATGTCCGCGAAGTCGGCCCCTATCTGCGCGAACGGCTGGAAAGCCTCAAGGACCTGCCGATCGTCGGCGATGTCCGTGGCCATCAGTTCATGATGTGCGTCGAGAACGTCGCCGATCCGCAGACCAAGGAGCTGTTCCCGGAAGAGGTCAATATCGGCAAGCGCATCGCCGACCATGCCGAGAAGTTCGGCCTGATCGTGCGGCCGATCGGCGCCCTCAACATCATCTCGCCGCCGCTGGTCCTGACCCGCGCCCAGGTCGATGAACTGGTCGGCATCCTGCGCCTCTCGATCGAGGCAACCATGAAGGACCTCAAGGCCGCAGGCTATATGCAGGCCTGAGAACCGCATCCTTCTTTTCCTCTCCCCGCTTTACGGGGCGAGGAAAAGAAGGGCTCTGCGCAGCGCGGCATGCACGGTATTCTGCGATGGGCCGCTGATCGCAAAGAAAAAGGGCGGGACTCCTTGTCCCGCCCTTTGACGTGTAGGCCTGCACAAATTCAATACGAGATCCGCACCTTGTAGGCCAGCTTGGCGCTGCCTTCCGCCGGCACGGAAACCTGCCATTGCGCGGTCGCAGCATTGAGCTGGTCGTGCTTGTTGTTCTCTTCCAGCACCTTCCACTGACCCGGCATGGTCTCGCGCAAGGTCGTCGTGATCGCCTCCTTCTTGGCGTTCTTCAGCTCGATCTCATAGGCGCTTTCATAGACATGATCGCTGAGCTTGTCGAAGCTCACCTGCTTCGCCCGCGCCGTCACGTCGAAGGCTTCGCCCAGGGTCAAGTCGACATGCTCGTTCTTCGGCGTATGGTCGATATGATCCTCGCCGACGAAGATGGCATCGCCGGCCTGGTCGGCCTTGTAGACCCGCATGGTGCCTTGCGGCAGCGGCATGCCGAGCTTCGAGGCCTCATCATTCTCGAACTTCAAGCGGATCGAGGCATTGACGCGCTGCGGATCGGCGGCGCTGCGGTCGAGATAGCCGCCGTAATTGCCGGCGAGATTGGTGAAGAGATACTGCTTCTCCACCGGGATCGAGCCTGCCGTCAGCAGCGAGACCTGCTTGGTCTGGTTCTGCTGGATGGTGGTCGGCCGGTCGAGCGTATAGAGATGATATTCAAAGGCCGCCTCTTCGCGCATCTTCGGCGCCGCGGGCACGACACGATCGGTCGCCATCGCCATCATCTGCGGCATCGGCTGCTGCACCTGATTGACGTTGCCGGCGACCAGCTGCAGCTTGGCATTGTTGTAGGTAATGCCGCTCTGGTTGGTCAGCGTCACCCAGCCATTGAGGTCGATGGTCTTTTCGTCGGGCGACAGCTCGGCCACATAATCCGCGGCCCAGGAGAGACCGCGCGTCAGATAGGAGAGCACCATCGGCGTCTCGCCGGCCTTCTCGCTGGTGAGCTTGACCACCAGGGTCGGTCGCGCCCGGAGATTGGTGGGCACCGTGCTGAACACCAAACGCCCCGGCGCGGTGGTTTCGATGCGATCGCCGATCTTCAGGACAACGGCTCCATCGGCGACGCTGAGCACCGTCGCGTCCTCGGATGAATCCTGCCCGCTCTGCGGATTAGTGCGGATGACACGGATCTGCTGGCCGACCGACTTCTCGAGAATTTTCTGCGGCGTCAGCAGGTCGAAATCGAAATTCTGCTCAATCACCGAGATCGGGTCATCCTGCGCCGTCAGCAGCGCGGTCTCCGGGCGGATGCCGCCGGAAACCTCGACAAAAGCCAGGTCATTCTCGCCCTGGGCCAGCGTCACCTTGCGGCTGTCGCGCACCAAAGCGAGGTCGCTGTTGTAGATGGTGACGGCGACCGCCGATTGGCTCTCCGGCGTCACCTGGGTTTCATCGGCCAGAACCGGCGCGGCAAGGCAGGACAACAAGGCGGTGGCGGCAAGCAACGTCGAACGCATGGCAATTCCTCTTCGATCATGACGCGGCGCGCAAGCAAGCTTGCGGGCGCAGGGCATCATGAACGCGGAATTGCGGAAAAACTATGACGAAACACCCGCAAAAAGGTGGCGTCACGCGAGCGTGAGACGGCCCGCACAGTCAGAGCTTGCTGCGCGCCTTCAAAGCCTGGATGAGGGTGCCGTCATCGAGATAATCGAGCTCGCCACCGACCGGCACGCCATGGGCGAGGCGCGAGACGGTGACGCCGAAGCTGCGCAGGCGGTCGCTGACGTAATGCGCGGTGGTCTGACCGTCGACCGTGGCGCCGAGCGCCAGGATCACTTCGCGGATGCCGCCCGCTTCAACCCGGCGATAGAGCGATGCGAGATTGAGCTGCTCGGGACCGATGCCGTCCAGCGCCGAGAGGACGCCACCCAGCACATGGTAGCGGCCGCGATAGGCGGCGGTGCGCTCGAGCGCCCAGAGATCGGCGACATCGGCGATGACGCAGATCGAGCCGCCGTCACGGCGCTCGTCCTGACAGATGCCGCAAGGATCGCTGCTGTCGAGGTTGCCGCAGATCGTACAAGGCCGGATCGAATGGGCGACATCCTGCATCGCCTGGATGAGCGGCAGCATGAGGGCTTCGCGCTTCTTGATCAGGAACAGCACCGCGCGCCGCGCCGAGCGCGGTCCGAGACCCGGCAGGCGCGCCAGGATCTGGATCAACCGATCGATATCGCTGACCGCCATGCCGATGCCGAGATCGTCTGTGCTTTGATCAGAAGGGCAGTTTGAAGCCGGGCGGCAGGGGCAGCCCGCCGGTCAGCTTCGACATCTCGCTGCTGACATGGGCGTCGGCCTTGCTGCGGGCATCCTTCAGCGCCGCCATGATGAGGTCTTCCAGTACCTCGATCTCGGCCGGATCGGCGAGCTTCGGATCGATCTTGACGCGGCGCGGATCGCCTTTCGCCGTCATGGTGATGCTGACCATGCCGCCGCCCGCCTGGCCGGTCACCTCGGCCTGTTCCAGGGCGGTCTGCATTTCCGCCATCTTGGACTGCATCTGCTGGGCCTGCTTCATCATCTGGCCGAGATTTTTCATGACTCGTCGTCTCCTAAACCATCCATGCCGGAGAAGCCGTCCAAATCGGCATCCAGTTCCGTCATGTCGTCGTCATCATCAGCCGGGCTATCCGCATCCCGCTCGATCGCGGCCGCTGGCATCTTGGTTTCCGGCCCCGCTTTATCGGGCACAAGGCCGCCGGTCAAGTCGCGCACCTCGTCGATCTGGGCGCCCGGGAAAGCCTGCAGGACGGCTTTGACGAAGGGGTGCCGCGCCGCCTCTTCCTTGGCCGCAGCGACCCGCGCCGTCGCCTGTTCGCGCAGGGTGGCGGCACCCTGGTCGCCGGAAACGGAGATCATCCAGCGCTTGCCGGTCCAGTCCAGCAGCTTGGCGCCGATGCGTGCCGCCAGGTCGCGCGGCGCCTGGGGAGAGGGCCGAAATTCGATGAGCCCGGTTTCGAAACGGACCAGATGCACGTCCTTCTGCAGATGGGTATGCAGAATGGCCTCGCGTCTCTCGGCAAAGAGCGCCACCACCGCCTCGAAATTCTGCGGCTGAGGCTGCTCGCGCTCCGCGTTGGCAAGCGCCTGTGGCTGCTGGCTCGGCACCGGCGAGGGATTGACCAGCACGCGCGCCGTTGCCATTGCGCCGTTGCCGCCGGAGATGGCGCCTCCACCGGAGCCCGTTGGCCGACCGCCACCGCCCGGCGCATTCACTGTCGGCGCGCCCTGCAGGGCGGCGGCGCCATTTTCTGTCAGATGGCGCACAAGATCGCCCGGCGTCGGCAATTGCGCCGCATGGGTGAGGCGGATCAGCACCATTTCCGCCGCCGCCAGGGGCTGCGGCGCCTGCTGCACCTCAGCCAGCCCCTTCAGCAGCATCTGCCAGGTGCGGCTCAGGACCGGGACGGAGAGCTGGGCGCTCAGCGCCTCGCCCTGGCGCCGCTCGGCTTCCGGCGTGGTCGGCTGGTTGAGGACATCCGGAGTGATCTTGGCGCGGGTCAGCCAATGGGTGAGGTCCAGCAGGTCCTGGATCACCACCACCGGATCGGCGCCGCCATGATACATGGCGCCAAGCTGGGTCAGGGCCGCGCCGATATCACCGCGCATGATCTTGTCATAGAGATCGAAGAGCTGGGTCCGGTCGGCAAGGCCCAGCATGTCGCGGATCTCGGCCTCGGTGATCTCACCGTCGCTCAGCGCAATCGCCTGGTCCAGCAGCGACAGCCCGTCACGGGCCGAACCGTCGGCGGCACGGGCGATCAGCGCCAAGGCCTGCGGCGTGATCCTGGCGCCTTCCTTTTCCGAGATGCGGGCAAAATGGGCGGCCAGTTCATCAGCCTCGATGCGGCGCAGGTCGAAACGCTGGCAGCGCGACAGCACCGTCACCGGCACCTTGCGGATCTCGGTGGTCGCGAAGATGAATTTCACATGTGCCGGCGGCTCTTCCAGCGTCTTCAACAAAGCGTTGAAGGCTTTTTCCGACAGCATATGCACTTCGTCGACGATATAGACCTTGTAGCGGGCACTGACCGGGCGGTAGCGCACCCCTTCGATCAGTTCGCGGATATCGTCGATGCCGGTGCGGCTGGCAGCGTCCATCTCGATGACGTCGACATGGCGGTCCTCGGCGATGGCGCGGCAGTTGTCACAGACGCCGCAGGGCGAGACGGTCGGCCCACCGGTGCCGTCCGGACCGATGCAGTTGAAGCAACGCGCCAGAATACGGGCCGTGGTGGTCTTGCCCACGCCGCGCACACCGGTCAGCATGAAGCCATGGGCGAGACGCCCCTGGGCGATGGCATTGGTCAGGGTGCGCACCAAGGCTTCCTGGCCGATCATGGTGGTAAAATCGGTCGGCCGGTATTTGCGCGCGAGAACCCGATAGCCGCCATCGCCGGCGGCAGTCTCGGAAAGCGATTTGTCGGTTGGGGGTGTCGGCTCGGTCATGCTCAATCTGGTTTCGGCCGGTCCAACAGGTAATCTGGCGGACGATTGCGCCGCCTATCCGGCATGACCGCCGAGCGGTTCCTGCCTTGTGCGACAGGTGGGAGGCTGGATAGCGACCCGAGCGCGAAACTCGTTACGGCTGCTTCCTTCCGGACCTGACCGGGTTGGCGAGACGCCCGTCCACCACCAACCTCCCGCAGCCATTATACCAATAATTTACGATCGATGTGCAACAGTATCCTTCGGTCTTGGGCCGGGCGCAAAAAGCGTGAATTAATAAGCACATAGGCGGCTCGTGGCGTATCCAGCCGATAAATTGGCGGCAATTTCCGGCACTTTGATCGACAGTGCCGAATTCGACCTGCTCTGGCGCTTCTGCGAAACGGGAAACGACGCCATCGCCCTGTTCGACGCTGAGGACCGGCTGCAACGCTGGAATGACGGCGCCTTACGTTTTTTTCATAACATCGAAGACTTCATCCGGAGCGGCGCCACGCTGGATGAGCTGGTGCGGCAGTCCTTCCTCAACAACACTCATTTCCGCGCCTCGAAAGATCTGGAGGAGGTCGTCCGCCAGTCGGTCGAGATGCTGCGCCAGGATGAAGCCGACTATACGCGCTTCATTCCCGAAAGAGGCTGGATCCGCAGCCGAGTCTTTCGCCTGTCCAGCGGCGGCTGGCTGCGCATCTGGAGCGATGTTACCGCCGAGACCGAGGCGGAACGCGGCCGATTCGACCTGACCAAGATGCTCGGCAGCGTCGGCATCGGCTATGTGCTGTTCGATCAGCAGTTGCGCTTCGTCAGCTGCAACGAGCTCTATCTGCACTTTTTCACCAAGATCGAAGCGCGCTGCCGCAGCGCGAACGGTTATCACGATCATTTCGCGGCGATTCTCGAGAGCTTGGAACAGGAATCGGCCGAGCGGTTAAGTGCCGGCCTGCAGGCCGAGCAGCCGGGCGACCTCGATCTGCGGCTGCGCCAAGCCAGCAGCGGCTGGTTGGCGCTGGAGCAGCGCGCACTGGAAGGCGGCGGCCTGATCTGCCTATGGCGCGACGCCACGCGCCAGCACGAATACGAGCAGCACCTGACCCAGCTCGCCTATCACAACAGCGAAAGCGGCCTGCCCAACGAGGCGAGCCTGCGCCAGCATCTCAACACATTGGCCGAGACGACCCAGGAAATAACCCTGATCTGCGTCCAGGTGGCCGACTTCAAAATCCTGCGCAGCACCTTCGGCATGGATATCGCCGAACAGATCCTGGTGCTGTTTGCAACCCGCCTCAGCAGCGAGAGCAATCTCTGGCTGGCCCATCTCGGCACCTCGGATTTCATGCTGGTACTGGAAAGCCGCGCCGCGCATGTCGTCGCCGAGATGACGGAACGAATCCGTGCCGTCAGCGAGGAGCCGATCGCCTTTGGACGCCGCCAGGTCAGCCTGCGCACCCGGATCGGCGTCGCCGTCATGAATACGCCCGAACGCGATCTCGCCGACCTCATCGAAGATGCGGAAATCGCCGCGGTCCAGGCCGACAGCACCGGCCACAAGGGGCCGGTCTTTTTCGACCCCAGCATCCGCACCGCCCTGATGTTACGCCATGAGATCGAGGCCGATCTGCGCCAGGCCCTGCATGTCGACGAAGAAATCTGGCTTGCCTATCAGCCGATCGTGCAGATGCATAACGGGCGGCTTGCCGGGTTCGAGGCACTGGCGCGCTGGTCGCATCCGACCCGGGGCATGATTTCGCCCGCCGATTTCATCCCGATCGCCGAATGGTCGGGACTGATCGTACCGCTTGGCCAGCTTGTCTTCCGCCGCGCCTGCGAGCAGTTGGTCTCCTGGAAGGCGCTCGGCATCGCCGATGACTTCTTCATTTCCGTCAATTTATCGGCCCTGCAGATGGCGCATCCGCAGTTGATCAATGAAGTCGGCTGGATCCTGGACCAGACCGGTGCGGAGCCTAAGCATATCAAGCTGGAGCTGACCGAAAGCTCGGTGATGCACAATCCGGACGCCGCGATCCAGGTGATCGATCGCCTGCGGCATATGGGCTTCAGAATCTCGATCGACGATTTCGGCACCGGCTATTCGTCGCTGGCCCATCTGCACCGCCTGCCGATCGACAGTTTGAAGATCGACCAGTCTTTCATCCGCCCCCTGACCGACGCCGCGCGCAATCTTGAAATGGCCCGGCTGATCATCGAACTTGGCCACTTGCTGCGGCTGGAAGTGGTGGCCGAGGGAATCGAGCGCAGCTCGCATATGGAATTGTTGAAGGGCCTGGGCTGCGATCTCGGCCAGGGCTATCTCTTCAGCCGGCCAATGCCGCCGGTCGAAGCGCAGCGCCTCATTCTCGAGGAAGAGGAAATCCGCGAGGCCGTTTTCTAGAGCGCGATCGGTTTAAGTGAAAGCGGATAGGCTTCCACAAAACGTGAATCGCCCTCTATCTTATCGAGCAGGGAGGAAATCAGTTTCCGGGCAGGCGCATCAATTCCTGACGCACGACGGAGCCGTCACGCGCCGTCAACTCGCCGGCAACCAGGACACCCTTGTCGTCATACCAGAGTTCCCGCTTCATCTCGCCGTTCAACGAGAAATGCCGCGCCTTGACCGTGCCAAAAGGCAAAGTCAGCGTCTCAGTGCCCTTGTCGGCGACGGTTACCTGCCGAACCTTGCCGCGCGAGGTATCGAGAATCTGCCTCTGCTTCACTGAATCTTCATTCCAGAAGCTGTTCGGGAAGATGCCGAGAGGCGCCGTGCGGTTTTTGCCGTTGAATTCGCCCGCCAGCTGATCGCCCTGCAGCTCCATATCCACCTTCTTCGGCGTGCCATCATCATCGGCGGTCGAGCTGACGCCGATCAGTTGATTCTTGCTCCAGGTCTCTTCGGTGTGCTGATCGAAGCCGTAAAGGCTGAGGCCGAGCAACTTGACGTCGATCTTGGCATCGGTGGAAACGACGAGGTTGCCACCCTGGCGTTCAAAAGTCAGCCGCTGCTCGCCGATCACTTCGCCCTGCCGCGTGATCTGATAGATGAAGGCGCCGCTTGGTGCATCCTCGGCCGTGATGGCCGAGGCCGGCCCGGCAAGACCTGTCGCCAGCAACAAGGCCGCCGCACCGGCGACCAGCCGTCGAGGATGTCGCATGACCTGATTGACGACGGACGAGCTTTGGATCATCTACAACTCCAGAGATTTATAGGACAGCGTGACCATCATGACTGAGGCTTCAGCGACCCAGGCCGCATTGGCGGCGGTCAGCTTTTATGCCACCGGCGATTTCGACCGCGGCGTCCATTTGCGGCAGGATTCAGCATGGTTGGCGGCCAGAATGCAAGACCCTCTCAGCCGGCTCCATCTGATCTGGCGCGGTCGCAACCTAATTATCGCGCCGGAACAGCCGCAAGCGCATTTTCTAAATATGGTAGACCACCAAAATGTGATCAAGCGGGCCACCACGGTCATTTTTCTCGGTCGCAATGGCGAAACCACTTATTTCGTGGCCGATATTTCCGAGATCGATGAGGCGGAGGCAACAGCCTTCGGTGATTTTGCCGAGCTGCGCAGCGTCGGCCAGCTGGTGCCGCAACGGGACGGCGCCCTGATGGGCTATGCGCGCGGCCTGATGCATTGGCATGAACGGCACCGCTTTTGCGGCAAATGCGGCAGCCCCACCAAGAACGAGGCCGCCGGCCATCAGCGGCGCTGCAGCAACCCCGATTGCGGCTTGGTTCATTTCCCCCGCCTCGACCCTGCGGTCATCATGCGGATCACCCATCGCCATCCGCTGCATGGCGAGCGTATCCTGATGGCACGCCAAGCGACCTGGGCGCCCGGGATGCATTCGGTACTCGCAGGCTTTGTCGAAACCGGGGAAACCTTGGAAGCGGCAGTGGCACGGGAAACCTTTGAGGAAGCCGGCCTTCATATCGCCAATATCCAGTATTTCGCCTCTCAGCCCTGGCCTTTTCCGTCCTCGCTGATGCTCGGCTTCACGGCCGAGGCGTTGAGCGACGAGATCCATCTCGATAATGACGAACTGGAAAGCGCCCGCTGGCTCACCCGTGCGGAATTGTTGGCTCTTGGCGACAGCGATGAATTTCGCCTGCCACGAACCGATTCGATCTCTCGTCAGCTAATTGCCGCCTGGTTGCGCGAAGAAGGTTGAGCCGCCCGCCTGCTTTCAGAGCGCGATCGCTTTAAGTGGAAGCGCGTTGGCTTCGCTAAAACGGGAATCCCCCCTTAAGCAATGCTTAGCGCCGGCGGCGCGCCCTGACCGGCACGGGGACCAGCACGCCGAGACCGACTTGCGGCACCAGGAAACCGATCACCCCCGAGACGAATTTCCGCACCAGGCGCCGCACGGCGCCGCGGCGAAACAGGCGATGAGATCCGGCATGGCGACCGCGGGGCAGCAGCCCACCGGCCAGGCGGGGCAGCACCATTCCGGACAGGACCGACAAAGCTCGATGCAGCATGGCGCACCTCCTACTCGGCAAACAATTGCGCTCAATGGAAATATGGGCGGTCCCTGGCGGGCGCGCTAGTATAAAAAACGTGAGCCCCGGCGCCCACCGGCCGCCCCGGATCCGTGCCCGGGCCGCCGCCCCGATCCGCTTTCTCGCCATTTCCCAACGAAATTTCCCAGCGAGATAGCCGGAACCCGGCGGAATCCGCCGAAAACTATTCCGTCTGACTGCGGAAGGAGCTCGCCGGATAAACCCCGAGAATCCGCACCTCGCGGGAGAAGAAACTCAACTCCTCCAGCGCGAGGCGGACCGGCCGCTGGTCGGGGTGGCCGAGAATATCGGCATAGAATTGGGCGATGGTGAAATGACCATCGACCATATAGCTTTCCAGCTTGGTGATATTGACGCCATTGGTGGCGAAGCCCCCCAGCGCCTTATAGAGGGCAGCAGGCACCGACCGCACGCGGAAGACAAAGCTGGTGATGACCGTGCCCTGGTTCGGATCGGGATCGATCGGCTCCCGGCTCAGCACAATCATCCGCGTCGTATTGTGATCGGCGTCCTCGATATCGGTCTTGAGGATATCGAGGCCATGGATCTCGGCCGCCAGCGAGGAAGCGATCGCTCCGGCGGAAAGATCACCCGCTTGCGCCACTTCAGCGGCAGCGCCGGCCGTATCGGCACGAATGATCGGCGTCAGACCAAGTTCACGAATCGCCTTGCGACATTGCGACAGCGCCTGGACATGGCTGGCCACGGTCTTGAGGCCGGCGAGGTTTGCCCCTTTCGGTGCCAGCAACTGGTGATTCACCCGTTGAAAATGCTCACCGATGATATGGAGTCCCGATTCCGGCAGGAGGTGATGGATATCGGCGACCCGCCCGGCGAGCGAGTTCTCGATCGGGATCATGGCAAGACGCGCGGCACCGTTGCGCACGGCGGCAAAGGCATCCTCGAAGCTTTCGCAAGGCAACGTCTTCATCGTCGGGAAGGCGGCGCGGCAGGCGAGATCGGAATAGGCGCCCGGCAGCCCCTGGAATGCGATGATATTGTCTGACGTGGTGGTCACAATGGGTTCCTTGCCTGCGGTCTGGATTACGGCGATGAGCGATCGCTCCGACGGGTCTGCGGCGGCGGCCGTTTTAAGCGCCGGGCCGCAACAACGCGCGAGCCCGGTCGAGGTCGCCGGGAGTATCGACACCGAGCGGAAGCGTGTCAACGAGCGCCACGTCGATCCGCATGCCGGCTTCCAGGGCGCGCAACTGCTCCAGTTTCTCGCGCCGTTCGAGAATGCCCGGCGGCAGGGCGACGAAGCGCGCAAGCGCTGCGCGGCGATAGGCATAGAGCCCGATATGATGGTAATGCGGGCCGTCATTGGCGGGCACCGTCGCGCGGCTGAAATAGAGCGCGCGGGCGATATCGCGGCCCGACGAAAATCCCGCCACGGCCTTCACCACATTGGGATCGTGACGCTCCTCCTCGCGGCTGATCACCACCGCGAGCGTGGCGATATCGACCGCCGGATCGGCCAGCGGCTCCACCGAGCGGCGGATGAGCTGGGGATCGATGGTCGGCAGATCGCCCTGGACATTGACCACCACATCGAAACGGCCGACCGGGTCGATCTGCCCGAGCGCCTCGAAGATGCGGTCGGAGCCGGAAGGATGATCGGGATTGGTCAAGACCGCGCGACCGCCGGCGGCTTCCACGGCGGCAACGATTTCCGGCTCGGCGGCGGCGACGAAGACCGGCCCGATCTCCGCTTCCATGGCCCGCCGCCAGACCTGCACGATCATCGGCTCGCCGTGAATATCGGCGAGCGGCTTGTTCGGCAGGCGGGTGGAGCCCAGCCGGGCGGGAATGAGGATGACGGGCGAAACGGCATTCATCGTTATGCGAGTCCTGGCAAGCAATGAGTTCGACCGGCCGGCGGGCCTGGTCCTGTCGGGCGCGACGATAACAGGCCTGCCCGGCCTTCGGCAGCAAGATTCGATTAACCCTGTCGCCCGCCAGCAGCCAGCATCGCGGTCACGATCACGGTCGGGCCGGCGTGTCCGATTGACCCGGCTGGCAGGTAACAGGAATATCGCCGGATCGCCGCGCGGCGCGGCGCCGTCATCGGCGCCGCGACATTATGCCGCGAACGGCGCCGACTTCCGGCCGCCCGGTCGATATCGGCCAAGTGCTTGCCGCTGCAGCAGAGATGACCTCCCGGCTGCTGGTCCGGACCCGGCGCGCGAGGGATTTCCGCGGCATTTCCGCTTCTTGCCGAAGGCCGCGCGGGCGGGCGCAAATCGGCCGATAAATGGCCGCGCGGCCTCATTCCGCAGCCCTAGCGGCCATTGGACAGCGGCAGTCAAAGTCGCTACATTCCGACCCGACTTTGGCGGTCTGGCAGGGGATTGCGCCGCCACCTCACTGCATGGGGTGCGCGATCGGGAAATCGGACCGTCCGTTTGGCCGAGGGAACACGAATGTCTTCATCTTTGGAAATGAACAAAATCGCCGCTGCCATCCTGGTCGGCGGCATGCTGACGCTGGGCATCGGTATTGTCTCGAATGGCATCTACCATCCTGGCCATGGCGAAAAGGCCGAAGGTGAAGGCGCTCCCGCCGCGGCGCCGGAAGCACCGGCAGCCATCGAGCCGGTCAGCAAGCTGCTCGCCAGCGCCGATCCCGCCAAGGGCGCGGAAATCGCCAAGAAGTGCACCACCTGCCACGATTTCACCAAGGGCGGCCCGAACAAGGTCGGCCCGAATCTGTGGGGCGTGATCGGCCGCCAGGCCGGCAGCCATGAGGGCTTCGCCTATTCCGACGGCGTCAAGGCGCTCGGCAAGCCCTGGACCTATGAGATGATCAACCACTTCATCGCCGGCCCGAAGAATTACGTGTCCGGGACCAAGATGACTTTCGCCGGCCTGCCGAAGGTGGAGGACCGCGCCGAGGTGATCGCCTGGCTGCGCACCCAGTCGGACAGCCCCGAGGCACTGCCGAGCGACGCCGATATCAAGGCGGCGGAAGACCAGTACAAGAAGGACCAGGAAGCGGCGGCCAAGCCGGCTGCTGCTGCCGCGGCGCCCGCGGCGGCGCCCGCCGAAGCGGCGGCCGGCGGCGCCAGCGGCGGTGACGCCTTCAAGCCCTCGCTGTCGATGATCGCCGCGGCGGATCCCGCCAAGGGTGCGGAGATCGCCGGCAAGTGCAAGGCCTGCCACGATTTCACCAAGGGCGGCCCGAACAAGATCGGTCCCAACCTCTGGGGCGTGATCGGCCGCCAGGCCGGCAGCCATGAAGGCTTCGCCTATTCCGACGCCGTCAAGGGCCTCGGCAAGTCGTGGGATTTCGCGGCGATCGACGATTTCATCTACAGCCCGAAGGATTATGCCAAGGGCACCAAGATGACCTTCATCGGCTTGAAGAAGCCGGAGGACCGCGCGGCCCTGCTGCGCTGGCTGCGGGATCAGAGCGACAGCCCCGCTGAACTGCCGAAGTAACAGAACGGACCGGTCCTGACGCGATGCGTAACGATACCTTGCGTCAGGATCAGACGCAGAGCTTCATCGATCTCGGCAATCGCCTGGCTGATACCAGCCGGGCGATTCTGCGCAGCTATTACCGGCGCAAACTGGCCATCCTCGACAAGGCCGATGAAAGCCCCGTCACCCAGGCCGACCGCGAATGCGAAGCGGCGCTGCGCAGGCTGATCGCCGAAACCTTTCCCACGCACGGTATCTTTGGCGAGGAATTCGGCACCGAGCGGGGTGATGCAGAGTTCCTCTGGGTGCTTGATCCGCTCGACGGCACGCGCGCCTTCATCACCGGGCGGCCGATGTTCGGCACGCTGATCGCCCTGCTTTATCAAGACAAGCCCGTCATGGGCATCATCGACATGCCGATCCTGGGCGACCGCTGGATCGGCGCCAAGGGCCAGGCCAGCACGCTCAACGGCGAGGCCTGCGCAGCGCGGCCCTGCGCCGATCTCGCCAGCGCCTATCTCTCCACCGTTTCGCCGCAGGCCTTTCCCGATGCGGCGGCCTTCGGCAAGTTCGAAACGGTGCGTGCGCGCGTGAAAGGCACGACTTACGGCGGCGACTGCTACCAGTACGGCATGGTGGCGACCGGTTTCCTCGACATCGTGGTCGAGGCCAATCTCGGCATCTACGACTTCCTGTCGCTGGTGCCGGTGATCGAAGGCGCCGGCGGCATCATCACCGATTGGCAGGGACAACCGCTGACCCGCCGATCCGGCGACAAGGTGCTGGCCTGCGGCGACCGCCGCCTGCATGCCGAAGCGCTGCCCTTCCTGTCCGCCTGATCGCGGTCACGAAAGCGCGTTCAACGCCCCGGCGGCTTTCCATCACCGAACTGCTTCGATAGACTGCCGTTTTTCGGACGTCAAAGGCGGGTTGTGTTGATGGCAAGGCAAGGATTGAGCTTCGGAGACTGGGCAACCATCCTGCTGAGCGCCGTCCTGCTGCTGGCCGGCATTTCCCCGGCCCTCCACGCTGATGAAGCCACCAGGCTTCATGCATTGACCTTCCTCGATCAGCCGAAATACGGGCCTGACTTCAAGCATCTCGACTATGTCAATCCGGATGCGCCGAAGGGCGGCAGCGTGACCTACAGCGTGACCGGCCAGGGCGACGGGGCCAGCTTCGACAATTTCAATCCCTATACCATCCGCGGCACGGCCGCCGGCATGCCCGGCCTGTTCGAGACCCTGACCACCAGTCCCAGCGACGATGTTCTGACGGAATACGGCCTGATCGCCGAATCGATGGAATTGGCGAAGGATCGCAGCTGGATCATCTTCAACCTGCGACCGCAAGCGCGCTGGCACGATGATCAGCCGATCACCGCCGATGACGTGGTCTTCTCGTTCAATACGCTGAAGGAGAAGGGGCCGCCGATCTATCGCTACTACTATCATGACGTGGTCAAGGCCGAGGCGCTTGATCCGCTCCGCGTCAAATTCACCTTCAAGGACGGCAACAATCGCGAATTGCCGATCATCATGGGACAGTTGCCCGTGCTGCCGAAGCATTTCTGGCAGGGGCGCAATATAGAGGATCCCCTGATGCAGCCGCCGCTCGGCAGCGGCCCCTACAAGGTTGGGCCCTATTCCATGGGCCGCTCGATCACCATGCAGCGCGTCGAGAACTACTGGGGCCGCGACCTGCCGATCAATGTCGGCCGCGATAACATCGACACGGTTCGCTATGATTACTACCGCGATCCGCTGATCGAGTTCCAGGCCTTCAAATCCGGTGCCGTGGACTTCCGCCGCGAGAACATCTCGAAGAACTGGGCGACCGGCTATGACATTCCGGCGGTCCGCAACGGACAGATCAAGCGCGAGGAATTTCCCGACGCCAATCCCTTCGGCTTCCAGGGCTTCGCCTTCAATCTCAGACGACCGGTTTTCGGCGACCGCCGCGTACGCCTCGCCATCACCTATGCCTTCGACTTCGAATGGTCGAACAAGACGCTCTTCTACAATCGCTATAGCCGCAACCGCAGTTACTTCGACAATTCCGAACTGGCCGCGACGGGGCTTCCCTCGCCGGAAGAGCTCAAGATTCTCGATCCCTATCGCGGCAAGATTCCCGACGAGGTCTTCACCCGGGAATACCAGCCGCCGAAGACCGACGGTTCCGGCGATATCCGCGCCAATCTCGACAAGGCAGCACAATTGCTCGACGACGCCGGATGGCATATCGAGGGCGGCAAGCGCGTGAAGGACGGCCAGCCGCTGCAATTCGAGATCTTGCTGAACGGCCCCACTTTCGAACGCGTCACACTGCCCTTCGCCCAGAACCTGCAGCGCCTTGGCATCGAGGTAACGATCCGCAAAGTCGACAACGCGCAGTACGACAACAGGACGAAGAATTACGACTTCGACATGGTGGTGATCCGCATGGGTCAGACGCTGTCGCCCGGCAATGAACAGCGCGATTACTGGAGCTCGGCCAGTGCCGACCAGCCGGACGGTTCCAATTGGATGGGAATCAAGAACCCGGTGGTGGATGCATTGGTCGACCAGATCATCGCCGCGCCGACCCATCATGATGTGGTGATCCGCACACGCGCGCTCGATCGCGTGCTGCAATGGGGCTATTACATGGTCCCGCATTGGATCTCCAAGACGACGCTGATCACCTATTGGGACAAATTCGGGCGCCCGGCGAAACTTCCCGATCCCGCCTATGGGCTCGGTACCGATTCCTGGTGGATCGACACGGCGAAGCTCGCCGGCCTCAACCAGCCCGCGGCAACGGCCGGCACGAGCGGTAATCAGGGTGGTAATCAGGGCGGCGCGGCGGAACCGGCCGGCACCGGCACGAACGACGTGGCCGCCAACGCGCCGGCCTCCGGCGCAACCGGCACCAGCAGCGCGCCGGCAGCGGCGCCTGCCGATCGCGGCCAGACGCCGGTCTATGGCGCGCTGGTCGGCGTCATTGTCGGCTTCGCACTCGGCCGGGTCGGGCGAAGGAAATGAGACAGGGCCGCCCCGCAGGTTACGCCGGAGAAGGGCCGCGATGATCGCCTATCTGCTGCGCCGCATTCTGCTGATGATCCCGACCCTGTTCGGCATCATGCTGATCAATTTCATTATTGTGCAATTCGCGCCCGGCGGACCTGTGGAGCAGACCCTGGCGCAGCTGAAAGGTACGGCGGTCAGCTCGACGGCCAATATTACCGGTGCCGGCAGCGACACGATCCAGGCCAGCGGCGGCAGCGGACCGGGCAGCAACTACCGCGGCGCCCGCGGCCTCGATCCCAAATTCATCAAGGAGATCGAGCGCATGTACGGCTTCGACAAGCCGGCCCCCGAGCGCTTCTGGATGATGATGAAGAATTACCTGCACTTCGATTTTGGCCAGAGCTGGTTCAAGGGCGGCAATGTCATCGACCTCATCATCTCCAAATTGCCGGTCTCCATCTCGCTGGGGCTTTGGACGACGTTGCTGGTCTACCTGATCTCCATTCCGCTCGGCATCGCCAAGGCGGTACGCGACGGCAGCGCCTTCGACGTCTGGACCAGCACCATCCTGGTCATCGGCGTGGCCATCCCCAGCTTCCTCTTCGCCATTCTGCTCGTGGTTGTCTTCGCCGGCGGCAGCTACCTTCACTGGTTCCCGCTGAACGGGCTCGTCTCCGGCAACTGGCAGACTTTGAGCCCGCTGGACAAGGTGCTCGACTATCTGTGGCATATGGTGCTGCCCATCACCGCGATGGTGGTCGGCAGTTTCGCCGGACTCGCCATGCTGACCAAGAACGGCTTCATCGACCAGATCAATCAGCAGTATGTCGTGACGGCGCGTGCCAAGGGTGCGAGTGAGCGGCGGGTGCTGTACGGCCATGTCTTCCGCAATGCCATGCTGATCGTCATTGCCGGCTTTCCCGCCACCTTCATCGGCATCCTGTTTACCGGATCCGTGCTGATCGAAATCATCTTCTCGCTGGACGGGCTCGGCCTGCTCGGCTACGAGGCCGTGTTGGACCGCGACTATCCGATCGTCTTTTGCACGCTGTACATCTTCACCCTGATCGGCATGTTCACGCAATTGATCAGCGACATCATGTATATGCTGATCGATCCACGCATCGATTTCGAGGCCCGTGAATTATGAGCGGCGATGTTCACGCGGCAGACATAGCAGCGGCGCCCGCGATGGCCGGGGATCAGCGTTCGCGCTTCCTCGGCGTCAAGATCAGCCCGATGACGGCGCGGCGCCTTGCCGCCTTCCGCCGCAACGAACGCGGCTTCACGGCCCTGGTCATCTTCCTGTTCCTCTTCGTCTGCAGCCTGTTCTCCGAATTCATTGCCAATGATCGGCCGATCCTGGTGCGCTATGATGGCGCCTTCTACATGCCGGTACTGGTCGATTATCCGGAGACGACTTTCGGCGGCAGCTTCAAGAGTTTCGCCGACTATCGCGATCCGTCGCTGCGGCAGCGCATCG
This sequence comes from Terriglobia bacterium, assembly GCA_035539075.1. Lineage (GTDB taxonomy): Bacteria > Pseudomonadota > Alphaproteobacteria > Dongiales > Dongiaceae > Dongia_B. The sequence goes on from DATLJB010000102.1 coordinate 18,539, forward strand.
AGGAAAAGGGCTGGATGATCTGGCCGCCGGTTCCCTTCGGCGCCACCACCATCATCACCGATCTGCCCGGCCCGGCCCCTTCGCCGCCTGACGGCATCAACTGGCTGGGCACCGACGACCAGGCGCATGACGTCTTTGCGCGCGTTCTCTACGGCTTCCGTATTTCCGTTCTGTTCGGCCTGGTGCTGACCATCGGCAGCACGTTGGTCGGCATTCTCGCCGGCGCCCTCCAGGGTTATTTCGGCGGCTGGCTCGATCTGCTCGGCCAGCGCTTTCTCGAGGTCTGGAGCGGATTGCCGACGCTTTATATCCTGATGATCCTTGCCAGCGTCATGATCCCCGGCTTCTGGACCCTGCTCGGCATCAACCTGCTGGTCAGCTGGACGTGGCCCGTCGCCTATGTCCGGGCCGAATTCCTGCGCGCCCGCAATCTCGAATATGTGCGCGCCGCCCGCGCGCTCGGCATGAGCGACAGCCGCATCATGCTGAAGCACATCATGCCCAATGCCCTGGTCGCCACCCTCGCCACCCTGCCCTTCATCATGGGCGGCTCGGTGACGACCCTGACCGCCCTCGACTTCCTCGGCCTCGGCATGCCGGTCGGCTCGCCCTCGCTCGGCGAGTTGCTGAGCCAGGGCAAGGAAAACCTGCAGGCGCCCTGGCTGGGCGTCGTCGGCTTCATCGTTATCGCCCTCATGCTCTCGCTGCTGATCTTCATCGGCGAAGCGGTGCGCGACGCTTTCGACCCCCGGAAGACGCAATGACCGCCACCGCACCCCTGCTGGAAATCGAGAATCTCGCCGTCGCCTTCAGCGGCCGGGAGGTGGTGCACGGCGTCAGCCTCAGCATCGCCGCCGGCGAGACGCTGGCCCTGGTGGGCGAATCCGGTTCCGGCAAATCCGTCACGGCGCTTTCGATCCTGCGCCTGCTGCCGGCCCATCTGACCAGTCACCCGCACGGCAGCATCCGCTGGCATGGCGAGGATCTCCTCAAGACCCCGGCCGCCTCTCTGCGCAATCTGCGCGGCAATCGCATCGGCATGATCTTCCAGGAGCCGATGACCAGTCTTAACCCGCTGCATCGGATCGGACGCCAGATCGCCGAAGTGATCCACCTCCACCGTGCCATGTCCCGCTCCGCCGCGCGGGCGCGGGCCGTCGAGCTGCTGGAACTGGTCGGCATCAATGAGGCCGCTCGTCGCTTGAACGCCTTTCCGCATGAGCTGTCCGGCGGCCAGCGCCAGCGCGTGATGATTGCCATGGCGCTGGCCAACGACCCCGAATTGCTGATCGCCGACGAACCGACCACGGCGGTCGATGTCACGGTCCAGGCGCAGATCCTGGCCTTGCTCAAGGAGCTGCAGGAAAAGCTCGGCATGGCCATGCTGCTGATCAGCCATGACCTCGGCGTGGTGCGAAAGATGGCCGACCGCGTCTGCGTCATGCAGCAGGGGCGGATCGTCGAAACCGCCCCCGTCAAACAGCTTTTTGAAGCGCCGCGACATCCCTATACGCGGCATCTGCTGGCCTCCGCGCCCCATGGCCGCAAGGAACCGGTGGCCGAGACGGCGCCGCAATTGCTGGCAGCAAAGCGGCTGAAGGTCTGGTTCCCGATCCGCAAGGGCCTGTTGCGCCGCGTGGTGGACTACGTTCACGCCGTCGAGGAGGCCGATCTCACCCTACGGAGCGGCGAGACGCTGGGGATTGTCGGCGAATCCGGCTCCGGCAAGACGACGCTGGGCCTGGCACTGCTGCGGCTGATCAGCAGCGAAGGCGAGATATGCTTCGAGCGTGACCGCATCGACACTCTGTCCCGCGGCCAGCTCCGCGGCTATCGCCGGCGCATGCAGATCGTCTTCCAGGACCCCTATGGGTCGCTGTCGCCGCGCCTGTCGGTCGGTGACATCGTCGCCGAGGGGCTGCTAGTGCATGAACCCGGCAGCACGCCGGCAGAGCGCGACGCCGCCGTCATCGCGGCCCTGGAAGAAGTCGGCCTCGATCCGGTGATGCGGCATCGCTTCCCGCATGAATTCTCCGGCGGCCAGCGCCAGCGCATTTCGATCGCGCGCGCGCTGATCCTGAAGCCGAAACTGCTGATGCTGGATGAGCCGACCTCTGCCCTCGACATGTCGGTCCAGGCGCAGATCGTCGATCTGCTGCGCGACCTGCAGCAGCGTCATCACATGGCCTATCTCTTCATCAGCCATGACCTGCGCGTCATCCGGGCGATGAGCGACCGGGTCCTGGTCATGCGCCAGGGACGTATCGTCGAGAGCGGCCCGGTGGACCAGATTTTCGACGCGCCGCAGCAGGACTATACCAAGGCATTGCTCGCGGCGGCGCTGCAGCACAAGGTCATCCATCACGAAGCGGTGCAACAATGATGGGCGCCGCGAAGGGCGCCGGGACGGGCAAGCGGCCGCTGCTCTATTTCGCCGGCATCGGCGGACGGCAGGCGGAATGGCGCCAGGCCTTTGGCGAAGCCGCACCGGAGATCGATATTGTCGACCCATCGACGCTCGGGCAACGCCGAGCCGATATCCACTACGCCCTGGCCTGGAAGCCGAAGCCCGGCGAGTTGATGGGCCTGCCCAATCTGCGCGCGATCTTCGGCCTGGGCGCCGGCGTCGACGGTATCCTGGCCGATGCCAGCCTGCCCCAAAAGGTGCCCCTGGTTCGCATGGTCGATGCCGGCCTTACCCGGGGCATGGTGGAATATTGCATCTGGCAGGTGATCTATCACCATCGCCGCTTCTGGGAGGCGGAGGCGGCGCAACGGCGCCATGAATGGCTTGATCAGTATTATCCCGCCCCCTGGGACCGCAGCGTCGGCATCATGGGACTGGGCGAGATCGGCAGCACCGTTGCCGCGCACTTGACTGCCTTCAAGTTCAAACTGCGCGGCTGGAGCCGCAGCCGGAAGCAGATAGCGGGCGTCGACTGTTTTGCAGGCCCGGCGGAGCTGGCTGATTTCCTTGCCGGTTGCGAAATCCTGCTCTGCCTGCTGCCGTTGACGGCGGAGACTAGCGGCCTGCTCAATGCCGATCTCTTCGCCAGCTTGCCGATGGGGGCCGCCCTCATCAATGCCGGGCGCGGCGCCCAGTTGAACGAAGCCGACCTGCTGGCAGCCATGCGCAGCGGCCGGATCGGTTCGGCTACGCTCGACGTCTTCCAGACGGAGCCCCTGCCGAAGGATCATCCCTTCTGGTGCCAGGACCGGCTTTTCGTCACGCCGCACAATGCCAGTTTCACCGATCCCGCAGCGGCGGCGCGCGCCATCCGCCAGCAGATCGAAAATGACATTGCCGGTCTGCCGTTGCAGCATGTTGTCGATCGCTCCCGCGGCTATTAGCTTGGCGCAAGGCCGCAATCCGAGGGACCTTCGCCATGGATATCAAGAACCTGCTGCTGTTTGCCGTGACGCTGGGTCTGGCGACCGCCATCCCCGGCCCCGACATCCTGGCCGTGGTTTCCAGCGCCATCGGGCGCGGTTTCCGCACGGCGGCCGCTATCGTCTGCGGCCAGATCATCAGCGATCTTTTCTATTTCAATCTCGCGGTCTTCGGCCTTGCCGCCCTGGCGCAGCATCTCGGTGAACTGTTCTTCATCATCAAGCTGGCGGGTGCCGCCTATCTGATCTGGCTCGGCGTCCAGTTATGGCGGGCACGCGGCGGGCTTGCCATGAGCGACGAGGTGCGGGAGGCTGGCCACGTGCCCGCCGGCGCCCGGCGGCGGGGCTTTATCGGCAATCTTCTGATCGGCTTCGGCACGGCGCTCGGCAATCCCAAGACCATGATCTTTTACGCCAGCCTGCTGCCCAGCGTGATCGACCTCAACCATCTGACGCCGGCGATGATCGCCGTCATGAACGGCATCGTTTTCGTCACCATCGGCCTCATCCCCGGCGCCTACGGCCTGGCGGCGGCGCGGGCGCGGCGGCTGCTCGCCAACCGGCGCTATCAGAAGCTTGCCAACCGCACCGCCGGCAGTTTGATGATCGGTGCGGGTATCGCCGTCGTCAGCCAATAGAGCTGTTGGCAAGGAGCCGGCAGCGAGCGCCCGGGGCAAACCGAACGCCGTTAAGCCTCGACCCGGTATCGGCAGCGCCGCCCGGGCTCGCATGCCGAATGTTTCGTCCCTTGCTGCGCGACAGGCAGGCCATTAACCTCGAGCGAAACTGCGGAGAACGCCGTCATGGATGCAAAAAGCTTGCTGGTCTTTGCCGTTGCCCTGGCCATCGCCGCCGGCATTCCAGGCCCCGGCGTGCTGGCCGTCGTCTCTTGCGCCATCGGCCGCGGGTTGAAGGCGGCGCTTGCCATGACCGGCGGGCTGGTGATCGGCGACCTTATCTATTTCACCGCCGCCATCCTCGGCATGGCCGCACTTGCCCATAGCATGGGTGAGCTGTTCTTCATCGTGAAGCTGGCGGGCGCTGCCTATCTGATCTGGCTTGGCATCAAGCTGTGGCGGGCCAAGGGCGATCTCGGACCGGCGGCAGCACTCGACCAGCGCGACAACGCACAGCCTGGCGCGACGGCAGGGAGCAGCCAGCGCCCGCGGCGCGGCCTTCTCGGCAATCTGCTGGCCGGTCTTGGCGTGACACTGGGCAATCCGAAGACCATCGCCTTCTATGCCGGCCTGCTGCCGACCTTCATCGACCTGCAGCACCTGACCCTGCCGACGGCCCTGGCCATGGCGGGCATCGTCGTGCTGCTGGTTGGCGGCATCATTGCCGCCTATGCCCTGGTGGCTGCCCAGGCGCGCGGCTTCCTCGGCAACCGCCGCTACCTGAAGATCGTCAACCGCACCGCCGGCACCATGATGATCGGCGCGGGCGTCACCGTGGCCACGCAATAGAAGGCAAGGCGCAGGCCGGGCCGTCCTGTTCTGCAAAGCAAAAGCCCCGACCGTCCGATCGGGGCTTTTCTTTGGGATGCCGCTTGGCGGCAGCTACTTACCGCCGACGCAGGCGTGATACTTGCGGCTTTCGCGGTGCAGGCCGGGTCGCCGGCACCTTGGCGATGATCTTGGCGGCGGCCGCGGATTTCGGCTTCGCCCATTCGCTGACGAAGGCATAGAGCGCGCGCAGGCCGAAGGCTTCGCCGCCTTCCGGCCGGCCGGGGCGGGAGATCAGGTTCCAGCCCATCGTGTCGATATGCAGCCAGTCGCTGTCCGGATTGATGAATTCCTGCAGATAGAGCGCCGCGGTGATGGCGCCGGCATAGCCGCTTTCCGAACAGTTGTTGATATCGGCCACCTTGCTGTCGAGCATGCGGCGATAGCTCTTGTTGAGCGGCAGACGCCAGAGCGGATCCTCCTGGCTCCTGCCATGCAGCAGGACGGCTTCGGCGGTGGCGTCCTTGGTGGCGAAGAGCGCCGGCATCTCGGTGCCAAGCGCGACACGCGCGGCACCGGTCAGGGTGGCGGCGTCGATGATCAGATCCGGCTTGTCGCTTTCCGCCTCGGCCAGCGCGTCGCAGAGGATGAGCCGGCCTTCCGCGTCGGTGTCGCCGATCTCCACCGTCAGCCCCTTGCGCGTCTTGACCACGTCGAGCGGCCGCATGGCATTGCCGGAGACGCTGTTCTCGACCGCCGGGATCAGCAGGCGGAGCTGCAGTTTCAGCTTGGCATCCATGATCGCCTGGGCGAGGCCCAGCATCAGTGCGGCGCCACCCATATCCTTCTTCATCAGGCGCATATAGTTGCCGCTCTTGAGATCGAGCCCGCCGCTGTCGAAGCACACGCCCTTGCCGACCAGCGTCAGCTTCGGGCCCTCGCTGCCCCAGCGCAGATCAATGAGGCGCGGCGCCCGGCTGCTGGCGCGGCCGACCATGTGGATGGTCGGATAATTCTGCTTCAGCAGATCGTCGCCGACGATTTCCTTGACCTTGGCCTTGTGTTCCTTGGCGACCGCTTTCACCGCGGCGCCGAGTTCGGCCGGGCCCATATCGCTGGCGGGCGTGCTAATCAGGTCGCGGGCCAGCGACAACGCGCCGACCAGCCGCTTGACCAGCGCCTTGTCGGCGCCTTGCGGCCAGACCAGCCGGGCAAGATTGCCGGCCGCCTCGCTGCGATAGCGGCGGAAGCGGTAGCCGCCGGCCGCCCAGCCGAAGGCGAACAGGGTGGGATCGCAGGAGGCATCGGCATCGAGCTGGTAAGCGCCGGCCGGCAGCGTCGTCGGCAGTATGGCTGATGACCAGCGGTCGGCACCTTCCTCAAGGCCGAACAGAACGCGCTCCAGCTTCCCCTCGGCATCCGGCACCAGGCAGGTACTACCCGGTTTGGCCTGGAAATCCAGCGCCTTCACCCAGCGCTGAACATTCGCCGGCTGGGCTTTCAGCCAGGCGGCGAGACCGGCGGCACGGAGGGGAGTAACCGGCACGGCATGGGCCGCGCGGTCAACAAGATGGTCGAGCAAGATGACGGCTCCTGATACGCAGTTGACCTTAAGGGCGATGGCAAGTGCCAGGATATTAGCCAGCTTGGCAATCAGAATCTGCTGCCATTTTGCCGGCCGTCACGGCGGCGGCGATTTTGCATCTAGGGAAACCGCGCCGCCAAATGTTAAAAGAAGGCGCAGTTGCGGATGGTGCCATGCCAGATGATGATTGATGCCGTGAAGACGCCGCCGGAACCGGGAAAGGCCCTGCCCCTGGCGCTGCAGCGCGTGGGCGGCGTGGCGCCCTATTGCCTGTGGCTGCTGCTGACGGTCGGTGCCTTCTACTGGCGGCCGCCGACCGCCCCGGTCGAGCTGGAAACCTTGGCCTCCGCCTGGCACATGTGGACGGATGGCTTCTGGCAGCCGCTGCGCAACGATCTGCCGACGCCGCAGATCCCGCCCTTGCAGCTCTGGCTGATCCTGCTGGGATGGAAAGCCTTCGGCATCACCACCTGGTGGCCGCGTCTGCTGTCGCCTTTGGCCGGGCTGGTCAATATCTGGCTGATCGGCAGGATCGCGCTGATCCTCTGGCCGCACCGCAACAGCACGGCGCATTTCTCCCGCATCCTGCTGATCGGGCTGGGCGGCTTTGCCATCATGCTGACGATGATCGCGCCCGAGCCGCTGGCGCAGCCCTTCATCGTCGGCGCCTTCGCCCTCATCGTGCGCCTCTGGCTGACGCCCCTGCCGCTCGGGCAGCGCCTGGCATCGCTGCTGGCGCTGGCGGTGCTGCAAAGCGTGGCCGCCATGGAGAACGGCTGGGCCTTCGCCCTGGTCATTCCCTTCACGCTGCTGCTGCTGCCGCTGTTCGACAACGTCACCAAGGTCAACTGGCGGCAATGGGCCAGCCTGCTGATCACCACCGCCGTGCCGCCGCTGCTCTGCGTGCTGCTGTGGCTCTCCCAGGTGGACGCGACCGATCAGATCCTGCGCTTCGGCAACGGCTGGCTGGACCCCGCGACGGAAGCCTCGCGGCGGGAGGTCTGGAGCCTGCTGTTCATTCCGCTGATGCTCTATCCCTGGCTCTTTTGGCGCACCCTGTGGCGCGCCAGCCGGCGGGCGAGCTTGGGGCCGATCGGCACCGGCCTGCGCCTCAGCGGCGCCTATCTGATCGCCGCCTTTGCCGCCGGCCTGCTCAGCGGCTGGCAATTGCAGGGCCTGCTGGTCGTAACGACCCCGGCCTGCCTGATCGCCGCGCGCCTGCTGGCCACCCATGAAATCAAGTCGCGGGACTTCCACGCCATCATCCCGAGCTTCATGGCACTGATGACCGGCCTCATCTTCTTCCTGATGAATATCATCCCGATCGCCCATCTCGATGCGGTCTGGCGCTCGGTTTTCGGCGTGCCGCTGCCGATCTGGCTGGGCGGTATCGGCCTGACCTCCGGCCTGATCCTGCTGACCCTCGGCTATATGCTGGCGCAAATATCGCCCTATCACCAGTTGCTCCGCACGCTGCAGGTCGCCTTGCTGCCGAGCCTGCTGCTCACCTGTCTCAACATCGAATTCCCCGGCAGCCTGGCGCAGTTTTTCGACCTCAGCCCGGTCGCCAGCCGGCTGCAGGCGCTGCAGGATGCCGGCCAGCCGATCGCCATCTACGGCAATTATCGCGGCGAGTTCGACTATCAGGGACGGCTCAACAAGGCGCCGGATGTCGTCCACACGCCGCAGCAGGCCTGGATCTGGGCCGACCGCCATCCCGGTGGCGCCATCCTCACCTATTTCGACGGTAGCCCCATCCATCTGCCGGCGCTGCCGATCTATCGCGGCGTCGCGCGCGACCACTGGGTGGCGATCTGGCCCTCGATCGCCGTGTCGCAATCCGACGGCAAAATCCTCGACAGCAGCTTTTGACTGCAGTCGGCAGCCGTCCCCGCGCGGCATTCAGCCGGGACGAAGAAGTTAATTTCTGCTAGGGTGCCGCATCAGATCTGAGTCGCGGGGCCGCATCGATGTCATCTTATACGCTGGGTTATTCGCTCGCGCGCGGGCCGGAGAAGCGCAAGGACAAGCGCCTGCCCCTGCCGGTTTTCAGCGTCAAGATCGACGGCCAGACCTTCTCTACGGTGAACTGGTCGTTGGGCGGCCTGTTGATCTCGGACTACCACGGCAATGCGGTCGAGGACCAGTTGGTGCGGCTCGATGTCAAGGCCAAGGACGACGCCGCGGAGTTCAAGCTGCGGATTGCCGCTCGCGTGATCCGCAATCGCACCGACCGGCATGAACTGGCGCTCAAGTTCGAGGAAATGAATCCGCAGGTTTATGATTTCTTCGAGCAGTGTTTCAGCCGCCGCTTCAAGCGCTGATCCGGCATCTCTCCGAGGCCCATGACAGGCTCCTTCCTGATCAACGAACTCAGCTGGCTCGACGGTCTGGCGCTCTGCTGCTTCTTCATCGTCCTGCTGTTCTATGGTCGTGTCGCGCTGATGGTGGGCGGCGGCAGAAGCCTGAATGCCTCGATGCATCAGGTGCGGCGGGCCTGGATGCAACGCATGATCGAGCGGCCGGACCGCATCGTCGATGCCGCGCTGACGGGCCATACGGTGAGTTCCCTCTCCTTCTTCAGCTCCGCCAATATCATCATCATTGCCGGGCTGTTCGGCCTGCTCGGCAAGGCGGAGGATGCCTACCGGGTGATTGCCGCCTGGCCCTTCGTCTCGCCGGCCAGCGCCGGGCTGATCCAGTTGAAAATCCTCGGCCTGATCTTCGTGCTGGCCTATGGCTTCTTCCGCTTCACCTGGGCGCTGCGGCAATATAATTACTGCTGCGCCTTGATCGGCGCCGCGCCCTTTCCGCGCGACAAGCACCCGCATGCACGCGAGATTGCCGATCAGGTGGCGATTGTTTTCACCAGCGCCCTGCGCAGCTTCGGTGCCGGCATCCGCTGCTATTACTTCGCCATCGCCTGGGTCTCATGGGTGGCGGGGCCGCTGGCCTTGCTGATCGCCACCGGCGCCATCACGCTGATGTTGCTGCGGCGCCAGACCATCTCGCATAGCGCGCAGGCGATCCGCCGCTATATCGAGCTCAATCCGCCGCAGGAAACACCGCCGCACGGCGGCTAGGGTCCCCCGCACCCCGGGACACCCACACCCGGCAGGTCAGTGACCCCAGTTCAACTGCGTATCGCCCATATCGGCGAGCGGCTCATACACCGCTCAGGAATTGGCACCGGAGAAGAAGCGGAAGGACGCGGAAAAGCCGCAGACCTCGGTGAGGTGAGCCGCGCGCGTTCGACAGCTGCGTGTCGACAGTGGCGTGTTCGACAGTGGCGCGGTCAGGCGTTGGCCTCGGCGAGACGGCGGGCTCGGCTGGTGAGGAACCAGTAGGCGAAGCGGCTGAGAAAGCGATTAAGGAAGCCGGTCGGGTTGAGGCCGGTCGCCTTCAGGACCATGGCAATGGCGCGTTCGACATGGCGCGGCTGGTAATAGCGATAGGCGCGCCGCGCATAGGCACGGGTGAAGCGGCGCCGCTCGTAACGCTCGTTCGGATGATTGGCGGCGTAATAGGCATAGGCCAGCTCGTCATCTTCCGATTCGGTGATGCGGCCGAGCGCGATCTGCACCCGTTTCCAGGCACCGATCTTGTCCAGCTGCAGATAGGTATCGAGGTGCTGGTAGAACAGCTTGTAATGGCGCAGCTCATCGGCGGCGATGCGTTTGCAGATCGCCTTCAGCACCGGCTCGTCGGTGGCTTCCATGAGAGCGGTGTAATAGGACGATGTTCCAGTCTCGACGATGCAGCGGGCAACCAGTTCGCCGGCACGCGAGCCGCGCAGCGAGGCGGTGGCACCGACCGGCACCTTGAAACCGTCCGAGAAACGCTTGAAGCAATCGTCGAAATCGAAATCCGGATCGGCCAGCTTCGCCCAGCGGGCCAGGGCCGCGCCGTGCTGGACCTCTTCGCCCGCCCAGGCGCGAATCACCGACTGGAAGGCTTCGTCGCCCTGGAACACGCCGCAAAGATAGGCCGCATAGTCGCCGCCGTTATACTCGACCATGGCGGCGGCCTTGACGACCTTGACCAGATCAGGATCGACCTTGGCGGGATCGAAAGACGACCAGGGAATCTGTTCGAGCGTCCAGTGACTCATGATGCGCGAAAGCGGGTTTCTGTTTTCAACATTAAGGTCTGACCCACCCTTGAGGCTCCCCCTCAGCCGGCCATCCGGGCCGACTCGCAGACGGAGCGGCCTGAATCGCCCAGGCAGGATGGCAGACTAGGTCAGCACCGCCCGATTGACAAGGCAGTCACCCCAGCCGCCAGAGGCGCAGGGAAACCCGCCAGGGCTCAGAGTGATAGAACCCGCGCGGAAGCGAGCGGGTTCCCGAAAAAGTTAATAAGCGGAGGCTTCCGTGACGGCGGCGAGGCGCGCCTCGGCAATGGCCAGGAGCTTGGCGGCATGATCCCGCGCATGCTCGTCCTTGGCATCCTCGAAATCTTCCTTCGCATCCGCCGCTTCCTGCGAGGCTTTCGAGGCTTCGATATCACCCACCACGCGGGCATGTTCGGCAAGAATGGTGCAGGTCTCCGGCGTCACCTCGGCGAAACCACCTTCGACGAAGATGCGCTCAGAAACCTTACCGTCGCGGAACACATAGATGATGCCGGGACGCACCGTCGAGATCAGCGGCATATGTCCCGGCAGGACGCCGAAATCGCCCTCGGCTCCGGGCACCACGACCATTTCGACATCGGCCGCGAGTTCCAGACGCTCCGGCGAGACGAGCTCGAAATGCACCTGATCCGCCATGTTCCACCCTTTTTGTCCTGCCGCCCCGGCCGGATGCCCGGCGACAGATCAACGCAATATGAGAACCGGCGCCGCGGCGAACGCGGCGCCGGCAATACTTTCAGCTTAGGCAGCAGCCGCCATCTTCTTGGCCTTGGCGACTGCTTCCTCGATCGTGCCGACCATGTAGAAGGCCGATTCCGGCAGGTCGTCATAATCGCCGGCGACGATGCCCTTGAAGCCCTTGATGGTGTCTTCGAGCTTCACGAGAACGCCGGGCGTACCGGTGAAGACTTCGGCGACATGGAAGGGCTGCGACAGGAAGCGCTGGATCTTGCGCGCACGCGACACGGTCAGCTTGTCTTCTTCAGAAAGCTCGTCCATGCCGAGAATGGCGATGATGTCCTGCAGCGCCTTGTAGCTCTGCAGCACGCGCTGCACGTCGCGAGCAACCTGGTAGTGCTCTTCGCCGATCACGCGCGGATCGAGCATGCGCGAGGTCGAGTCGAGCGGGTCGACGGCCGGGAAAATGCCGAGCTCGGCGATCTGACGGCTGAGCACCGTGGTCGCGTCCAAGTGGCTGAACGAGGTGGCCGGCGCAGGGTCGGTCAAGTCGTCGGCCGGCACGTAAATGGCCTGCACCGAGGTGATCGAGCCCTTCTTGGTCGAGGTGATGCGTTCCTGCAAGGCGCCCATATCGGTCGCCAGGGTCGGCTGGTAACCCACCGCCGAAGGAATACGGCCGAGCAGCGCCGACACTTCCGAACCCGCCTGGGTGAAACGGAAGATGTTGTCGACGAAGAACAGCACGTCCTGACCTTCTTCATCGCGGAAATATTCGGCGAGAGTCAGACCCGAGAGGGCGACGCGAGCGCGGGCTCCCGGCGGCTCGTTCATCTGGCCATAGACCAGGGCACATTTCGAGCCTTCGCCATCCAGCTTGATAACGCCGGATTCAATCATCTCGTGATAAAGGTCGTTGCCTTCGCGGGTACGCTCACCGACGCCTGCGAAGACGGAGTAACCGCCGTGCGCCTTGGCGACGTTGTTGATCAGCTCCATGATGGTGACGGTCTTGCCGACACCGGCGCCGCCGAACAGGCCGATCTTGCCGCCCTTGGCGTAAGGCGCCAGAAGATCGATGACCTTGATGCCGGTGATCAGCACCTGGGCTTCGGTCGACTGCTCGCTGAAATCCGGGGCAGAACGATGGATCGGCAGGGTCTTCTTGTTGTTGACGGGGCCGCGCTCGTCGATCGGCTGGCCGATCACGTTGATGATGCGGCCGAGGGTTTCCGGACCGACCGGCACCGAGATCGGCGCGCCGGTATCGCTGACTTCGGCGCCGCGCACCAGACCGTCGGTCGAGTCCATGGCGATGGCGCGCACGGTGCTCTCGCCGAGATGCTGCGCCACTTCCAGCACCAGCAGGTTGCCCTGGTTCTGCACATGCAGCGCATTCAGAATTTGCGGCAATTCGCCGTCGAACTGAACGTCGACGACCGCGCCCGTCACCTGAGTAATTTTGCCGACGACATTCTTCGACATGGTGTTAGCTCCTTTGACCCCTTTTGGCCCTTATCAAACCGCTTCCGCACCGGAGATGATCTCGATCAGCTCCTTGGTGATATTGGCCTGACGTGTCCGGTTATACGTAATGGTCAGCTTGTTGATCATTTCGCCCGCGTTGCGGGTTGCATTATCCATAGCGGTCATGCGCGCGCCCTGCTCGCTGGCACCGTTCTCCAGCAACGCGCGATAGACCTGCATGCCGATATTGCGCGGCAGAAGGTCGGCGAGAATCGCGCCCTCATCGGGCTCGTATTCGTATTGCGCCAGCTGCGCATCGGCATTCTCGTTGGCGGCACCGCCGACGGTGAAGGGAATGAGCTGCTGGAAGGTAACGATCTGGCTGATCGCCGACTTGAACTTGTTGTAGATCAGCGTGCAGACATCGAACGCGCCGTCTTCGAACATATCGCGGATGCGCACCGCAATCGCTTCCGCCGCATCGAAGCTCAAGCGTCGTTTGCCCACATCCTCGATATTGGCGACGATGTCATGGGCAAATTCGCGGCGTAGCTGATCGGCACCCTTGCGGCCGATGCAGATGATCTTCACCGTCTTGCCTGCGAGCTTCAGCTCACGGATGAACTTGCGCGCACCGCGCACGATCGAACCGTTGAAGCCGCCGCACAAGCCGCGATCGGAGGTCATGACGACCACCAGATGCACCTGGTCCTTGCCAGTGCCGGCCAGCAGCGCCGGGGCCCCGTCGATGCCCGCCATCGAGGCGGCCAGCGAACCGAGCACGCGTTCCATGCGCTCCGCATAGGGGCGCGCCGCTTCCGCCTGTTCCTGCGCGCGACGCAGCTTGGCCGCCGCCACCATCTTCATGGCGGAGGTGATCTTCTGCGTCGACTTCACGCTGTTGATGCGGATCTTCAGATCCTTGAGGTTTGGCATCCCTCGCCCTTCCCAATGCCTTCGTTGTTACGTTCTGCCTGTCCGGCCGTTACGCGGCCGATCAGGCGAAGGTCTTCACGAAGTTGGTCATGATCTCGGTCAGCTTGTCCTCGCTATCCTTCGAGAGCTCGCGCTCCTTGCGGATGGTCTCAAGCAGAATGCTGTGCTTGGCGCGAATTTCGCCGAGCAGCGCATGCTCGAAGCGATTGACGTCACGCACCTCGACGGTATCGAGGAAGCCGCGGACGCCGGCGAAAATCGCCACCACCTGCTCCTCGACCGGCATCGGCTGATACTGGCCCTGCTTCAGGAGCTCGGTCAGGCGCGCACCGCGCGCCAGCAGCTTCTGGGTCGCGGCGTCGAGATCCGAGGCGAACTGTGCGAAGGCCGCCATTTCGCGGTACTGCGCCAGTTCCAGCTTGATCTTGCCGGCCACCTGCTTCATCGCCTTGATCTGCGCGGCGGAGCCGACGCGGCTGACCGACAGACCGACGTTGATGGCGGGACGGATGCCCTTATAGAACAGGCCGGTTTCCAGGAAGATCTGACCGTCGGTGATGGAAATCACGTTGGTCGGAATGTAGGCGGACACGTCGCCGGCCTGGGTTTCGATCACCGGCAGCGCCGTCAGCGAGCCGGCGCCATTGGCGTCGTTCATCTTGGCGGCGCGCTCCAGCAGACGGGAGTGCAGGTAGAAGACGTCGCCCGGATAGGCTTCGCGTCCCGGCGGACGGCGCAGCAGCAGCGACATCTGGCGATAGGCGACGGCCTGCTTGGAAAGATCGTCATAGATGATGACGGCATGCATGCCGTTGTCACGGAAGAACTCGCCCATGGTGCAGCCGGTATAGGGCGCCAGGAACTGCAGCGGGGCCGGTTCCGAGGCGGTGGCGGCGACAACGATCGAGTATTCCAGGGCGCCGTTGTCTTCCAGCGTCTTCACGAACTGGGCGACGGTGGAGCGCTTCTGGCCAATGGCGACGTAGATGCAATAGAGCTTCTTCGACTCGTCGCCCGAAGCGTTGACCGACTTCTGGTTCAGGATGGTGTCGAGCGCGACGGCGGTCTTGCCGGTCTGGCGGTCGCCGATGATCAGCTCGCGCTGGCCGCGTCCGATCGGCACCAGGCTGTCGATCGCCTTGAGACCGGTCTGCATCGGCTCATGCACCGACTTTCTCGGGATGATGCCGGGGGCCTTCACTTCGACGCGCTTGCGCTCGACATTGACCAGCGGGCCCTTGCCGTCGATCGGATTGCCGAGGCCGTCCACCACGCGGCCGAGCAGGCCGCGGCCAACCGGAACGTCGACGATGGTGCCGGTGCGCTTGACGGTATCGCCTTCGCGGATCGCACGGTCGTCGCCGAAGATCACGATACCGACATTGTCGGTTTCGAGGTTCAGCGCCATACCACGGACACCGCCCGGGAATTCCACCATCTCACCGGCCTGGACGTTGTCCAGGCCATGGACGCGGGCAACACCGTCGCCGACCGACAGCACCTGGCCGACTTCGGTGACATCGGCCTCATTGCCGAAATTCTCGATCTGCTGCTTGAGAATGGCGGAGATTTCGGCGGCGCGGATTTCCATTATCCAACCCCTTTCATGGAAAGCTGCAGCTTCTGCAGCTTGGTTTTCAGCGAATTGTCAATCATGCGGCTGCCGACCCGAACGATCAGGCCGCCAAGCAAACTGGGGTCGACCTTGACGTCGACTGCGACGATGCCGCCGAACACGCGCTTGATGGCGTCGCCGACCGCAGCCTGCTGCGCCGGCGTCAGCGCCCGGGCGGCGGTCACTTCGGCGGTGAGCTCGCCACGCTTGTCCGCCAGCATCTTGCGATAGGCCTTGATCATCGCCGGTACGGCGAAGAGGCGGCGGTTCTGCGCGAGCAGGCCGATGAATTTCTGGGAGAGCTCGCCGAAACCGGCGGCCTTGACGATCGCCGCCATGGCCTTGCCCTGTTCGGCGCGGCTGAGCACGGGGCTGTTGATCAAGCGCCGCAAATCGGCGCTGTCGGCGATCATCTTCGAGAGCGTAGCAAGATCAGCGGCGACCGCATCCAGCTGGTTGCGGCTTTCGGCCAATTCGAACAGCGCCGCGGCGTAACGCGTCGCCAGCCCGCCTTGCTCAGATGTCTGGGCTGCCAATTGATGCCCCCGTTCCCTGGTTGTGGTCTCAGCGTAACGATTTGATATCGTTCACTTATC
>DATLJB010000103.1:0-19162 GCA_035539075.1 Terriglobia bacterium
GGTGACCAGAGCGATCATCGGCCGGCGCCGAAGGAGCAACCGCCCCCGGAAACTCTCAGGCAAAAGGACCGCAGCGGGGTCAACACTCTGGAAAGCGGGCGGCCCCACACCTGGGCACGCCTCACCGACGGAGTAAACCGACGCGGCCGGCCTGCAGGCAACGCAGGATAGCCGCTAGGCCAATCTCTCAGGTTCCAAGGACAGAGGGGGGACGCATCGCCATCCCGTGTGGATTATCCCAGGCGGATTGTGATGTGCCCACAATATCTGTCGGAGGATATCTTGGATTCCAATGCCCCACTGAGCCGCACGCCGCTCCATGACCTGCATGTCGAGCTGGGGGCCAAGATGGTGCCCTTCGCCGGCTATGAGATGCCGGTCAATTATCCCGCCGGTATTCTCGCTGAACATCTCCACTGTCGTGCCGCCGCAGGGCTTTTCGACGTCTCGCATATGGGCCAGGTGCGCCTGCAGGCGGAAAGCCATGAGGCGAGTGCCAGCGCGCTGGAGCGGCTTTGCCCGGCCGACTTCCTGGGGCTGCAGCCGGGGCGCCAGCGCTACAGCTTCTTCACCGACAACCAGGGCGGCATCCTCGACGACCTGATGGTCAGCCGCCTCAGCGATCAATCCGGCGACCACCTTTTCATGGTCGTCAATGCCGGCTGCAAGGCGCAGGATCTCTCCCATCTCAAGGCCAATCTCAACCACCGCTGCCAGGTGACGGAACTCGCCGACCGCGCCCTGCTGGCAATCCAGGGGCCGCAGGCCGCTGCCGTCATCGCGCGCCTGGCCCCCGAGAGTGCGGCCATGACCTTCATGGCGGCGCGTCACCTCAGCATCGGCGGCATCGACTGTATCGCCACGCGTTCCGGCTATACCGGCGAGGACGGTTTCGAAATCTCCGTGCCGGCGGATCGCGCGGCGGCGTTTGCCCGCCTGCTGCTGGCACAGCCCGAGGTGAAGCCGATCGGGCTTGGCGCCCGCGATTCGCTGCGGCTGGAAGCCGGGCTCTGTCTCTATGGCAACGACATCACCACGGCGACGACGCCGGTCGAAGCCGATCTCAGCTGGGCGATTGCCAAGCGACGGCGTGAGCAGGGCGGCTTTCCCGGTGCCGGGCAATTGCAACGTCAATGGCAGGAAGGAGCACCGCGCAAGCGCGTCGGCATCCTGCCCGAAGGCAAGGCACCGGCACGCGCCCATACCGAGATCGCCGATGCCGCCGGCCAGGTGATCGGCGAGATCACCTCGGGCGGCTTCGGCCCCAGCGTCAACGGTCCGATCGCCATGGGCTATGTCACCAAGGCGCAGGCGACGCCTGGCACCGCCGTGCAGCTGCTGGTGCGCGGCAAGGCCCTGCCGGCGAAGATCGTTGCCATGCCTTTCGTGCCGCATCGCTATCACCGCGGCTAAGCCTTTCTTTGCGGCCGGTCGAAGCCGGCTGTCTTTTTTGTGAATGACTGCGCTGTCAGTCGAAGACATCTCAACAGGGAGTGAGTGATGACCGATCTACGCTACACCAAGGAACATGAATGGGTGCGTATCGAGGGGGATACCGTGACGGTCGGCATCACGCCTTATGCGCAGGAGCAGCTGGGTGATGTCGTCTATGTCGAATTGCCGGAGGTCGGCCGCAAGGTCGAGCAGGGCAAGGAGATGGCGGTGGTCGAATCGGTGAAGGCGGCGAGCGAAGTCTATGCCCCGGTCAGCGGCGAAGTGATCGAGGTCAATTCAGTGCTGAGCGATGCCCCGGCCACGGTGAATGAAGATGCGCAGGGCAAAGGCTGGTTCGTCAAACTGAAGATCGCCGATCAGGGCCAGCTCGCCGGCCTGCTCGACGAGGCCGCCTATAAGGCGCTCTGCCAGTAACGGATCAGGCGACGGTGCGGGGCCGTCGCCGACACGCATCAGTCAAACGGACATTCCATCATGCGCTATTTGCCGCTGACCGAAGCCGACCGACGGGAAATGCTCGCCAAGATTGGCGTGCCCTCGGTCGACAGCCTCTATGCCGATGTTCCCCAGAAGGCGCTGTTGAAGGCGCCCATCGCGGAGCTGCCCGACCACCAGGGCGAGCTCGCGGTCGAGCGGCAGATGCAGCAATTTGCCGGCCAGAATCTCGGTACTGCTTCCTGTCCGAGTTTTCTCGGCGCCGGCGCCTATTCCCACCATGTGCCCGCGACCGTGGACTACATCATCCAGCGCGGCGAGTTCCTGACTTCCTATACGCCCTATCAGCCGGAAGTGACGCAGGGCACGCTGCAATATCTCTTCGAGTTCCAGAGCCAGGTCGCGCTGCTGACCGGCATGGATGTGGCGAATGCCTCGATGTATGACGGCGCCACCTCGACCTGCGAGGCGGTGCAGATGGCCAACCGCATCACCCGGCGCAAACGCGCGGTGATTTCCGGCGGCCTGCATCCGCATTACCGCGAGGTGATCGAAACGCTGGCGAAGTACACCGGCTTTCAGGTGGTGACGCCGCCGCCGGCACCGCAGGGCGGCGAAGACCTGATGGCGCTGGTCGACAAGGATACGTCCTGCGTCGTCGTGCAATATCCCGACTTCTACGGCAATGTGCGCGACTATACAAAGCTCGCCGAGGCGGTGCATGCCGCCGGGGCGCTGCTGGTCGTGGCGGTCACCGAGATCATCTCGCTTGGCCTGCTGACGCCGCCGGGCGAGATGGGGGCCGATATCGTCACCGCCGAGGGCCAGTCGCTCGGCAACGCGCTGGGCTATGGCGGGCCCTATGTGGGCCTCTTCGCCACGCGCGAGAAATACCTGCGCCAGATGCCGGGCCGGCTGGCCGGCCAGACGGTCGATGCCGAGGGCCGGCGCGGCTGGGTGCTGACGCTGTCGACCCGCGAGCAGCATATCCGCCGCGAGAAGGCGACCAGCAATATCTGCACCAATTCGGGTCTATGCGCCCTTGCCTTCACCATCCATCTCACTCTGCTGGGCGAGGCCGGCTTGCGCCAGCTTGCCGAGCTCAACCATGCGACGGCGTCGCGCCTTGCCGACCGGCTGGCGGCGATCAAGGGCGTCGAGGTCCTGACGCCGGCCTTCTTCAACGAATTCACCGTCAAGCTGTCGAAACCGGCTGCTGCCGTGGTCGAGCAACTGGCCAAGCGCCGCATTCTCGGCGGTGTGCCGGTTTCGCGTCTGGCGCCGGGCAAGCCGGAACTGGAAAACCTGCTGCTCGTCGCCGCGACGGAGACGGTGACGGATGAAGATATCGCGGCGCTGGAAGCGGCGCTGAAAGAGGTGCTGTCATGAACACGATTTCCGGCAACAAGGCGCTGCAGATCGAAGAACCGCTGATCTTCGAACAGGATGCAGCCGGCCGCACGGCCGTCGACCTGCCGACGGTGCCGCCGCACAAGGACCGCCTTGGCGGCCTGAAGCGCAAACAGGCGGTGGGCCTGCCCGGTCTTTCCGAGCCGCAGGTGGTTCGCCACTACACCAAGCTCAGCCAGAAGAACTTCGCGATCGACATGAATGTCTATCCGCTGGGTTCCTGCACCATGAAGCACAATCCGCGCCTCAACGAGAAAGTGGCGCGGCTGCCCGGCATTGCTGATCTGCACCCGTTGCAGCCGGTCTCGACGGTGCAGGGCGCGCTCGCCCTGATCGACCATCTGGCGCATTGGCTGAAGACCCTGACCGGCATGCCGGCGGTCGCCATGTCGCCGGCCGCCGGCGCCCATGGCGAGCTTTGCGGCATCATGACGATCCGCGCGGCGCTGCTGGCCAAGGGCGACGCGCGCAAGCGCATCCTGGTGCCGGAATCGGCCCATGGCACCAATCCGGCGACGGCAGCGGCCTGCGGCTACGAGGTCGATCCGGTGCCGGCCGATGAGCGCGGCCGGGTCGATCTCAAGGCCTTCAAGGCCAAGCTCGGCCCGGATGTCGCCGGCACCATGATCACCAATCCCAATACCTGCGGCCTGTTCGAGAACGACATCATCGACATTGCCGATGCGGTCCACGGGGTTGGCGGCTATTTCTATTGCGACGGCGCCAATTTCAACGCCATCGTCGGCCGCGTGCGGCCGGGCGATCTCGGTGTCGATGCCATGCATATCAACCTGCACAAGACCTTCTCGACGCCGCATGGCGGCGGCGGGCCGGGCGCTGGCCCGGTGGTGCTGTCGGCGGCGCTGGCGCCCTATGCGCCCTTGCCCTATGTGACGCATGGGGCGAACGGTTTCGATCTCAAGGAGCATGATGCCGGCGGCACGGCTTTCGGTCGCCTCAAGGGCTTCCATGGCCAGATGGGCATGTTCACCCGCGCCCTGGCCTATATGCTGAGCCACGGCGCCGACGGATTGCGGCAAGCATCGGGCGATGCCGTGCTCAACGCCAATTATATCCTGGCCGGTCTCAGGGATACGCTGACCCCGGCCTTCCCCGGCACCTGCATGCATGAAGCCTTGTTCAATGACGAATTCCTGCAGGATACCGGCGTCACCACGCTCGATTTCGCCAAGGCGATGATCGACGAGGGCTATCATCCGATGACGATGTATTTCCCGCTGGTGGTGCATGGCGCCTTGCTGATGGAGCCGACCGAGACGGAGAGCAAGGACGGGCTCGACCAGTATATCGCGGTGGTGAAGGGCCTGGCCGAGCGGGCCAAGGGCGGCGACCAGACCTATTTCGAGAATGCGCCCTATCATACGCCGCGGCGCCGGCTCGACGAGACGCTGGCGGCGCGCAATCCGGTGCTGCGCTGGAAACCGGAGGTGCAGAAGAAAGCGGCGGAATAGGTGTCGCGACGGGCCTCAACGGTGCGGGGCGGCGGCGTCCGCCCCTCGCAGCCTGCAGGATTACGGCCGGAATGATCGGGGCATCGTGCGGCAGGCTTGCCACTGGCACCGGCCGTTAAAATGGCTAGACTGGCCGCCCCTGCTTGCATTGAGTGAGGCAATCATGGCAACGCAATCCGGCGGCAAGACCGCGCTCCTGCTGATCGATATCCAGCTTGGCCTGATCAACGCGCCGCAAGGGCTTCATGAGGCCGAAGCGATTATCGGCCGCTGCGCCGACCTGCTTCGGCGCGCCCGCCAATCCGGGGTTCCGGTGCTGCATGTACAGCATCACGAGGAAGGCAGCGAGCTCGAACGCCTCTCGCCCGATTGGTATCATCATCCCGACGTGGCGCCGATCGCCGGTGAGCCCGTCATCGAAAAGGAGACATCCAGCGCCTTTGTCAGCGGCGAGCTCGATGAGCGCCTGCGCGAAGCCGGCATCGGCAAGCTGATCATCGCCGGCCTGCAAACCGATTACTGCATCGACACCAATTGCCGGGTGGCGCGCAACCTCGGCTACGACGTGACGCTGGCCAGCGACGCCCATTCGACCTATGACGGCGGCGGGCTGACGGCGGCCCAGATCATCGGCCATCACAACCGCATTCTCGGCAGCTCGACTGTAACGCTACGGTCGGCCGCCGAGATCGTCTTCTGAACCATTGCGATACTGACTGAAAAGACCAGCGATGAGCATCGATCTGCAACGCCTCCGCGCCGAAACGCCAGGCTGCCGCCATGTCACGCATTTCAACAATGCCGGCTCGTCGCTGCCGCCGCAGCCTGTCCTCGACGCGCTGATTGGCCATCTGCAACTGGAAGGTATGATCGGCGGCTATGAGGCGGCGGCGAAGGCGGATGGGCAGCAGGAGGCGGTTTATCGCTCCGTCGCCCGGCTGATCAATTGCGATCCCGATGAGGTTGCCCTGGTCGAGAATGCGACGCGGGCCTGGGACATGGCCTTCTATTCGCTGCGCTTTCAGCCCGGCGACCGCATCCTGACCTCGATCGCCGAATATGCCAGCAACTATATCGCCTTCCTGCAGATTGCCAGGCGGCAGGGCGTGGAAATCGTCGCCGTGCCGAATGACGAGCACGGGCAGATCTCCGTCGCGGCACTCCGCGGCCTGATCGACGACCGGGTGAAGCTGATCGCGATCACCCATGTGCCGACCAATGGCGGGCTCATCCAGCCGGCGGCGGCGGTGGGCGCCATCGCCCGCGAGCATGGCATTCCCTATCTTCTCGATGCCTGCCAGTCGGTCGGTCAGCTGCAGGTTGATGTCGCGGCGATCGGCTGCGACTTCCTCTCGGCGACGGGGCGCAAATATCTGCGCGGGCCCCGCGGTACCGGCTTTCTTTATGTGCGGCGGGCCTGGCTCGACCGGCTGGAGCCGCCGTTTCTCGATCTTCATGCGGCGACCTGGGTGGCTGCCGATCGTTACGAGATGCTGCCCGATGCCAAGCGCTTCGAGAACTGGGAGCGTTCGATCGCCGGTGTGCTCGGCCTCGGCGCCGCCGTCGATTACGCTCTCGCCATCGGCCTGCCGGCGATCGAAGCCGATCTGCGCCGCAAGGCATCCATCCTGCGCCAGAAGCTGGCAGCCATACCGGGTGTCGTCGTGCGAGATATCGGCAAGGAGCAGGGCGGCATCGTCACCTTCACCAGGGACGGCGTCGCCGCGACCGGGATCAAGGCGGCGCTGGCGCAGGCCAAGATCAACGTCTCGGTCTCCGGGCGTTCCTCGACTTATCTCGATATGACGGCGCGGCACTTGAGCGATGTCGTTCGCGCTTCGGTGCACTACTTCAATACGGAAGAGGAAATCGATCGCCTGGCAGAGGCGGTCGGGGCGATCCGCGGCTAGCCCAGTCCGGCTTCAAGGAGCTGCGCGACAGAGCTTGCGGCGGGCCATGGCCGATCCGAAGAGCCACCGTGAAGGCCATTCGGGCCGATTGGCAATAAGTCCTGAGGGTGATAAGGGATGTTTCCCGTTCAACCCCAGGTTCTTCGCGCAGGCCCATTCCGTGACCCTTGATGATCAAAAGCAGCGCCGGCTGGGCCTGGCCTATGTCGCGCTTTCGGCGCTGCTGTGGTCGCTCAGCGGCTTGTTCATGCTGTCGATCAAGGCCGATCTGATGACGATTGTCTTCCTGCGCGGCCTGGTATCCGGCGCATCGGTGATGGTTATCTTCGCCGCGGTTGAGCGGCGGGCGGCGATCCGCGTCCTGATGAACATAAGATGGCCGACGCTGGCGGCGGCGGCGCTCGCCGGCGCCAGCATGATCTGCGGGCTGGGTGCCATACGCTATGCCTCGGTTGCCGATGCCATGGTGATCTATGCCACCGCACCCTTCCTGACCGCCGGTATCGCCTATCTCTTCATCCGCGAGAAGGCCGGCTGGGGCACGCTCATGGCGAGCTTCGTCGCCTGTTGCGGCGTGCTTTATATGGTGGCGGGAAGCGGCGGCGGCGGGTCCCTGCTGGGCAAGGCGCTCGCCGTTATGATGGCGCTCACGGTTGCCGGCCTCGGCACCGTCATGCGCCATTATCGCACGGTGCAGATGCTGCCGGCGATGGCGGGCGGTTCCTTCCTCTGCTCGCTGGTGACCGTGTGGTTTGCCGATCTGCAAGCGGTGTCGGCGACCGATTTCGGGCTCATCGTGTTGTTCGGCGTCGTCCAGAATGCCTTCGGCCTGGCGCTCTATGTCGTCGGCACCCGGCGCATCTCTGCGGCCTCGGCCAGCCTGCTGACGGCGCTGGAAGTGCCGCTGACGCCGCTCTGGACCTGGCTCTTCATGGATGATGTCCCGTCCCAGGCAACCCAGATCGGCGGGGCGATCGTCCTGGTGGCGCTGTTCGGCCATATCCTGGCCGAGATCCGCGGCACCCGCGCGCCGGCGTTGAATGCGGCTTGAAGAGAACCTGCGCGCCGCAGCCGCGTGGGGCCGCCCGCCTCGCAGAGGATTGGCGTCACCGGTCTGCGTGAGCGCAAACAAAAAGGCCGGCTGCGAGAGCCGGCCTTTCCGTGATGCTTGTCTTTCGGCCCAGAGCCGGATCGTTTAGTGCAGGCGGCGGTTGACCTCGGCGATCGACTGGTCGATCAGCGCGCTGGCCTTGGCGTCATCCAGGGTCCGGGCGATCAGGCGGCTGGTCGCCGCGGCCGCCACATCGACGGCCTCGCGGCGTACTTCCGCCACGGCCTGGGCTTCCGCCTGGGCGATCTTCTCCAGGGCGGCGGCTTCGCGACGGGACAGGCTCGCCACCAGATTGGCGGCGGCTTCCGTGATCTCTCGCTGGGCCTGGCCCTTGGCGCTGGCGACGATGTCTTCGGCTTCCTTCACGGCATCGCGCTGCTTGCGCTGATATTCCGCCAGCAGTGCCTGGGCCTCGTCCCGCAGCTTTTGGGCTTCGTCAAGATCGGCTTTGATCTTCATCGACCGCTGGTCGAGGAAGCCAGCCAGACCACGCCAGACCTTGGGGCCGGCGAAGATGACGAAAATGAGCAGGCCGAGATTGACCCAAGTATGCGGATTATTGATCCATTCCATCAGTTGCGCTCCTTCAGGACGGCTTCGATGGTGGCCGCCGTGTCGCTCGTGCTGACGGCAGCGCCGGTCAGCTTCGAGGTCATGGCCGCCGCCAATTCACCCGCCATGTTGCGCACTTCCGCCAAGGCTTGCGCTTTGCTCGCCTTGATGCGTGCTTCGGCAGCTGCGGTCTGGTCCGCCAGCTTCTTGGCGAACTCGGCTTCGCGGGCCGCCGCATTGGCGGCAATCTCGGCACCGGCCGCCGTCAGGGTCGCCTGCGCCTGGGCGCGGGCGTCCGCCATCGCCTTATGATAGGCGGCGAGGACGGCATCGGCCTCGGCTTTTAGCTTTTCCGCCCTTTCGAGGTTGCCCCCGATGCGCTCCTCACGCTGCTCCAGCACCTTGCCGACGCGCGGCAGCACCAGTCGCGACATCAGGAGAAGGAGCACAATGAAGGAAATCGCCAGCCAGAAAAGCTGCGGCGAGAAAGTTGTTACGTCGAGCTGAGGCATGGCTCTCTCTCCGCCACGTTGCGGCAGCCATCCGGACTATCGGTTCGATCGGATGACTGCCCGCACGGGCCAGAAGTAAGGATCGGTCTTAGACGAACAGGATGAGCATCGCCACGACGAAGGCGATCAGGCCGGTTGCTTCGACGAGGGCGAAGGTCAGCATCATGTTGCCGAACAGCTTGGCGGAAGCGGCCGGATTGCGCAGCGCGCCGTTCATGAAATTGCCGAACAGGATGCCGAGACCGATACCGGCGCCACCGAGAGCGAGAGCGGCGATACCAGCACCGATGTAACGAGCAGCTTGAGCGTCCATTTTTAAAGTCCTCTTCTGGAAGGGTTAGGTTGATACGTCAGACCGGACCGATCTCAGTGATGCATATGGATGGCATCGTTGAGATAGATGCAGGTCAGAATGGCGAACACATAGGCCTGCAGGCAGGCGATCAGGAGTTCGAGGCCGATGATGGCGACGATCGCCGCCAGCGGTATCAGGCCGGAGACATAGAGACCGGCGAGGCCCAGCGGCACCACGAAGCTGCCGAGCACGAACAGCATGACGTGACCGGCCACCATGTTGGCGAAAAGTCGGATCGACAGCGACAGCGGGCGGATGAAGTAGGAGATCACCTCGATGGGGATCATCAGCGGCAGCAGCCAGGCCGGCGCACCCTTCGGCACGAAGAACGAGAGGAAGTGGAAGCCGTGACGGACGAAGCCGATGACGGTGACGGTGACGAAGACCATCAGCGCCAGGGCGAAGGTGACGATGATATGGCTGGTGACCGTGAAGGCATGCGGCAGCAGGCCGATCAGGTTGGAGAACAGCACGAAGACGAAGATCGAGAACACCCAGGGAAAGTACTTCTTGCCCTCGGGACCGACATTCTCCTTCAGCATGTTGGCGATGAAATCATGCATGAATTCGACCAGCGCTTGGCCGCGTCCCGGCACGATCGCCTGCCTGCGCATGCCGAACAGCATAACGGCGGTGATCACGCCGATCACGATCAGCATCCACAGCGCCGAATTGTTGAACGAGACGTTGTAGCCGAAGAGATGCATCTCGCCGCCGATCGGCTCGATCTTGAACTGCTCTAACGGGCTCTCATGTTCTGCAGCCACGGTGCCAACCCCATTTCCTGTCGGGGTCGCCTGACCCCGTTGCTTTGAGCAGGGCCTTGACCCGCTCGTTTTCTGCCGGGCTTACGCCCCTGCTGCAGCCGGCCAAGCCGGATGCGTGACTCTCATTTCTGGTCGTTCTGCAAAGTCCGGGCGAAACGCAAGATGTTCGCTATCCCGCCACCGAGCCCAAGGAACATGAAGATGATCATGAACCAGGGCTTGGTACCCAGCCAGTGGTCGAGAGTCCAACCGAGGCCGAGGCCGAACACGATGCCGACGACCAGCTCAAGGCTCATTCGCAGGCCCGCGGCAGCCATTTTGCTGTCGCCAGGCGCGTTTTGCATGTCCGATCCGGGCGGGCCCTTGATCCGTTCGCGCGCTGACTTAAGCCGCGCCTCGAACTCTTTGAGCCGTTCCGGGTCCTTCTCGGTCATGCCATGAAACCTCGAGATATCCCCTTGGCAAACGCCACCCGCACGCCACCCCTCAGCAGCGCGCAGGCGCGCGAAACATACGGTTGGGCCTGACTCGTGTCAAGTTGATTCAGGGAAATCTAAGTGCCTGAAAATATTAATGAAAAGGCCTTTTGTCGCACCCCGCCAAAAGGCCTTTCCAATACCGCCTAGCTGGCGGCTTTCAGCTCTTCGACCTGTTGCAGATCGACCGAGACCAGCTGCGAGACGCCACGCTCCATCATGGTGACGCCGAACAGGCGGTCCATGCGGGCCATCGTCAAACGGTGGTGGGTGATGACCAGGAAGCGGGTCGCGGTGCTGCGGCCCAGCGACTGCACGAGGTTGCAGAAGCGTTCGACATTGGCATCGTCGAGCGGGGCGTCGACCTCGTCCAGCACGCAAATCGGGGCCGGATTGACCAGGAAGACGGCGAAAAGCAGGGCCAAGGCGGTCAGGGCTTGTTCGCCGCCGGAGAGCAGCGACATGACCTGCAGCCGCTTGCCCGGCGGACTGGCGAGGATCTCGAGGCCGGCCTCCAGCGGATCTTCCGCCTCGGTCAGCTTGAGATGCGCGCGGCCACCGCCGAAGAGATCGGTGAACAGCTTCTCGAAGTGGCCGTTAACCAGTTCGAAGGCGGCCAACAGACGTTCCCGGCCTTCACGATTCAGGCTGTTGATGCCCTGACGCAGCCGCGAGATCGCGTTGATCAGGTCGGATTTCTCGCCCTGCATGCCGCTCAATTGCTGGTCGAGCTCGTCGGATTCGGCCTCTGCGCGCAGGTTGACCGGGCCAATATTCTCCCGCTCGCGTGTCAGGCGATGCAGGCGCTGCTCGATCTGGTCGCGTTCCGGCATCGGCTCGCCGGGGTCCAGTTCGGCCAGGGTCAGCACTTCCTCTGGCGAGCATTCCAGGCGCTCGCGGATGCGCTCGGTCAGGGTCTGATAGGCTTCCAGCGCCTGGGCGATGGCCGCTTCGGCGCGGACCTTGTTTTCGCGTGCTTCCACCAGACGCTGTTCTTCGCCCTTCAAGGCGCGGTCGGCCTGGGCCAGGCCGGTCTCTGCCTCGGCCAGGGCATCTGCCGCTCTCTGCCGTGCGGCGCTCGCCGTTTCGATCAGGTCGAGCAGGGCCATCTTCTGCTCGGCGAGCTCGTAGGGCAGCATCTCCAGCCGTTCCAGCTCGGCCACGATCAGCTCGCGGCGCTGGCCGAACGTTTCCAACTGGCGCTGGGCATTGCCGGCGCGGTTCTGCCAGGATTCAACATCGCGCGCGATCGACATCAAGCGCTGCTGGCGCTGATCGGCCTCACGACGCAGGCGCTCATCAGTGGCGCGGGCTTCGACCAGCTTGCTGCGCTTCTCGGCCAGCACCGGCCGCAATTCGGCGACCCGCAATTGCGCCGCCTGCAAATCGGGCAGGTTGGCGATCTCGTCTTCCGCCGCTGCCTGTTCCATCGCCGCCTCGGAGATATCGGCCTCGACCGCTTCCGATTGCTGATCGAGGGCCTCGCGGCGTGAGCTGAGGCGCGACAAGGTCTGTTCCGCCCGGCTCAGCTGCTCGCGGGCCTGCCGCGCCGTGTTATAGGCGGCCTGCAACGTATGGCGCGCATTCTGCTCGCGGGTGGTCAGATCGGCGATGGCCGCCTTCGCGTCCTCATGCGCCTGCTGGGCCATGGCCCAGCTTTCCTCGGCGCCAACCAGCTCGTTCTGCAGATCGGCGAGGCGGTTTTTCTGCTTCAGGCGCTGCACAGCCGCGGTCGGTGCGCCGGCCGCGAGAGTCAGGCCGTCCCAGCGCACCATGGCGCCGTCGCGGGTGACAAGGCGCTGGCCCTGTGCCAGCTGCGCCTGCAACTGGCGGGCGGTCGCTTCGTCGGCGACGACGCCGATCTGGCTGAGGCGCCGCAGCAGGGCGGCGGGACCGGTGACGTGCTGCGCCATGGTCTCCGCGCCGGCCGGCAAAGCGGGGGCGGCGGGATCGGGCGGCAGGTCGCGCCAATGGACCGGCGCACCCTCGGTCAAGGAGGCCTGGAGATCATCGCCCAGGGCGGCACCCAAAGCCGCCTCATAACCGCTGGCGACGGTGATGAGATCGACCACCGGCGGCCACATGTCGGATTCGGCATCGGCCAGCAGCGAGGTGAGGGCCTCGATCTCGGCCTTCATACGCGCCCGCACGGCTTCCGCCTGCTGCAGGCTCGTCCGCAACTGCGCTTCCCGTTCGGCGCCCGACTGGCGGCCGGTCTCGGCTTCGGTCAAGGCCTGCTGCGCTTGCTCCAGCTCCATCTCGGCCTGGCCCGCGGCATCGCGGGCTGCCAGCATCTCGATATCGCTGTCGATCTCGGCGGCGAGGCGTTCCTTTTCCAGGGCCACTTCGCTGGCCCGCATGCGCAAGCGGTCGAGGCGCTGATTGAGGTCGCCGAGACGCCGCTGCAGCGCTGCCTGACGCGCTTCGCCGGCGGCCAGGTTCTGGGTCAGTTCCGACAACTCGCTTTCGCTGCTTTCGACGTCAGTGCTGGCGGCGGCAACGGCGGCGGCGGCCTCTTCCGTCAGCGCGATCTCGCTGGCGGCGGTTTCTTCCAGCTGGGCGCGTTCCTCGATCAGGCGTTCCTGGGCCTGCACCGCGTCTTCGGCCAGAGCCCGCTCGCGGGCGGTATCGGTTTCGATGTCGCGCAATTGGCGCTCGGCGTCGGCCTTGGCGCTCGCCACCCGCTGCTCTTCCTGGTCGAGCTGGGCGCGGGCGATGGTCAGGCGCTGCAATTCGGCGGCGGCTTCCGCCTCGGCCTGGCGCAAGCCCGGCAGCACGATCGCCGCTTCGCTCTGCTGGGTGGCGGCGATGACGGCGGCGCTGGTCAGCGAGACGACCGCGGTTTCCGCAGCCGTCAGGGCCTCCTCGGCGACTTGCCGGCGCTGCGCCGCATCCTGCCAAAGGAGATGGAACAGCGAGGCCTCGGCGCGGCGAATCTGGTCGTTCAAGTTGCGATAGCGCGAGGCCTGGCGGGCCTGCTTCTTCAAGGCCGAGAGCTGGCTCTCCAAGGTGACGATCACGTCATCCAGCCGAGCAAGATTGGCTTCCGCGGCCTTGAGGCGCAGCTCCGCCTCATGACGGCGCGAATGCAGGCCGGTGATGCCGGCAGCTTCTTCCAGCAAGCCGCGGCGGTCGGTCGGCTTGGCGTTGATGATGGCGCCGATGCGGCCCTGGCTGACGAGCG
This sequence comes from Terriglobia bacterium, assembly GCA_035539075.1. GTDB lineage: Bacteria > Pseudomonadota > Alphaproteobacteria > Dongiales > Dongiaceae > Dongia_B. The sequence continues at coordinate 13,640 of DATLJB010000103.1, forward strand.
CGGTTGAATGCGCACCGGTGGCCGAATCGGCGAACAGCAACTGCACGTCGCGGGCGCGGCTGTCCTTGCCGTTGACCTTGTAGCTGGAGCCTTCACCGCGATCGATGCGGCGGCTGATTTCCAGCTCGTCATTGTCGTTGAACTGGGCCGGCACCCGGCGGTCGCTGTTATCGAGACAGATCGTCACTTCGGCGACGTTGCGGGCGGGGCGATTGCCGCTGCCGCCGAAGATCACGTCGTCCATTTCACTGCCGCGCATGCGCTTGGCCGAGGTTTCGCCCATTGCCCAGCGCAAGGCTTCGACGAGATTTGACTTGCCGCAGCCATTGGGTCCGACGATGCCGGTCATGCCCGGCTGGATCAGCAGCTCGGTATGGTCCACAAAGGACTTGAAGCCATGCAAGCGGAGCTTTGTAAAATGAACCAAGGCTGTGTGTTTCCCGTCTATCCAGTGAAACGGTGACGCCAGCTACCCATGCGAGGGCCCGGCGCCGCCGCCCATCTCCTTACTTGATCTTCTGCAGTTCGGCGTCGATCAGCTGCTTCATCACCTCGAATTCGCGGGCGCCGGAAATCTTCTGATCCATGATCAGGAAGGTCGGCGTCGCGTCGATCTGATACTTTTCTTCCGCTTCCTTGCGCGAGGCGATGATCTTGTCCTGCATCGCCTTGTCATTCAGGCACTGGGCGAATTTCTGATCATCGATGCCGGCGGTCTTGGCCACGGTGGCAAGGGCCCCGGTCGCGTCCTCGACCAGCCAGGAGGCCTGCGACTTGAACAGCACGTCCGTCATGCTGAAGAAGGCATCCCCCGGCAGGCAATGGGCCAGCAAGGCGGCCTGCAGCGCCTGCTTGTTGAGGGGATAATCGCGCAGCACCAAGCGCACCTTGCCGGTGTCGATATAGGCTTCCTTCACCTTGGGCAGGATGTCCTCGGCGAAATGGGCGCAATGCGGGCAGCTCAGCGAATAATATTCGATGATGGTGATGGGCGCCTTCGGGTCGCCCATGATGATGTCGTCGGGATGAACGTCGGGCATGGCCGACAGTTTGGTGGTATCGACCGTCTGGGTCACGGCGGGCTGGCCCGGCCAGAACTGCCACGCGGCGAGGCCGCCGACCACCACAATCACTACAACCGCCAGGGCGATCAGAAACTTCTTGTTCACATCAACACCTTTGCCACGTGGTTGCCGTCGGGTCCGCAATGCTCGCCGATATCATGCGGGAGACTTTCGATCCGTCATCCCGGCGATAAAGCTGCCGGATTGTGCCCGGTGGCAGAAACCCACCCCGCCCGGTTTTGGCAGGATTCGAGCCCCGGTGCAAGGTTGGCACAACCCCTGGCGCGAGTCGGGCTTTGCCACGATTTTGTGAGTCATTCCGGCCGCTTAGGGATTCCGGCGAGTCGCGACGCATGGTGCGCGGATCAGCGGCGCGTCGGCAGTTTTGACCGCTGCTGAATGGCGTCGCCGAGTCGCCGCAAGGCGTCCTTGACCTCGCCCTCCGGCAGGGGGGCAAGCTGGGCCTCGGTGGCGGCACGGTCGGCCGGGGCCAGAGGCGGCAATTTGGCGGTCTTGCGCTGCGGGTGACGGCGCAGGCTGCCCTGCACCAGCCGGAGCTGGGCGACGGCGCGATAGCCGAAATAGCTGTTGATGCGTTCCAGCAGCATCGGCGTCTGGTGCTGCAACTCCAGGGCCATGGCGCCGAGGCAACGGAGGGTCAAGGTGCCGCCGCTCCGGTCGAGGTCGCCGTCCTTGCCGCGGGGAAACCGCAGCTGATCGGGTTGGCAGCCGCGCGCCAGTTCGGCACCGATGATCTCCGCCCAATGGGTGATGAGGCCGGCCTCGGCAAAACCACGGCTGCCGATTGCCGCGCGGGTAATGGCCGGCACGTTGACGGCGAGGGCCGCCAGCGATCCGCGCCGTTCAGACGAATCTTTCCCCGCCGCCGGCTGGCCCGCCTTTTTCACAGGCTCCGCTTTTGGTGCGTTCCCACCGGCGCTGGCGGGCTTTGTCTCGGCTTTGCCGGGCTTTTTGGCATTTGTCGTCATGATGGACCGAGTTTAAGGTGCCGCTCGCCATGAAGACAAGAACCGCCCCCGTCCGCACCGATTCGGCCGCGACCGCATCCGCCGCCCGTGACCCGGTGCCGGCGCCCAAGGCGCTGCTCGACTGGTATGACCGGCATCGCCGCGTCATGCCCTGGCGGGCCTTGCCGGGGGAGCTGCCCGATCCTTACCAGGTCTGGCTCTCGGAAATCATGCTGCAGCAGACCACCGTCGCAACCGTGAAAGGTTATTTCGACGCCTTTCTCGCCCGCTGGCCGCGGGTCGAGGATCTCGCCGCGGCGGATCTCGACGCCGTCCTCACCGCCTGGGCGGGGCTCGGCTATTATGCGCGGGCTCGTAACCTGCATCGCTGCGCCCAGGTGGTGGTGCGCGAGCATGGCGGCAGGTTTCCGGCCGATGAAGCGGCGCTGCTGACGCTGCCCGGGATCGGCCCCTATACGGCGGCGGCAATCGCCGCCATCGCTTTCGACCAGCCGGCGACGATCCTCGACGGCAATGTCGAGCGCGTGATCAGCCGCATTCACCGGGTGGCGACACCCTTGCCGAAGGCGAAGGAGGAATTGCGGCGCCTGGCGGCCGCGCTGACGCCGCGCCGGCGGCCGGGCGATTACGCCCAGGCGATCATGGATCTGGGCGCCACGATCTGCACGCCGACGCGGCCGAAATGCGCGCTTTGCCCCTGGCGGTCCGATTGCGGGGCTTTCGCCGCGGGCGATGCCGAGGATTATCCGCGCAAGCTGCCGAAGGCCGAGCGGCCGGTGCGCCACGGCATGGCCTTCTGGATGACGAATGCGCGCGGCGAAATCGCCCTTCGTCGCCGTGCGGAAAAGGGGCTGCTGGGCGGCATGATGGAAATTCCCTCGACCGAATGGCGCGGTGAGGGCTGGAGCGAGCCGGCCGCCCTTGCCCAGGCTCCCCTGGTCGCCGACTGGCGGATCGCCGCCGGCGAAGTGCGGCATATCTTCACGCACTTTGAGTTGCGCTTGCGCCTGGCCCATGCACGCGTCCCGGAAGGTGCGGAAAAATCGCTGTCGAACCTGATATGGGTCGCGGCCGATAAACTGGACGACTATGCGCTGCCCAGCGTGATGCGCAAGGTCGTGGCGCTGGCCTTCAAATCCATCGGCGCATCGCAAACCTAACCCGTCTTCGCATCTTCTGCCGCCATGGGCCGGGAACCATCGGGAAGCCCTGCCGTTGCAGCATCACCGATGCGCAAACGCCAGGGACGGGCGGCTCGCCTTGCATGTCATGACGGATCAAAAGCGGCCCGGTGCTGCGATCTCCGGCGCCGTTTCTGCTGGCCACAGATTGCTGTACCTGGACGGCTGGCGCGGGATATCCATCCTGACGGTCTATCTCGGCCATTTCCTGCCGCTGCGCTTCATTGATAACGGGCGCATGGGTGTGGAGCTCTTCTTCGTCCTCAGCGGCAGGCTGATGGCGGAGATCCTCTTTGTCGAACGCTATCCGCTCGATCTCTTCTATCGCCGCCGCATCGCCCGCGTCTGGCCGGGCATGGTGGCTTTCGTGCTGGTCATGTGGCTCGTCTTCTATCGGCCGGGACCGCTGCAGGTGCACGGTATCGATGTCTTCAGCGCGCTGACGCTGTCGCTGAACTATGTCTGCCTCTATCTGCACCGCATGCCGGTGCTGGAGCATGTGTGGTCGCTCTGCATCGAGGAATGGGCCTATATCCTGCTTGGCCTCTTCGCGCTGGTCAGCCGCCGCTTGCAGCTGGCCCCGCTGCCGATCATCGCCGTCGCCGCTGCGGTCTGCGCAATCAATGGCGTCATCCAGAGTGCCATGGGGCTGGACTACTATATGGCCTATTGGCGGACCGATACGCGCATCGCCTCGATCCTGATGGCAACGGCGGTCTATCTTTTGATCCAGCGGCGCGAGCAGCCCATGCCCGGCTGGCTGCCGATCCTCGCTGGCTTTGCCGGCATCCTGTTCAGTCTCAATCTATTTCCCGATGCGGTGCATTACAGCATCGGGTCGCTCTGCTTCAGCCTGGCTGTGGCGACGATCGATCAGGCGCCGGGCTGGCTGCGGCAGGTGCTGTCGCTGGGGCCGGTCCGGCAGATCGGCCTCTGGTCCTTCTCGCTCTATCTCTGGCAGCAGCCCTTTTACAAGCTCATCCATTCGGCGCCGCGCCCGATGCTGCTTGCCGGTGCGGTCGGCTGCGGCCTGGTCAGCTTCTACGGGGTAGAGCAACCGCTGCGGCGCTTCCTCAACAAGCGCTGGGGTGCAAAATCGGCCGCGCGATTGAAGTCGGCAGCCGATGACGACACGGTTGCGATCGGGCAGACGACCCGCCAGGAAGCGTGAAAGCCGGCGCGCGGAAGCGAGTGCGCGGAAGCCGGCGCACCGCGATCCGGCGGCAGGTCACGAGGCTTGGCGCTTGGCGGCTGCCACGAACACGCCGAGCCCGATCATGGTGACGCCGGAAGCCTGGCTGAGGCGGCGCTGCGCTTGCGGCCGGCGGCGCAGATAGCGGCCGAGTGGCGAGGCAGCCACACAGGCGATGATATCGGCGCTGCTGTTGAAGGCGACAACGATCAAACCCAGCAGGATCAGGCGGGGGGCGAGGGGAGCGCCATCCAGCGCGACGAATTGCGGCAGCAGCGCCAGGAAGAACAAGGCCGTCTTCGGGTTGAGCGCCTCGGTGAAAAAGCCGTCGCGGATCGCCGGCCAGGTCGGTTTCGGCGGCAGGGCAGCCAGGGCATCGGGCAGGATTGCCGCCTCATCGCGCCGCGCCGCAAGCAGTTGTTTCAACCCGAGGAAGATCAGATAGAAGGCGCCGATCCATTTCAGCACGGCAAAGGCCGTCGCCGAGGTCGCCAGGATCACCGACAGGCCGAAGGCTGCCGCGACGACGTGGACGAGGCCGCCGAGAGCGGTGCCGAGGGTGGAGAGCAAGCCGTCGCGGGCGCCAGCCTGCAGGGTTCGCGCCAGCACATAAAGCATGCCGGGACCCGGAATGGCCGCCAGTACGAAAGATGCGATCAGGAATGCCTGCCAGTGAATGCCGTGGAACATCTTGCCTTCTCCTTCGGGCTGCAAGATGCCGGCCGGGACGCCGTTTCGCCAGGACCGGAAACGGCCCGATCAATGGTTCAGTCAGCGCGATAAAAAAATGCCCGGCTGGTCTCGCGACCGGCCGGGCAGTTGGCACCTAACGGAGTACTGGAACGTCAGGACGCGGTCAGTGGAACAGCCGCGCCTCTTTTTCCCCTATACGCATACGCGATCAGTGCAGTTCGGCACGCAGCTGCTGCCGCAGGTAATCAATCGGCAGCATCTGCCCCTCGCGCTGAATGCACCAGAATTGCCAGCCATTGCAGGCTGGCGCCCCCTGAACGGCTGCGCCCACTTGGTGGATCGAGCCGCGGTGGTCGGCGGAAATCAATGTGCCATCGGCGCGGACCTTGGCGGTCCAGCGGCCG
>DATLJB010000104.1:0-56517 GCA_035539075.1 Terriglobia bacterium
CAAGGGATGGATGGCGGCTTGCAGCAGCTTGATCGACAAATGGTGCGGCACCGGGCGCTGCAGAATGATGCCGGTCACGCGCGGATCGGCATTCATCGCCGAAATCGCCGCCAGCATCTGGTCCTGGGTGATCTCGGCCGGGAAGTGATGTTCCTCGAACAACAGGCCGGCCTTTTCGGCGGAGCGCTTCTGGTTGCGGACATAGAGCCCGACGGCATCGACATCGCCGATGGTGATGGAGTTCAGCTTCGGCCCCCAGCCCGCCTGCTTCAGGTCTTCGACCTGTTCGGCCAGTTCGGCCAGGATGCCGTTGGCGACCTTGCGGCCGTCGATGATCTGATTATCCACCATTTACCCGCACTTCCTCTTCCCGCCTGCCCCGTCGCCGATTCCGAGTCCGTTCGCCGGCGCGGCGCCAGCTTAGCCGGCATTCCTTACCAATTATGACGCCGCCCGGCCACTCCCCGGCAGGCGGCGGAACGTCACGCCTTCTTCTTGCCGATGCGATGCAACGCCATGACGAAGCCGCCCGCCGCCAGCCCCCAGAAAGCGGAGCCGATGCCGCCGATCGACATGCCGGAAGCCGTGGCGATGAAGGTGATCACCGCCGCCTCGCGATCCGCCTGGTTCTGCAGCGCGCCGCTCAGCGCCGAACCGAAGGCGCCGAACAATGCAAGCCCCGCCACCGCCTCGATCAAAAGCGGCGGCGACACACTGATAAAGCTTGCCGCGAAGCCGGCGAAGATACCGAAAGCGACATAGACCAGACCGGCAACGACCGCCGCGATATAACGCTTCCTGGGATCGGGATGCGCCTCGGGCGCCGCGCAGAGGGCCGCGGTGATCGCCGCCAGATTGACGGCATAGCCGCCGAAGGGAACCGACAGCAGGGAAGCGATGCCGGTCGCGGTGAAAAGCGGCCCCGGTTCCGGGTGATAATCGAAGGCGCGCAGGACGGCGAGGCCGGGAATGTTCTGCGAGGCCATGGTGACGATGAAGAGCGGCAAGGCGATGCTGACCATCGCGTTCCAATTGAAGCTTGGCGTCACCAGTTCCATATGCGGCCAGAGCGAGCCGCCGGCGGCGACATCGGGAATGCCGTTGACGACGAGGGCGATGACCGCAACCACCACGGCGGCCGGCACGGCGTAGAGCCGCTTCCAGCGCGCCACCAGCGCCCAGGCCAGCACCACCGGCAAAGCGAGGTTCGGCATCTGCGCAATGGCATGAAAGGGCGCCACGCAAAGCACGAAGAGCACACCGGCCAGCATGGCATTGGCAAGCACCGCCGGAATGCTGGCGACCAGCCTGCCGAAAGGCTTCCACAGGCCGGCGACAATGATGAGCAGGCTGGAGGCGATGAAGGCGCCGCAGGCCGCCGCGAAACCGCCTTCCACAACGCCGGTGGAGGCGAGCAGGGCGGCACCCGGCGTCGACCAGGCGATGCTGATCGGCATGCGCTTGCGCCAGGCGAGCACCACCGCACAGAGGCCCATGGCGGTGCCGACGGCGATCAGGCCCGAGGTCGCCTGGCCCGGCGTCGCGCCAACGCCCTTCAATCCCTGCAGCACCACGGTGAAGGAGCTGGCATAGCCGACGAAAGCCGTCAGCAGCCCCGCCATCACCGCCGGCCAGATGCCGACCGGTGCCGGTGTCGTTATTCCCGCTGTCGTCGTCCCCTCACCCGCCGTCATGATCTTCCGCCCGATTTATCTTGTTCGTCATTGTCGCTTCGCCCTCTTCTCCCTCGCCCCTCTGGGGAGAGGGCCGGGGTGAGGGGCAACGCATCCACTATTGCATGAAATTATGATCGGTTCTCCGGCGGGACAAAACTGCCAACACCCATCAGCCTTGCCCCCTCACCCTAACCCTCTCCCCGCAAGCGGGGCGAGGGAATGAATATCTACCCCCACAGCGCCGCGTCGCAGGGATGCATGAAGCTGCCGTCGAAGCGGAAGCCGTGTTCCCGGTCCTTGGCCAGCAGCAGCGGACCGTCGAGATCGACATAGCTCGCCTGCTGGCCGATCAGGAAGGCCGGCGCCATGCCGAGCGACGTCGCCACCATGCAGCCGACCATGATACGGAAGCCCTGCTTCTCCGCCGCCTGCGCCATTTTCAGCGCCTCGGTGAGACCGCCCGTCTTGTCGAGCTTGATATTGACCGCCTGATACTTGCCGGCGAGGGCCGCCAGGGTCGTACTGTCATGGCAGGCCTCGTCGGCGCAGACGGGGATCGGCTTCTCGACATCGCGCAGGGCTTCGTCATCGCCGGCCGGCAAGGGCTGTTCGATCAGGATGACGTTGAGCTCGCGCAGCTTCGGTGCGAGGCTGCGGTAATCCTCGATCGACCAGCCTTCATTGGCATCGATGATCAGCTTAGATTGCGGCGCGGCACGGCTCACCGCCCGCACGCGATCGAGATCATCGGCACCGCTCAGCTTCAGTTTCAACAAGGGTCGGTGCAGATTCTGCGCCGCCGCCTGCGCCATCTCATCAGGTGCCGCAAGGCTCAGCGTATAGGCGGTCATCAGGTCGCGCGGCTGCTTCAATCCGGCAAGCTTCCAGACCGGCTTGCCGCTCGCTTTCGCCTCAAGGTCCCAGAGCGCGCAATCGACGGCATTGCGGGCCGCACCCGGCGGCAACAGCTTTTGCAGCTTGTCGCGATCGGCGCCGTCCTCCAGCGCCACGCGATGGCGCTCGATCTCGGCGATGACGCCCTCGATGCTCTCGCCGTAGCGGCCATAGGGCACGCATTCGCCGCGCCCCGTGAATTTGCCCTCGGCAAGCTCGACAACTACCACCTCGGCCGAGGTCTTGCTGCCGCGCGAGATGGTGAAGGTGCCGGCGATCGGCCAGCTTTCATGACGGATGGCGAGCTTGCGACTCATGCCGCGGCTCCGGCGGCCGGGCCGAGCAGGCGATCGACGATGGCGGCCACACCGCTGCGCACGGGATCGACCGTCGGCAGGCCGAATTCCGCCTCGGTGCGGCGCAGCAGGTCGAGCGCCGCCGCCTCATCCAGCGCCGCCGTGTTGATGGCGATGCCGACGCATTGCACGGCGGGGTTGGTGAGCTTCGCCGCCTTGAGATTGGCCTCCATGCAGACACGAAGATCGGGCAGCGGGAAAGTCGGCAGGCCGCGCATATGGGTGCGGGTCGGCTCATGGCACAGGACCAGCGCATCCGGCTGCGCGCCATGCAGCAGGCCGAGGCTGACCCCGGCATAGGAGGCATGGAACAGCGAGCCCTGGCCCTCGATCAGATCCCAATGATCGGAATCATTGGCCGGGCTCAGCCATTCGACCGCGCCGGAGATGAAATCGGCGACCACCGCATCGATCGACACGCCGGAGCCGGCGATGAAGATGCCGGTCTGGCCGGTCGCGCGGAAATCCGCCTTGATGCCGCGCGCCTTCATCTCCCGCTCCAGCGCCAGCGTCGTATACATCTTGCCGACCGAGCAATCGGTCCCCACGGCGAGCAGGCGCTTGCCGCTGCGCTTGACCCCGGTCGCGACGGAGAAATGCTGGGTCGGATGGCGCACGTCGAAAAGCTGCCGGCCGAACCGCGCCGCGGCCTCGCGCAGCTGCGGATAATCGGCGAGGCGCTGATGCAGGCCGGAGGCGAGATCGAGGCCGCGCTCCAGCGCCTGCGCCAGCAGCGCCACCCATTCCGGCGACAGCACGCCGCCGCGATTGGCGACGCCGACGATCACCGTCTTCACGCCGGCCTTGACCGCCGCATCGAGATCCATTTCCGGCAATCCGAGATCGGCCTGGCAACCGTCTAGACGCAGTTGGCCGGCGCACCATTCCCGCCGCCAATGAACGATGCCTTGGGCGGTCTTTGCCGCCAATTGATCCGGCGCATTGCCGAGAAACATCAGATAGGGTGCTTCGATCTGCACGATGACCCCCGCTTGATCATGGTGATGACCGGATTGACACGCCGGCCCTGAAATCGGCCGGATGTTAGCCGATGAATCCGGCCTTGTCTTCCGTTGCGGGTATGGCAGTTTCCGCGCCTTTCCGGCGCGGGAAAGCCGGCATGAGCGGGCCGCTCCGGGTCGGTTTCATCAGAACCGGGTGGTCAGCTCCGTCAGCCAGGCAGGCGACCAGGTGACCAATTGCGCCTCGATCTGCCGGTCGCGGCCGCTCAGGATGAGAAGCGCGACAAGAATGAGCAGGAAGCCGAGAAGGGATTTGCCGACCCGGCCGGCCCACAGCCCCGACCGGCGCCATCTGTGCGCCGCGTCACCATCGCGTTCCGATCCGCGCAGATGACCGAGGATGAGGCCGAGCGCCAGCAGCGGCAAGCTGGCGCCGATGCCGAAGACCAGCATCATCGCCGCGACGGCCGCCAGATCCTGGCGTTGCGCGGCAAGCGTGGCGGCGGCGCCGAGCGTCGGTCCGACGCAAGGGGTCCAGATCACGCCCAGCAGTAGCCCAAGCGCCAATTGGCCGCCAAACCCGACCGGGCGGTAATCCTGGGCGCGGCGCCGCAGGTCGGCGCCGAGCGCCCGGCCGGGCAGGTAGCCGAAGACGATGACGGCGCGCGCCTGCCAGGCGGGAAACAGCATCGCCAGGCCGAACAGCAGCAGCAGCACGGCGCCGAGGCGGCGGAACAGGTCGGCATCGATGCCGAGCGAGAAGCCGATCGTGGCGACGAACAGGCCGACCACCACGAAGGACAAGGCGAGGCCGATCGCCAGCGCCACGGCGCCGAAGCGATGCGCGGCCAGCGCGCTGCCGAAGACGATCGGCAGCAGCGGCAGTACGCAAGGCGACAGCACGGTCAGAATGCCGGCCAGCAGGCCGAAGCCATAGGCGGCGAGATCGAAAGGAGAGCCGGGCATCAGAAGCGAAGGTCCGGATCGCGTATTCGGCGCGGCGGCTCAGCCGGTCATGACTGTTTCGCCTGCAGCAGCAGATGGCGGATCGCCTCGGGATCGGTGATGCCGGTGGCGCGGCCCTTTTCGGTCTTGCCGTTGAAGACGATCAAGGTGCTTTGCTGCTGCACGCCGAATTCACGCAACACGTCTTTCTGGCTGTCGAAATCGACGGTGAAGACGGTCAGGTCGCCGAGTTCCGCCGAATGTTCCAGCTGAGCGAGAATCGGCCGCTGCCGGGCGCAGGTCGGACACCAGCCGGCATTGACGTGAACGAGGATCGGCTTGCCCGCCTGCTGCGCCGCACGGAAGGCCGAATCGGTGAAGGCCACCGGCTCGGCCGCGTAAGCCGGCGTCGACAGCGTGGCATGCATCAATTCCCCCCAACGCATAGCCGCCGTCCCGTCGAACAGCGTCGGGGCGATGCCGAGCACGATGCCCAGTCCCATCCAAGCGAGATTGCGCGAAAGCTTCCCTGCCATGTTCGTCTCCTGCCCTTGCGGCGCCGTCCTGCCGGTCTGCCCGCGTTTACTTTCTTGCCCGTTTACTTTCTCGTGCCGCCGGCAACCGGCTTCAGGCGAAACCGGTCCGGCGAATCGGGCCCTGTTGCTGCCCAGTATATTCGCCGCAGCCGGCGGAATGGTTACAGCGACCGCGGCTATTGGTTACCGCTGTAACACCGCCCGTCCGGCCGCAATTATGGCCCGTCGAGAGCGTCGGCGCCGCTCGGCGATCCCGTCCGGCATGGGGAGCGCTTGTGAGAGAGGCTGCCTCCTGCCTATGATCCGCCCCGCGACTTCTTGCTTGGCCGAACCGAAGACTGATGACCGTGACGCATCCCATCCCGCAAACGCCGGAAATGCACCGCCGTATCCTGGCGATCGCCCTGCCCGCCATTTGCGCCAATCTGACGACCGTCCTGCCGGGGCTGGTGGATACCGCCTTCATCGGCCGCACGGCCGATCCCGGATCACTAGGCGGCGTCGCCATCGGCACCAGTTTATGCGGCTTCGTGCTCTGGGCCTTCAGCTTCCTGCGCATGGGAACCGCCGGCTTCACCGCCCAGGCCTATGGCGCCGGCGACAACGGCGAATTGCAGGCCGTGTTCCGCCGCAGCCTGGTTCTCGCCGTCTTCTTCGGCGCCGTGCTGCTGATGCTGATGGTGCCGATCAACCATCTCGGCCTGATGTTCTACGGCCCCAGCCCGCTGGTCGGCGACTATGCCGGCCGCTATGTCACCTTCCGCCTGTTCAGCGCGCCTTTCGACCTTCTTCTCTATGTCGTCCTCGGCTGGCTGCTCGGCACCCAGCGCACGGTCATCGCCATGGCGCTGCAGATTTTCCTCAACCTGCTCAACATCCTGCTGTGCATGCTGTTCGTCCTCGCTTTGGGCATGGGCGTGGACGGCGCCGCGATCGCCACCGCGCTTGCCCAGACGGCGACGGCGCTGCTGGCGCTGGGTGTCGCCGTTGCGCTGCAGCGGCAGGTGCCGGCGCGGCGCCCGAGCTGGATGACGGTGCTGGAGCCGCGGCGCCTCATCGAGGTGATGGCGGTCAACCGCGACATCTTCATCCGCACCTTTGCCCTGATGTTCGTCTTCACCTGTTTCGTGCGGCTGGGTGCGCGCTTCGGCGACATCACCCTCGCCGCCAATCATGTCCTCTTCGGCATGGTGGCGATGATCGCCCAGGGCCTCGACGGCTTCGCCCAGGCGGCAGAAACCCTGACCGGCCAGGCGATCGGTGCGCGCGATATCCATGGCCTGCGCCGCGCCACCCGGCTGTCGGCCTATTGGGCGGGCGGCCTCGCGGTGCTGATGAGCCTCATCCTGCTGCCGCTCGGGCCGCATCTGCTGGCGCTCTTCAGCCGCAGCACGGAGGTATTGGCGGCGGCGCAGAATTTCTTTCCCTGGGTTGCGGCAACGCCGGTCGTCGCCGTCGCCTGTTTCCAGCTCGACGGCATCTATATCGGCGCGACACGCGGCCGCGACATGCGCAACGGCATGCTGATGGCAACCCTGGTCGCCACGGTGATCGAGCTGGTCGCGGCACCGCTCTTCGGCAATCAAGGCCTGTGGTTCGCGCTGATGAGCTTCTTCGTCCTGCGCGCGGTGCCGCTCGCCCTCTGGTACCACCGCATTCCGCGGCTGGTTGCGGTGCCCGCCGCAGCGCCGTCGGCGCCGGCCCCCGGCCAATCGGCAGTGTAGTCCTGAAACCGTTTCATTTCAGGTATTTACGGCCGAACATCCGCTCATCTGGCCAGCTTGCTGCGAATATGGCAGATTGCCGCCGACTCAGCCGGGCGCCCATCCAAGGCCGCTCTCCGGCAGCAGATTGAGGAGACCGCCATGCCGAGCTTCGATATCGTCTCGAAGACCGATCTCGCCGAGGTCGAGAACGCCGTCCAGGGCGCCGTGCGCGAAATCGGCACCCGCTTCGATTTCAAGGGCGCCAAGCATTGCACCATCGAACGCAAGGAGGCCGTCATCACCATCCATGCCGATGACGAGCTGAAGCTGAAGCAGATGCAGGAATTGCTGAAGGTCTATATCACCCGCCGCAAGCTCGATGCCGGGGCGCTGGAATTCAAGGACCCGCAGCGCGCGACCGGTGGCTCCGAGCGCCAGGAAGTGATCGTCAAGCAGGGCATCGACCAGACGCTCGCGAAGAAGATCGTCAAGGAGATCAAGGACAGCAAGCTGAAGGTCCAGGTCTCGATCCAGGGCGAGGAACTGCGCGTCACCGGCAAGAAGAAGGATGATCTGCAGGAAGCGATCGCCTTCGTCCGCGCCATGAAGATCGAGCAGCCGCTGCAATACGTCAATTTCCGCGACTGATACAGAGCTGCGGGAGCGCCGCCCATGCGCCGGAAGGGCGATCCCGCCGATGATGATTTTCTCACCCGATTCCTCGCCGGCAACGAACAGGCCGAGCCGGCCGGGACTGCAAGGAGCCATGACCAGATGCCGCCGAAGATCAATCCCCTGAAGCTCAACCCGCTGCAATTGAAGACCCTGACGCTGTTCCAGGAACTGGCGAAGATGGAGGGCTATGGCACGCCGGCGGAACAGGAGGGCCATACGATGATCAGCCGCCTGCCGCATCCGCATGGCGATCATTTCCATCTCGGCGGCTATATCGTGCGCTCGCAGGACGCTTCCGGCCTCGCCAATGAATCCGCCTGGGCCGCCTTGCAGCGCAAGGGGCTGATCCAGTCGCATTTCCCGTTGGGCTGCGTGCTGACACCGGCCGGCGCCGCCTATGAGACGGGGCTGAAGGACCAGATCCTGCACGAGGCCCATCACCATTGATCGCGATCGGCGTCAGGCCACCGATCATCTCCGCCATCGTTGCGCTGACTTGAGGAACCCGGCCATGTCCCGGAAACAAGGCCTGCTGATCGCTTTCGCCGTCGCCGTCATCCTGGCCGTGGCCTTGTACCTCGCGCGGGGCGCCGGCACGGATGCAGCCAGCCTGCTGCCGGCGGTGATCGGCACGGCCCTCGGCCTTTTCATCTTCCCCGGCATCCTGCCTTGCCTCGTCTGGGCTTTCCTGAAGTTCCGCAAGGAGCGGCTGCGCCCGGTCCTGGCCGGCTGGATCGCGCTGCAGATTCTTTTCGCCGTCGCCAACTATTACTTCGACATCCGGCCGGTGGCGGGGGGATGACCGGCGCGGCCTATCATCTGCGCCCGGCGCGTCCCGACGAGGTCGGCGTCGTCCGCGCCATCGAACAGGCGGCGGCCCAGCGCTTTCGCGGCACCGATTTCGACTGGGTCGCCAATGCCGGGGCGGGATCCGTCGCCGATGTCACGGCCTCGATCGCCGCGCAGCAGGTGCTGGTGATGACCCCGGCCGGTGGCGCCGACGCGGGACAGCCGGTCGCCTTCGTGCAGTTCGCGATCGTCGATGGCGGCGCCTATATCGAGGAAATCGATGTCCTGCCCACCCATGCCGGCCATCGCCTGGCCGCGCGGCTGATCGATGCGGTCGACGTCTGGGCCCGCTCGCAGGGGTTGCCGATCCTGACCCTCAGCACCTTCAGCACCATTCCCTGGAACGCCCCCTATTACCGGCGCCTCGGTTTCCGCGACATGGGCCATCTCGGCCCCGGCCTTGCCGCCATTCGCGAGCGGCACCGCGCGCTCGGCCTCAAGGACGAGCAGCGCGCCTTTCTCTGGCGGCCGGTCGCCCGCTGAGAGCCCGCGCAAGGCTGTTTCCGGCGAGCGGCGAGCCCGAGCGGGGCGTCACCGCCACGGCATGATTGAGCGCGGCGCCAATTCGCGCTAAGCACGGCGTCATGCGCTTGTGGCAGAACAGATCATGACCCCGAAAACCCTGCTCATTCTCGGCGGCACTACCGAGGGCTACAAGCTGGCGGAAGCCGCGGTGGCGCTGCCGGGCCTGCGCGTGATCTCGTCGCTGGCGGGGCGCGTCGGCACGCCGCGCCTGCCGGCGGGCGAGGTGCGGATCGGCGGCTATGGCGGCCCGGCCGGCCTGGCCGATTACCTGCACCGGGAGAAGATCGACGCCGTCATCGACGCCACCCATCCCTTCGCCGCGCGCATGGGATGGAATGCCGCCGAAGCCTGCGGCAAAACCGGCACCGCCTTGCTGCGCCTGGAACGGCCGGCCTGGCAGCCGGTCGAAGGAGACCGCTGGACGCAGGTCGATAGCTGGCCGGAAGCTTCCGCCGCGTTGCGGGACGATGATCGCATGCAGCCGGCCAGGCGCGTCTTCCTCGCCCTCGGCCGCCAGGAATTGGCGCATTTCACCGGCCTTGATGAGATCTGGTTCCTGATCCGCTCAGTCGAGGCGCCGGACCCGTCGCTGCATTTCGCCCAGTCGCAACTGCTGCTGGCGCGCGGGCCGTTCCGCTATGAAGACGAGCTGGCCCTGCTCAAGCAGCACCGCATCGATACCATCATCTGCAAGAACAGCGGCGGCGAGGCCACCGACGGCAAGCTGACCGCCGCCCGCGAGCTTGGCATTCGCGTGGTGATGCTGCGCCGCCCGCGTCGGCCCGAGCTGCCAAGTGCGCCCGACATTCCTGCTGCGATGCAATGGTTGCAAGAACAGGGGCTGCAGGAACGGCCGCGACCGGACAAGGTTCCTCCTTCCCGCTGAAGAAGCCTTTTCCACACGGAGAAATCCGGGCGAGGCGCGTTTCGCGCGCCAAGTTGATGCAAATCAATATGGCCGGGCGGTTCGGCGCTACAGTTCAATCGGTTCCTTTGGCCGATCGGCAGTCTGCCGAAAGATCGCTGGAACCGCAGAAGACGTTGATGGCGCGTTGAAGGTGATTGGTGAATGCGGTTTCCATGGAATCGGCTTCACACGCCATCACGCTCTTCGGCATCGTGCCGAAGCGCATGTCAGCGATCGCGCTCGCCTTCCGGCTTGGTGCCGTACCAGCGCGGCGTGTAGGTCCAGCTGCCGCCACCGACTTTCGGGAAGCTCCGCGTCAGGCTGGAGCCAATGATGACGACGGTGCGCATATCCACCATCTCCGGCGTCAGTTCGCCCAATCTCACCACCCGCAAATTCTCCGCCGGCCGGCCGATATCGCGGCCGAGCACGACCTCTGTCTCCGGCGCGCGGTGGCGGCGGATGATATCCAGCGCCTCGGCCAGCTGGTGCGGCCGCGCCTTGGAGATCGGGTTGTAGAAGGCCATGGCGAGATCGGCCGCCGCCGCGTGATCGAGGCGCTTGGCGATGATCTCCCAGGGCTTGAGATTATCCGAGAGCGAGAGGATGCAAAAATCATGGCCGAGCGGCGCCCCGGCCCGTGACGCCGCGGCCAGCGCCGCCGAGATGCCGGGCAGGATGGCGAGATCGACGCCGTGCCAGATGGGATTGTCGCTGTCATGCAGGGCCTCGACCACTGCCGCCGCCATGGCGAAGACGCCGGGATCGCCGGATGAGACCATCACCACGTGGCGGCCTTGCGCCGCCAGCTCGAAAGCGTGGCGCGCGCGCATCATCTCTTCGCGGTTATCGGTCGCGTGCAGCTTCTGCTCCGGCCGGAAGCCGCCGATCGCATCGGCCGCCATGCGCACATAGGTCTCATAGCCGAGCACATCCTGGGCCTGCTGCAATTCCGTCTTCACCAGCGGCGCCATCAGGCCGATCTCGCCCGGGCCGATGCCGACCACGGCGAGCCGGCCCCGCGCGCGGCCGATTGCGCGGGGATCGACCGGTGCCGCGGCAATTGCCAGCGCCAGGCCGGATGCCGCATGCACAGCCGTCGGTATTTCGATTGCCGCACGCCCGATGGCAGGTGCGTCGGCAGAGCCCTGCATGAACCGCAACGGCAAACCGAGCTGCGCCGCCGCCTGATGCAGATGGCCCGCCGTGATCTCGGCTTCCGCCGCCGCCAGGCAGGCGAGCGAAGCGCGGGCGAGCTTATGCTCGGCAAGCAGCGCTTCGATCCGGGCGACCAGTTCATTTGCCGTATCGGCGGCACCCGCCGTCACCGCGACGACGATATTGCGCGGATGGAAGACGAGTTCGTCGGCGCCGGCCTCGCGGTCCTGTTCCGTCACCGTGATCTGCAGGCGGCCCTCTTCGGCAAGCGGTATCTTCGCCTCGGCCAGCCAGGGGGCCTCGCCAGCGAGCCTCGCCTGATCGCCGGCCAGCAGGTTGGAGATGAAGGTCTTGCCATCCGCCATGTTGCGCAGGCTGTAACCCTCTGGAGGATTGATGAGGCAGGTGCCGAAGCGCAATTCGCCGGTCGTGGTGATGGCGGGTGCCACCTCCAAGATCGCGGCGATCTGGCGGGCGAGCACGTTAACGCCGCGCAGGCCGCCCAGCAGCGGCACCACGGCGCTGCCGTCTTCCGCCACGGCGAGGACCGGCGGTTCAGCGCGCTTGTTCTGCAGCAGCGGCGACAAGGCGCGGATGATGATGCCGGCAGCGCACAAGGCGATCAGCGGCGTGTCCAGCTCGTAAAGCTCACGCAGCGTGGTGCCGAAATTCTCGTAAACGACATCAGCACCGCCAGCTTTTGCATCGTTCACCCGGCCGGCGAGGCCATAGACGGTGGCGCCGGGCAAGGCCGCCTGGATGCGCCGCGCCGTTGCCAGGCTGGCGGCACCCAGGATCAGGATGGCAGGCGCTGCGGTCGGTGCCGCCATCTCAGCTGTTCCACTTCTTGCCGGGCACCAGCACGATCGAGAAATAGGGTGAAGCGCCCTCTTCCACCTCGGCCAGCGGCACGATCCTTTGCGCGCCCATGGTGGCGCGCTCGACATAGAGCGCGCGATCGCCGAGCCCGAGCTGGTTGATGACGTTGCGCACCTTCGGCAGGTTCTTGCCAAGCTTCATGATGGCGGCCGCCTCGCTTTCCAGCAGCTTGACGCGCAGATCCTCGGCCGAGAGCACGCCGGAGAGGATGTTGAGGTTCTGGTTGCGATAGACCAGCGGCGCCCCCAGCACCGAAGCAGCGGCGAGAACCGAGCAGACGCCCGGCACCACTTCCGTCTCATAGCGCGCATGCAGGCGATCGAAGATATACATGAAGGAGCCGTAGAAGAACGGATCGCCCTCGCAGATCACCGCGACATCGCGCCCCGCATCGAGATGCAGCGCCACTTCCTCGCTGGCCTGGTCGTAGAAGTCGCTGACGATCTTCTCGTAATCCAGATGCGCCGGCAGGATCTCCGTCGTCACCGGATAGATCAGCGGCAGAGTCACCTGATCGTCGCGCAGATATTCTTCGACGATGCTGAAGGCATTGCCCTTCTTGCCCTTGGCGGCGAGATAGGCGACGACCGGTGCCGCCTTCAGATGGCGCAGGGCCTTCAGGGTCAGCAATTCCGGATCGCCGGGACCGACACCGAGACCGAAGAGCCGGCCCTTCACTTGAGCAGTCATGTTATTCCTTCTCCGTCGCCAGGGCATTGACCGCGGCGGCGGCCATGGCGCTGCCGCCACGACGGCCGCGCACGATGACATAGGGAACGCCGCGGCTATTGGCGGCGAGTTCATCTTTGGATTCGGCCGCGCCGACGAAGCCGACCGGGCAGCCGATGATGAGGGCGGGCTTCGGCGCACCATCGTCCAGCATCTCCAGCAGTCGATAGAGCGCGGTCGGCGCATTGCCGATCGCCACCACGCTGCCGGCGAGATGCGGCAGCCAGAGGTCGAGCGCCGCCGCCGAGCGGGTATTGCCGATCTTCGCCGCGAGGTCCGGCACCGATGGATCGTTGAGCGTGCAGATCACCTGATTATTCGCGGGGAGGCGCGAGCGGGTGACGCCATCCGCCACCATGCGGCAATCGGCGAGGATCGGCGCACCAGCGGCAAGGGCGGCGCGGCCAGAGGCGCCGGCCCCTGCCGAGAAGCCGATATCCGCGATCACATCCACCATGCCGCTGGCATGGGCGACGCGCACGGCGAGCTTTTCGAGATCGGCCGGAATGCGGCCGAGATCGGCCTCGGCGCGGATGATGGCGAAGGAGCGGCGATAGATCTCCTGCCCGTCGCGGATATAGTCCAGCATCAGGTGGTCATCCTTTGATGATCATATGTCGAGGAAACGAAACCGCTATGCATGGCCGGCTTTCTCGTCGGCGAGCCTGGCCAGCAGATCGGCGGCTTCGAGAAGGGTGATATTGGCGGCCTGCAAGGTGCCGAAGCGCGACGGCGCACCCGCCTGCCGGCGATAGAGATCGTAATGGCCGGGCGACACGCCGACCAGGGTCGCAGGCTCGGCGCGCAAGGCGGCACAGGATTTGCCGCAG
Organism: Terriglobia bacterium; assembly: GCA_035539075.1. Lineage (GTDB taxonomy): Bacteria > Pseudomonadota > Alphaproteobacteria > Dongiales > Dongiaceae > Dongia_B. Next base: position 13,628 of record DATLJB010000104.1, read on the forward strand.
CCGCTGAGATGCACAGGGAAAGCCGTCTTGCGTGCCGCCAGCAGGGCCGCAAGCTCCGCACCATCGCTCTGTGTGGCCGCCAGCGCAGAACCGCAGCCGGCGGAGCCGGCGCAGGCGATCATCTGCGCGAAAGGCGCCGTCGCATCCGTGACGAGGCCGCGCGTGTCGAGCTCCCGCATCACATCCGCGGCGCGTTCCACGGCAACGCCCGGCAGGATGATGCTCTGCCAGGGCGTGAAACGCAGGGTTCCGTCACCGTGGCAGCGCGCGAGTGCCGCAATGGCGGTCAATTGCGCGGGCAGAAGGCGGCCAAGCGATGGCGTGGCGCCGAGGGAGACATGGTTGCTTGCCCGCTCGGCAATCATGCCGAGATGGCTGCCCCGCGATACCGGTGCGCGCCGCCAGTCGGCCAATGCCACATCACGCCGCAGGGGAAAACTCAGCCGCGCCCGCAACCGGTCGATGAAGGCATCGCCGGCCAGTTCCGCCGGCACTTGCTTCATGCGGTTGATGCCGGCCTGCGAATGGCTGATTTCGAGGAAGAGATCGAGCGCCGCGCAGATGAGATCATGCGCCTTGTCCAAAGGCGCCGCCGCCAAGGCGCGGTCGCCGGCCAGTGTTGTCTCGTCGCCGGCAACCGGCATGCAGCTCGCGAGACCCAGCGCCACCTCATCCGGCGAGATCACCGCCAGCCAGAGATCATGCGGATGATGCAGCATGGCGACGTTTTCGCCGGCATCGAGCTGGATGGCGAATTTCGGCGAGAGCGCGTGATAGCGACGCTCGCCTTGCAGGGTCGTGAGCAGCCGTTCCGCCAGAGGCAGGATATCGATGATCTGTTGCGGGTCACGGCCGGCCAGCGGGCTCACCATGACATTGCGCACGTCGTCGCTGCCGAGCATCGCCGGATCGTCGATCGCGCAGCTTGCGGTATCCCCGGTTGCCGGCTGGGGCCCGAGCCCGGCGGCCACCAGCGCCTCGACCAGAGGCAGCTCGTTTTCCGGCCGCACGGCGCGGATCTGGAAATTGGCGCGGTTGGTGAGTTCGATGGCGGCGGTGCTGAAGCTGCTTGCGGCCGCGGCGATCGCATCCGCCTGCGCCGCGCTCAAGCGACCGGCCGCCAGCTTCACCCGGCAGATGCCGCCATCCAGGGCGGGCGCCAGGCGGAACAGGCCCGGACAGGCCGAGCGGCGATCCGTCGGATCGCTCAACCGGCTTTCGATCTTGCTGCTCCGGGCCTGATTTTCGACCGATCGACGCTCTGTCACGTGAGTCACCGAAACGCGGCATCGGCTGGGAGCGGGCGCCGGCGATACGGAACCGCAGCGGCGCACCTCGGCACCGGAACGCCCCGTCCGATGCCGTCACAGGCGACAATTCTTGTCGGCAGGTCTCCTGGCTCCGCGGCTTCGAGCGCCGGACCGGTTTCCGACCGGATCAAGTGCTCGGGACCCGCCTTCGCCTTCCCGGTCGGCGATTCCGGGTCGCTTTCCAGTGGCCTCGATTAGGCGGGCTCGCCGCTGACAGTTGCGGGGGCAGCCACGTCTGGAAAACCTGTTGCGGCAAGCAGTTAAGCGCCGGCAGTCTTCCGCGGTGTTCCCTCTTCGGCCCCGGCGGCAGGCCCCGAAAACGGGGCTTCCCGGCAGGGCACCGACAAGCCCGGGTGTTCTACACGACCGCCCCAGGGGGTGAAAGGCCTTTCTCCGCCATGAACTTAGGCAGAAACGACGCAGGGCGGTCCGCCGCACCTGCCCCCTTGTTCCGGCGGAATTCCTTCCGTATCAAGGCGCTGCTTGTTGAATTTTGCGACGGCGACCGGTCACAACTTTCGACAGCACGGATTTCGGCAGATCGGATCGCATCATGACGGCGTGGTTGACGGTAATCGGCATCGGCGAAGACGGGCTGGAAGGGCTTGGCGGCGAAGCACGCCGGGCGCTGGGCGCGGCCGAGGTCATCTTCGGCGGCAAGCGCCACCTCGCCTTCCTGACACCGGATATCAAAGCCGAACGCATCGCCTGGCCGAGCCCCTTCAGCGCCGCCGAACAGCTTCTGCTCGCCCGGCGCGGCCGCCGGGCTTGCGTGCTGGCGAGTGGCGATCCGATGTTCTACGGCATCGGTGCGACGCTCACCCGCTGGGTGCAGCCGAAGGAGATGCATGTCATCCCCGCTCCCTCGTCCTATGCCCTGGCTGCCGCGCGCCTTGCCTGGCCGCTGCAGGAAGTGACGACGCTCAGCATCCATGGCCGGCCGCTGGAGATCCTCAACGCCCATCTCTTTCCCGGCGCAAGGCTGCTCATCCTCAGCAATGACGGCGGCAGTCCGGCGGCGATCGCACGGCTTCTCTGTGCACGCGGCTTCGAGTTGAGCGAAGTGACGGCGCTGGAACATCTGGGCGGTCCGCAGGAGCAGCGCTACGACAGCCTCGCCCGCGACTGGAAGATCGAGCGTGCCGCGGATCTCAATATCGTCGCCGTCACCTGCCGCAGCGAAACGGGTGCGCGGAGCTACAGCCCGCTGGCCGGCCTGGCCGACGACGCCTATGAGACCGATGGGCAATTGACCAAGCGCGATGTCCGCGCGGTGACGCTGGCGCATCTCGCGCCGCTGCCCGGCCAATTGCTGTGGGATGTCGGGGCGGGCAGCGGCTCGATCGGCATCGAATGGATGCGCAGCCATCCCAGCTGCCGCTGCATCGCCGTCGAGGCCGATGCCGGGCGTCAGCAAATCATCCGCCGCAACGCCAACGCGCTCGGCGTGCCCGGCCTGCAGCTCATCGCCGGCGAGGCGCCCGCCGCCCTGCACGGGCTGGAAGCGCCGGATGCCGTCTTCATCGGCGGCGGCGTCACCGATAACGGCGTGCTGCAGCATTGCTGGGAAGCGCTCCGCACCGGCGGGCGCCTCGTCGCCAATGCCGTCACCCTGCAGAGCGAGAGCCTGCTGATCAACTGGCGCCAGCATATCGGCGGCAGCCTCACCCGGCTCACCGTCGAACATGCAAAGCCGCTCGGCGGTTTCGACACCTGGCGCAGCGCCCTGCCGGTAACGATCCTGAGCGCGGTGAAGGATCGCTGAGGCGGCTGCCGCTCTACCGCTCGGCCAGGAATTTGTGCTGAGGCCGTTTTACCGCCTTCAGCGTGGAAAGTTGATATCGCTGCTGCTCCGATCTTCAGTTGCCCCCTCACCCCAACCCTCTCCCGCGAGGGGAGAGGGAGCGCAGCGAAACCATTGCACATATTGCGCCAAGCAACCTTGGCATTCGACTATAGCTTTTGTGCGCCTCACTCAAATTTCGGCAATGCAAATAGGACAACACGGCCGCGTCCCCTCTCCCCTCGCGGGAGAGGGACAGGGTGAGGGGGCGATCCAGCTCGATCTATGGGGACGATGCTCGGCTGACCGCGCCTACAGATTCCGCTCCATCGTGCGGATGAAGACGGCGATGGTGCAGCCGGTGTCCGTGCGGCTATTATGGATCGTGCCTTGCTTCAGCAGGACGAAATCGCCGGTGCGATAGACATAGCCGTCATGGTCGATCAGCTCGCCCTCGATCACGTAGAAGGATTCATGGCAGGTGTGTTCATGCGGCTGGCTATGGCTGCCCGGCTCCATGCGATAGATGTGAAAGCCGGTTCCCGGCGGAAAGGTATCGTCGAACTGCAGATAGCTCTGGCCGGGAATGACCGCGCCATCGGTTTCGAAAGGCGTGAAACGCGCTGTCCGGATATTGGCGACCAGCCGGTCCTCGTTCCTTACCGGTACCATCGTCATGCTCATCCCACTCTCCCGCTACCATCGCAGCCGCGCGGCTGATGGCCGAGCCTAGCATCAGCCCTGCCTGTTCCTCCACTGCGTATCCTCATCATGACCGAGGATGGCGATGATCGCCGGCTCCGCGCCGGTCATGCGCAAGACGTAGGTGGTGCGGACCCTTACCAGATCGCCGCCATCCTTGTGCTTCAGGTGCCAGTGCACATGCGCAAGAACAAAAGCCGCCGACAATTCCTGGATGGCGAGGTCCGCCAGGATCACCTTGTCGAAACCCTGGCCGGCATAGAAACCGACGAAATCCCGCATATCATCAACCATCTCCTGGCGGCTGGCGAAGACATAGCCGCCATCCTCGGTCGATATCTGGGCGGGAAAATGGAAATGGTCGATGATGCCCTCTGTATTCAGCGCCGTGAAGGCCGCGTTATAGCTGGCGAAGAAGGCGCGAATTCTGTCGGTAGCAGAGTATGCAATGGTCATCGAGGTACTCAGTTATGGAACGGCAGCGTGGCGACGACCTGCTGCGCGGCGGTCATCCGCCCCTCTTATACCGGGAATGCTGCATGATCAATGATCCCCCGGCAACTTCATCGCCGCGAAGCGCAAGCCCACATACCGGACGCCGACGCCTGCCGCTCCTTTACTGATCTATGTAAATGACGCATCGCCTGTTCTGAAACATTCTTTCCCGCTTGACCCAACGATGCCGGGCGTATCGCTCCGCTTCCCGCGGAATGCCGCCGCAGCCTTGCGGCATCGGATGCGAAAGGCGCAGTATGGAGATCATGACCACAACCATCGGCCTTATCTCCGATACGCATGGCTTGTTGCGTCCCCAGGCGATTGAAGCCCTGGCCGGCAGCGATGCCATCCTGCATGCCGGCGATATCGGCGATCCCGCCATCCTCGACCGGCTGGCGGAGATCGCGCCGGTCACCGCCGTGCGCGGCAATAACGACATGGCGGCATGGGCGCGGCGCATCCCCGAGAGGGCCACCGTCACCATCGGTGGCATTGCCTGCCATATACTGCACGATCTCGGCCTGCTCGACATCGACCCGGTTGCCGCCGGCATCCAGGTGGTGATGAGCGGCCATTCGCATCGCCCGCTGGCGAAGCGCGAGAACGGCGTCCTTTTCATCAATCCCGGCAGCGCCGGGCCGCGCCGCTTCACCTTGCCGATCGCCGTTGGCAGGTTGTTGATTAGCGATGAGATCGTGCGAGAAGAATTGATAGAATTGTCTATCTAGAAAAGCGCCTATCCCGTGACGCAACGTGTCACGGCGCGAATACGCCAGAGTGCGCCTTCCATGCGGGCATAGGGAATCGCGACGCCATGTTTCACCGAATCTGCCAATGCCACGCGAATAAAGCCGCATGATTCGTAGAAGCCGACCGCATTCATTGATGCATTTACCCGGACCATATCCGCGCCCCTCTTAGAGATGGCCGTGACGCAGGCCACCAATAGAGACTTGCCAATGCCCCGTCCCTGATCGTCGGGGCGTACAAAGAGCGAGCATATCCTTTGCTCCCGCCAGGACGAAAAACCAATGACACGTGACTGATTCTCGGCAATCAAGAACTGCTCGCCTTCGGCAATAGCTTGCAGATAGCCGTCAGGCGATCGCCCATCGAGCCAAGCAGCCGTTTGCGCCTCGGAATAATAGGCCCGCATTGTCGTGACGGTGCAAGCCGTGTGAATCTCTTGCATCGAGACGGCGTCGTCGTGCACCGCCAGGCGGATAATCATGTATCCCTCCTTGATGCGTGCATCAGACGATAGTTGAGTTGCCTTGACAATCTAGAAAGCGGCCGCCGCTGCATAAACTGCAGCTGGCCGTGAAAATGTGACCTGCCGCGAAGGGCAATCGCCCAGCCCCTTGCGGGAGCCGGGCGATGCAGCCCACGACCTCAGACCTGCGCCATGCCGCCGTCGGCGAAGACTTCCGCGGCATTGACGAAACTGCTGTCGTCGGAAGCTAGAAAGGTCGCGACCTTGGCGATTTCGTCGACATCGGCGACGCGGCCGCTCGGCACTAGGCTTGAGAGGTAGGTCAACAGCCCTGCGCCCTGGCCCTCCGGCACCAGGCCCAGCAGGCCAGGCGTGTTGACCGGGCCGGGGCTCAGCGTGTTGACGCGGATCTTGCGCTCCTTGAGATCGAGCGCCCAGCTGCGGGCGAAATTGCGCACCGCCGCCTTAGTGGCGCTGTAGACGCTGAAAGCAGCCGTGCCCATCGAGCCGGTGGTGGAACCGGTGAGGATCACCGAGGCACCATCACGCAGCAACGGCAGCGCCTTCTGCACGGTAAAGAGCAGCCCCTTCACATTGACCGCGAAGGTCTTGTCGAAATGCTCTTCGGTGATGGCGCCTAAGGGGGCGAATTCGCCGCCGCCGGCATTGGCGAACAGCACGTCGATCTGGCTATGGCGCTGCTGGACGGTGTCATAGAGCTTGTCGATATCAGCGAGCTTGGCGACGTCGCTCTGCACGCCGGTCGCATTCTTGCCGATCGCCTTGACCGCGGCGTCGAGCTCGCCCTGGCGGCGCCCGGTGATATAGACCTGCGCACCTTCGGCCACGAAACGCTTGGCTGTGGCGAGGCCGATGCCGGTGGTGCCGCCCGTCACGACCGCAATCTTACCCTGCAATTTGCCGCTCATTTCCTGTCTCTCCGTTCATTGAGGTTCGTCATCTTGAAGCGGCTTGCTTGCGGCCCCTTCACGATTATGAAGTTAGGATTGGAACGAGACCTCTTGTAGCGGGCCAGATTTGCACGATACGTTCCATATATAGAACGATAGGACATGCGCGATGCAGGATATGAATGAGCTTTTCTTCTTCGCCGAGGTGGTGGCCCATGGCGGCTTCGCGGCCGCCGGCCGGGCCTTGCGCCAGCCGAAGTCCAAGCTCAGCCGGCACGTCGCCCAGCTGGAACGGCGCCTCGGCGTGCGACTGATCGAAAGGTCGTCGCGACGCTTCCGCGTGACTGAAATCGGCCGCGCCTATTACGACCACTGCCGCAATGCGCTCACCGAGATCGAGCGCGGCGAAAAGGCCGTCGCCGCGGCGCAGATCGAGCCGGCCGGCGTCGTCCGATTCAGCTGTCCCACCGGGCTCATGGAACTGATCGACGACATCCTGCCTGCCTTCATGGCGCAATATCCGAAGGTGCGGATACAGATCATCGCTGCCAACCGCCCCGTCGACCTGATCCGCGAGGCGATCGACGTCGCGCTGCGCGTGCGATTAAAGCTCGATTCGGATGCCGAGCTGACCTTGCGGACGCTGACGAGGAGTCGCCGCATCCTGGTGGCGAGCCCCGTCCTGATAAACCGGCTGACGGAGGAGAGACAGGCTGGCCTCGTCGAAATCAAGCAGCTCGCTTCCCTGCCGACACTATCGGCGAGCGAAGAGCGCGGTCCGGTGAACTGGGACTTGTCGGTCCCGATGGCAGCACGCTGATGCTGCAGCATGAGCCACGTCTCTCCACCAGCGACCTCACGAGCCTGCGCAAGGCGGCGATCGCCGGACTTGGCATCGCCTTGCTGCCCGATCACATTTGCCGCCCGCATCTGCGCGCCGGCCGGCTGCTGCGGCTTTTCCCCGACTGGCATTCGCTGGACGGCATCGTCCATCTCGTCTTCACCACCAGCCGGGGTCTGACTCCGGCCGTGCGCGCCTGGATCGATCATCTCGCACAACATTTCGCCGACCGGCTGGCTCGAGCCGAAGGTGCGTCCCCCGGTGACGATCGGGGAGCGATGATCGGGACGTGATGATCGGGACGTGATGATCGGCGCGTGATGGTGGGGGCGGGGCGCTTGACAGCCGGGCCGCGGCACCCTAACACTTAACCCCATGGTTAAGTATGAGGATGCCGCGCTGGATCGCGTCTTTGCCGCCTTGGCTGATCCGACGCGGCGCGCATTGCTGGCGCAGCTCCGGGGCCATGACGGCGTGGCGGTCAGCGACCTCGCGAAGCCTTTCCCGGTTTCGCTGCCGGCGGTCATGAAGCATCTGGATGTACTGGCGGCTGCCGGGCTGATTACCAGGGCCAAGACCGGCCGCACCGTCGCCTGCCGCTTGACGGCGGCTCCGATGGAGCAGGCCATGACCTGGCTCGCCTTCTATCAGGCGTTCTGGTCCGGTCAGCTGGACCGGCTCGCCGCTTTCGTGGAAGCAGGGACATGCAAAGAGACGCAGAAAAAGAAGGCACGCACAAGCAAGGCACCGGCAAAGGCGAAGAAGGTCGCGGCGAGGCCGGGGAAAGGCCCAGCCTCACCCTCACCCGGCACTTCAAAGCGCCGCCGGAACTCGTCTACCAGGCCTGGACCGACCCGAGAAAAATAGTGCATTGGTTCGGGCCCGATGCCGGGCCGGTGCTGAGCGCGGAAGCCGATGTCTGCGTCGGCGGCCGCTACCGCGTCGTCCTCCGGACCCTGGACGGCGAAGAGCATGATGTCAGCGGCCTCTATCGCGAAGTCGTACCCAATCGGCGGCTGGTCTTCAGCTGGACCTGGCGCACCATGCCGGAACGGACCTCGCTGGTCACCGTCACCATGCAGGCGCAAGAAGGCGGCACGCTCTTCACGCTCAACCATGCGCAGTTCTTCGACGAGAAGGCGCGCGACGACCACAACCGTGGCTGGAATGGTTGCCTCGACAAGTTGGGGGGGTTTCTTATCGCCGCCTGAGGCAGAGGGCTCAGCCGGCGGCCAGCTGCCACAGCAGCACGAGATTGGCGCCGGCGATACCGAGAAAGATGAACCAGGCGACGGCGCGCAGCACGGGGCCGTTGGCGAAGCCGCCCATCAGCCGCCGGTTGCCGGTGAAGCGGATCAGCGGATAGAGCGCGAAGGGCAGTTGCAGGGTGAGGATCACCTGGGTCAGCACCAGCAGCCGGCCGACCGAGCCTTCGCCGAACCAGACGACGCCGATGAAGGCGGGAATGAGCGCCAGGGCGCGGGTGATCAGCCGGCGCTGCCAGCAGGGGATCTTGATCTGCAGGAAGCCGTCCATGATCACCTGCCCCGCCAGCGTGCCAGTGAAAGTCGAGCTCTGCCCGGAGGCCAGGAGCGCCAGGCCGAAGATGGCGGCGGCCGCCGGTCCGGCCAGCGGCTGCAGCAGGCGATAGGCCTGGTCGATATCGGTGACCTCCTGGTGACCAGTGACATGGAAGGCGGTCGCGGCGGTGATCAGGATCGCCGCATTGACGAACATGGCGAGCAGCAGCGCGACGGTGATATCCGCCGTGGCCAGGCGCACCGCCTCGGCCTTCTGCGCGCGCAGCTCGCCAACCAGCCGCGTCTGCACCACCGATGAATGGAGATAGAGATTATGCGGCATCACCGTGGCGCCGATGATGCCGATCGCAAGATAAAGCGCATCGGTGTTGCCGATGATGCTGAGATGGGGGACGAGGCCCGACGCGACATCGGCGAAGGCCGGCTGTAGGAGGATGAGCTCGACCAGGAAGCAGAAGGCAATGGTGCCGACGAGGCCGAGCACGATCGCCTCCAGCTGCCGGAAGCCGTGGCCCTTGAGGCTGAGCACGATGAGCGTATCGAGCCCGGTCACCAGCACGCCGGCCCAGAGCGGCAGGTTGAAAAGCAGCTGCAGGGCTAGGGCCGAGCCGAGCACCTCGGCGATATCGCAGGCGACAATGGCGATCTCCGCCAGCAGCCAGAGGGTGATCGCGACCGAACGGCGATATTCAGAGCGGCAGAGCTGCGCCAGGTCGCGCTCCGCAATGATGCCGAGGCGGGCGCAAAGGCTCTGCAGGATGATGCCGGCCAGGCTGGAAAGGCCGACGACGAACAGGAGATTGTTGCCGAAACGCGAACCGGCCTCGATATCCGTGGCCCAGTTGCCGGGGTCCATGTAGCCGACCGAGATCAGCAGCCCCGGACCGGCGAAGCGCAACACCTTCTTCCAGAACGGCAGGCCCAATCCGACCGCGACCGTGCCGCGCACCTCCGACGGACAGAAGGGCGCCGTCGCCGTGGTCGGTAATCTGAACATCCTGTCCTACCTGCCTTCGATTTTCGCGATACGCCCGGAGCGATCCTGTCGTCCGGAATCAGAATACGATGAGAAACCTCAGCGCGGAAAGCGTCAGTAGCGCTCGAACCGTGCCGCCATCGCCTTCTCTTCCTGGCGGATGCGGATGGTGAGCGGCACGGCATAGAGGACAAGGCCGACGACCAGGGTCGCCCAGGCATGCAACGCCAGGGCAAAGCCCACAAGCTCGGGAAGGATATTCAGGAAATAATTGGGATGGCGCACCCAGCGGAACAGCGGATGAGTCACCAGTTCGTGGTCCTGGGCGATCAGCAGCTTCACCGTCCAGAAGCGGCCCAGCAGGCGGATCACCATCAGCAGCACCAGCATGCTGAAGACATAGAGCGCCAGGCCCAACCAGGTGACGATATCGGCCGCGTCGGCCCGCAAGCTACCCTCGACGATCGCCGCGACATAGAAGGCGATATGCGTCAGCGCCAGCAGCGTGCTGTTGCCGGCGCCGATCTCGACGGCGCCATTCGCCTTCAGAGCGCGCTCATGACGGATCGAGATCGCCAGGGTGGTGAGGCGAAGGATGACGGCGATGACGCAGAAGGCGATGAGGTTTGCTGGCATGATCCATACGATTGAAATAGAAGACCTCCCCTGCTTACGTGAGGAATTCGGTCTTGTCACCTGCGCGTTGAAGGGGCGAGGTTTGGGCGCGGACCACCGCAGCTCAGGCCGGTCGCAGGGAACTGGGCGCCACGCCAAAATGCCGGGTGAAGGCGCGGCTGAAGGCGCTTTCCGATTGATAGCCGATCTGGGCGGCGATCTCGGCCATGGTGAGCGATCCGCCCGCGAGCTTGTTGCGCGCGAGATTGAGGCGGAGATCGGTGAGGAATTCCAACGGCGCCATGCCGGCCGTTTTCTGGAACAGCCGCACCAGCGTGGCGCGCGAGGCGCCGGCGAGATCCGCCAGCTCGTCGAGGGTCCAGGCCTTGTCGGGCTGTTCCACCAGGGCGATGACGGCGCGGGCCGCCTGGCGCTGGCTGAGCAAGCCGAGCAGGCCGAGGGCGGTATTCTGTTGCGCAATATGCAGGCGCAGCACCATCACCATCAGCGCACTGGCAAGATTATTGGCGATGGCGAGAGCCCCCGGCAGCGCCGTCGTCAATTCGTCACGGATGGTGACCATGGTCTGCTGCAGCCATGCCGCCGGGCTGCCGTCATCGGCTCGCAAGACAATGACCGGCGGCAAGGCGGCCAGCACCAGGTTCTGCTGCCCCAGCTCGAATTGCAGCCGGCCGCAGACCAGTTCGGTCTCCATCGCCCCATCGCTCGCCGCTTCCGCGACATTGGTCTTCACCGTGACGGTATCGGTCGGATAGCTGCGCAGACCCGGCGTCCGTTTCAGCCCGACCGGCGTATCCTTGCCGCGGACCACATGCGCGCCGCCATGCGGCAGGATGGCGATATCCCCCGCCGACAAGGCATGCGCCCCCTGCCCCGCGACATCGATGACGCAATCGCCCCGCATGATCAGGTGAAACGGCACCCAGCCGTCGCGCTCCGGTGCATGGCCGGAGGCCCATTGCGCGCCGAAGCGGCACAGGCTGTCGAAAACCGGCCGCACCCGCAGTAGGGGGGCGAGGCTGCTCAGCGCGTCTCCGCCGGGCACGCCAGGATGAGCCACAGCCGGCTTGCTGCCAGCAGCTGTGGGAGCGTCTGCCGCCGCTATCGGCTTGGCCGCCCGGGCCAGGGTTTCAGCCGGTTTCTTTGATCGGGTCGCCGCCGTGGGTTGGGCCATATCGCCTGTCGCAAGCTGGTCGTCGCATGGATGGCGCCAGCCTATCGCAAGCCGTCATCGAAAGCCATGGAGCGGCCGCGGCAATCTGCAGCTTGCCCCATTCGGCCGGTTAAGACGCCGCTATCGGCAATTCTCCAGCTTGATCCGCGCGGCAATGAAGCTGAGCCGCCCGGTCATTCAATCCTGGCCGGGCTCGGCTTAGGTTTGATGTGTCGGAACAAACGGACCGGCAAGCGAAACCCAGACAGAGAAACCTAGAGAGAACGGAGACCATCATGTCGATGCTCAATTGGAACACCTACCGTCAGCAGATCATGAGCGGCGTCGGTGAAATCGGCAAGCTCAGCCCTGATACCGTCAAGGGCTATATGGGCCTTGCCGGCGCCGCCCAGAAAACCAACCAGCTGGGCCCCAAGGTCAACGAACTGATCGCCCTCGCCGTGGCCGTTAGCCTCCGTTGCGACGGCTGTATCACGGTCCACACCGATGCCGCCATCAAGCACGGCGCGACCCGCGAGGAAATCGCCGAAGCGCTCGGTACCGCCATCACCGTCAATGCCGGCGCCGCCATGGTCTATTCGACCCGCGTCTTCGACGCTTATGCCGAGCATGGCAAATGAGGTTGCCGACCAAGCCGCAGCACCGATCGAGCGAAGATCGATGCCGCGGCCGGACGGACTCCATCGGACGACCCGCTAGCAAATCATTCAAACCGCAACGCTGATCCCGGCCGCAGCCGCTCCTCGCGCTGTGCCGAACGGACAGCCCTGAAGAGGAGATCGGATCATGAATTATTTCCGCACCTACGCCGAACCGGCCCTGGCTATCCTTGGCCGCAGCGACCGGCTCGGCCTCGCTTTGATGCGCATCGCCATCGCCGTCGTCTTCCTGTGGATCGGGGCGCTGAAATTCGTCCCTTACGAAGCCGACAGCATCACGCCCTTCGTCGCCAACAGCCCGGTCCTGTCCTTCTTCTACAAGCACCCCGAACAGTACAAGGCGCATCTCACCCATGAGGGCCAGCTGGTGCCGGAGCAACGGGCCTGGCAGCAGGAGAACAACACCTATGCCTTCTCGACCGGCCTTGGCATTGTCGAGATGACCATCGGTACGCTGGTGCTGCTCAATCCGGTATCGGCTTGGATCGGCCTCATCGGCGGGTTCCTCGCCTTTGCGACACCCTTCGTGACCTTGTCGTTCCTGATCACCACACCGGAGGCCTGGGTGCAGCCGCTGGGCGACGCCGATTTCGGCTTCCCCTTCCTGTCAGGCGCCGGCCGGCTGGTGCTGAAAGATACCGCCCTCCTGGCCGGGGCGCTGCTGGTGATGGCCGATTCAGCCCGCAGCGTGCTGCGGCAACTGCAGGAAGGCCGGAACCAACGAGGCTTGCGGAGCGGCGCGCAGGACAAGGCGGAAAGCAAGATCGTCCTGGCGGCATCACCCAAATCGCGGCAGTTCTGAACGCCCCTTTCAGAACGCCCGGCGCCACCCGCGGAGCAATCCGCGGGTGGCTTTTCTTGCCAGGAAATAGCGCCGCGCCTCAGGCGCCGATTTCCACCACGATCTTGCCCTTGGCCGAATGGTCGGTCATCGCGGCATGGGCCTGCGATACAGTTTCCAGCGTGAAGCGGCGCGGATCGAGGGTTGGCAGCAATTGGCCGGCCTCCGCCAGCTCAGTTGCGCGGCGCAGGATCTCGCCATGATGCGCCCTGCCCTTGCCGCTCAGCAGCGGCAGTAGGGTGAAGACGCCGGAATAGGTGGCGGCGCGGAAGGAAAGCGGCGCCAGGCGATGCGTGCCCCAGCCGAGGCAGCTGACGACATGGCCCTGATAGCGGCGCACGGCCGCGAAGGATGCGTCAAGGGCGGTGCCGCCGACGGTGTCATAGATGATGTCGAAGCCCTCGCCGCCGGTATAGGCCTCGACATATTGCTCCGCGCTCTGGGTCTTGTGGTCGATGAAGGTGGCGCCGTAGCGTTCCACCAGCGGCTGCTTGGCCGCCGATTCCGTGACATAGACCTCGGCCCCGAAGGCCTTGGCGATCTGGATCACGACATGGCCGACACCGCCGCCGCCCTGCACCAGCAGCTTCTTGCCGGCGGCATTCGCGGGGCTGAGGCCGGCGCGGTCCACCAGCCCTTCCCAGGCGGTGATGAAGATCAAAGGCAAAGCGGCGGCCTCGCGCGGCGCGAGGTTATGCGGCTTCCGTGCGAGGAGCGCCGCATCCACCGCCGCATATTCGGCCAGCGATCCCGGAACGCCGCCCACACCGCCGGTCATGCCATAGACTTCATCGCCGGGCCGGAAGGCGGTGACATCGGGTCCCACCGCCTCGACCGTGCCGGCGAGGTCGATGCCGAGGATCGCCGGCAGGACCTGCTTCGCGTGATCAGCCTGGCCGGCGGCGATCTTGAGGTCGAGCGGATTGACGCCGCTCGCCTGGATGCGGACCAGCACCTCGCCCTTGCCCGGTACCGGACGGGCGATTTCGCGCAGCTGCAGCGGCGAAGCGTAATTCTCCAGCACCGCGGCCCGCATGACGCGGCTGCTCGACGAAAGGCTGCCGGATGAAGCGGGGGACATGGTCTTCTGTTGGTCGGTCATGGTGGCTCTCCGTGAAAGGATGGATGACCCTGAAAATCTGCTCCATGCGAAAAAGTTTATAAATCAACTGATCTGCACGATACTCAAACAATAATGTATGATCCGCCTGGGCGAGCCGGCGCCAATCGCGATGAACATGCCCGGGGTAAACCGCGCCCTGGATGAGCGCAATTGGGGAGGAACGTCATGGAATGGAGCGATCTGCGCGTTTTTCTGGCCATCGCCCGCGCCGGCAGCCTGGGTGGCGCCGCACGCCTGATAGGCCAGACCCAGCCGACCATGGGCCGGCGATTGCGGGCACTGGAGCAGGCGGTCGGCCAGACCCTGTTCCAGCGCGGCAGCGACGGCTTCATCCTGACCGATGAAGGTGCCGCCGTGCTGATCCATGCCGAGCGGATCGAGGAAGAAGTGATCGCCTTCGAGCGGCAGCTGGCCGGCCAGGGACGGCAGCTCGACGGCCTGCTGCGCATCTCCGCTTCCGATTGGTTTGGCGCTCATGTGCTCACGCCGGTCTTTGCCGCTTTTACCAGGACCCATCCGCAGGTCACCATCGAACTCGTCACCGATCAGCGGCTCTACAGCCTGGCGCGACGCGAAGCCGATATGGTGTTCCGCATCCGCGCCTTCGACGAGCCGGATGTCATCCAGCGCAAGCTGCTGCATATGGATTATGCGCTCTACGCCGCCGAGCCGGCGGTCGATGTCACGATCGGCGACGGCGCCGGCCTCGCCCTGGTGACGATGGATAGCGGCTTCGCCGATCTGCCTGATGCCGTCTGGCTGCGCCGCCTGCTGCCGCAGGCCCGCATCGCCTATCGCAGCAATAATCGCGATGTGCAGGCCCAGGCCTGCCGCGACGGCGCCGGCCTTGCGGTGCTGCCGCGCCTGCTGGGCGACCGCTTCCCCGGCCTCTATCGGCTTGATCTAGCTGAAGCGCCCCCGGGGCGAGATGTCTGGGTCGGCTATCACCGCGATCTGCGGCAGCTCGCCCGCTTGCGCGCCTTGCTCGACGCAACGATCGCGGCGCTGGGTGGTTAGCGCGCCTGGTGATGACGGCGCTGAGTGACGTAATCCCTGGCAGACAAGACGCGGGCAATTAGCCGCGCGATACCGTCAACGCACCGTCCGTTCCATCGGGACCACAGCGGTATTTGTGGGCATGGTGTGAGCATGCGCGGATTGATACCGCGTGAAAGCCGCCAGAGCGATCACGGTGAGACAGGCGATGAGAAAGCCTTGTGAAACCCGACTGCATAAGCACATGGCGATACTCCCCATAGAGGGCCCCTTGCGGGACTCTTCCCTGCCTTCTGTCTTAACCCAGCCCGATGCGCTCGGCCAGCAACAAATTGTAACTGATGGTGACGAAATTCTTCACATGTTCACACGCGCAGCGACCGCTGCCGGTGCCCTGATGCCTCACCTGCCGCGTAACCGCCACGCCGCACGGGAACGATGCGGAAGAGCGGATTGTTAGCCCCAGGTCACGGGCCCCATTGATGAACCGCGCGGGGGCGCGGCGGCATCCAGCGGACCAGAAGCAGCAACGGGAGAACAGCATGGCGTATCGCAGCTCGGATGCCGTCTGGCATGGCGACCTCAAGCACGGCAAGGGCGAGATCAAGCTTGGCAGCGGCGCCTATGAGGGCAGCTATTCCTTCGCTTCCCGATTCGAGAGCGGCGACGGAACCAATCCCGAGGAACTGATCGCCGCCGCTCATGCAGGTTGCTTCTCCATGGCGCTGGCCAATGCCCTGTCACAAGCCGGTCATCCGCCCAGCCAAATCCACAGTCGCGCGACGGTGAATTTCGGCCCGGTCGGCGGCGGCTTTGCCATCACCGGAGTCGATCTCGTCACCGAGGCCGCCGTGCCCGGCATCGACGCCGCCGCATTCGAAACCCTGGCCCAGCAGGCCAAGGAGAACTGTCCGGTCTCCAAGGCCCTGAAAGCGATCGAGATCAAGCTCTCGGCGAAGCTGCTTTAGGCCTCGTTCCCGCCTTACATCGGCGGCGTGATGCCTTTTTCGCCGACCAGCACGCGGGCGGCGGTCTGCGGATCGTTGGGCGCAGCGAAAACGATGACCTTGGCGCCCGGCGTCAGCAGCGCGCGATCCGCCGGTTCCATCATCACGATCGGCGCCTTATCCGGCACCTCCACCTTCTGCTGCTTGTCGCCGTATTTGACCATGAAACTATGGCCGTCCGTGCCGACCACGTCGCCGACCAGGCCGTTCAGCATTCTGCTGGACTGGCCCTGATCCCAGGGGCGGTTGCCCTCCCCCGTCCCTTTCATGCTGGCCGGGAAGATGTGGACCTCCAGCGCCTTCAGGCTGCCGTCGGCCTGCGGCATGGCGGCGGTGCCGATATAGCTGCCGGGCTTGATCTCGCTCAGCGTGGCGCGGGTGATGCCGGTGACGGCCAGGTCGGAGCCCAGCTTGAACGTCATCTTCTGCCCGCCGCGCGCGGTCACGGCGAGAGTGGTATCGCTGATCGTATCGATGGTACCGCGGATACGCTTGGGCGGCGCGGTATCGGCGGAACCCGCTGACGGCAGGATGGATGTCGTCAGCATCAAGGCAAGGCCGGCGATGGCTAGGCGAGCGATCGGGTTGCTGCCGACAGCGATCCAGTTTGGCGTTTTCATGACAATGGCTCCCGGAATGGGTGACTGAAGACGGCCCCGGTGAACACCTCGCCGGTCCCGCTATGCCGTCCCGGCCTCGGCCGAAACAACGCAGATGGGACCGCCCCACATGCAGAATGTCGCGCCGCTGGCTTTATTCCACATCAAGAAAACGTGTAGGTATCCCTGTCAGCGCGCTGTCGGCCAGGCCGCGCGCACGAACAGCAGCACCAGCCCGGCCCCCAGCCACATCATGATGCCGCCGAAATTCATCGTCGCCGGCAAGCCGTACCAGTCGACGATGCGCCCGCCGACCGCCGCGCCGCTGGAAAGGGCGATCTGCACCACGGAGACCAGCAGCGCCTGCCCGGCTTCCGGATGATCGGGGGCGGCCTTGTACATCCAGACGGTGATGGCGATCGGGATGATGCCGAAGGCGAGGCCCCAGATGGCAACCAGCGCCGAAATTGCAAGGCTGCTGCCGCTCGCCAGATTGAAGGCGGGAATGATCACGCCGCCGATCACGGCGATGCCGATCATGGTGGCCTTGAGGCTGCGCGCGGTGGTCCATTCGCCGATGAAATTGGCGACCACGCCGGTCAGGCCATAGACCAGCAGCAAAACGGCAACCAGTGTGCCGTCGAGGCCGCTGACCTGCTGCAGGAAGGCCTTGAGATAGGTGTAGGAGGCGAACTGGCCGATGAAGACCAGGACAGAAACCAACAGGCCGACCCGCGCCATGGTATGACGCAAGGGCGCGACAAGATGGCTGAGCCGCATCGCCTCGTTGCCCGGCATGCGCGGCAGGAAGGCGACCTGCGTCAGGAGGACGAGGCCGGTCAGCACCGCCGTGCTGACGAAGGCCATGCGCCAGCCGAAATATTCCGCGATCAGCGCGCCCGCCGGCACGCCGCAGACGGTGCCGAGCGAAATGCCGGTAAGCACGATGGCGATCGCCTTGCTGGCCGATGCCGGCGGCACCAGGCGCTGGCCCGTCGCGGTCGCATAGGTCCAGAAGCCGCCGACACAGATGCCGAGCAGGAAGCGGCCGATCAGCACGACGATAAAATTCGGCGCCAGCGCCGCGACGACATTGGAACAGATGATGAGCGCCATCAGGCTGCAGAGAACGACGCGGCGATCGAACCGGCCGGCCGCGACCAAGGCGATGGGCGCGGCGAAAGTCGCCACCGCCGCCGGCATCATCATCATCAGCCCGGCAACGCCGTCGGTCACATGCAGGCCGGCGCTGATATCGGTCAGCAGGCCGACCGGCAGCAACTCGCTGGTGACCATGACGAAGGCGCCGATGGCGATCGACAGTACCGCCAGCCAGGCCCGCAGATCGGCGCGGGCCGTGCCAGTCGAGGCGGCACGGTCGGGCGGGCACAAGCCCCCCGTTCCGTCGGCGGCGGCAACATCGCATTGGCTGGTCATGGATCTCTCCGGAAACGCTGGCACGTCGCGGGCTTGAGGGACGCCGCGTCGAAGGTGGATGACTGTGCTGAGTCGCGCTATCCGATGCTTGCACCGGCTTGCGCCGGCCGACCGATCGGTGAACAGCAGAGCAACGCGACATGATTCATCGGTCGCGTCGGCGCGCCGCTGATGAATCGGCGAGACAGACCTAGCATGGCAGCAAGGCATCGTCGCCCATAAATAGAGTATGGTCATGCGCGATCGCGCGACTCCGGGCCTGTGCCATGCAATTACGTCATATGACCATCATGTGACTGAGCATCGGCTCCGCTGTATGCAGCGGGATGACCAGGAAGCCGGTGGCGATGTCACGGTGGACTCTCGCTGATCGGAAACATCCGCAGGGCAGCCGATCAGGCTTCGGCAGCCGGGCCGTTGCCGAACAGCAGTGCGCGGGCAGCCGAGGCCACATCGGCCCGGCGCATCAAGCTTTCGCCCACCAGGAAGGTCCGCACCCCCGCTTCACCGAGCCGCAGGATATCGTCATGGCTGCGGATGCCGCTTTCGCTGACGATGATGCGGTCGCCGGGAAGGCGCCGCGCGAGATCGAGCGTCGTCTGCAACGAAACCTCGAAGCTCCGGAGATCGCGGTTGTTGATGCCGATAAGCTTGGTGTCGAGGGCCAAAGCGCGATCGAGTTCCGCCGCGTCGTGAACCTCCGGCAGCACATCCATGCCGAGATCATGCGCCGTCGTGACAAGCTCCCTGGCATCGGCATCGCTAAGCGACGCCATGATGACGAGGATGCAATCGGCGCCCCAGGCCCGCGCCTGATAGACCTGGTAGGGCTCGAACAGGAAATCCTTGCGCAGCACCGGCAGGTGGCAATTGTCGCGCGCCTGGCGCAGGTGGTCGGCATGGCCCTGGAACGAGGGTTCGTCGGTCAGAACCGAGAGGCAACTGGCGCCGCCATCCTGATAGGCCTGCGCCAGGGAAGCAGGGTCGAAATCAGCGCGGATCAGGCCCTTCGAGGGGCTGGCCTTCTTGATTTCGGCGATCAAAGCCGGCCGGTCCTGACGCAGATGCGCGGCGATGCGGGGAACGAAGCCGCGCGGCGGCGAGGCCACTTTGGCAAGGTCCTGCATGGCCTCCGGCGAGACCCGCGCCTTCGCCGCTTCGATCTCTCGCCGTTTATAGCTTTCGATGCGGGTGAGGATATCCGGCTTGCGCAGCGTCAACCTGCTCCTGCTCGACATAAGCGATCCTTTCACTTCAGCATGCGATGATAATGGAGCCGCTCCAGCCTGCCTGTTGCCTGGAGGGAGGCGGCATCGACTGGTGGCTGATGATGACAGCGCCGCCCGGAGGCGAAACCTAATCGTGAAAGGCTACGTCACAATTTCAGCCGCACGCCGCTTGGCTACAGCCGTAACCTTGTTTCCGGCCGAGGCGATTGCGGGGCGAGATGAACGAGATGAAGGGGTGCCGAAGGGAAGCACCGAAGGGACTGGCCGCGCCGTTATCGTGCGATGATAATGGAATCTCTGAAGGGGGCGATCTCACGCCGGCCGCCGCGGCACCACCAGCTTTGCGACCAGGACCTGCAAGGTCTCGCCGCGCTGATTGCGGGTGACGCTGCGCAACGTCACCATGCCGCGATCAGGTCTCGAGCGCGACGGCGCCAGCGCCATGACTTCGCTTTCCACCTGCAGGATGTCGCCCGGCCGCGTCGGCTGCGGCCAGTTGATTTCCGCCGCGCCACCGATCACGCCGCCGGCAATCGGCGCACCGCCATCCAATAAGAGGCGCATGGTGACGGAAGCCGTGTGCCAGCCGCTGGCGGCGAGGCCGCCAAAGAAGCTGTCGCGCGCGGCCTCGGGATCGACATGGAAAGGCTGCGGATCGAATTGCCGCGCATAGGCCTGGATCTGCGCGGTATCCAGTTCATGGCTGCCGCTGGTGAAGCGCTGGCCGATCTCCAGATCCTCGAGATAATGCAGTTTGCCGCCGTCAGCGCTGCCGGGGCGCCCCGCCTTGCCCGTGTCATTCATGATCCGCTCCCTCGTCATGATGCGGAAGCCGAGGCCGGCCCGATTCCCGCGCCGCAAGGCCGATAACTTGCATAATGATAGTATTTAGGCTATATAAACCCTATGCAACGCAAGACTTTCGGCAATCTGCAATGTCCCATCGCCCGCGGCCTCGACCGGGTCGGCGAATGGTGGAGCATCCTCATCCTGCGCGATGCCTTTCACGGCCTCACCCGCTTCGATGAATTCCAGAAGAGCCTCGATATCGCGCCCAATATGCTGACCCGCCGCCTGGCTTCGCTGGTCGAGGCGGGCTTGCTGGAAAAGCGGCAATACAACCAGAAGCCGCCGCGCTACGAATATGTGCTCACACCGCGCGGCCGCGACTTCCGTCCGGTCCTGATCGCCATGCTCGCCTGGGGCAACCGGCAATTCGCCGAGGAAGGTGTCGCGGTCGATGTGATCGACACCAAGACCGGCACGGTCGCCGAACCGGTCGTCGTTGATCGCCATACCGGGCGTGAATTAACGGAGCAGGATTTCACCTTCGCCCCCGGCCCGGCCGCCAATGAGCGCACCCGCCGCCGCATGGCGCTGCTCAATGAGCGGCGCGCGGAGGCCGAGGGCGGCGCTTCCGCCAGCCGAACCTGACCCGCGCCATTTCGACCGAGACGGCTCAGCCTGCCCGCGGCTTGTCCCGATCCATCTTGCCTGGCGCCTTGCGGCGCTCCGATGTCCCCTTGCCTGATGCCTTGCGCTTCCCTGCCGCACTCTTCGCCATCAGCCGGTCGAGATAGGCGCAGAGCATGTCGCCCATTTCTCCCGCCAGCCGATCCACCTCGGCCGGCGCATATCCTTGTTCGGAGACCTGCTTCCCGACGCTGCTCAACGACATCATGATGATATTGGCGGCGCGGGCGCGCTCCGGCTTGGCAAGGCCCGGAATAGTTTCGCGCATGAAGAGCGAGACACGACGCATCCCGGCCATGACAAGCTCACGGGATTCCGGCGCATCGCGGATGAGCGGCACCGCGTCATGCAGCGCGCGCCGCAAATCGGCCTCCTCGCATTCAGAGCGAAAGAACGCAGTCGCCACGGCCCGCAGCCGCTCCTGCGGCGCGCGCGCCCTGTCGGCCAGGATCGCGCGCAACAAGCCGCTGGTGCGCTGCCACTCCTCCTCCTGCAGGCGAAAGAGGATCGCCTCCTTGCTGGGAAAGTACTGATAGAGCGAGCCGATGCTGACGCCGGCTGTCTCGGCTACCCGCGCCGTGGTGAAGCGCCGTGCGCCTTCACGCTGCAAAACGCGAATAGCGGCCTCAAGAATATCGGCGACGAGCTGCGCCGAGCGCTGCTGTTTGGGCTGTTTCCGCACGGAAATACGCGGTGCCTGGGACTTCTTCATGGAGCTTCCGGGAATGCGATTAGAAAAATGCGACGGTTTGCTCATATTTTATCGGCAGGCATTCAAACGCAAGACAAACCGGAGCTTTCCATGACCATGACGAACACACTTACCACGGCGCCACTGGCGCCCCTGCTGAAGAAACTCTTTGCCGAGGCCGATGTCTCGAGCGAACGCGTTCACGGGCAGATGACGGATCTGTCCGATACCGAACTGGCCGAACTGATGAGCAGCAAGACCGCCTATCGGGCCTTCTACGGACGGGTAAAGGATGCGCATCTCGCCGTGTCGCCTGAAGCCGGCAGGCTGCTCTATATGCTGGCGCGCAGCACCGGCGCCCGCCATATCATCGAATTCGGCACCTCCTTCGGCATCTCGACCCTGCATCTTGCGGCGGCATTGCGCGACAATGGCGGCGGCCGCCTGATCGGCAGCGAATTCGAGCCATCGAAAGTGGCGGCTGCCCGCGCCAATATCGCCGCCGCCGGCCTTGCCGATCTGGTCGAGATCCGCGAGGGCGACGCCCTGGAAACCCTTGCCCGCGATCTGCCAACGGAGATCGACCTCGTCCTGCTCGACGGCGCCAAGGGGCTCTATCCCGAGGTGCTGGCCCTGGTGGAACCGCGCCTGCGCCGCGGCGCCCTGGTTCTGGCCGATAACGTGAAATGGAGCCCCGACTATCTCGCCCGGATCCGGTCCGTCGATCAGGGATACCTGTCCCTGCCCTTCGCCAGCGATATGGAGCTTTCCATGCGGATCGGCTGAAACGCACTGACATGATGTTAATTAGTTGAAATAACGTGATAATATCTTAGTCTGCCGAGCGACGGCTCACGACTGGGCTGGCGGCTTTGTTTGAGGCTTGCATTTTGATAGTTACGATCTTAAGTTACTATCATTATGAAAGCTTCGAACGAGGCCGCCATGCCGGACACCACGTCAGAGACCAGCCGCCGCAATAGCCGGGATGCGAAAGAAGCCGGCGCTGCGGAGACCAGCACACCGGAAACCAGCGCGCCGGCCGCAGCCGGTCCGAATACCCAGTGCCCGATCGGCCGCAGCCTGGAGCGGATCGGCGATGGCTGGACGCTGCTGATCCTGCGGGATGCGCTGCAGGGCGTGACCCGCTTCGACGAGTTCCAGCAGCGGCTCGGCATCGCGCCCAGCATGCTGACACGGCGGCTGAATTCGCTGGTTAAGGACGGGCTGCTGGAACGCCGGCCCTACTGCCAGCATCCGCCGCGCATGGAATACGTGCTGACCCCATGCGGCCGCGATGCGCGTGAGGTCATCCACGCGCTCTATGCCTGGGGCAACAAGCATTTCGCCGCCGAAGGCCAGGCCATGCGGCTGGTCGACACCGTCACCGGCAACGAGGCGGAGCCGGTTCTCGTCGACCGCCATAGCGGACTGCCCACCACCGATTCGCGCTTTGTCTTCGTGCCCGGCCCCGCCGCCAATGAACGGCTGCGGCGACGCTATCCCACGCTGGAAGAGATCCGGGCCAGGCGCGCGGGGGAAGCGGCCGCAAAGGCGGAGCGGAAGTCATGAACGCTCTCACCCCCGCCCTTGCCGATGGTGGAACGCTGGCGACACCGGCTGCGGCCCCGGCGACAAAGCCGCAAGCAGCGCCGGCACCGGGCCTGCCCGCAAGCGAGTTGCCGCTGGCGACCAGGGTCTTCGCCTTCGGCGTCATGTGCGTCGGCTTCTTCATCGCGCTGCTGGATATCCAGATCGTCTCGGCTTCCCTCGCCGATATCGGTGGCGGCCTCTCCGCCAGCCCCGACGAGACCGCCTGGGTGCAGACCAGCTATCTCATCGCCGAGATCATCGTCATTCCGCTCTCCGGCTGGCTGACGCGAGTCATGTCGACGCGCTGGCTGTTCGCCTTCTCGGCGATCGGCTTCACGCTGACCAGCCTCTTATGCGGCTGGGCCTGGGACATTCAGAGCATGATCGCCTTCCGCGCGCTGCAGGGCTTCCTCGGCGGCTCAATGATCCCGACTGTCTATACGACTGCCTTCTTCTATTTCTCCGGCAACCAGCGCGTGGTCGCCGCGGCTCTGGTCGGCGGCCTCTCCTCCCTGGCGCCGACCCTGGGGCCGACCATCGGCGGCTGGATCACCGACAGCTATTCATGGCACTGGCTGTTCTTCGTCAATCTGGTGCCGGGCATCTTCGTCGCCGTCGTGGTGCCGCTGCTGGTCAAGATCGACAAGGCGGATTTCAGCCTCCTGCGCGGCGCCGATTATAGCGGCATGCTGCTGATGGCGATCTGCCTCGGCTGCCTCGAATACACGCTGGAGGAAGGGCCGCGCTGGGACTGGTTCGGTGACGATACCATCCTCGCCACCGCCTGGATCACCGCCATCACCGGCCCGCTCTTCATCTGGCGCAGCCTGGTTGCCGAACATCCGATCATGGATCTGCGCGCCCTCAAGAGCCTCAACTTCTCCTTGGGCTGCTTCTTCTCCTTCGTCACTGGGATCGGCATCTTCGCCACGATCTACCTGACCCCGGTTTTCTTGAGCCGGGTGCGCGGCTTCAGCGCCTATGAGATCGGCTGCGCCGTCTTCTCGACCGGCCTGTTCCAGGTCTCGGCCATCCCCTTCTACACCTTTCTGGCAAAACGCATCGATCTGCGCTGGCTGATGATGTTCGGCCTCGCCTGCTTCGCCGCCGGCATGTGGCAGTTCACCTATATCACCAGCGACTGGGGCTGGCAGGAATTGCTGTTGCCCCAGGGCCTGCGCGGCTTCGCCCAGCAATTCGCCCTGGCGCCGATCATCACCCTCACTCTCGGCGGTGTCGCACCGGCGCGGCTGAAGCTTGCCTCGGGCCTCTTCAACCTGATGCGCAATCTCGGCGGCGCCATCGGCATCGCCGCCTGCGGCACGGTGCTGATCGACCGCACCAACCAGCACTACCTGCATATCGCAGAGAATCTTGAGGCCGGCAGCAGCCTGGCGGGCGCCAAGCTGCAGGCGGTGACACAGTATCTCGCCACCCGGATGGACGGCGACACGGTACGTGCCCATGCCACGGCCTTGAAGACGCTCTTCACCGCCGCCTGGAACCAGGCCCTGACCCAGACCTTCGCCGATGCCTTCCTGCTGATCGCCCTCTGCTTCGTCGTCGCCTTCGCGATGGTGCCGCTGATGCGCAAGGTCGCGCCGCCGAAGGCGCCATCGGCCGACGCCCATTGACCCGTTCAACCATATCGACCCGTTCAAGGATGAGTTTGCTATGACCGCTCCACAAATGCGCTACAAGCTGTTCGGCCGTCAGACCGGCCTGCGCGTTTCCGAATTCGCCTTCGGCGCCGGCAATTTCGGCACCGGCTGGGGCCATGGCGCCGATGCGGCTGAATCGCGCCGTATGTTCGACGGCTTCACCGCCGCTGGCGGCAATTTCATCGATGCCGCCGACAGCTATCAGTTCGGCGAGGCGGAAACGCTGCTGGGCGATTTCATTTCCGCCGCCCGCGACGATTTCGTCATCACCAGCAAATACACCATGAGCGCCGGGCGCGATCTCGGCGTCAGCCGCACCGGCAACAGCCGGAAGAACATGGTCCATTCCGTCGAGCAGAGTCTGAAGCGGCTGAAGACCGATCGCATCGACCTCTACTGGGTGCACGTGCCGGATCAGATGACGCCGGTCGAGGAGATCATGCGCGGCCTCGATGATCTGGTGCGCAGCGGCAAGGTGCTCTATATCGGCCTCTCCGATTTCCCCGCCTGGCGCGTCGCCCGCGGCGCCACCATCGCCGAATTGCGCGGCTGGGCGCCGCTGGTCGGGCTGCAGCTGGAATACAGCCTGGTCGAACGCACAGGGGACCGCGAATTGCTGCCGATGGCGGAGGCCTTCGGTTTTGGCGCCGCCCTGTGGTCGCCCCTCGGCGGCGGTTTCCTCACCGGAAAATATCGCCAGGGCGAGGAAGGCCGGCAGCAGAAGCTCGGCATCCTCATTCATGGCGACACCGACGCGCAGAAGACCGCCGTGCTCGATGCCGTCCTCGCCATCGCCAAGGAAATTGGCGCCACGCCATCGCAGGTTGCCATCGCCTGGCTGCGCGCAAAAGCGGCGGTCGCCCGCACCTCCCTCATCCCCATTCTCGGGCCGCGTACCAAGGCGCAGCTCGACGATGCGCTGGGTGCGCTGAACGTGACTCTGTCGCCTGAACAGGTGCAGCGCCTGAACGAGGTCAGCGCCGCGTCGCCCGGCTTTCCGCATAACTTCATCAATAGCGAGCGCAGCCGCAACCGCGTCACCGGCGGCAAGGCCGATCTGGTCGACCCGCCCTATCTGCCGGTGGCGTAATGCCAGTGGCGTAATGTCAGTGGCGTAATGCGGGTGGCGTAAGCTTCCTCAGGCGACGGAGGGCAGCGTCATCTCGGCGCGCTCCTCCCCCTTGCCACGCCCCTCCGCTTCGCCGCGTCCCTTGCGCAGATCATAGGGCGAATAGCCGAACAGGCGCTTGAAGGATTGGCTGCAGGAGCTGCGCGAGCGATAGCCGTTGCGCGCGGCGATGGTGCCGAAGGGCAGATCGGTCTCGATCAGCGCCCGGCGCACGCGCTGCAGCCGCCAGCGCGTCAGGTAATCGAGCGGCGCCATGCCGACGCGCGCCCGGAACCGCTCGGCGAAAGACGAGCGCGACATGCCGGCCGCACTTGCCAGATCGGCCACCGTCCAATCGGCGGCGACATCGTCATGGAAGCCCTTCAGCGCCCGGCCGATGCGCGGATCGGCGAGACCCGCGAGCCAGCTTGCCTCGTCCGGCCCGGTGGCGGCGAGATGCGCGCGCAGGACCTGGACCAGCAGGATGTCGCCCAGCCGGTCGACGATGACGGCCTCGCCCGGCGTGCCGCCGCCAAGCTCGGCGCTCAGCAGTTTCATGGTCATGCGCAAAGGTGCGGCATGCAGCGAGGCGGCGGGAATATGGATAATGGGCGGCAGAGCCGCGCGCAGCCAGGCGGCGCCTTCCGCGTCGAAGACGAAGCGTCCGCCGATCGATATCTTATCCGGCGGACCATCGCCGAACCGCACCACGCCAAAGGCGTCGCGGTGCTCGGCGAAGAATTCCTTGCCGTCGCGTTCGGGCAGCCCTTCGGCGGTGGCGATACTATGGGCCTGGCTGTTGGTCAGCAAAAAACAATCGCCCGTCTTGAGCTCCAGCGGCTGCGGCCGGCCCTCCACCCGAAGCAGCATCTCTCCCAGCAGGACGGCGCCGATCTTGACGTGCTCGAATGGTCCGAAACGGAAGGCGTAGTCGCCGCTGGTCTCGCAGCGCGTCTGGTGCACGCGCTCGATCGTCAGCATGGTCAGCATGTCGGAAAGCGGATCCATCGGGCACCTTTCGGACGGCTGGATACACAATATGGAGCAATAGAGACACATCGTCCGATGCGCAAGAGCGGATTTTAAGCTATATAAAACCCATACCGCTGATCTTCTGTCTTGATCTGCTGCTTTGAGTGCCGGGTCGCCTCCTGATCCGACCGCCCCAGAGCTGTTGCCACCACCCGCATTGGAAATACGCCTGATGTCCAATCACTCGACCCGTGATGCAATCGTCCTTGGCTTGCTGACAATGGTCAGCCCTTTCGCCATCGACATGTATCTGCCGGCCCTGCCGGAGATCACCCGTCTTTTCGCCGCCACTGAACATGAAGTGCAGGCGAGCCTGATGTCCTTCATGTTCGCCGCCGGTTGCGGCCAGCTCGTCGCCGGTCCGCTCTCGGACATGCTTGGCCGCAAGCGCCCGCTCTACGCCGGCCTCATCATCTTCCTGATCGGCAGCATCGGCTGCACCTTCGCGCCGACGATCGGCACGCTCATCGCCTGCCGCCTCATTCAGGGCATGGGCGCCTGCGCCATCATGGTGATCCCGCGCGCCATGGTGCGCGATCTCCATACCGGGCCGGAGGCGGCGCGGATGATGTCGCTTCTGATGATGATCTACAGCGTCTCGCCGATCCTCGCCCCCCTGGTCGGCAGCTTCGTCGCCGATCATACCGGCTGGCGCAGCATTTTCGGCCTGCTGGCGATTCTCGCCGCTGCCGGGCTCGTCATGCTGCGGCTGTTCCTGCCGGAATCTCGGCCGGCCTCGGCCCGGGCGCAAAGCGGCGTCAGCACCGCCTTCCATAATTACCGCATCCTGCTCAGCGATCCGCATTTCCTGGCCGTCGCCGTTGTCGCCTCCATGAGCCTGGCCGGTTTCTTCGTCTATATCGGCAATTCGTCCTTCGTCATGCAGACGCATTATGGCCTATCGCCCGCGGGCTATTCGCTGGTCTTCGCGATCAATGCCATCAGCTTCGTCGTTACCTCGCAGACGACCGGGAAGCTGGCGCGGCGCTTCGGCTTCCGCCAGGTGATCCGCACCGCCATCATCGGCCAAGCCGGGGCGGTGCTGCTCCTGCTGGCGCTGATACTCGCCGGCGTCGACATGCTGGCAATCGTGATCGTGCTGCTGGCGGTCGTGTTCGGCTTCATGGGCTTCATCCTGCCCTCCACCTTCGTGCTTGCGATGGAGCGGCATGCGGTCCGCGCCGGCACGGCTTCGGCCCTGATCGGCACGCTGAACTTCGCCGGCGGTGCCGTCGCCGTCGCCGCCGTCTCGCCCTTCATCAACGGCACGCCGCTGCCGATGGTGGCCGGCATCGCCGCCTGCACCCTCATCGTCCTGCTGGTCGGCCTGGCCATGATCGGCAAGCGGTCGGAGGCGGAAGTTCCCGGCCCTGCGACGGAGGGTAAAGCGGCCTGACGGGCCGTTAACGGTTCCTGCAAGACTCTGCTCAAGAACTCGACGGCGGCGGTATCGGCTTCATCCCCGGTGCCGCCGTTTTATCGCCCCTTCAAATGGATGATGGTCGTCATATATATTTAAGGACGGTCATCCAGCAAGGAGGCGAGCATGCCCCGGGTATCCAAGGAACAGGCGGCGCGGCACCGCGAAGAGATCATCCAGGCCGCGGCGCGGCTGTTCCGCGAACGCGGCCTCGATGGCGTCAGCGTGCCGGAACTGATGGAATCGGTCGGCCTCACCCATGGCGGCTTCTACAAGCAGTTCGCCTCCAAGGACGAGCTGATGGCGCTCGCCCTGGATGAAGCCTTCCGCCAGTCGAATGAACTCGGCAAGAAGCTGCGGCAGGAGCAGAACGATGACCCCGCGGCGACGCTACGGGCCTATATCGAGCTCTATCTGTCGCCGCAACATCGCGCCGATGCCGGTCATGGCTGCCCCAATGCGGCGCTCTGCACCGAAATCGGCCGGGCGGACCGGAAAGACCCGATCCATGGCGATTACGCCCGCAATCTCGGCAAATCGATGGAGAGCCTCAGCAAGCTGATGCCTGAGCGCGACCCCGCCAAAGCGCGCGCCAACGCCCTCGCCACCCAGGCGCTCCTGACCGGGGCGATGGTCATGGCGCGGGCCAGCCAGGGCCATCCGATCTCGGATGAGATTCTTCAAGCCGTGAAGGCCAAGCTGTTGGATAAATAGCGGAATTTCGCGACCAGCCGCGCCCACAAGATCCTTTTGAAAAAAAATCTGCCCCCGTCGCTGAGGGCTTGAATAAATAGATTATAATCATAATCTATTTATTATCAGACGGCGCAATGAGGGAACCCTGCCGCTGACCAACCTTGTGGAGAGAAAAATGACGACTTCGCAGACTTCAGCCGCCCCAGGTTCAGCCGGCAGCGGCACGGCTCTGATCACCGGCGCGTCCACGGGCATCGGCGCGGTCTATGCGGACCGCCTGGCAAAGCGTGGCCACGATTTGATCCTGGTGGCGCGCGACAAGCAGCGCCTGGAAGCCCTGGCGGCGCGCCTGCGCAGCGAGACCGGCCGCAAGGTGGAAGTGCTTCCCGCCGATCTCGGCAATCCCGCCAATCTGCGCGTGGTGGAGGAGCGCCTGCGCAGCGACGCGGCGATCACCACCCTCATCAACAATGCCGGCGTTGCCGTTGCCGGCACGCTGGATGTCGTCGACCCGGACCGGCTGGAGGCGATGATCGGCATCAATGTGACGGCGCTGACCCGCTTGTCGGTGGCAATCACGCCGCGGCTGATCGCCCGGCGCGGCGGCACCGTCGTCAACATCGCCTCGATCCTGGCCTTGGTGCCGGAGATGTTCAGCGCCACCTATAACGCGACCAAGGCCTATGTGCTCTCCTTCACCCAGTCGATGCAGGCGGAACTCGGCCAGCATGGCATTCGCGTCCAGGCCGTCCTGCCGGGCGCGACCCGCACCGAGATCTGGGAACGCGCCGGCGCCGACGTCAATGCGCTGCCGCCGGAGATGGTGATGCAAGTCGACGAGATGGTGGATGCGGCGCTGGCCGGCTTCGATGCCGGCGAGCTGGTTACCTTGCCGGCCCTGCCGGATGCCGGCCAGTGGGACAGCTTCGTCAAGGCGCGCCAGGCGATGGTCCCCAATCTCTCGCGTAGCCACGCCGCGGCGCGCTATGGCGTGAAGCAGGTCGTGGCGGCCTGATCGCTGTTCAATCCTGATGCCGGCCGCCCCGCTGCGCAAAGAGGGCGGCCAGCTTTCGCTATCCGAGCCCAGGTCAAAGCGCGGCAGAGCCGCCCTTTGACGGGCTGAGGAAACAGCTGACCACGGTGGAGGAATTCATCAAGGCGAACTGGTCGAAATTCGTCCAGGAATACCCTTTGGCCTCTCGACGGGGATAGACCTCAGAAGCACCGGCCACCGGCCAAAGTAACAAACGTCATCTGGCCGCCGGTATTACATATGAGCGTACCAGAAGGCCCGGGCCGTCAGCAGCACGGCCCAGGCCAGCATCACCCGGCGCAGGAAGATCGGCGGGACGACATTGGCGAATTTGACGCTGAGCCAGCCGCCGACCGCCGTCCCCGCCATCACCGTCAGCGCCGCCGGCCATTCGATCGTGCCGGCCAAGGTATAGACGACGATGCCGACCACGGTATTGGCGGCGATCAGCAGGTTCTTGATGCCGTTGGCGCGGCGCAGGCCGAAATTGCCGAAGATCGAATAGGCGGCCAGCAGCACGATCCCCATGCCGAGGCCGAAATAGCCGCCATAGACGCAGAGTACGAATTCGACCAGGGCCAGCACCGCCGGATGCTGATGGAAGCCATGCTGGCCGAAGCCCTTCATCAGCGCATAACGCATCAGCGGCGCGCCGCCGAACAGCACGGTCGCCGCCAGCAGCAGCCAGGGCATCGCGCGCTCGAAGGCAGCGGCGCCGAAATGAATGAGCAGATAGGAACCGATCAGCCCGCCCACCGTGGCGATGGCGGCACGCTGCGGCACCTGGGCGGTGGCGAGATCGACATCGCGGCGGGCGGCAATGACACCGACCAGATTGGCCGGGAACAAGGCGACGAAGAGCGAGGCATTGGCGACCATGGGTGTCAGGCCGGTGCCGATCAGCAGCGGGAGCAGCAGGAAGGCAGCGCCGCCCGCCAGGCTGTTGATGAAGCCGGACAATACTCCGCCGCCCACCAGCAGCAAATTCGGCAATACGAGATTCATTGCATCAATTCCGGCAGCGGCACGCCTGCTTCCGTCGGCCGGTCCTTGCCCCGGCCATCGACGGCAATCGCATGCGCCAAACCCGCTGCCTCCTCCCCCGCACAATCAGCCTGCCACCCCGAGTGACGGCAGCGGCAGCGAGATTAAATCGAGATGCGCTTCATTTACATCTGCAGAAAACGAGGGCGGGTCGGGCGTTCATGGAAGGGCGACGGATTCGACCGGAAATGATCGGCGTGGCTCAACGGCCAAAAGATATGCGCGGCGCGATCGGTCTAAGCGTGCGCTTTCGCCGCCCGCGCCGCTTCCTGTTTGGCGGCGAATTCCGCGTCCTGCCGGCGGCAGGCCTCCGCCAGCGGACGGGCGTTGAACCGCTCGAGGTAGCGCATGATCACCGGGTCTTCCGGCACCAGCTTGAAAGAGGTGGTCCACCACAAGGCATTCCCCCAAAGCACATCGGCGACGGTGAAGCGCTCGCCGAGGAACCAGGGGCCGATACGAAGCTGGTCGATCAGCACCCGCATCATCGTGTCGTAATCGCCATAGCCGGCGGATGACGGCGGCGGTGCCTCGCGTTTCAGCGCCTTGTCCAGCAGGGCCGGCTCGAAACACCCGGCATAGAAGGCCATCCAGCGCAGATAAGGGCCGCGCAACGCCTCGCCGATCTGCGGCGCAAGACCCATCTCGGCATAGAGATCGCCGAGATAGATGAAGATCGCCACCTGTTCGGCGATCAGTTCGCCCTCATGGCGGATCGCCGGAACCTTGCCCATGGGATTGATGGCGAGATAGGCCGGCCGGCGGGTCTCGCCCGCCTTCATATCCAGCAGATGCAGATCATATTCGGCGCCCAGTTCCTGCAGCAGCAGCAAGGTGCCGCCGGACCGCGATTGCGGCGCATGATAGAAATCGACCCGTCGCGTCATGACCGTCCTCCCCTCGCCAGGCTTCGCAAGACCGACCTGCCCCGCCTGGACCAATTTTCCTTGCGTGACTTTAGAACAAAAAGTGAACAATATGCAAGCCGCCTCGACTATCGAAATCGGGCCGACCGGAGTCACGGGAAAGGCCGGGGCGATGCTATGGTTGCGCCAACAGGAGGTCCCATGTCCTTGCATCCGTCTTCCCTCTTCCAGCAGCCGCATCACATCTGCATCGTCGTGCCGGATATGGCCGCCGCCATTCAGTACTATGAGAGCATCGGCATCGGTCCGTGGCACGATTACCCGCCGCTGCGCGAATATACCGAGCTGGAGATGCCGAACGAGGCGGGGTTCCATGCCCTCGTCTTCAAGTATTGCGACCTCCGCGGCCTGCAATTGCAGCTCTGCGAGCCGGGCGTTGCCGATACGCCGCAGCGCCGATTTCTTGAGAGCAAGGGGCCTGGCGTTTTCCATGTCGGCTTCTCGGTCGATCACCTCAATGCGGCGGAACAGGCCGGCAAGGCCGCCGGCCTCGCGCCGCTGATGCGCGGCCGCCGGCCGGATGGCAGCGGCTTCACCTATTTCGATACGGCCGACAAGGCCGGCGTCATCCTGGAGATCCGCAAGGCGAAGAGCGCATAGCATCTGCCGCCGGCGATCAGATGCCGAGGACGATCGACCCATGACGTAGGACAGGAGAGCCGGCGGATGGGCTGCGATGATACGGCAAAGCTTGATCTCGCTGCGGCCGCTCGGCCAAGATGGGCGCATGATTGACCAGCCCCTCCTGCAACTCGATCAGCTCCTGCTGACCCAGCCCGAACAGACCGTCCCCTTCCGCATTGCAGGCCAAGCCGGCGCGCGATCCGTGCCGCCGCAAGGCGCGGCGATGCACGCCCTGTCGCTCGATTTCGCCATCGGCCAGTTTCATCTGCTGGCCGGCGAGGATGTCAGGCCGCTGGCGCGGCTGCTGCGCGTCATCGCGGGATACGAACCCATGCGGCAGGGCCGCCTGCTGATGCGCGGCCAGCCTCTGGCCGGCATTCCGCTGGGTGCGCGCGGCATTGCCAGCCTGACCGGCGATCCGCGCCTCTTTCCGCAACTGACCATCGGCCGCAACATCCTGTTTCCGTTGAGTGGCGATCGGCGCATCGGCGACACCGCGACCGCCGTTGCCGGCGCTGCCCTGCGGGTCGGCCTCTCCGCCGCCGCCCTCGACCGCTATCCCGACGAGGTCAGCCAGGCGACGCAGCTCCGCGCGGCGCTGGCGCGGGCGCTGGCCTTGGGGCCGAGCCTGCTGTTGCTCACCGATCCCCTGCGCGACCTGCCGGCAGGCGAGGCCGCCGGCCTGCTGCAGGATCTGCGCCGATTGCAGCGCGAATTGAGCCTCACCGTCATCTGCGCCAGCGACCGCCTGCCCTATTGGGCGCCGGTCGCCGACCGCGTGGTCCTGCTGGAGACGGCCGGCGGCACGCTTGGCGGCATCATCCAGGGCGGCAGCGCCGAGGAGATCTATCTGCGCCCTGAAAGCCGGATGGCGGCCCGCCTGTCCGGCGCGGTGAACCTGCTGCCGGTGGAGATACTCGGCCGCGAGGGCGACGCGCTTTCCTGCCGCAGCCCGCTGGTCGACCCGCCGCATTTCAGCCTGCCGCAGCGCCAGGTCGCGGCGAGCCTGTGGCAGCAGTCGACGGCATTGCCGGAAGCGGCCGAGGCCGCCGGAGAAGCAGTAAGGCCGCAAGCCAGCCTGTTGCTGCGGCCCAGCCTGCTGCGGCCGGGCCTCGGCATCCGCCGCCAGGACTTCCGCATCGAGGGCCGCATCCAGGACCGTTTCAGCGACGGCGCGACGGTGGTCCTGCAAGTCATGGTACCGGGCTTCGGGGCACCGGTGATCGCCACCATGCCGGCTCCCGCACCCTTCCCGCTGGAACCGGGCATGGCGGTCAGCCTCGGCTGGAATCGTGGCGATATGCGCCTGCTGCCAGATTCGCCGCCGCCCGAACGCAGATGAGCAAAACCCCGCTCTGGCGGCCGCGTCTTGCCCTCGCGGCGCTGATCATCCTGGCGCTGCTGCTGCTTCTGCCGCTGCTCTTCGGCCTTGCGCTCAGCTTCCAGGAAAATGCCGCCGAGGATCCTTTCTCCGGCGCCTTCGGCCTCGCCGGCTGGGCGGATTTCATCACCGACCGCGGCCTGCCGCCGCTGCTTGCGCGATCGCTTGTCGGCGCGTTCCTGGTGGCGATCGCGGCAAACCTGCTGGCGATCGGTCCCGCCTATCTGGTCGCAATCATCGGCGGCCGCTGGCGACAGGCGGTCCTGACCCTCAGCCTGACGGTACTCCTCGGCGATCAGGTGACCATCGTCATGGGCTGGTCGGAGATCGGCCGGCAGCTAGCCCGCTGGCTGGTCGACGCCGATGCCAGCAGCGGACGCTATGTGCTCGGCGATCTCATGACCTTCCTCGCCGAGACGCATCGAGCCTTGCCGCTTGCCATCCTCTGCCAGAGCTGGGCGATGGCGCGACATGACCCGGCCCTGATCGAGGCCGGGCTGGAATGCGGCGCCCATCACGGCCGGCTGTTGCGCTGGGTGGTCTCGCCGCTGCTGCGTCCGGGCCTTGCCCTCGGCGGGCTTTGCGGTTTCGCGCTCAGTCTGGGCGCCGCGCTGGAGCCGGCCCTTCTCAACACCGGCGCGGTCGCCTGGGGCGAGCGGCTGCGCCAGGTCATGGAGATCGAGGGCGACTGGCCGCAGGCCGCGCGGTTTGCCGTCCTCGCCGTCATCATGCTGGCGCTGGCGGCGGCGGCAACCGCCCTGCTGCTGGCACGGCCGGAGCGCCGCTGCGGCTCCGCTTCCCGGCGCGACGCCGTGCAATCACCTCAGCAGGACGATCGGCGGAACTGGGCCCTCGCCCGCTCCCTCGGCTGGCGGGACCCGCTGACGCCGCTGGCGCTCTTGCCCGTGGCATTCCTCGCCTTGCCGCTGCTGTGGATGCTGGTCCTGTCGCTGCGTTATCTCGCCGGCATCGCCATCACCGCCGGGCCGGGCCTGTTCCTGCAGGCCGTCATCGGCGATCCGCGTCTTTTGCCGGCCGTGGTTCCGACTTTGACGGCGGCGCTGATCGCCGCCTTGCTCGCCGCCGCCGGCGGGGCCGGCCTCGCCGTCATCTGGCGGCGCATCCTGGCCCATGACCGCCTCTCCTGGCGATCCTGGATGCTGGCGCTGCTGAGCGCCTTTCCCTTCCTGATGCCGAGCCTGCTCCTCAGCACGCTTCATCTCGCCGCCCATTTCTTTCTCGCCCTCTATCTGCCGAGCGGCCTCGGCATCCTCGCCGTCGCTTTGGCCGACGGGCTGCGCGCCATGCCGCTTGCCGCCCTCGTCATGCTGATCTACTGGCGCCGCCTGCCGGCCGATCTCGATGAAATCGCCGCCGAGTTCGCGCTTGATGCCGACCGCATGCGCCGGCAGATCATCAAGCCCGTGCTGCAGCCGGCCTGGGCGATCGCGCTGCTGATGGCGGCCCTGCTGTCGATCAGCGATTTCCAGCTCGCCAATGCCCTGTCCGGCGACCGGCCGATGCTGGCCCCGAGTCTGCTGGCCAGTATCGCCACGCAAAGATCGCCGATCTATCTTGCGCTGATCGGGCCGCTGCTCGTCTTGACGGCCTGGGCCTGCCACCTGATCCTCAGGCGCCTGGATCGCCGCGAGCAGGCCCGCGCGCCGCAGGGCGGGGCCGGCGCTTTCGGCCTCAGCATGAACGTCACCGCGAGGAAGACCTGATGTCCGCCGATCTCGATCTCTGCTACACGCCCGCGACCGACCTCGCCGCCCGCATCCGCACCGGGCGCCTGTCGCCGGTCGAGCTGATCGACAACGCGCTCGCCCGGATCGACGCGGTCAATCCCAAGCTCAACGGCTTCTGCTTCGTCTATCCCGAAGAAGCGCGTGCGATCGCCAAGGAACGCGAGGCCGAGGCGAAAGCCGGCAGATTGCGCGGACCGCTGCATGGCGTCCCCTTCGCCATCAAGGACCTGACCCCGACCAAGGGCAAGCGGACGACGCTCGGCTCCTTCGCCTATGAGCATAACGTGCCGGATCATGACGCGCCGATCGTCGAGGCGTTGACCAAGGCCGGCGGCATCCTGATCGGCAAGACGACGACGCCGGAATTCGCCTATTCCAGTTTCACCGAAAGCCCGCTTTGGGGCATCTCGCGCAATCCCTGGGACCCGAACCGTACGCCCGGCGGCTCCTCGGGCGGGGCCGGCATCGCCGTCGCCACCGGCTGCGTGCCGCTGGCGGAAGGCTCCGATATGGGCGGCTCGGTGCGCATCCCGGCGAGCTTCTGCGGCACCGTCGGCTACAAGCCGAGCTTCGGCCGCATTCCCTTCACCATCCTGCCGAGCCAGTTCGACCAGTTCTCGCATTTCGGCCCGCTCACCCGCACCGTTGCCGATGCCGCCCTGTTCCTGCAGGTGACACAGGGGCCGGACGAGCGCGACATCCAGTCGCTGAAGCCGGCGCTGGATTTCACGAGCAAGCCCAATCTCGATCTCAAGGGGCTTCGGCTCGCCCTCTGCCTCGATTTCGCCAACCGCGTCTGGCATCCGGAAGTGGAAGCGGCGGTGCGGCGCTCGGCCGACATATTGCGGGCGGCAGGCGCCGAGATCGAGGAAGTCTCGCTGAGCGACCAGTGGGGCTTCGATCTCGATGAGGCCTGGGCCAAGCACTGGGCGGTCTATCTCGCCACCTTCTTCCATCACGTCCTGCCGCAATACCGCGCCAAGATGGATCCGCGCGTGGTCGATTACATCGATCGCGGCCTCGCCATGTCGGCGGTGGAATTCAAGTCGATCGAGATTCAGCGGACAGAGGCCTGGAAGGAGCTGTCGCCGATCCTGGCGCGCTGCGACGCCCTGCTCTGCCCCACCATGGCGCAGCCTGCTGTGCGGGTGGGACGTGCGGATACCGAGTTCTGGCAGCTCGACGCGGCGGGCAAGTACCGCTGCCTCGACGTCACCTCGGTGTTCAATTTCGTCAGCCAGTGCCCGGCGCTCTCGGTCCCCTGCGGCTGGGCGAAGGAACCGGCAACACCCTCGGGCGCCGGCCTGCCGATCGGCCTGCAGATCCTCGGCCGCCGCTTCGAGGATCTGACGCCCTTGCGCATCGCCGCCGCCCTGGAACAGCGCCAGCCCTGGGCGCAGATGCGGCCGCCGGTTTGACGCAACCGCGCCTAGCGCAACGCCAGTTCGGCATCGCGTACCGCCATCGGCATCCGGTCGAGATGGCGATACCAGCGCTTTTCCAAACGGTTGAAGCCCCAGAGCATCAGATAGGTCAGCGTCAGATAGATGAGACCGATGGTGATGAAGAACTCATAGGTCGCGAAGGTGCGGGCGATGATGGTGCGCGCGATGCCGGTCAGGTCCAGGACGGTGACGATGCTGGCCAGCGATGACGATTGCAGGATGAAGATCACCTCATTGGTATAGGCCGGCAGCACGATGCGAAAGGCGACCGGCAGGGTGATCCGCCGCAGCCGCGTCCAGCGCGACATGCCGAGCGCCTTGGCGGTCTCGATATCGGCATGGGGCACGTTGCGAATGGCGCCGGCGACGATCTCGATCGTATAGGCGGCCGTGTTCAGGGTGAAGGTCAGCAGGCAGCACCAATAGGCCTGGCTCAGCACCGGCCAGACGAAGGAGTCGCGGATCGCCGCGAATTGGCCGAGGCCGAAATAGATCAGATAGAGCTGGATCAGCATCGGCGTGCCGCGAAAGAAATAGGTATAGACCCAAATCGCGGCGGAAGCGCTGCGGTAGCGCGATGCCCGCAGGATACCGAGCGGCACCGACAGGAGGATGCCGCCGAGCACCGTCAGAACGGTCAGTTGCAGGGTCACGGACAGGCCATGCAGCAGATCAGGGGCGCTGCGCCAGACGAGGGCGAAATCGATGCCGCCGAACATCGCCGCCTCACCCTGCCAGCCGGACGCCGGCGGCGGCGCGGCGGGCGCAATACATCCGCAACAGATCCGACACCGCCGTCATGGCGAGATAGAGCAACGAGGCGAGAAAGAAGGTCACGAAAGGCTTCTGGCTGACCGGCATGATCAGATAGGCCTGCCGCGCCAGCTCGGTCAAACCGATAACCGAGGTGATCGAGGTCGCCTTCAGCAAGGTAAGCCACAGATTGCCGAGCCCCGGCAGGGCGAAGCGCCAAGCCTGCGGCAGATGGATGCGCCAGAACACCCGCCGCCGCGTCATGCCGAAGGCGAAGCCGGCCTCGATCTGGCCGCGCGGCACGGCCAGGAAGGCGCCACGGAAGATCTCTGTCGCATAGGCGCCGTAGACGAAGCCGAGCACCAGCGTGCCAGCTGCGAAGGCGTTGATGTCGACCCGCACCGCCTTGCCAAACAGCGCGATCAGAGTCTGCAGCAAAGTGGTGCCGCCATAATAGATCAGCAACATCAGCACCAGCTCTGGCACGCCACGGATGATGACCGTGTACGCGGTGGCCAGGCGACGCAATGATCGGTGACCCGAGAGCTTCGCCAAGGCGGCCAGCATGCCGAGCGCCAGCACCACCAGCATGGCCGCCAGGCCGACGGCGAGGCTCATCCCGGCGCCGCTGAGGAGCAGATGGCCGTAACCCTTTAGATCGAGAAACGCGGGCAGCGTGATGCCTCCCTTGCACCGGCTTGAGTACAGGCCTCCGGCATCGCGCCGGAGGCCTGCCGCCCGGTCAGCGACCGTGCTTACTGGCCGTAGATGTCGAAGTCGAAATACTTGTCATTGACCGACTTATAGGTGCCGTCGGCGCGCATGGCGAGGATCGCCTTGCTGATCGCGTCACGCAGGCTGTCATTGCCTTTGCGCAGGGCAATGCCCTCGCCTTTCGAGCCCATGGCGGCCTCGGTATAGATCTTGCCGATCCGCTCATACTGGTCGCCGTTGGTCTTCATGATGCCATCGCTCAGCAGCACGTAGTCGTCGAAGCGGGCATCCAGGCGATGGCTCTGCATGTCGAGATCGGCGCTCTGCGAGCTGTCATAGACCACGACCTCTGCCTTCGGCCATTTGTCGCGCGCCCAGCTTTCATAGGCGGTGGCGCGCTGCACGCCGATCTTCTTGCCGGCCAGGCTGTCCGCATCGGGATAGCCGTCGGCGCCGGCCTTTACCCCGGCCGATTTGAACGCCACCAGGGCCGTGGGCGCCTGGTAATAGGGAATGGTGAAATCGATCTTCTCCTCGCGCTCCGGCAGGATGCCCATCGAGGAGATGATGACGTCATATTTGTTGGCGAGCAGCCCGGGGATCATGCCATCCCAATCCTGCTTCACGAATTCGCAATCGGCGTCGATCTTCTTGCAGATCTCCTTGGCGAAATCGACGTCGAAACCCTGCAGGCTGCCGTCCGGCCCGACCTGGTTATAAGGCGGGTAGGCGCCCTCGACGGCCACGGTCAGTTTCAGCTTGTCGGCCAGGGATGGCGCGGCGCCGGCGGCAAGGACAAGCAGCGCAAGGCCGAACGACTTCAAGCAGAGCGATTTCAGGCGTGTCATGGATCCCTCCCCAGTATCGGATGTAACGCAGATGGAACGCGAAAGACGGCGACATGCGGCGGCATTCGAGGTCGGCGCAGGGGAACCCCATCCCCCTTCGTCTCCTCCGGAATTTGCCCTCGCAGTTAGTAACTGATAGTTTAGTAATGAAGTCAATTACGATTCCTGTTACACTTCCTATTGATCATATATGTGGTCATTCTAGGTCTTCGTGCCTTCATCTGAATGTCACGATAATGAATGGTTAGTTATTAAAGGACGCGAAAGTCGAGATGGCGGAAAAAGCGTTACGAACGAAAAAGCCATCCGGGCGGCAGCGCAAACCGGAAAGCGGCGGTCCTGCGCCCAAGCCGGCGGGCGCTCCCAAGCCCGCCGGCGCATCTAGGACGGCAGCCGCACCCAAAAGCCGCAGCCGCAAGAATCCGCTCGACCGCAAGCAGGAATTGGTTCAGGCGACGATCGATGTGCTGGCGGCGCGGGGCTATGCCGGCACCACCCTGAACGAAGTAGCGAGAGCGGCGGGCGTCTCCACGGCGCTCATCATCGTGCATTTCAAGAGCAAGGAACGCCTGCTGCTCGAGGTCCTGAAATGGATGGGAACCGAGTATTTCGGCGTCCTCTATGCGAGCCAGATCGGCATCGGTGAGCGCGCCACGGATCTGCTGTGGAATCTGGTCCAGGCCGAGTTCGAACCGCGCCTGCTGACGCCGCGCTACCTGGCGGCCTGGAAGGCTTTCTGGTCGGAAACCAATGCGCGCAAGCCCTATACCGAATTGTTCGGCGCGCAGACGCGGCATTTCCTCAAGCTGACCACGGATCTCTGTACCCGCATCGTCAAGGAAGGCGGCTATGCCGGCCATGATCCGCATGTCATCGCCCGCCTGATCGACAGCTCTCTGGGCGGGTTGTGGATGGATATGACCGCGACGGCGACCCCGCTGACGATCAAGGAGGCCCGCCGGATCGCCAGCAGCCAGTTGGCGCTGTTCTTTCCGCGCCATTTCACCGACCGCGGCCCGCGCTGAAACGACATCCAGGCCGCCATGCGTCTCGTCAGCTATAACATCCAGTATTCCCTCGGCGCGGACGGCGAATACGATCTCGCGCGCAGCCTGGCAACGGTACGCCAGGCCGATATCATCTGCCTTCAGGAGGTCGAGCGGAACTGGCGGCGCAGCGGCATGGCCGACCAGCCGGATCTGATCGAAAAGACTTTGGCCGACCGCTATTGCGTCTATGGCGCGCAGTTCGATGCCGATGCCAGCTATCGCTACGCTGCCTCCGGCCGCGTGGTCAATCGCCGCCGTCAGTTCGGGCAGATGACGATCAGCCGCTGGCCGATCGTCGCCGCCCGCTGCCACACCTTTCCGAAGATCGATACCGGCGCGCGCTTCAACCTGGTGAC
Organism: Terriglobia bacterium; assembly: GCA_035539075.1. Taxonomy (GTDB): domain Bacteria; phylum Pseudomonadota; class Alphaproteobacteria; order Dongiales; family Dongiaceae; genus Dongia_B. The sequence continues at coordinate 54,699 of DATLJB010000104.1, forward strand.
CGGCGCCCTGGAGACGGTGATCGCGACACCGGACGGCCCCTTGCGGCTGTTCAATATCCATCTGAGCGACGCAGCCAGCAGCGAACGCCTGGTGCAGATTCGCCACCTGATGAACCTGCTTCATAACGCCGCGACAGAAGGATCGATCTGGAACGGCAGCGAGGCCGACGCCCGGCATTGGCAAACCGATATGCCGCCGCCGCCCATGCCGACCGAGGCCATCCTGCTGGGCGATTTCAATGCCGAGCCGCAGTCGATGGAATACGCCACCCTGCTGCTCGGCACGCTGCTGTCAGATGCCGGGGCGGCGGAACCGGGATCGGAACGGCTGCGATTCATCGACAGCTGGGTCGCCGCCGGTCACGACCTCGCAGACGGCGTTACCTATCGGGCAAATGCCGCCCAGGGCGCCGACTGGGACCAGCGCCTCGATTACTGCTTCCTGCCGGAGACCATGGTGCGGCGCCTGAAGAGCACCTGGATCGACGAAGCCGCCATCGCCTCCGACCACCAGCCGGTCTGGGTCGAATTGGATTGACGGGGGAATTCGGTATCCCTTCGCGGACGTACCGCCGGGCCGGCATCATTCGCGAGAGCGTCGCGCAAATGAAAACCCCTCCCGCAACGGGAGGGGCTTCAGTTTACGGCTGATCCTGCGCGGGCCGGCGGGTATCCGGACGCGCCATCCCAGCCTCACTTCTTCCGGGCGGCCTTCTTTGCCGATTTCTTCTTGGCTGTCTTCTTGGCGACCTTCTTCACAGCCTTCTTGGCTGCTTTCTTGGCCGTCTTCTTGGCGCCTTTCTTCTTGGCGGCGGGCTTCTTCGCTGCCTTCTTCTTGGCAGCGGGCTTCTTCGCCGCTTTCTTTTTTGCCGCCGGCTTCTTGGCAGCCTTCTTCGCTGCCTTCTTCACGGCTTTCTTGGCGGCCTTCTTGGCCGCTGGTTTTTTAGCAGCCTTCTTCGCTGCCTTCTTCTTGGCAGATTTCTTCTTGGCAGCCGGCTTCTTGCTGGCGGCTGCGACCGGAGCGGGCGGCGACGGCGGTGTGCTGGCGACCGGCGCAGCGACGGGTGCGGCAACCGGCACAGCTGGCGCCACCGCCGCCGGTACTACGGCTGGCGTCGCGGCTGTCGGCTCGGTCGGCTGATCTGGTGTATCGGGCATGATAATGACAAACCTCCCTTTAGGCATTGAATAACATTGGCGATGAACCGTCCCCCGGTTCATCCATCCACGTCCCGATCCTCAACGACGTCCGGGATGCTTTGCGGGCGCATCGCATCGGGAATTCGTCTGGTTCTCGGACGCTCATTCGAAGCGGTATCAAATCTTGCAGAAACTGCCGGGACCGGTAATCGCCCGCCCCATGGCTCCTGGTGACCTGATCTTCCGATGGCTATCGGCCATCGATTACGCCGCTCTTTCTCCCCTCGCCCCACTGACCGGTCCCGACGGTGATCGTGTCGATTCCATATCAGGGGAGCGGCGGCATTCTGCCACAATCTACCGCTCTTGTCGCAGCGAGTTATGCAAGCGGTATCAAAATCCCGTTGCCGCCGACCGAGCAGCAGCGCCGCCCGGAATTCACGCTGAACGCCTGCCTGCCTCATCGTCACGGCCACCGGCGGGAGACCTCACTCGCAGCGATGACCGCGCCGGCCAAACCCCTGTTTCGCCTGCCTTACCCCGGCGATCTGCCCATCGCCTAGCCGCTTGCACGGGCTGCATGGCCGCGCAGCTTGCCTCGTCCCCGCCCCTGGGCTAGCAAGAAGGCCGTGAACTTCAGCCAGCAAGGAAAGCGGCGACACCATGAGCACCAGCAGCA
>DATLJB010000105.1:0-21289 GCA_035539075.1 Terriglobia bacterium
GGGCTGCAGCTTGGTGACGCCGCCTTCGGTGCCCGGCGCCATCTCGTTCTTGAGGCGGATATTGGCGAAGGTGCCCCGCATCATCACGTCATGGCCGCCGCGCCGCGCGCCATAGGAGTTGAAATCGACCGGCTGCACGCCGTGCTCGACCAGATACTTGCCGGCGGGGCCGTCCTTCTTGATCGAGCCCGCGGGCGAGATATGGTCGGTGGTGATGGAATCACCGAGGATCGCCAGCGGCCGCGCCTTGTGGATGTCGTGGAAGGTGCCGGGCTGTTTCGGCATGCCCACGAAGTAAGGCGGGTTCTGCACATAGGTCGACTTCTTGTCCCACTGATAGGTGAGACCCTTGGCCGTCTTGATCTTCTTCCACTTGGCATCGCCGGCGAAGACGTCGGCATAGCGGTTCTTGAAAGCGGCAGTGGTGACGTTCTTCCGCACCGCGTCGGCGATTTCCTTGTTGGTCGGCCAGATGTCCTTGAGATAGACCGGCTTGCCCTTCTTGTCGTAGCCGATCGGGTCCTTGGTGATGTCGATCTTCATGCTGCCGGCCAGCGCATAGACGACGACCAGCATCGGCGAGGCGAGGTAGTTGGCCTTCACATGCGGATTGACGCGGCCCTCGAAATTGCGGTTGCCGGAGAGCACCGCCGCGGCCACCAGGTCGCCGGTGGTGACGGCATCGGCGATCGGTTCGGGCAGTGGACCGGAATTGCCGATGCAGGTGGTGCAGCCATAGCCGACCAGGTTGAAGCCGAGCTTGTCGAGCGACTTCTGCAGGCCGGATTTCTTCAGATAATCGGTGACCACCTGGGAACCGGGGGCCAGCGAGGTCTTGACCCAGGGCTTGGTGGTGAGGCCGAGCGCCACCGCCTTCTGGGCGACCAGGCCGGCGCCCAGCATGACGCTGGGGTTCGAGGTGTTGGTGCAGGAGGTGATGGCGGCGATCACCACATCGCCGTCGCCGAGATTGTGCTTCGCCCCTTTGACCGAGACGCGGCCCTCATTGCCCTTGCGGCCGAAGGTCTCGACCAGGGCCTTGTTGAACTCGCCGGCGGCCTGGCTCAGCGGCACCCGGTCCTGCGGGCGCTTCGGACCGGCAAGCGACGGTTCGACCGTGCCGATATCCAGTTCCAGCGTGTCGGTGAAGACCGGGTCCACCGTCTTCTTGTCGCGCCACATGCCCTGGGCCTTGGCGTATTTCTCGACCAGGGCGACGCGGTCGGCCTTGCGGCCGGTGGCTTTGAGATAGCGGATGGTCTCGGCATCGACCGGGAAGAAGCCGCAGGTGGCGCCATATTCCGGCGCCATATTGGCGATGGTGGCGCGGTCGGGCAGCGACATGTCGTCCAGGCCGTCGCCGTAGAATTCGACGAACTTGTTGACGACGCCCTTCTTGCGCAGCATCTGCGTTACGGTAAGGACGAGGTCGGTCGCGGTGGTGCCTTCCTTCAGCTTGCCGGTCAGCTTGAAGCCGATCACTTCGGGAAGCAGCATGGAGACCGGTTGGCCCAGCATGGCCGCTTCCGCTTCGATACCGCCCACACCCCAGCCGAGCACACCGAGGCCGTTGACCATGGTGGTATGGCTGTCGGTGCCGACCAAAGTGTCCGGATAGGCGACGGTCTTGCCGCCGGTCTTCTTACCCTTCACCGTGACGGTCGGCTCTTTCTTGGTCCAGACCACCTGGGCGAGATGTTCCACGTTCACCTGGTGGCAGATGCCGGTTCCCGGCGGCACGACGCGGAAATTGTCGAAGGCGGTCTGGCCCCAGCGCAGGAAGGCATAGCGCTCGCCATTGCGGTCATATTCCAGCTCGACATTCTTCTTGAAGGCGCCCGGGCCGCCGAAATAGTCGACCATGACCGAATGGTCGATGACGAGATCGACCGGCGAAAGCGGATTGATCTTCTTGGCGTCGCCGCCGAGATGCACCATTGCCTCGCGCATGGCGGCGAGATCGACCACGGCGGGGACGCCAGTGAAATCCTGCATCAGCACGCGCGCCGGGCGATAGGCGATCTCACGGTCGGAGCGCTTGTCCTTCAGCCATTTGGCCACCGCCTTGATATCGTCCTTGGTGACGGTGCGTCCGTCTTCATAGCGCAACAGGTTTTCCAGCAGCACTTTCATCGAGTTGGGCAACCGGCTGAGATCGCCGAGCCCGGCCTTTTCGGCCGCCTTCAGGCTGAAATAGTCATAGGATTTCGTTCCAACCTTCAAGGATTTCCTGGTCTTGAAGCTGTTGAGTGCTGCCGTCACGAGCAATCTCCCGATCGTTTGTCAGTTTAAAAACGCAATAGCCGGACGGCGGCGATTGACTTTCGCCGGTCCGCTAAAGGTCGGTGGGGTGAGTATCCCCGCATCCAGCTCACAAATTCGCCGGATCAAGCCGCTACCACAACCGAATTTTGTAAGAATTTATTGTGAGTACAGATCACAAGGAGTCCCCGCCGCTTGGCGCGCCCTTTCTCAAACGCGGCGAGGATAACATAAGCGTGAGGGGGCGACGAGCCGCTCATGCGGGCACAAGTAACTCATTTATTCGAAAGGGATTTTTCGGCAGTTCCGCAGTCAGAAAAGGGGCCGGACCACAATTTTGCCATCTTCTCGTCTTATTGAGGCCACCTGGGCGACTGAGGATGCAACCAACAGAGATCATCCCCTCTGTTGTCTCGAGGTGACCCGACCCACCTCCCCCGATTGCCGGCCCCTCGTTCGCCAGCCCAACTGGATGAAACGGGCGAAGGACAGGTAAAGGTCGACGCGATGCGCCGCGATACCCCCGAGCGGTGCATGGCACAAGGGGCCCGGCGCCGCGACTTGAACCCATCCCCGATGGTCGCGGCGCCACCCACTCGCTTATATCCTCTTGTCTCTTAACTTGGCCGCCGGCTCCGCCGCGCGGCCTGTTTTGTTTCGGGGCAGCCCTCTTGCCGCCGCATCCTGGCATTGCCGTGGCGTCGCGGCGGCACCCATGGCATAAGGCCAAGCGGGGCCGGGCGGTCCCGGATCGGTCGGAAGAGGTGGGCCCTGTTCGAAGCACGAAATCTTGCCTGTCAACGCGGCGAGCGGCTGCTGTTTCAAGGCCTTGATTTCCGGATCGCGGCCGGGGAGGCGCTGCTGTTGACCGGCGCCAATGGCAGCGGGAAGTCCAGTCTGCTGCGCCTTGCCGCCGGGCTGATGCGCCCTGCCGCGGGCGGCTTCCTGTGGGACGGGCAGCCGGTGGCGCGCGAAGCCGAGGCGCATCGTCGGCGGCTGGTCTATCTCGGCCATGCCGATGCATTGAAGGCCGGCTTGACCGTGCGGGAAAACCTGCGCTTTTGGGCCGATCTCGCCGGACTGGCCAAAGCGGCGGCCGCGAGCAGGGTGGAAGCCGCCCTCGCGGCCAATGAGCTCCAGGGACTGGCCGATTTGCCGGCACGCTTTCTCTCGGCCGGCCAGCGGCGACGCCTGACCTTATCGCGGCTGTTGCTGCAGACGGCCGGGACCGCGCCGCTCTGGCTGCTCGACGAGCCGACCAATGCCCTTGACGCCCAGGCGCAGCAGCGTCTGCTTGGCCAGTTGCGCGATCATCTCGATGCGGGCGGCGTCATCGTGACGGCCAGCCACGAGCATCTCGAAGACCTGCCGGGCCGGCGCTTGGCGGTCGACGATTTCGAACCGGCCCCGTTCGACGAGGCGATGCTGCTCGCGCCGCATGATGCCCTGGGCGAGGTGGCATGAGCGCCGCCTTCGCCCTGCTGCGCCGCGACCTCCGCCTCAGTCTGCGCCAGGGCCTCGATGTCGCGCTGGTGGTGCTGTTCTTTCTGGCCGCCGGCATCCTGTTTCCCTTCGCCGTCGGGCCGGCGCCCAATCTGCTCGCCGCCATCGCCAGCGGCGTGGTGATGGTGATGGCCGCCCTGGCGGCGCTGCTGTCGCTGGACCGGCTCTATTTGCCGGATTTCGAGGATGGCAGCCTGGATGGCCTTCTGCTCTCGCCGCTGCCGCTGGAGGTGATTGCCCTGGTCAAGGCCCTGGCTCATTGGCTGACCACCGGCCTGCCGCTCCTGGTGGCGGCGCCGGCCCTGGGCCTCATTCTCAATCTGCCGCCGGTCGCCTATCTGCCGATGCTGACCGCCCTGCTGCTGGCGACCCCGATGCTGAGCCTGCTCGGCGGTCTCGGCGCCGCCCTCACCCTTGGCAGCCGCCGCGGCGGCGTGCTGATCACCCTTATCATCCTGCCGCTTTATGTGCCGGTGCTGATCTTCGCCATGGCTGTAATCGATGCCGCCCGGCTGGGGCTCGGCAGTGCCGCCGGTTTCCTGATCCTGCTCGCTGCCATGCTGCTTGCCAGTCTCGCTCTCACCCCCTGGGCCACGGCCGCCGCCTTGCGCCAAGCCGCCTGAGGACCGTAACAATTGCGCGGGCTTCCGGCCGGGCCTGGCTGCCGGAATAGGCGGCCGATCAGCCATTAATTGCAGAATCCGTTTCGCCGGCGGCTCTAGCGCCGGGGTGACGGCGATCACCTTTGTGGCCGTGGCCACCGCGGCATCCCTGCCACAGGGGCAACCCGTTTTACGCGAATCATACGCCCCCGGCCGTTCGCCCGGCTGTCCCATGGCAGCATGGGCGGGCCGCTTCCCTGGTTTCGGGCGCACTGCCCGCTTCAGCGGAAACTATTCCAATAATGTCCTGTTTTCAGAGCTGTATACAAAATCTCTCATCCATTTGATGGAGATTTCCGCGATCACAACACCAGGGTGTGAAATTCCGACAGGATCTGTTCAGGTAACCCGCACGAGGTTTGTTGCTTTCAGGCAACAGTTGCGGGATTTCTGACACAGTCGCCAAAGACTGGCGAAATCTGGTTGGATTCAACCAGAAGATTCAGCATATTCTGCAACCGTCCGGTGGGAGATCGCCGGATACGAATGCTTTCTTCCATGGAAACCGCATTTTCGTGACTGTCCCAGGGGGTTACAACATGAATCGCCATCTTAAACTGGCTCTAATCGGCTCGTGCTTGCTATCGGTTGCGGCTTGCGTCGCTCCCAACCGTGAGCCCGACCTCACCACCATCCAAACCAACGTTGACAAGACGCGCGAAGGCGACTTCGGTCAGTTCCTGTACAACCTCGTCGAAGCCGAGAACAAGGCTCAGGCGGCGGAAGACATCAAGACCAATCTCGCGGATGCTGCGCCTTATCTCTATACCGACCTGCCGCTGCGCCAGAAGGGCGTGCGCCTGTCGCAGGAAGCGCTCGATCACCGTCAGAAGGCTGAAGCTGCGTTCAACCGCATCCTCGACCCGATCCGTGCTCGCATCGCTTACCTCGAATCGCTGCACGTTCCGCAGAGCGTCGGCTCTCAGAAGGTTTCGATCTACTTCGATACCGGCAGCTCCAAGCTGCGGGCCGAAGACCAGGCGAAGCTGGAACAGGCCGCCAATTTCCTCAGCCAGTATCCGATCGCTGCTGTGGAAATCCAGGGCTATACCGATACCCAGGGTTCGGCTGGCGCCAACAAGGCTCTCGCTGCCCGCCGCGCTCAGGCCGTCGACAACGCCATGAAGAAGATGGGCGTGCCTTTGGCTTCGGCTATCTCGGTTGTCGGCGTCGGCGAACAGCCGGGCGCGCCGGACAATACGAAGGACCAGGAAAACCGTCGCGTCGACATCGTCGTCGAACCGCACGGCACCTACAACAAGGGCCAGTAAGCGGCTCTTGGGTCTGGCTGTCCGCCGGTTCATGGAGCCGCGGATGGACCAAAGCTTCGGACAGGGCGCCTTCGGGCGCCCTGTTTGCTTTCCCGGGATCGGCTCCGGACCGTCCCGTCCTCTGTTCCCGCCCGTACCGGCAATTGCCCCCCGCGACTAGACCCCCGCGATTAGACCTTGGTCGGAGAAAGCCTCGGCCTTGCATCGGGCCGTCAGCCGTTTGACAGCGTGGCGCGTTGCCGCGGCGGTATTTTTGCACCTTTGTCCTTGATTTGCCTTCTGGTATCGACCCCTTGGCCCCTATATAAAACGGGCCATGCATCGCTTTGCCAATCCCGGACGCTTTCTGCGGCTGGCCGACCGGCTGCAACCCTGGCTGATTGCAGCCACGGTCCTGGCCTTCGTTGGCGGCCTTTATCTCGCGCTGTTCCATTCGCCGGCTGACTACCAGCAGGGCGAGACGGTGCGGATCATGTATATCCATGTCCCGGCGGCCTGGCTGGGGATGTTCGCCTATTGCCTGATCGCCGTCGCCAGCGCCAGCGCCCTGATCTGGCGCCACCCCCTGGCCGATGTGGCGGCCGAGGCGGCCTCGCCGCTCGGGGCCGGCTTCACCCTTGTCGCCCTGGTCTCCGGTTCGCTCTGGGGCCGGCCGATGTGGGGCACCTATTGGGTCTGGGATGCCCGGCTGACCTCGTTTCTGCTGCTGTTCTTCCTCTATCTCGGCCATATGGCGCTGGCCCAGGCCTTCGAGGACCGTCAGCGCGGCCGCCGCGCCGCCGCCATCCTGGCCCTGGTCGGGGCCGTCAACGTGCCGATCATCAAGTTCTCGGTCGATTGGTGGAATACCCTGCACCAGCCGGCCAGCATCATGCGCATGGGCGGACCCAGTATCGATCCTTCCATGCTGCATCCATTGCTGCTGATGGCGGTTGCTTTCCAGCTGTTCTTTTTCTCGGCGCTGTTCGCACGGATGAAGGCTGAACTGCTGTCGGCTCGCTTGCGCGTCCTGCTTTTCAACCGCCTGCGCAGCCCGGCCGCGGCCGGCAAAGCGGCGGCAAGAGCCGGCGGTATCGCGGGTCACGCGGCCGAGGCCCGGCCCGCCGGCGAAGGTGCAAGCTGAGGATGCGCCGGGCATGACGGGACCGCGAGGATGACACAGGCGATGCACGATTATCTGCTCATGGGCGGCTATGCCGGCTTCATCTGGCCGGCTTACGGGGTCGCCGCCCTGGTGCTGGTCGCCTTCGCGCTCGACAGCTGGCGGCGGGTGCATCAGGCGACCACGGCCTTGCGCCGGCTGGAGAGCGAAGTCGCGGCCCAGGCGGACAGGGCAGCCCAGGCCGGCAGGACAGCGCAGCCCGGCGGGACAGCACAGGCTAAGGGCGCGGCATCGCCCGGCACGCCGCGGCATGCCAGCGATGGAAATAAAGCGCATCCGGCGGCGGTCTCCGGAAAACCCGATCAGCCGGCATCCGATCAATCCACGGTAGGCTCATGACCGATATCAAGGCAGGCGCTGCCCCGGCCAGCGGCGGCCCGCGCCGCAGCCTGACCCGTAAGACGCGACGCCTCTATCTCGTCATCGTCAGCCTGTTGCTGCTCGGTGCGGCGGTCGCCCTGGTGCTGACCGCCTTGCGCCAGGATATCGTCTTCTTCCTCAGCCCGACCGAACTGGTGACCAGGCCTCCGGCCCCCGGCCGCGTGATCCGCGTCGGCGGCCTCGTGGAAAAAGGCAGCGTGCAAAAGCTCGACGGCGAGGGCACCATCCTCTTCAAAGTGACCGACCTCACCAAATCGATCGAGGTGCGCTATCGCGGCATCCTGCCCGATCTCTTTCGCGAAGGTCAGGGCGTGGTGATCGAAGGATCGGTGGATGAGCAGGGACGGTTCATCGCCAACGAGGTGCTTGCCAAGCATGACGAGAAATACATGCCGCCGGAAGTCGCCAAGGCGCTGAAGGCCTCAGGCCGCTGGCAGGAAACCGGCGACCAGACAGGAAGTCCCGAGACCGGGACCGGCCCGGCGGGCGGCAACCCCGCAGGAAGCAATCAAGGAAGCCCGGCACAATGATTACCGAACTCGGCCATTACGCCCTGGTCCTAGCCCTGATTCTGGCGATCGCCCAGGCGATCATCCCCCTGATCGGCGCCCAGCGCGGCCTGCGGCCCTGGATGGCGCTGGCGCAGCCGGCGGCGGTCGCCCAGTTCGTCTTTCTCGGCTTTTCGTTTCTCGCCCTCATCCACGCCTATGTGGTGTCCGATTTCTCGGTGGCGGCGGTCTATGAGAACTCCCATTCGGCCCAGCCGCTAATCTACAAGATCGCCGGCGCATGGGGCAATCACGAGGGCTCGCTGCTGCTCTGGGTGGTGATCCTCTCGCTGTTCGGCGCGCTGGTCGCCCTCTTCGGTGACAACCTGCCGATGCGGCTGAAGGCGCGCGTGCTGTCGGTCCAGGCCATGGTCGCCATGGGCTTCCTGCTCTTCATGCTGCTGACCTCCAATCCCTTCGCCCGGCTCGATCCCGCACCCCTGGAAGGCCGTCAGCTCAATCCGCTGCTGCAGGATCCGGGCTTGGCCTTCCATCCGCCGATGCTCTATCTCGGCTATGTCGGCCTCTCGATGTCCTTTTCCTTCGCCATCGCCGCCCTGATCGAAGGCAAGGTCGATGCCGCCTGGGCGCGCTGGGTCAGGCCCTGGACTTTGCTCTCCTGGACGGCGCTCACCTGCGGCATTGTGCTCGGTTCCCGCTGGGCCTATTACGAACTCGGCTGGGGCGGCTGGTGGTACTGGGACCCGGTGGAGAACGCCTCCTTCATGCCCTGGCTGATGGCGACGGCGCTGCTGCATTCCGCCATCGTCGTCGAGAAGCGCGATTCCCTCAAAGCCTGGACCATCCTGCTCGCCATCCTCGGCTTCGCCTTCTCCATGCTGGGCACTTTCCTGGTGCGCTCCGGCGTCATCACCTCGGTCCATGCCTTCGCCCAGGACCCGGCGCGCGGCCTCTTCATCCTGGCGCTGCTGATGATCGCCATCGGCGGCTCGCTCTCGCTCTTTGCCTGGCGCGCACCCATCCTCAAGCAGGGCGGCTTCTTCGCGCCGATCAGCCGCGAAGGCGCGCTCGTCCTCAACAACCTGCTGCTGGCGGTGCTGGCGGCGACGGTGCTGTTCGGCACCCTGGCGCCGCTGATCCTCAGCGTCATGAATCTCGGCACCATCTCGGTCGGCCCGCCGTATTTCCAAACCGTCTTCGTGCCGATCGCCATGCCGCTGGTCCTGGTCACCGCGATCGGGCCGTTCCTGGGATGGAAGCGGGGCGATCTGCCGGGCGCGCTGCAGCGGCTGACCGCAGCGGGGATTGCCGCCCTCGTCGCCATCGGCGCCACCTGGTATCTGACCGACAGCGCCTCCTTCATGGCCTTCGCCGGCATGGCGCTGGCCGCCTGGCTGCTGGTCGGTACGCTTGCCGAATGGGCGGGCCGCGTTAAACTTGGGCGTGGATCACTGGGCAACAGCTGGTCGCGCGCCGTCAACCTGCCGCGCGCCGCCTATGGCATGACCCTGGCCCATGTCGGCCTCGCCCTCGCTATTGTGGGCATGACGGGATCGGTCGCCTGGAAGCAGGAAAAGGTGACGGTGTTGCATGTCGGCCAGTCAGTCACCGTTGGCGATATCAGCTACCGGCTCGATGACGTCCGCGACCTCACGGTGGAGAACTATCTCGCCGAGCGTGCGACCATCACCGCCCTTGAGGATGGCCAGGTGCTGACCGTGCTGAAGCCGGAGCGGCGGCAATATCTGGTGCCTTCGCCGCCGACCACGGAATCCGCCATCCACAGCAGCTGGAGCAAGGACATCTATGCCGTCATTGGCGAGCCGGACGGCAAGGGTGGCTGGACCGTGCGCATCTATCACGAGCCGCTGGTGCTTTGGATCTGGCTCGGCGGCGGGCTGATGGCGCTCGGCGGCTGTGTCTCGCTGAGCGATCGCCGCTACCGGGTCGGAGCTCCCAGCAAGGCGCCCGCTACGGGCGCCAAGGCGGCGGCGAAGGCCTGATCATGCGTCGATTGCTGTTCATTCTGCCGCTGATCGTGCTGGCTGCGCTGACCGCGATTTTCGTGCTCGGCCTCAATCCCAACCACGATCCCCGCGCCATCGATTCGCCGCTGATCGGCAAGAAGATCGCCAGCTTCACGGCGCCGGCCCTGGCCGATGGCCAGCCCGGCATCGCCGACAGCGATTTCATGACCGGCGCCTATAAGGGCCAGGTGGTGGCGATCAACTTCTTTGCCTCCTGGTGCGTGCCCTGCCGGGCCGAGCATCCCTTGCTGAAGAAGCTCGGCAGCGAGGCCGGCATTCCGGTGCTGGGCCTTGCCTGGAAGGACAAGAAGGAAGCCCTGCAGGGCTTCCTCGATGAGCTTGGCAATCCCTATGCGCGGATCGGCACCGACGAGAATGGCCGCATCGGCATCGTCGGCTTCGGCATCACCGGCGTGCCGGAGACCTTCATCATCGACAAGCAGGGCATCATCCGCGACCGCATCCCCGGCCCGCTCAGCGACGAGCTGATAACGACCCAGCTGCTGCCCCTGATCAAGGATCTGCAAAAGTGATCCGCCAGATCCGCCACGGCCTCATTGCCGGTCTCGTCGCCGGCGTCCTCCTGGCAGGCTTTGCCACCACGAGCTTCGCCGTGCGACCCGATGAGATGCTGAGCGATCCGGCACTGGAAGCGCGCGCCGAGGCGATCTCGCGCGACATACGATGTGTCGTCTGCCAGAGCCAGAGCATCGAGGAATCCGACGCTGATATTGCCCATGATCTGCGCGAGCTGATCCGCGAGCAGTTGAAGGCGGGCGCCACCGATGACCAGGTGCGTGCCTTCCTGGTGGCGCGCTACGGCGATTTCGTGCTGCTGAAGCCGCCTTTCGAGGCGAAGACGGCACTGATATGGATCGGGCCCTTCCTGCTGCTGGCGGGCGCTGCCGCCGGCATCTATCTCTTCTATCGCCGGGTCGGTCGGCGCGAGGCGGCGCCGCTTGATCCCGCCGAACAGGCGCGGCTCGATAAATTCCTGAAAGCCCATGACGATCATCCGGACGATCGCTCGCAAGGCGGTGCTGCATGATTGGTTTTTGGATTCTCGCCGCCATGATGACGCTCGCGGTCGTCATGATCCTCGCCGTGCCGCTGTTCGAGACGCGCAAGCTGAAGGATGAGAGCGGCTTTGCCCTCAATGTCTATCGTGACCAACTGGCGGAGATCGAGCGCGACCAGCAGCGCGGCGTGCTGCCGGAAGATCAGGCCAGGGCGGCACGGCTGGAAATCCAGCGCCGCATCCTGGCGCTGGCCGATACGCCCGCTGTGCAGCCTGGCCGCAGCCGCCGTCATCGCCGACTGATCGCCGCCGCCGCGGTGCTGTTGCCGCTGTTCGGTGTCGTTCTCTATCTTACCGTCGGCGCGCCGCAATTGCCGGGCCAGCCTTTCGCCGCGCGTCAGGCGGCCTTGCCGCCGGCAACGCCCGAGCTGCTGGCCCTCCGTCAGCACGTGGCGAGCCATCCCGACGATGCCGAGGCCTGGCTCGCCTTGGCGCGCCTCGCCCTCGATCAGCAAAGGCTGCAGGAATCATTGGACGGATTCAGCCGCGTACTGGCGCTCGGCAAGACCGCGCCCGACATCTATGCCGATTATGGCCGCGCCTTGATCCTATTCCATGACGGCGATGTTTCCGATGACACCAAGGCGGTGTTCCAGAAAGCCCTGGCGCTCGACCCCAAGGAGCCGACCGCGCGCTTCTTCCTGGCGCTTGCCAAGGCACAGCAGGGCGATCTTGCCGGCGCGCTCACGGATTGGCTGGCGCTGGAAAAGGAAAGCCCGGCCAATGCCCCCTATCGCCAGTCGCTGTCGGAAAACATCGACAAGGCGGCGCGCCAGCTCGGCAAGGATCCCGCCACCTTGCCGGGGCGCGAGCCCGGCCATCAGGGCGGCGCTGCGCCGGCGGATGATGCCGCGGCGCCGGACGCATCCACGGGAGCATCCTCGGGAACGGCAGGCGGGCCGAGTGCGCAGGACATGCAGCAGGCGACGCAGATGTCGCCGCAGGAGCGCGCCGCTTTCATCCAATCCATGGTCGACCGGTTGGCCGAGCGGCTGAAGCAGCAACCCGACGATCTCGAGGGCTGGCTGAAGCTCGCCCGCGCTTATAGCGTCCTCAACCGGAGCGACGAAGCCCGCCAGGCCTGGAGCAAGGCGGCGGCCCTGGCCCCTGACAAGCTCGATGTGCAACTCGACTATGCAAACGCGTTGATTGCCGGCCAGTCCAATCTCGACCACGATCTGCCGGCTGAGTTCGCGATCACGGTCAGCCGTATCCGCCAGATGGCCCCGGACAATCCGCTGGGGCTCTATTACGGCGGGCTGGTGGCAAGGGCCGGCGGCAGGACGGACGAGGCACGTCAGCTCTGGCAGCGGGTCCTGGCGCTGCTGCCGGTCGGATCGGACCAGCGCGCCGCCATGCAGCGCGAGATTGACGGCCTGGGCAAGGCCCCGGCACAGTAGATTAGATTGTCGTTGCTCCGTTTCCGGCGGAGGAATGCAGCAAGGCGGCAATCAATGCCGCAGCAACAAGGCGGCACTCAATGCCGCAAGCGGCCGCGCAACGGGCGGCCACGATCTGGGTCGAAAGAGGGGTGGCCGCGTCATGAGCGCCGACGGGATTCAAGCACAGCATCGTATCGAGGTACCCTTGCCGAAGGGGCTGGTCATGTCGCTGCCCGCCTGGGCCTATTGCGAGCGCCGCGTCTATGAGGCGGAGCGCCGCGAGGTCTTTTTCAAGGAATGGCAGTTCATCGGCTGCGAGCGCGACCTGCCTGAACCCGGCGATTATCTGGCGACGGAGATTACCGGCTGGCGGGTTTTTGTGCTGCGCGGCCGCGACGGCATCCTGCGCGGCTTCCACAACATGTGCTCGCATCGTGCCGCGCAATTGCTGGAGCCCGGCAAGGGCCATTGCGACGTGCTGCGCTGCCAGTATCACGGCTGGGTCTTCGACGCCGAAGGCAAGCTGAAGGCGACGCCGCATTTCGGCGAAGCCGAGTGGTTCGACAAGAACGACTTCCCGCTGCATCCCATCCAGGTGCAGAGCTGGCGTGGCCTGATCTTTGTCTGCCTCGATCCCGCGGCGGCGCCCTTGCTGGACAGCCTCGGCGCCCTGCCGGATCTCCTGGCACCCTATCCGATCGAGCAGTTCGCCAAGCTCGATGAGGCGCGCTTCGAGATGAAGTGCAACTGGAAGACCTATACCGACAATTTCGCGGAAGGGTACCATATCCCCGGCATCCATCCCGGCCTCATCAAGGCGATCGATTTCAACCGCTTCGAAACCACTTTCGCGGACCGGGTCGTCATCATGCAGGCGCCGCAGCGCGACGGCTCGATCTATGGCGGCATCTGGCTGTGGATCTGGCCCAACATGACGCTCTCCGTCTATCCCGACGGGATGAATACGTCCCGCATCCTGCCGCTGGACGAGGGGCGCACGCAGCTCATCTACAATTTCTATTTCGCCGATCTCAGCGCCGAGAAACTGCCCGCCCACCGCCAGACCATCGAAACCAATTGCGAAATCGTGCGCGAGGATTTCGGCATCTGCGAGATTTCCCAGGGCAATCTCGCCGCCGGCATCTATCAGCGCGGCCCGTTGAGCCCGCGCCATGAAGAAGGGCTTCGCTATTACCAGCACCGCCTGCGCCAAGCCCTTGATCGGGCGGGGATAACGGGCCTGTAAGCGCGCCGACAGGCGGGGACTGCCAGCAAGCCCTGTCCGGGGCCTGTCGAAGGCGATAAAATCCCCGTGGCCTGCGGTCACAAAATCTTGGGGGAGAGATGTCTTGTAAATGGCGGTCGGCGCGACCACGTTTCAATTACGTGATGCACATTTCCCCACGGCTTCCCCCTAGGCCGGTGCATCTCGTGATTCCCCTGATAGTGTCCCTGTTGCTGGCCGCCTGTTCCCCGGGCGGCCAGCTTCACAATGAGCAGGATGCATTGGCCCAGGCTGCGGCCCAGCCCTTCGAAAATACCGGCAAGCCGGAGCCGGTCTCGGGCGCTTCGCCCTTTACGATAGAGATGAAGCCGACACAGATGAAACCGATGCAGGCGAAGCCGGCAGCGGCGCTTCGTCCGGCAGCCGATACCGGCACCGCAGCGGCGATCGCATCCAGCATCGAAAGCAGCATCTCCCCGGCGGCCGGTCCGCAAGTGGCGCAGGTGACCGATCCCGCCGCGCCGGGCAAGTCGACAGCGCTCAATCCGACAGCAGCCAAGCCGAAAGCCGCCAATCCGAACGACCAATTCCTCTTGGCCCCCATTCCGGACAAGGCCGGGCCGGCGATCAATTATCAGCAAAGCGACAGTCAATCGGCGCCGGTGGTGGCGGTCTTCGCCACCGATGATCCGAAGCGCATCGAGATGATCGTGCGCGATCCCCTGCCGGTCAAAAGCGCCGTGCTGAGCGATCCGCAACGGCGGCAGATTCCCGCCGGCGCGATCAAGCAGAAGACCGTCACTTATGACGCAGAATCGGCTGCCGATACCGGTCTCGATGTCAGCCTGATGCGCAGTCCCGGTTCGCTTCTTTCCGGCGGCGGTGCCGGCGTGGGTATTCCCATCGTGCCGCTCGGCAGCACCGCCGGCGGCACCCTGCATGAAAGCCGCTTCAGCTTCGTCATCCCCGACCGTGCCGCCTATAACGGTTCCTGGCAGCGCTGGAAGATCCATATCGATCTTGATGACGGCATCAGCAGCCGCAGCATGGAACTCCTGCCGCCGAAGCCGGCCGCCGACTGACCGCAATTTGCCCCGTGATCGCAATTCGCCCCGGGATCGGGTGATGCCGCCGCGACGGCGGCTTGAAACCGCAGGGTGCGCGCCCGATTTCTTCTCCTGCGCCCTGCGGCGAGGTGTCGGGGCGACTTGGTCCGCCCGACGGGAATATCCTGGCGGGAATATTTCGCCCCGTCGGCACCTCACTATAACCGTGCGATCATCGATGAGGCGGGCCATCCTGTGAGCGATGGCCGAAGGAGATAAAGCTGCGGGATCGGTGGGACAAGATGAACGCTCGGCTGAAACTGCTGACCGGTTTCGGCCTGGCCTTGGCACTGGCCGCCTGCGGCAGTGACGAGGCGACGCAAGATCAGCCGGTCGCGCCGCCGCCCGGACCATCGGCCGATCAAAGCGCCAAGCCGGGTCCGTCCGGTGATTACACCGCTCCGCCGTCGCCGCTGCTCGACCAGCCGAAGCCGGCACAGCCCGCCAACCCGCGCTCGGCGGCGGATCTGCCACCGATCGTCAGCGTCATTCCGGCCGACAGGCCGAGCCGCATCGACGTCACCGTGCGCGATCCCCTGCCGGTCAGCGCCGCGCGCCTCATCGATCCGCAGGGGCATGAGATCGTGACGCCGCGCATCGACCATGACCGCCTGTCCTATAAGGGTAGCGGCATCGGCTGGCCGCGCATCGGCGTCGGCATCATGGGCGGCAGCAATAGCGGCGTCTCCACCGGCTTTGGCATCGGCCTGCCGCTGTTTCCGCAGACCACGGAAGCGGCCGGCTCGATCAATGAGAGCCGCTTCAGCTTCACCATTCCCGATACCGTCGCCTATGCCGGCAGCTGGCAGCACTGGAAGATTCATATCGATCTCAGCGACGGCGTGAACACCCGCAGCTTCGAGACGCTGCCGCCGGCGCCGCCGCGCAACTGATACCTGCAGCGATACGGCGCCATGCCTCGACCGGTCAGGACGAGATTAGGCTGCGCAGGCGATAGAGTTCTTCCAGCGCCGCGCGCGGCGTCAGCTCGTCGGGATTGATCTGCTTCAACGCTGCTTCGAGCGCATTGCTTTCGCTCAGCTGGCGCGGCGCCTGGGCGACGGCCGCCGTGAACAGCGGCAGATCATCGGCGAGACGGGTGAGGGCGCTGGCCTGCTCGCCCTTCTCCAAAGTGGCCAGCACTTCCTCGGCGCGGTGCACCGCCGCCGCCGGCAGCCCGGCCAGCTTGGCGACATGGATGCCGTAGGAGCGGTCGGCGGCACCCGGGCCGATCTCGTGCAGGAACTTCACCTCGCCCTGCCATTCCATCACCTTCATCGTATGCGGCCGCAAGGCCGGCAGGCGGGCAGCGAGGCTGGTCAGCTCATGGTAATGGGTGGCGAAGAGCGCGCGGCAGCCGTTGACCTCATGCAGATGCTCAAGGCAGGCCCAGGCGATGGAAAGCCCATCGAAAGTGGCTGTGCCGCGGCCGATCTCGTCGAGAATGACGAGGGCGCGCCTGCCGGCGAGATTGAGGATCGCCGCCGTTTCCACCATCTCCACCATGAAGGTCGAGCGGCCGCGGGCGAGATCGTCGGCCGCCCCCACCCGGCTGAACAGGCGGTCGACGATGCCGATGCGGGCGGATTTCGCCGGCACGAAGCTGCCGATCTGGGCGAGGATGGCGATGAGCGCGTTCTGCCGGAGATAGGTCGATTTACCGGCCATGTTCGGACCGGTGATCAGCCATAGCCGCTGCTCTTCCGCGAGATCGCAGTCATTGCCGATGAAGCTGCCGGCTTGGGCGCGGCGCAGCGCCGCCTCCACCACCGGATGCCGGCCGCCGCTGATCTGGAAATCGCGGCTGTCATCGACATGGGGACGCACCCAGTCCTCCGTCTCGGCGAGATCGGCCAGCGCCGTCACCACATCGATCTCGGCCAGCGCCGCCGCCGTCGACGAGATCGCTTGGCCCTGGGCCAGCACCTCGGTGCAGAGTTCGGCGAAGAGACTGAGCTCGATGGCGAGCGCCTTGTCGGCCGCCTGGTTGATCTTCTGCTCCAGCTCCGACAATTCCACCGTGGTGAAGCGGGTGGCGTTGGCGGTGGTCTGGCGATGGATGAAGCTGGTATCGGCGCGCACCTTGTCGGCCTGCGCCGTGGTCGCCTCGATGAAATAGCCGAGCACGTTGTTATGCTTGATCTTCAGCGAGGAGACGCCGACGGCATTCTTGTAGCGCGCTTCCAGGGCCAGGATATGCTGGCGGCTGTCGTCGCGCAGCAGGCGGAGCTGATCCAGTTCCTCGACATAATTGCGGGCGATGAAGCCGCCGTCGCGGGCAAGCAGCGGCAATTCCTCGGCCAGGGCCCGGCTGAGATGGTCGATCAAGGCGGCCTGATCGCCAAGGCCGCCGGTCGCCCCCTGCAGGAAGGGCGGCAGATTGCCGTTGCTGCGCTTGAGCAGAGCGCGCAGCCCGGCGGCGGCGCGCAGCCCATCGCGGATGGCGGCGAGATCGCGCGGGCCGCCACGTTCCAGGCTCAAGCGCGACAAAGCGCGTTCAAGATCGGGTGCGCGCCGCAGCGCCTCGCGCAGATCGCCGCGCAGCTGGCCTTCCTGCAGCAGGTATTGCACCGCCTCCTGGCGCGCGGCGATGGCAGCGGCATCGGTCAAGGGCGCCGCCAGCCAGTCGTTGAGCAGGCGTGCGCCGGCTCCCGTCACCGTGCGATCGATAGTGGCAAGCAGACTCCCCTGCCGCTCGCCGGAGAGATTGCGTGTCAGTTCCAGGTTGCGCCGGGTGGCGGCGTCGATTTCCATCACCGCGCCGCTGCCGATCTGCGCCAGTTGACTGAGGCGCGGCATCTTGCCCTGCTGGGTCAGCTCGACATAAGTGAGGATGGCGCCTGCGGCGGCGATCTCGGCCCGGCTGAAACTGCCGAAGGCATCCAGGGTCGCTACCTGGTGGAACTGCTGCAGCCGCAGCCGCGCATTCTCGCTGTCGAAGCGGGCGCTGGGCATGGGCGAAAGGGCTGCCTTCCAGTCGGCGAAGAGCTCAGCGAGATCCGGCTGGGCCAGCAGCCGGTCCGGCACCAGGATCTCGGTCGGGTCGAGCCGCGCCAAGGCGGCGGCCAAAGCAGGGCGCTGCAGGGCCTGGCAGCGGAACTGGCCGGTGGAGATATCGACCCAGGCGATGGCGAAGCCGCCGCCGGCCTCGCCCAGCGCCGCCAGGTAATTGTGGCTGCGGGCTTCCAGAAGATTGTCTTCGGTCAGCGTGCCCGGCGTCACCACCCGGACGACGTCGCGTTTGACCACTGATTTCGAGCCGCGCTTCTTGGCCTCGGCCGGATCTTCCACCTGCTCGCAGACGGAAACCTTGAAGCCTTGGCGGATCAGGCGGTTGAGATAGCCCTCGGCGGCATGCACCGGCACGCCGCACATCTGGATATCCTCGCCGTCATGCTTGCCCCGCTTGGTGAGCACGATATCGAGTGCCGCCGCCGCCTTGACGGCATCGTCGAAGAACAATTCGTAGAAATCGCCCATGCGGTAGAACAGCAGGGTATCGGGATGTGCCCGCTTGACGCCGAGATACTGCGCCATCAATGGCGTGACGCCGGCATCGTTCGGCGCGGGCACCGGCTCGCTCTGGCGGGCGGCGGGCGCGGGGGAATCGACTGTCGTGCTCTCGGTTGCGTCTTCCATCATGCCGTCTCGTCTAGCATCGGCAGACCGGTCATGCCACTGCTCATCCTGCTCAATAACTGATTCGCGGGCAGATCAGAACCCGGAAAGGCAGCGCTAACATCGCGCTGCAACATGCACCGCCTCTGCCGTGATTTTGTCGGATTCGCGGCGCAGAATTATAATAACGTGCCTGAGCAGATTGGACAGAACTGCGTCCCTATCTTTCCAACCTCTCCGAAACATGGCAGGTTTCGCATCAGTTTGGGGAGGAATGGTGCCATCATGAGCGTCAAGAAACCGACGATTACTGAAGAAGATGCCCTGCTGTTCCATATGCAAGGCCGGCCGGGCAAGATCGAGATCATTGCCACCAAGCCTCTCACCACGCAGCGCGATCTCGCCCTGGCTTATTCGCCCGGTGTCGCCTGGCCCTGCCTCCGGATCGAGAAGGATCCAAGCACCGCTTACGACTATACCGCCAAAGGCAACCTGGTGGCGGTGATCTCCAACGGTACGGCGGTGCTCGGCCTCGGCAATCTCGGCGCCCTTGCCTCGAAGCCGGTGATGGAGGGCAAGGCCGTCCTCTTCAAGCGTTTCGCCGATATCGATTCGATCGATCTCGAAGTCGATACCGAGGACGTCGACCAGTTCATCAATGCCGTGCGCTATCTGGGGCCCAGCTTCGGCGGCATCAATCTCGAGGACATCAAGGCGCCGGAATGCTTCATCATCGAGCAGCAGTTGCGCGAACTGATGGATATTCCCGTTTTCCACGATGACCAGCACGGCACCGCCATCATTTCCGCCGCGGGCCTCATCAACGCGCTGCACCTGACCGGCAAGAACATGCGCGACATCCGCCTGGTGGTGAATGGCGCCGGTGCCGCCTCTATCGCCTGTGTCGAGCTGGTGAAGTCGATGGGTGTCGCTCATGAGAATGTCATTCTCTGTGACACGAAGGGTGTCATTTATCAGGGCCGCACGGAGGGCATGAACCAGTGGAAATCGGCCCATGCCGTGCCGACCAAGGCGCGCAGCCTGGCGGAAGCCATGCAGGGTGCCGATGTCTTCTTCGGCCTGTCGGCCAAGGGCGCCGTCACCCAGGAGATGGTGAAGTCGATGGCGGAGAAGCCGATCATCTTCGCCATGGCCAATCCCGATCCCGAGATCACGCCGGAAGAGGTGAAGGCTGTCCGCAGCGACGCCATCGTCGCCACCGGTCGCAGCGATTATGCGAACCAGGTAAACAATGTGCTCGGTTTTCCCTATATCTTCCGCGGCGCCCTCGATGTGCGCGCCCGCACCATCAACGAGCAGATGAAGATCGCCGCTGCCCAGGCAATCGCTGCCCTGGCGCGCGAGGACGTGCCCGATGAAGTCGATGCCGCCTATGCCGGGCGGCGCCTGCGCTTCGGCCCGGAATACATCATTCCCGTCCCCTTCGATCCGCGCCTCATTTCCTGCGTGCCGGCGGCGGTGGCCAAGGCGGCGATGGATAGTGGCGTCGCGCGCAAGCCGATCATCGACATGGAGGCCTATAAGGCGGAACTTGCCGGGCGTCTCGATCCGGCGGCGGGCAGCCTGCACCTCGTCTTCGAACGGCTGCACAGCAACCCGAAACGCGTGGTCTTCGCCGAGGGCGAGGACGAGAAGGTCATTCGCGCGGCGATCGCCTATCGCGCCGCCGGCTATGGCACGCCGGTCCTGGTCGGGCGGCCGCAGCGCATCGCCGAAACCATCACCCAGGCCGGCCTGACCGATGCCGGCGGGCTGGAAATCACCAACGCGGCGATCAGCCCGCATAACAAGCTCTATCAGGACGTGCTCTATCAGCGCCTGCAGCGCAAAGGCGCCCTGCTGCGCGACGTGCAGCGCATGGTCAACCAGGATCGCAACATCTTTGCTGCCTGCATGGTGGCGGAAGGCCATGCCGATGCCATGGTGACGGGCGTCACCCGCAACTTCTCGGTCTGCCTCGAGGACGCCTTGAAGGTGGTCGATGTGCGGCCGGGCCAGACCCTGATGGCGCTTTCCATCGTGGTTGCGCGCGGCCGCACGGTGATCATCGCTGATACCCAGGTGCACGAGCTGCCTGATCCGGAGCAGTTGGCCGATTTCGCCAGCCAATGCGCCCATATCGCGCGCCAACTCGGTCATGAGCCGCGTGTCGCCCTGCTCTCCTTCTCCAATTTCGGCGATCCGGCGCGCGAGAAGGCCGCGCGTATCCGCGAGGCGGTGGTGGAGCTCGACAAGCGCCGCGTCGATTTCGAATATGACGGCGAGATGCAGGCCAATGTGGCGCTCGACTACCAGTTGATGAAGGAGCTCTATCCCTTCTGCCGGTTGAACGGCCCCGCCAATATCCTGATCATGCCCGCGCTCCATTCCGCCAATATCACCTCGAAGCTGATGAAGCAGCTGGGCGGATCGGTGATCGGCCCGGTGCTGATCGGTCTTTCGAAGCCGGTACAGATCGTGCAGACCGGCGCCACCGTCAACGAGCTGCTGACGGCGGCGGCCTTCGCCGGCATCGCCTCGATGATGATCGGGCGGTGAGGCGTTGATGGCGG
Organism: Terriglobia bacterium; assembly: GCA_035539075.1. GTDB lineage: Bacteria > Pseudomonadota > Alphaproteobacteria > Dongiales > Dongiaceae > Dongia_B. Next base: position 20,760 of record DATLJB010000105.1, read on the forward strand.
CCCAGATCGATATCGACCGGATGCCGACCTTTCGGCACTTCTGATCGATGTGGTCGATGGGGCGCCTCGGTCTGGTCCGTGGCGCCGCTGGCGCAAGCGGCGGGCGACAGCTTCTGGCAATCCTGCTTCCAGGATGTCGTCGCCGGCGATCGCATCATCCGGGTGGCGCGAGACCGGGTGCAGGCCGGCCGCGTCGCTATGCCGCCGCCGGCATTCCCGATTATGCGCTTGATGGTCATGGCAAGCTCGCCGCGACGGCGCTGTTTTATGCGCGGCTCATGCCCTAGGCCTCGGCCTTTGGCTTTGCCCCAATCGCCTGGCCAGCTTGGTACGCTGCGAGAAATTCCCTCGATGACACCTCATCCGCAAGCGCCCGCAGCTTGCTCGCAGCATCATGTCCCAGCACGATTTCAGTGCGGCGGTTCGCGGCAGCCCACAAGGTCATCCCCTCAGCCAAGCGTTTTCTGCCCAGGGCCGTCAGCCAAGCGTGTTTCGTGCGCTTGTCGTGGGCGTCCTGCCGCAGCTCGATC
>DATLJB010000106.1:0-16679 GCA_035539075.1 Terriglobia bacterium
GCCGCTGGGCGATATGATGGATCGGCGGCGCCTCATCGTCGGCCAGTTCCTGGTCCTGGCGGCGTCGCTGGTCCTGGCGGCCATCGCGCCGACCATCCATATCCTGCTGCTCGCCAGCCTTCTGGTCGGCGTCGCCTCCACCGTGGCGCAGCAGGTAATCCCCCTCGGCGCTGCCCTGGCGGCACCGGAGCGCCGCGGCCGGACCATCGGCACGCTGATGAGCGGCCTCCTCTGCGGTATTCTGCTCAGCCGCACCCTGGCCGGCTTCGTCTCTGCGCATGAAGGCTGGCGCACCATGTTCTGGCTGGCCGTTCCCTTGGCCCTCGTCACCTCCGTCCTGATGGCTGCGGTCCTGCCCCGCAATCACCCCCATGCCGGCATCCGCTACGGTGCCGCGATCAGATCGCTCGTCCATATCTGGCGCGAAGAGCGGCCCTTGCGGGGAGCTGCCCTGAAGCAGGGTACGCTGTTTGCCGGCTTCACTGCCTTCTGGGCGATCCTCGCTCTGCATCTGGAGGAACCGGCTTTTAGCCTCGGCGCCGACATCGCCGGCCTGTTCGGCATCGTCGGGATGGTCGGCGTCCTGGCTGCACCCTTGGCCGGGCGGATGGCGGACAAGCGGGGACCGCAACTGGTGATCTCGCTGGCGGCCGGGGTGGTGCTGCTCTCCTGGATCACGTTCGGCCTATGGAACGCCCTTCCCGGCCTCGTTATCGGCGTCATCCTGCTCGATTTCGGCGTGCAGAGCGCCATGGTCTCCAACCAGCATATCGTCTTTGCCCTGCGGCCCGAGGCGCGCAACCGGCTGAACACAATCTATATGACCAGCATCTTTCTCGGCGGATCGCTCGGTTCGGCCGGGGCGACTTTTGTGTGGCATCATGGCGGCTGGCTTTGGGTCAGCGCCTATGGTGCGGCGCTGGCCCTTCTGGCTTTGGCCTTGGAACTGGTCTTCCACGAGTCCAAACATCGCGACTAAGAGGCGGCTGATCCTGCCGGGATACAGGCAGCCTAGAGACTGAGGCCTTGCGGCTTGAGGAGCGCTGCCACATCCTCGCCGCGGCACAATTCCGTGCCGGGGCGCATCAGAGCGGCGGCGCCGGCGGCAATGCCGAGCCGCGCCGCCTCTACCAGGGACCTTCCCTGCGAAAGACCGAACACGATCCCGGCGACCATGCTGTCGCCAGCCCCGACCGTGCTCCTGACATCGATTCGCGGTGCCGCAAAGCGCTGGGTGCCGGCAGATGAAGCCAGTACGGCACCTTCAGCCCCCAAGGAGGCAACGACGATTTGCGCATGCCCCTTGGTCACCAGTTCCGCGGCGGCCTCGGCAATCGCCCCGACGCTATCCAGCTTGCGCCCCACGAGATGTTCGAGTTCGAGCCGGTTGGGTTTGAGCAGGAAGACACCAGCCTGCTTGACGACGGCAAGCGCCGGACCGGAAGTATCAAGAATGAGCCTGATATCACTCCTGGTGGCCCACCGCACGATCTCCCCATAGAAGTCCGTCGGACAATCCGGCGGCAGGCTGCCGCTGACCACGACATAACCCGGCTTCGGCTGGAACCGCTCCAGCAAATCGACGCAGGCCTGCCGCTCGGCGGCACTCAGGCACGGACCCGGCATGACGAAGCGGAATTGGCGTCCGGTCGAGACTTCGTCCACCGCGAGATTCTCACGCGTGAGGCCGGCGATCGGAACCACCTCGGACAAGACGCCTTCCGCGACCAGCAGATCTTGCAGCATCTTGCCCGTCGGACCACCTGCAGGGAACACAGCCACGGCTTGGCCGCCGAGGGCATGAACCGCACGCGCCACATTGATACCGCCGCCGCCGGGATCATGCCGGGGCGTGGCGCAGCGCATCTTTTCCGACGGCAGGATGGCCGCCGTCGCGGTTGACAGATCGAGGGCCGGATTAAGGGTAAGAGTGACGATTGTCTGCACGAAAAATATCCAACCCGGCCGCCTGGCCGCCCAATGACTTCCCCCGCCTCAGCCGGCGCCACCCGGCTGCGACATCACGGCCTTGCGATAGCTATGCTCGATGAAATGGCGCAGCACAAGCTTCAGCTTTGCCGAATGGCGAAAATCCTGGTGGTCAATGGCGGCGGTTATATCGTCGCGCATCATGGCGCAGATCCGTTCCGGCCCGTCCGGTAGCCGCATCAAATAATTCCCTAGCTCGGTCGCGATGATCGCCGGGATATGTTCGTGTTCGGCGATCGCGTCGACTTCCTCCGGCATCAATTCGCTGAAAGCGATGCAGTCTTCCAGGGTAAGCATCGACGCCTCCTCAATATCAATGGCTAGGGAGCAAGGACATAATGGCCTGGCGCGGCGTCCAATGGCGGATAGCCCTTTTCTCCATTACCCATGGCGGGTGGCGCGACGAGACCGGATGACCGCTCCGACAGCCAGTCTACCCAGGCCGGCCACCACGAACCTTCAACGGAAGGCGTCGCCGCCTCCCAGGTTTCGGGGTCGATATAACGGCCATCGGCCGGCCGAAGCGCGATCTGGTAACGGCGTCCCGGATGCCCGGGTTCGCTGACAATGCCCGCATTATGTCCGCCGCTGGTCAGCAGAAATGTCACCGGCACATTGGTCAACAGATGAATCTTATAGACCGACTGCCAGGGCGCCACGTGATCCGTTTTGGTGGCCACGGTGAAAATCGGGCAGCGGATGTCGTTAAGCGCGATGGGACGTCCCTTGACCCGGTATTGTCCTTCGGCCAACTCGTTCTCGATGAAGAGATGACGCAGATATTCCGAATGCATGCGGTAGGGCATGCGGGTCGCATCGGCATTCCAGGCCATCAGGTCCGACATCGGCAAGCGTTCGCCCTTCAGATATTGGCGAATGCCTTGCGACCAGATCAGGTCGTTTGATCGCAACAGCTGGAAAGCTCCCGACATCTGCCGCGTATCGAGATAGCCCTGCTCCCACATCGTATCTTCGAGATAGGCCACCTGGCTTTCATCGAGGAAAAGAGTCAACTCACCCGCCTCGGTGAAGTCGGTTTCCGCCGCAAACAAGGTGAGCGTCTTCAACCGGTCACCATTGTCGCGCGCCAGAGTCGCCGCGGCAATCGAAAGCAGGGTGCCGCCCAAGCAATATCCGCAAGCGTGAACCTGCTGCTTCGGGCAGATTGCCTCGATCGCATTGAGCGCTTCCTCCACGCCCAATTGGCGATAGTCCTCCATACCAATATCGCGCTGCTCCGCCGTCGGATTGCGCCAGGAAATCATGAAGACCGTGAACCCTTTGGCTACCAGATAGCGCACCAGCGAATTCTCCGGCGAAAGATCGAGAATATAATACTTCATGATCCAGGCCGGCACGATCAGGACTGGCTCCGCCTGTACCCGCTCAGTGGTCGGCTGGTATTGGATAAGCTCGATGAGGTCGTTGCGGTAGACAACCTTGCCGGGCGTCACCGCAACATCCTTGCCCACCTCAATGGCATCGGCGCCGATCGGTTTGCGACCGGCGACCGAGCGCTCCCAATCCTCCACCCAGAATTGCGCGCCCCGCCACAGATTCGCACCAGCCTCGCTGAAGGTCTGGTGCAGAACATCGGGATTGGAAAAGGGAAAGTTCGACGGCGAGAAAACGTCGAGCATCTGCCGGACGGCAAAGGAGACGATTCGCTCATGCCGCGGCGCCACGCCGCGGTTGTCGGTCGTCGCGTTATGCCACCATTGTTGCTGCAGCAAGAACGCCTGATAGATGCCGCGAAAGGGCGGCATCTGCCAGACTTCGTCCCGAAAGCGGTGATCCTGGGGCAGCGGCTCGATGCAATTGGGGGTTTCCTGATAGGCGGCTGAGCGAGCCAGGAATGTCATCAGCCGGACCCATTTGCGCGTGGCCTTTTCCATCAGCGCCGCCTGCTTGCCCGGAGAATTCGCCAGATGGATGCCCCAGTCGAAGAAAGCCAGGGTCAGGGCAGCCGGGGAGATCGAGAAGGTAAAACGTCCCTGCCAGGCGTGAATCAGCCGGTCGGCAATCTCCGCGCGTACAATATCCGGCTCCTCGCCATCCGACGAAATGGCGATGCCTGCCTGAAGGCCCGGTTCTGGAACCGAAGAATGGGTGTCAGGCATTTGCTCTACCTATATCGTGGGGGCGGGGTCGCCTTGCTCAGGAAACCTTGCGCCGTCGGCGACAATCGCGACCGCTTCTTACCGGGATGTAAGCCGGCCGGGCTTTTGGCCGGGCGGCGGACACGATCGCGCCCAACAGCGCGCCAATCAGAATCAGACCTGTACCGAGCATTTTCATCTCCGCGCTGTCATTGCGGCCGGGCACCATCCTGCATCCAGGGTCGCCGCCCTGTATCTTCCAGGTATTTTGCGGGGATCGGCCTCGGCGGGCCTTGATCCATGTCAAGCTCGGGACACGTCAATTCCTGACCGCCAGCAGCTTCATGAACGCCCCAGCCGCCCGGGTTACAACCTCGCTCAGATCAGGGAGGCGGAAGCAAGATCCCGCATCAAATGGCTGGCGCCATAGCTCCAGGGCGGGCAATCGGTCGATAGACTGACACGGTTGACGAGGCTGCCGAGCTTTGCGGCGGAGATGGTAACCATATCGCCGATCTTGTGGGTAAAGCCGCCACCGGCCGCAACTCGATCCTTCGCCGGCACGAACATGGTGCCGAGATAGAGCGCGACACCATCAGGGTATTGATGATGGCGACCGAGCGCCGCAGCCACCAGTTCCTCCGGTGAACGGCTGATCAATGACATCGAATTGGTGCCTTCGATGAAGAAGCCGTCCTCGCCTTCGATTTTCAGATGCACATCCGCCGTCTTGACATCGTCGAGCGTAAAGTCCCTGTCGAACAAGCGGATGAAGGGACCGAGTGCGGCCGACGCATTGTTGTCCTTGGCACGGCCAAGCAGCAATGCCGAGCGTCCCTCCACGTCGCGCAGATTGACGTCGTTGCCGAGACAGGCCCCGACGATGCGGCCCTCGCTGGACGCGATCACGGCGATTTCGGGCTCGGGATTGTTCCAGGTCGACATGGGATGAATGCCGATATCGGCGCCGAAGCCGACCGACGCCATCGGCTGGCATTTGGTGAAAATCTCCGCATCCGGGCCGATGCCGACTTCGAGATATTGCGACCAGGCGCCCCGTGCCGTGAGTTTTTCCTTGAGCGCAACGGCTTGCGGCGACCCCGGCTTCAGCTTCGAGAGGTCCTGTCCGATCAAGGCGTTGATCTCCTGGCGGATCGATTGCGCTTCCGCCGCTGAACCTCGGGCCCGTTCTTCGATCACCCGCTCCAACAGGCTGACGGCGAAAGTGACGCCTGCCGCCTTGATCGCCTGCAAATCCACCGGCGACAGCAGGAAAGGGCTGGCCATGTCCCGCCGCGTGGCGAAGCTGTTGGCGGCGACGTCCCGTAGCGAGCCGATGGCGCGCCCCGCCGCATGCCGCACATAGCCGGCCGGATCCGCCATCTCGGCGATGTCCCGCACCGTTGGCGCCCGTCGCGAGGTGATATCGACCAAAACGCCGTCGCGCGGCGTGACCACCACCGGATGCGTGACGGGGGGCACCTTGGCGCGGCCCACAAAAACACCGTCGCCAGGCAAAACCAAATCGGGCAGAACGAGCGACGGATTTGCCATCATCTTTTCCTTTTCTCGGCGTCTTGTGATTTCCATGGCCCGCCGGCTTACGGCGCCGCCCCCCGATCCTCAGCGGGAGAGGGCCGAACCGGCGGGAATGGCCCGATCTTGCAGCGAATCGCCATCGGCCAGCAATACATTCGCCACGGCATATTCGCCGTGGTCTTGCCGAGCAGGCCGCCGGCTTGCAGCAACGAGCCAATTGCGGCACAAATCACACCGATATTCGATCAATCGTCGGATCGCGGAGCGCGAGATGAACCCACCAGATGATCCCTATCGCATCCGTTCATATGTCAGCGATTTCGACGCGATCGCCGCCGGGTATCGCCAGGCGAGCGACCGGGCGCGGCAGAACTGGCGCCAGATCGCCGATATGTCCTACGGAGCTCATCCGGACGAAAGGCTCGATCTGTTCTTTCCGCCTGCGGCATCGATGCCGGCGCCGATTCACCTTTTCATCCATGGCGGCTACTGGCGCGCCAATGTCAAGGAGGACTATGCCTTCCTCGCCGATACGATCTGCGGCGCGGGCGCCATCGCGGCGATCGTCGAATACACGTTGATGCCGCGCGCCAGGATGGAGAGGCTGGTGGATCAGGTGCGGCGTGCGGCGGTCTGGATCCGCGAGAATGCCGCCAACTTTGACGGCGATGCCCTGGCCCTCTCTGCCAGCGGTCACTCGGCCGGGGCACATCTGGCATCCTATCTGGCAGCCTTCGGCCCGAATGAAAGCACCATGGATCTGGCACCGGTCCGATCATTGCTGCTGGTCAGCGGAATCTACGATCTTGCCCCCATCGCCAACAGTTTCCTGCAGGAAGAATTGCATCTGACGGCGGAGGAGATCGCCAGCTGGTCGCCGATCCAGGCCGAACCCGCTTACGATGCCGACAGAACCATCGTCGTCGGCGGCGAGGAGACGCCCCCCTTCAGCCGGGACGCCAGGGAACTCGGCATCCATATGCGGGCCTGCGGTGCAACGGCGCCGGTCAGGACCATTCCTCAGCTCAATCACATGACCATTCTGCGCGATATGGCAGTCGACGGAAGCGCCATGGCAAAGCTCTTGCGCGATTGCATTGCCGGCAGCAGATCGGCGGCCTGATTGCCGTCCGGACGATAGAGATCCGCGCAATCAGCCTTGCGACGCCTGCATGATCTCGATCCCTTGCGGCCGGCCGATCACGACTGTTGTGGCCAATTTGATGAAGAGGCCGCTCTCAACCACGCCAACCATCTGCGCGAGCTGCTGCTCGAGCGCCCCGGCATCGCTGATTTCGCCGCAACGGCAGTCGAGGATGTAGTGGCCGCCATCGGTCGCAAAGGGACGCCCGTCCTCCATGCGCAGCCGCGGGGCCAGACCGATCTTCTCCAGCCGCGGGATCAGCGCTTCATGGCCGAAGGGAGCCACCTCCACCGGAAGAACAACCGGATCGCCAAGCCGCTCGACCATCTTCGCCTCGTCAACGATGATGATCAGGCGCCGGCTCGCCACCGCCACAATTTTTTCGCGCAAGAGTGCGCCGCCCAGCCCTTTGACCAGATTAAGCGTCGCCCGCTCCACTTGATCCGCGCCGTCGATCGTCAGGTCGATGGAGCGATGCCGTTGAAAGTCGGTCAAGGGCACGCCGAGTTGGCGCGCCAGAGTCGCCGTTTTTTCAGAAGTCGGGATGCACGTCACCCGCAATCCGGCGGAGACCCGCCTTGCCAAGGCTGCGACAGCGAAGGCCGCAGTGGTTCCGCTGCCGAGACCAACCACCATGCCGTCGCGTATTTCCGCAACCGCATGGTCCGCGGCCGCGCGCTTCAACTGATCACGATCGATATCGGCCTGCGACATTCTCTTGACCGGTGCATTAGGAACGAAGGTCGTAGCATAGCGCTTCCGCCACCCGCTCGACACTGTTTTGCGGCCCGGCACGAAATCGACAAGAAGCCAAATTCGTTTTCCGAATAGCGCGGGAAACCCTGAAGAATAAGCGCAACTTCTTCGCGAATCTGCGTCGCAAATCCTTGCCGACCTTCAATCAGTTTGCTAGCGTGTCGGCCGTGTCAAAGAATTATTCAGCCCTCGCACTCGCCCGTCACGCGCTATCGCCGGATCTGCCCTGGCCGCGCGCTTGGCGTTCGCCTGAACCGAAGCGCAGCTACGATGTGATCATCGTCGGTGGCGGCGGTCATGGCCTCGCCACCGCTTACTACCTTGCGAAGAATCACGGCATCCGCAATGTGGCGGTGATCGAGCGGTCCTATATCGGTTCCGGCAATGTCGGCCGCAATACGACGCTGATCCGTTCCAACTACATGATCGGCGGCAACACCGCCTTCTTCGAACATTCGCTGAAGCTGTGGGAGGGCCTCTCCCACGACCTCAATTTCAACTGCATGGTATCGCAGCGCGGCCAGATCGTGCTGGCGGTCAATCCGGTGCAGATGGATGTCTTCGCCCGGCGCGGCAATACCATGCGCCTCAACGGGATCGACGCCGAGCTGCTCGATCGCGGCGAGGTCATGAAGCTGCTGCCCTATCTCGATTACAGCGACGAGGCGCGCTGGCCGATTTATGGTGCGATCATGCAGCCGCGCGCCGGCACGGTGCGCCATGACGCCGTGGCCTGGGGCTATGCCCGGGCCGCCGATTCCTATGGCATCGATATCATCGAGAACTGCGAAGTGACCGGCTTCGTCATGGAGGGCGGCAAGATCGCCGGGGTGGAGACCAGCCGCGGCCGCATCAATGCTGGCAAGGTCGGCATCGCCGTCGCCGGCCATACCTCGCATGTGGCGCGGCTCGCCGGCCTGCGCCTGCCGGTCGAAAGCCATATCCTGCAGGCCTTCGTCACCGAGCCGGTGAAGCCGATCGTCGATCATGTCGTTTCCTGGGGTGCCGAGCTGTTCTATCTGTCGCAGTCGGACAAGGGCGGCCTGGTCTTCGGCGGCCATATCGACGGCTTCAACACCTATACCCAGCGCGGCCAGTTCGCGCGGATCCAGACGGTTGCCGAATGCGCCGTCTCGCTGATGCCGTTCATCTCTCGGCTGCGCCTGCTGCGCCATTGGGGCGGCATCCAGGACATGACGCCGGATGGCAGCCCCTTCATCTGCCGCACGCCGATCCGCAATCTCTACCTCAATGGCGGCTGGTGCTATCAGGGCTTCAAGGCGACGCCGGCTTCCGGCTGGACCTATGCCCATACCATCGCCCATGACGAGGAGCATGAGCTCAACCGCTGCTTCTCGCTCGACCGTTTCGAGAAGGGTCTCGAACTCGACGAATTCGGCCTCGGCAACTGGACCTACAAGCAATGAGACTGCCCTGCCCCCATTGCGGCGAGCGCGATTTTTCCGAATTCCGCTATGGCGGCGATGCCAGCAAGCAGCGCCCCGCCCATAATGGCGGTGCCGGCCTCAAGGAATGGCACGACTACGTCTTCCTGTTCGACAACCCGAAAGGGCCGCATGTCGAATACTGGCAGCATGTGCTCGGCTGCCGTCGCTGGTTCAAATTGAGCCGCAATACCGCGACGAATGAAGTCGGAGAGATCAAGTGACGAGCTTTCGGCGCCTTCCGACCGCCAGCCATGTCGACCTCAGCAAGCCGGTCAGCTTCTCTTTCAACGGCGAGAGCTATCGCGGCTTTGCCGGCGATACCCTGGCTTCGGCCCTGCTCGCCAATGACGTGACTTTGGTCGGCCGCAGCTTCAAATATCACCGCCCGCGCGGCTTCATGTCCGCCGGCGTGGAAGAAACGAATGGCCTCTTCACGCTGGGAACGGGTGCCCGAACCGAGCCGAACATTCCCGGCACCATGATCGATCTGGTCGAGGGCCTGACCGCCAGGAGCCAGAATGCCTGGCCCTCAGTCAATTTCGACGTGATGGCGGTCAACCAGCTGGCGGCGCCGCTGTTCCAATCCGGCTTCTACTACAAGACCTTCATGGGCCCGACCAAGGGTTCCTGGATGTTCTTCGAGCCCTTCATCCGCAGGGCAGCCGGCCTCGGCGAGGCGACCCGCGACTTCGATCCCGACCGCTACGAGACGCGCTACGATTTCTGCGACGTGCTGGTGATCGGCTCGGGGGCGTCGGGTCTCGCGGCGGCGGTCGCCGCTGGCAAGAGCGGCGCCCGGGTGGTGCTGGTCGAGCAGGATTCGCTGCTGGGCGGCGGCCTTCTCTCGGAACCCCGCCTGGCCGGCTGGCGCAATGATCGGCTCAATGAGCTGAAGCGCCTGGCCAATGTCAAGGCGCTGCCCCATACCACAGCGCAAGGCCTCTACGACGACAACCAGGTGGTCCTGGTCGAGCGGCGCGATCATCTGAAGCCGGCACCCGAAAAGGGCCAGTGCCGCCAGGTCCTGACCATGCTGCGGACCAAGGCCATCGTCTTCGCCACCGGGGCGATCGAGCGGCCGCTGGTCTTCTCCAACAACGACCGGCCCGGCGTCATGCTGGCCTCGGCTTTGCGCAGCTATCTCAACCGTTTCGGCGTGGCGCCGGCCGAGCGTGCTGTCATCGCCACCAATAATGATACCGCCTATGCGACGGCCTTCGATCTCGCCGCTGCCGGCGTCGCGGTTTTTGTCGCCGATCATCGCAAAACGGTCGCGGCCGATCTTCTCGCCGAAGCGGCGCGCCTCAATGTCACCGTCCATGCTGATACCGGCATCGCCGATGTCGACGGTCGTGGCCGCCTGCATCAGGTCACGCTGACCGGCGCCCATGCGGCGGTGATCAGCTGCGACGTGTTGGGCGTTTCCGGCGGCTGGTCGCCGGCGGTGCATATCACCAGCCATACCGGGATCAAGCCGGTCTATGACGAGCGCATCGCTGCCTTTGTCCCCGGCGGTTTTGCCAAGACTCATTTTGGGGCCGGCGCCGTCATGGGCACCTTCGGCCTGAAATCCGCGATCGCCGAGGGCAGCGCCGCCGGCAGCAAGGCGGCGGTTGCTGCCGGTTTTGCCGGCGCGGCCGCATCCCTGCCGGCACCATCGGTCGAGGACCGCGCCTATACGATCCAGCCGGTCTGGACGCCGCCCGTTCCCGGCAAGGGCAAGGCCTTTGTCGATTTCCAGAACGACGTTACGGCCAAGGACATCAAGATCGCCCATCAGGAAGGCTACCAGTCGGTCGAGCACCTGAAGCGCTACACCACGCTCGGCATGGGCACCGACCAGGGGAAGACGTCGAACATCAATGCGCTCGCCGCCATGGCCGGCTTGCGCGACGTGCCGCTGTCGCAGGCCGGCACGACGACCTTCCGCCCACCTTATACCGGGCTTGCCCTCGGCGCCATCGCCGGGCGTACCATCAAGAAGCATTTCCGCCCCACCCGCCTGTCGCCGCTGCATGACTGGCACAAGGCCAATGGCGCCACTTTCATCGAGGCCGGTACCTGGCTGCGCGCCTGGTATTATGACTGGGCCGGCAAGTCGCCGGCGGAAGCCTATGTCAGGGAAATGGAAGTCGTGCGGCGCGGCGTTGGTATCTCCGACGTCTCGACCCTCGGCAAGATCGATGTGCAGGGACCGGATGCGGCGGAGTTCCTGAACCGCGTCTATGTCAACGGCTTCGCGAAGCTGCCGGTCGGCAAGGCGCGCTACGGCGTGATGCTGAACGACGACGGCATCGTGCTCGACGACGGCACGACGACCCGCATCTCCGAAACGCAGTTCTACATGACGACGACCACGGCCCAGGCCGGCGAGGTCATGTCCTGGCTTGAATACCTGCTGCAGATGCATTGGCCGGAGCTGAAGGTGCATGTCACCTCGCTGACCGATGAATGGGGCGGCATGGCGATCTCGGGCCCGAAGTCGCGAGATGCCTTGCAGCTCGCCTTTCCCGGCGTCGATGTCTCCAATACCGGCCTCCCCTATATGGGCTGCAAGGAGATCGAGTTCCAAGGCGCACCCGTTCGCCTGCTGCGCCTCAGCTTCTCCGGCGAGCTTGCCTATGAAGTGCATCTGCCGGCGGATTACAGCATCGCGCTCTGGGAGCACTTCATGAAGACGGGTGCGGCACTCGGCATCAAGCCTTATGGCCTTGAGGCCCTGGCGAGCCTGCGTATCGAGAAGGGCCATGTCGCCGGTCTCGAGCTCGATCACCGCAACACGCTGAACGATCTCGGTCTCGGCAAGATGGCGGCCGCCAACAAGGACTTCGTCGGCAAGCAGCTCTTGATGCGCGAGGATGTGCAGTCGCCGGATCGTTGGAGCCTGGTTGGTCTCGAACTGCTGGAACCGGCCAAGAGCCTGCGCGGCGGCTCGATCCTGTTCGCTGCCGATGACGAGATCAAAGGCCATGGCCGCGGCTATATCACCTCCGTCACCTGGTCGACCGAACTAAAGAAGACCATCGCCCTCGCCCTTTACCAGGGTGGCCTGAAGCATGTCGGCGAGGAGATCGTCTGCGCCTTCCCGCTGAAGAACGAGCTGACCCGGGCCCGCATCGTCTCGCCGCATTTCATCGATCCCAAAGGAGAGCGGCTGAATGCCTGAGGTCCCGATGCTGGAGCGCCGCTCCGCCCTTGCCGGTTTCAAGCCGGTCCGCAGCACGGCGATTTCGCTGGGCGAGATGCGCGGCTTCACCCTGACCCAGGCCGCTGTTTTCTCGCGCGACGCCGAGGCGTCGGTTGCCGCCGTGACCGGCCCCCTGCCAGCCAGCGCCACGACAGCGCAGGAAAGCAATGGCCGCCTCATCTTCCGCACTGCGCCGCTGCAATTCTGGCTGGTGGGGCCGGAAGGCGACGACATCGCCAAGCGCCTGGCTGGCAATTGCATTGTCACGCCATTATCGCATAGCCGCACCCGCATCTTCGTCGAAGGCCCGGCGGCGCGGGAGATCATGCGCAAGGGCATGCCCCTCGATTTCCATGAGGCGGTTTTCCTCCCCGGCATGTTCGCCATGACCGGCCTGCATCACACGCCGGTCATGGTCCATTGCACGGCGCCGAACCGGTTCGAGCTTTATGCCATGCGGACCTTTGCCGCCAATATCTGGGAATGGCTGGAAGACGCGGCGCTGGAATTCACCGCCTGAAGCGACTGCTCGCCGGTTCTCTCAATAAAACGGGGAGCGATCGACGTCTTCGAGGTAGCCGTATGCTTCCATCAAAGACGATTGGACTCTAAGCGAAGTTATAGAAGAAGCCGCAAAGCAGATAATCGACCGCATGGTCGTCCGGCGAAAGCGGCAGCAGCGCCCGATCGAAGGTGATGAAGCCGCGGTCGCGATATTCCATGCTGCCGCTGCTGAAATGCGGCGTGCCCCCATTAATGACCCCGCCGTAGATCGCGGCGATCTCATCGTCGATGCTCGGGCTGCCCATCGCCAGTACCTCGCGGATGGTCATGCCCCTGATGCCGCGCTCCGAAGCGCGATCCACGGCGTTGCCGGAAACGATATAACGGCATTCGAGGGGATCCGGATTGGCCTGCATTAGGGCGACATAAGGCAGCAGGTCGCGCAACTCCTCGGGCAGGACATCGCGTCGCGCCGGCATCGATCGCTTGCCGCGCCAGCGATCCCAGGCATCGAATAGCCGCTGCGGGCGTTCGGTCAGCGGCTGGAAGCCAAAAGACTGCTCAATCCGCATCGCATTGCATCCGACTGGCTACCCCACGCACCATCATTATTACAGTTTATCATTGCCCAAAGGGCGATCACAGACAAGTGATGGGCGGGGCGATTGCGCTGCCGCCCATCACGTCATTAGCGATCCCCAACAACCGGGAAATCAGATATTATTCCCATGCCTTGACTATTATTCTCCAGCCTAACCCGAATGGAGATGTCGATGTTCAGGTCCAAGCGCTTAAGTCTGGCGGCTATCGCCGCAACAATCGTCTTCTACGGATCGTCGGCGGATGCCTCTTCGATCCTGGTCGATCAGGGCAACGTCACCTATGACCCCGATACACGTCTGCAATGGCTTGATATCAGCGAAACCAGGGGCCTCAGCTATAATCAGGTCTTGAACAATAGCGGCGTCGACTTCGTCAAGAACGGCTGGCGCTTCGCGACCGATTTCGAGGTCGATCAGCTCTACCGGCATGCAGGCTTGCCGCTCGCCTCCTATCCGAACGGCACCTTCTTCTATCACAGCGACCCGAGCCAACCCGGCTACGCGGCGCTGGAACATGATGCCTTTGTCCTGGGCAGCGAGTTGGGATGGGTCACGCCATCATCGGCACCCGATTATTTCACCGCCGCGATCTTTGATATCCACCAGACGCCGCGCAACCAGGCGACACTGGGCTACAGTTTCCTGTCCCTTCTCGGCTATCTCGAAAGCGGGCCGAACAGCAGCATCACGGTCGACGAGTATCTTGATACGATCAATAAGGACCAGCAGATCCGCGTGGTCGGTTCCCTGCTGGTGCGCGATGTCTCGGCGGTGCCCATTCCGGGCGAGGCGATACCCTTCGGAGCTCTTTTGCTCGGGCTTACCGGTATCAATCTGTGGCGCAGAAGACAGCTTGGCTTGAGCCGGCTGTAGGATACTTCCGTCCCACCTTTCGCAAAAAAGGGCGGCATCGGCCGATACCGCCCTCTCTTTCGACGCGATTACTGAGTGAGTCAGCTGCGCATCTTCTTGCCTTCGGGATCGAAAAGCGGCTCAAGGATGATCGTCGCCTTGCGGTTCTCACCGATGATCTCGATCTCGAAAGCGCCCTCAGCGGTGTCCGTCGCGAGCTCCTTCGGCACATAGCCCTGGGCCAGCGACTTGTCGACGTAATGGGCATAGCCGCCGGAGGTCACCCAACCCACGACCTTGCCCTTATGCCAGATCGGCTCATCGCCCAGAACGTCGCAATCCGCGGCTTCGACCACCATGGAGACGCGGCGCAGCTTGCCTCCCGAGCGCTTCTCCTCCATCGCCGCCTCGCGGCCGATGAAATCGTTCTTGGTCAAGTCGATGAAGCGATCGAGACCGCCTTCGAAACCGCCATAGATCGGGCGGAGTTCGCGGAACCAGGTCGGGAAGTTCTTCTCGAGGCGCATGGAGAGCAGGGCCCGCATGCCGAAGTTGACGATGCCATGCGCCTTGCCAGCCCGCATGATCTCCTGATAGAGGCGGCGCTGATATTCCGGCGCCACCCAGATCTCATAACCGAGATCGCCGGTATAGGTAACGCGGTTGATCATGGCCGGGACATTGGCGATGTCCATCGACCGGTGATCCATGAACTTGAAAGCCGCATTCGACACATCCTCGTCGGTGAGCTGCTCGAGCACCGCGCGCGATTTCGGGCCAGCGATGGAGAGACCGACCAGATTCATGTCGAAGCGATGGATCTTGACCGAGCCATCGGCCGGCAAATGCTGCTCAAACCAGCGCATGTGATAACGCTGCGCCTGGCTGGAACCCCACATGTAGAAGCAGTCTTCCGCAGCCTTGGCGATGGTGAAGTCGCCGATCAGCTTGCCTTGTGGATTGAGCATCGGCGTCAGGATGATGCGGCCGGTCTTCGGCATCTTGTTGGTCATGAGGCGCGACAGGAAGGCCTCGGCGCCCGAGCCGGTGAAGCGGTACTTGGCGAAATTGGCGATTTCCGTGACGCCGACTCCGTTGCGCGTGCCCAGCACCTCCGCCTTTACATGCGGGAAGTCGTTGGAGCGGTGGAAGGAGACGATGTCCTTCGGCTCGGTGCCCTTGGGCGCGAACCAGAGCGGCGTCTCCAGGCCCCAGCTATCGCCCATGACGGCACCCTGCGACAGCATGATGTCGTAGAGCGCCGTGGTCTGCTGCGGGCGTGCCGCCGGCAATTCCTCATTCGGGAAGCGGACCGAGAAGCGGCGGGCGTAATTTTCGCGTACTTTCTCGTTGGTATAGGAGCGGGTCGCCCATTCGCCGAAACGGGCGACATCCATCGCCCAGACGTCGAAGCCCGGATCGCCGTTGACCATCCACTGTGACAGCGCGAGGCCGACGCCACCGCCCTGGCTGAAGCCTGCCATGACGGCACAGGCCGACCAGAAATTCCTGAGGCCCGGGACCGGACCCACCAGCGGGTTGCCGTCCGGCGAGAAGGTGAAGGGGCCGTTGATGATGCGCTTGATACCGACATTGGCGAGGGCCGGGAAATGCTTGTGGCCCAGTTCGAGATTGTCGGCGATGCGGTCGAGATCTGGCGGCAGCAGTTCCTGGCCGAAATCCCACGGCGTCTGGCGCGGCTGCCACGGCTTGCAATTCTGCTCATAGGTGCCGAGAACGATGCCATTGCGTTCCTGGCGCATATAGATTTCCGACTTGAAATCGATGATATGCGGCAGCTCGTGGCCTCGTTCCTTGTTATAGGCCACGACTTCAGGCATGTCCTCGGTGACGAGATACATATGCTCCATGGCGAGGACCGGCAGTTCGATGCCGACCATGCGGCCGACTTCGCGGGCCCAGAGGCCGCCGCAATTGACCACATGCTCGGCGTGAATATTGCCGTTCTCGGTGATCACATCCCAGGTACCGTCGCTGCGCGGCTGCAGGTCGGTGACACGGCAGCTCTGGTAGATCTCCGCGCCGCCGATGCGGGCCGATTTCGCGTAAGCATTGGTGGTGCCGTTGGGATCGAGATTGCCGTCCGCCGCGTCCAGCATGGCGCCGACGAAATACTGTTCCTCCAGCAGCGGATGCAGCTTCTTCGCTTCCGCCATGGTCAGCATCTCGGTCTCGAGGCCGAGGTAGCGGGCGCGGGCATGGGCCATCTTCAGCCATTCCAGGCGCTCCGGCGTTTCGGCCAGGATCAGGCCGCCCGAGCGATGCAGGCCGCAGCTCTCGCCTGAGATCTTTTCCAGCTCATTATAGAGGCCGATCGTATAGCCCTGCAGCTTGGCGACATTGGGATCGCCGTTGAGCGTGTGGAACCCGCCCGCCGCATGCCAGGTCGAGCCGGACGTGAGCCGGTCGCGCTCGATCAGCACGACATCCTTCCAGCCGGCCTTGGTGAGGTGATAGAGCACCGAACAACCGACGACACCGCCGCCGATGACGACAACACGGGCATGGGACTTCATTCAACGATCCTTGGACTTGATT
>DATLJB010000107.1:0-55216 GCA_035539075.1 Terriglobia bacterium
GGTGAACTTGTTGACGCCGACGACAACCTGCTCGCCGCTTTCAATGGCGGCCAGGCGCCGCGCATTGGATTCAACCAGGCGCTGCTTCATATAGCTCGATTCCACCGCCGCGACGGCGCCGCCCATGGCCTCGATCCGCGCCAGTTCCTCACGGGCCGCGGCCTTCAAGGCCTCGACCTTGGCGGCGATTTCATGCGAGCCGTTGAAGATGTCGCCATATTCCAGCAGGTCGGTCTCATAGGCGACGATCTGCTGCAGGCGCAGCGACCATTGCTGGTCCCAGGGGCGCGGCAGACCGAGGGCCTCGTTCCAGGCCGGCAACTGCACGGCACGGGCACGGGCATCCTTCGACAGGGTGACGGCCAGCATCTCGAGCAGGATGCGATAGACGTTATTCTCCGGCTGCTGCTCGGTCAGGCCCAGGCTGTTCACCTGCACGCCGTAGCGGAAGCGGCGCAGCTTAGGGTCCTCCACGCCATAACGCTCGCGGCAGATCTCGTCCCACAATTCGGCGAACGCGCGCATCTTGCACAGCTCGGTGACGAAGCGCAGGCCTGCATTGACGAAGAAACTGATGCGGCCCACCACCTGGGGTAAATCCTCGGCCGGGATCTGGCCGCTGTCGCGCGCATGGTCGAGCACGGCGATGCCGGTCGCCAGCGCGAAGGCCAGTTCCTGCTCCGGCGTCGCTCCTGCCTCTTGCAGGTGATAGGAGCAGACATTGGTCGGATTCCATTTTGGAATCTCGCGATAGGTGAAGGCGATCACGTCGGTGATCAGTTTCAGGCTCGGCTGCGGCGGAAAGATATAAGTGCCGCGCGACAAATATTCCTTGATGATGTCGTTCTGCACCGTGCCCTGCAAAGCGGCGCGGGCGACACCCTGCTTCTCCGCCGCCGCGACATAGAGCGCCAGCAGCCAGGGCGCGGTCGCATTGATGGTCATCGAGGTGTTCATCTGGTCAAGTGGCAGCCCGTCCATCAAGGCCAGCATGTCGCCGAGATGGCTGACGGGCACGCCGACCTTGCCGACCTCGCCTTTGGCCAGCGGATGGTCCGCGTCATAGCCGGTCTGGGTCGGCAGGTCGAAGGCGATGCTGAGGCCGGTCTGGCCGCGCTGCAGGTTGGTGCGGTAGAGCTGGTTGGAGGCGCGGGCCGAGGAATGGCCCGAATAGGTGCGGAACAGCCAGGGCTGGTCGCGCCGTCCCGCGGTGCCCTTCGCCGATGCCGTTTTGCCACCTGTCTGTTCAACCATCTGTCGGCCTCCCCTCCGATACGCCTATGCTGCGGCGCAATATAGCGAGGCAAAGAAGCGAGCTGCAAGACAGTGTCGCTGTCCTAATCGCCTGAAAAGCCGCAGATTTCCTCGGTCAGCGGTAACATTGCCGGTATTCCGCCGAACTACCTCATCGGTCGTAAGGGGGATCTTTCGGCCAATGGACCAGCCCGTCGTCGAGCTTCAGCCAGGGGAGGTGCGCCGACCACCAGCCATGGGCGGTCGGCCGCAGCTTCGTCGCATCGTCCAGCGTGCCCAGCATGATGCCGACGCTGGTCCCGTCCCGGTCGGTCATGAAGACCGAGGCGCCGCAGGTCGGGCAGAAATAGCGGATGCCGAGTTTTGACGAGGCATAGGGCGTCGCCGTGCCCTTGACGAGGCGGAACTGCGAGACAGGGACCTGCGCCCAAGCCGACACGGGGGCGCCGCTCCAGCGCCGGCACATCTCGCAATGGCAGTAGTCGATATCGGCAGCCAAGGGCGTGATGCGGTAGCGGATTTCGCCGCACAGGCAGCCGCCGGTCAGCATCGCCGGCAGTCGCCTGCCTGATTTGCCGCCGGCTGTCCCGCGCTTGGCCGCCTTGCGTGCCACAGCCTTCTTCGATGCTGTCGCCCTTACCCCCGCCTTTGCCGGCTTGGCGGGCGGCAATTTAGCCTTGGTTTTCGAAGCTTTCGTTTTGACCTGCCCGGCCCGCGCCATGCCACTGCCTCCTGAACATGAAGCGCGGACCGGACAAGCAATCAGAATGATGCTCGATTATGCGACAGCCAGCGCCAGCAACAGATCATCCAGCAGATCCTCGCCGTCCTCAAGCCCGACCGAGAGGCGGATGAGGCCGGCATCGATGCCCTGCTGCTGCTTCAGCTCCGGCGACAGACGCTGATGCGTCGTGGTCGCGGGATGGGTCGCCAGCGATTTCGAATCGCCGAGATTATTGGAGATCAGCACCAATTGCAGCGCATTGAGGAAACGGAAGGCGGCCTCCTTGCCGTCCTTCAGGCTGAAGGCAACGACGGTGCCGCCGCCGGCCATCTGCCGCCGCGCCAGTTCGACCTGCGGATGACTGTCCAGGGTCGGATACAGAACCTGGGAAAGCTTGGGATGGCTCTGCAGCCGCTCCGCCAGCGCCTTCGCGGTCGCCGCCTGCTTGTTGACCCGCAGTTCCAGGGTCTCGAGCCCCTTCAGCAGGATCCAGGCATTCATCGGCGAGAGTGAGGGACCCGTATGGCGCAGGAAGGGCTGCAGCGTTTCCTCGACGAATTTGCGGCTGCCGAGGATGGCGCCGCCCAGCGAACGGCCCTGGCCGTCGATATGCTTGGTCGCCGAATAGACCACGACATCGGCGCCCTGTTTCAGCGGCTGCTGCAATAGCGGCGTGGCGAAGACATTGTCGACCACCACCGTGGCGCCGGCCGCATGCGCCAGCTTCGTCACCTCCGCAATATCGACCAAGCGGAGGCTGGGGTTTGACGGGGTTTCCAGGAACACCGCCTTGGTCGGCTTGGCAAAGGCTGCGCGCCATTGCGCCAGGTCGCGGCCATCAACGAACACGGTTTCGACGCCCCATTTCGGCAGGATCTCGCCGAGGATGTACTGGCAGGAGCCGAAGAGGGCGTCGGAGGCGACGACCCGGTCGCCGGCTTTCACCAGGCTGGCGAGGGCGGCAAAAACCGCAGCCATGCCGCTGGAGGTTGCCCGCGCCACCTCGGCGCCTTCCAGCAGGGCCAGGCGTTCCTCGAACATCGACACGGTCGGATTGCCGAAACGCGAATAAACAAAGCGCGGCTGGCTGTTATCGAAAGCGGCCTCGGCCTCCTCAGCGCTTTGATAGACATAGCCCGAGGTCATGAAAATCGTCTCGGACGTCTCTTTATACTGCGAGCGCAGCTGGCCGCCATGCACCAGACGGGTTGCCGGGCGCCAGGATTCCTTGATATCGCGTTTAACTGTCATCGTCGTCTCCGCCGGGCTTGCCCCGGACATAAAAAAACCTCAACCGGAGAAGGTCGAGGTTCATGGCTTGCGCCCGACGACCTTTTAGCTGCTTGTTTAACGTGGCCGCAATCCGGTACCAAATCACCACGAACGAGGCGCAGTATTCACGCCGCCTGAGGAATGTCAACTCGCAAGCCGACAAATAAGCTGACGATTCGTTCAAAGTTTAAGATAGCTTCCATTGCCGTCTCTCAGCAGTTACGCAAGAATGCAGCCCATGCAGCGGATTCAGACCATTCCCGGTAACAGCCATATCCTGGCCTCAGGCTCGGCGCGGCGCCCTTTTGGGCGCGGCCTGATCGTGGCGATGCTTATCGCCGGCGCATTGCCCCTGGCGGGATGCGAAGGCTTCCCCTGGGACCGCAAGCAGCCGGCTCCGGTTGAAGAGGCTGCGGTCTATGATGGCCCCTCGGTGACGCGTGGCCGGCCGCCGGCCCCGCCGCCCAGCACCCAGACCAAGCCCAAACCGAAGAAGAAGCCGACCACACCGACACCGGCGGAAGTGCCCGGTCAAACCGGGGGCGGTCCTCAGGCGGCGGCGGAACCGGGCCAGCCGACCCTGTCGGCGACTCCGGATCAAGCCGCTTCGACCGACACTACCCAGGGAGACACGACCCAGCCCAGCAGCGATCAGGTGGCGAGCCTGCCCGGCAGCCAGTTAGACCATGTCGCCGGCAGCCGACCGGACGACATGATCGGACGGGACGAAAACGGCATTCGGGCGTTGATCGGCGCGCCGGCCAAGATGCGGACCGAGGGTTCCACTACCGTGTGGTCCTACGAAAAAGACGGTTGCAGCCTGGACCTTTTTCTCTTCTACGACGTTAAGACCGGTGCTCAGCGGGTTCTGAGTTACGAGATCAAGCCGAATGCCACCGATACCGACGCCATCCAGGCCTGCTACAATAAGTTTCACAACAATGTCTAAGCCGGCGGCAGCAACGATCATCGTGGTTGACGATGATGATCTCTTCCGGCCGCTGCTGGTGGGAAATCTGCGCGAGGCCGATTATCTCGTCACGGAATTCGATTCGCCGGAGGCTTTGCTGCGGGAACTGGACAAGGGTCCCCTGCCGGCCGATCTCTATATTCTCGATTGGAAAATGCCCGGCATGACGGGCTTCGAGTTGTTGAAGCAGTTGCGCGGCCGCGGCATCGTCACGTCGACCCTGTTCCTGACCTCGCATGACGACGTGCTGTATGAGGAATCGGCGCTGCGTGAAGGCGCCGCCGACTTCGTCGGCAAGACCCGCAGTTTCGCCATTCTTCGTCACCGGATCGAACGTGTGCTGGGTGCCGTCGCCGCACCGCCGAGCGGCGATGCTCCGGCGCCCGCCACCATCGGCGCCCTGACCCTCGATAGCGCGCAGCATCGCGCCACCTGGCGCGAAAAGGTGGTTGAACTGACGCTGGGCGAATATCGGGCTGTGCAGCTGCTCGCAACCTCCGGCCGCGACGTCAGCTATCGCGAGATCTACGACACCATGCGCGGCGAGAACTTCATTGCCGGGGCCGGGCCGGAAGGCTATCGCGCCAATGTCCGTGCGCTCGTCAAGCGTATCCGCCAGAAATTCGCCGAAGCAGATGCCGGCTTTGCCGCGATCGAGAATTATCCCGGCTACGGCTATCGTTGGAAAGTGAGCGATGCATAGACTGCTCCGGCTGTTCAGTGGATCGCTGACCGCCAAGCTGTTGCTGCTGGCTATTGTCTTTTTGGTCGTCCCGGCCATCCTCTACGGCCGCTTCGAAGCTGCCGATCGCGAAAGGCAGGAGTTGCTGCTGCGCAACCTGCAGATCCAGGGGCGGCTTGTCGCGCAAAGCCTGGAAGACAGTCTGAAATCGCTGGGCCCGAAGGCCGTCGTCGAGGCCGCCAAGGCGGTCGACGAACTGGGCCGCGGGGAATTGCGCATCAAGCTGCTGCTGCGCCCGACCGGCCAGGGCGACAGCTTCTTCTATGTCGCGGCCAGCCCGCATGTCGATGCCACCTATCTCAAGGCCGAGCAGCAGAGCCTGACCGATACCGGCGTGCTCGGGCATCTCGAACAGAGCTGCGGCGGTAACCAACCTCTGGCGACCAATTTCACCACGCCCAGCGGACAGGTCGAGCTGCTGACTTCGATCACCCCCTTCTATACCGATCTCGGCTGCTGGGTGGTGATCACCGCTTATGCCGAAAGCGATCTTGCCGGCGAATCGCTGACCCAGCCTTTCGCGCAGACACCGGCCGTACGTCTTGCTGCCCTGTTCTACGCGATGATCGCCGTGCTCTTTCTCATTCTCGGCGGCACCATGTGGCTGAGCATCCGCCGTTTCGCCGATCTTGCCCGGCAGATCCGCCGCGGACGCACCCCGATCGGCAAGTCTTTCGCCGAGACCTCGCCGGTGCCGGAGCTGGCTGCGGTCGCTGGCGAATTCGACCGGCTGGTCTCCACCCTGCATGCCTCGGCCCGCAGCATCCGCGACGCCGCCGAGGAAAACGCCCATGCCTTCAAGGCGCCCTTGGCCGCCATCTCGCAATCGCTCGAGCCCTTGCGCCGACTGACACTGAGCGATACGCGCGGACAGCACGCGGTGCAGGTGATTGACCGCGCCATCGCCCGCCTGGACGGCTTGGTTGCCGCGGCACGCCGCGTCGATGAAACCATCGCCGAGCTGATGAACGCACCGCGGCAGGCCGTCGACCTCACCGCGCTTCTCTTCAACATGGCGCGCGGATTCAACGACGCCCAGGCCACCTTGCCGAGCGCCGAGCGCGTCCGGGTGAATGTCGTCGCCGGCAACCGGTTGCGCGTCGCCGGCACCGAGGAGGCGATCGAGACGGTGGTCGAGAACCTGATCGACAACGCGATCAGCTTCTCTCCCGGCGGCTCCGTCGTCCAGGTCAGCCTGCAGGCCAAAGGCGGTATGGCGCGCATGACCATCGAGGATAACGGACCCGGGGTGGCCCCCGAGGATCTCGAGCGGATTTTCGAGCGGCATTTTTCCCATCGGCCGGACATGGCCGGACCGGTGATCGACAACACCGGCGGCGATTCCCATTTCGGTATCGGCCTTGCCATCGTGCGTCGCAATGTCGAGCTGATGGACGGCACGGTGCTTGCCGAGAACCGCGCGGAAGGCGGTTTGAAGGTGACGGTCCGCCTGCCGATCGCCCCCAATCTCTGAACGCGTTTCGCCGCAAAGGATCGGGCGATTCCCGCGCCGCTGCGCCAGCGGCGCGCTTTGCTTCGCTTCATGAAACGGCGATCACAGTTTTATCACAGTTTTGATGCGAGCCAGATCACGCCGGCATCCGTAGCTTGAGCGTTATATCTCCGTGGTCTTCGGACCGCCGCGCGGATTTACCGCAGCGGGTTCAACGGTTCATGGAGAGAAAGATGTACCGCACCGGAAAGTTGGTTTTGGCGCTTGCGTTTATCGCCATGACGGCAGCGTGCTCGAATATGAGCAATACCGAACAGCGCGCCTTGACGGGCGGCGCGATCGGGGCGGCCGGAGGTGCCGGCATTGGTTTATTAACCGGTGCTCCTGTCGCTGGCGCCCTCATCGGTGGCGCCGCCGGCGCGGGCGTCGGAGTGTTGACGAAGTGAGTTGAGGTGGGCCGATACCGCCTGCCAGCCAGGATTTGGTCAACAGCAGAGGAGGAAACGCCGTCTATCATCGCCAGCGGATCTCGCCGTCGAGCCCCCAACATGACAGAGATCCGATAAGCGCGTCCCGGAACCGGCGCCAGCCGGTTCACTTAACTGGCTGCCATGCGATCAAGACTCCTGACCTGATCCCATGGCAGAGCACCCGGCCCAAGGCGGCCGGGTTTTCTTTTGCCCATTTCTTGATCCCCGGAGCCCCCGGCCGGTCCTAACGACAAGGCCATGCGACTTTCATCGGTGGCCCGGACTATATTCCGATTCTTCTCTTGTCAGCCAGGCGCCGCTCCTTTTATCTTTGAAATATGTGGGGGAATAAAAAAATACTGCTCAATTTAAAAGAGTGGTCGGGAGGGGACGATGCTGGAAATGCAAGTGGGGAAGCCTGCACCAGTCGGGGCGGCACCGGTGCAGAAATTGACCTATCACGGTCGGATCGGCCCGCTGTATGGGATCTTCATCAAGATTTGGCTGCTCAATGTTGTCACCCTGACGATCTATCGGTTCTGGGGCAAAGCCAATCTGCGGCGCTACATCTGGTCGCAGATGGATCTGCAGGGGGAGCGCCTCGAATATACCGGCACCGGCGGTGAACTCTTCCAGGGCTTTCTGATCGTCGTCGGCCTGTTCATCGTCGTCCAGATCGTGCTTGCCGTTCTCGCCGCCATCTTTGGCCCGGAATCATTGATCACCCATGCAACCGGCATCCTTTTCGGGTTCTCGGTCCTGTTTCTCTCGATGGTGGCCGTCTATGCAGCGCAACGCTACCGCCTGACCCGCACGACATGGCGCGGCATTCGCGGGGGGATGAGCGGTTCCGCCTGGGCCTATGGATTGCGCGCCCTGGGCTATAATCTGCTGATCGCCCTTACCCTCGGGCTGGCCACCCCCTGGGTGCAGATGCGGCTTGCCGAGCAACGCATCAACAACAGCTATTTCGGCGATGCCAAGGCGCTCCTCGAGGGCAAATCCGCCTCCGTCTACGGCGGATTCATTCTCGGCTTTCTCTTGTATGTCGGCCTGACGGCTGCCTTTCTGGCGGCGCTTTGGTTTGGCTTCGATATTCCTTCGCTGTTTGCCGAGATGCGTGATCCGCACCAGGGGAGCGGGCAGTCGGATCCGGCCCAGTTGCATATGGTGCTGAAGATCTTCGGTCTCTATTTCGGCTTTCTCATCGGCATGACCTTCATCGGCATTTTTGCCTTTTCCTGGTATGCAGCGGCGTTCTTTCGCGCCCTCGCAGACGGGCTGAGTTTCGACAACCTGACATTCCGCAGCGCCATGGGAGCCTCGAACTATTTCTGGCTCTGGACCGGCAACATTCTCATCTACATCACGACGCTCGGCCTTGGCCTGCCGATCGTCGTCCATCGCAGTCTGCGTTTCTTCGCCGACCGTCTTGAGATCATCGGCGTGATCGATGTCGACCGGCTGCGCCAGAATACCTTGCCCGTGCCGAAGACCGGAGAGGGATTGCTGGAAACCTTCGACCCGGGCATCTGGTGAGGTTGCCGGCCATGGAGACGCGATCGGAGATGGAAGCGGATCTGCTTGCGCCTGGCAACCGGAACGGAGACAGCAGTCCGGCGCCGAGGGGAGATATCGTGGCAACAAATGATCGCTTCTACGATGGAAAAAGCGCGCGACCGCACGATATTGATTTCGCCGTCTTGAAGGACGTGCTGGAACTGCGCGGCCGACAGGATCAACGCCAATTGGCCTGCTGGGTGATCGCGGAAATGTCGGCGATCGACAGCAACAGCCAGAACGGCGAAATGACCTTTCGGCACAAGACCACGCCAGCCGCACGCCTTATCCTCGGTGCTTCGCCGCAACGTGACGCGCTGCTCGACCAGGCGCCGCATCTCCAGCATTGGCGGCGGCGCCAAAGATTGGCCGTCGCCAAAACCATCGCTGCACTGACAGCCGGCGGCTTGGTCCTTATTCTTGGCTGCTATTTCGGCCTGCCGCGGCTGGCGGTCTCACTGGTCAATATTATGCCGCTGCAATGGGACCAGAAGGTCGGAGATCCTGTCAGGGACGCCATCCTGCAACATGCCAAGATTTGCGACGAGGCCTCAGGCCAGGCTGCACTCGACCGCTTGGGAGCCAAGTTGCTGCCGGCCGGCATCGCCGCCCTGCCCCTTACCCTTGATGTCGTCGCCACCAAGGACGTCAATGCCTTTGCGCTGCCTGGAAACCACATCATCGTCTATAGCGGGTTGATCGATAAAGCGGATGCGCCGGAAATGCTGGCCGGCGTGCTGGCGCATGAGATGGGGCACCTGGAGCTGCGGCACCCCACGCGCGGACTGATCGAGCAACTGGGGCTGGGCGCCGTCATCAATCTGTTGGCCGGCAACAATGCGATCAGCAATTTTGGTCAGCTGATGGCCGGCCTCTCCTATACTCGCGACATGGAACGCCAGGCGGATGAGAGGGCGATCGTTTTGCTGCACCAGGCGCATATCCGCGCGGATGGCTTGGCGGCATTTTTCTCGCTTCTGAAGAAGGATGAGACGCTGCGTCTTCCGGCCATCCTTTCCGATCATCCCGGCCTGGACGAGCGCGTCGCAGCCGCCAAGGATAGCTCGGTAGGCGAGCCAGCGATGTCCGCTGGCGATTGGCGGGCCATCAAGGCCATCTGCCATAACTGACGAACTGGCGGCCGCGCCACCGTGCCTCACGCGGCGGCGTAGGCTTCCTGTAATTGACGCCGCTCCAGGAATTGTGACAGCAGGCAGAGGCTGAGCGCGACAAGCGCCAGCACCGCGCCGAGCCAGGGCAGATCGGCATATTGCAGGCCGAAGGTCAGCGCCGCTCCGCCGATCCAGGCACCTGCGGCGTTGCCGAGATTGAAGGCGCCCTGATTGAGGGTGGAGGCAAGATTAGGCGCGTGGATGGCCTTGTCGACGACGCGGATCTGCAGCGGTGCAACGAGAGCGAAATCGATGGCGCCCCAGATGAAGATCGTCACCATCGCCGGCAGCGGCACATGGCTGGTGAAGGCAAAGACGCAAAGCGCCAGGGTCAGCGTCACGAAGATGCCGATCAGCGAGGGCATCAGGCGCCAATCCGCCAGCCTTCCGCCGATGAAATTGCCGACGGTGATGCCGCCGCCGAACAGCAGCAGCACCGCAGCCGCCGTCTTCGGCGTCAGGCCGGTGACGTCGCGCAGGATCGGCGTGATGTAAGTGAAGACGCTGAACAGGCTGGCCGAGGCCATGACGCTCATCGCCATGGCGAGCAGAACCTGGACATTGCCGAGGACGCGGAATTCGCGCAGCACGCGGCCGGGTTCGTGCGGAATGCGCGCCGGGACCCAGATGGCCAGCGCCGCGGCCGCGACGCTGCCGATTCCGACGACTGCCCAGAAGGTCGCGCGCCAGCCCAGCGCCTGGCCCAGCGCCGTGCCGGCCGGAACGCCGAGAATATTGGCGATGGTCAGGCCTGCAAACATGATGGCGATGGCCCGGGCGCGCTGATTGGGCGGCGCCAGATCAGCGGCGACGACCGCGCCGATGCCGAAGAATGCGCCGTGGCAAAAGGCCGTGACCACCCGCGCCATCATCAACAGTTCATAGCTTGGTGCGACAGCGCAGAGGAAATTGCCGAGGATGAAGACGCTGGCAAGGCCGATCAGGGTGGTCTTGCGCGGCAGGCGGTTGGTGATGATGGCAACGATCGGCGCGCCGATGACGACGCCCAGCGCATAGCCGGTCACCAGCAGGCCAGCCTGGGGAATGCTGATGCCGAGGTCTTTGGCGACTTCCGGCAGGAGACCCATGATGACGAATTCCGTGGTGCCGATCCCGAACGAGGCAAGGGCGAGGGCGAGCAGAGGCAATGACATGGGTCGATCCGCAATGAACCGCCGAAAGGGAACTCTTCCGGCCGGCAAACGATATTATCACTGCAGTGCAGCATAACAATGTGACCGTTAACAAAGCTGATATGCAATTTTAGGTCAGTCTCACAGCCGTTTTAAATCGGCAGTCAGGTCAGGGTTATTGACCTTAGTTTGAAATATTATTACTTAATGACTGATACTTTGGTTTTAATACTGCGTATCTGTTATCGGTAACGTAAGTTTGTGATAAATTACAGTTGCGCTACCGCAAATGCGAATGCAAGATGACGTTCTTGCTGCGAATGCGAAGATACGGCTGAGCCAAACTGGCAGCCGTTGGGGATAAGGTTGCGCAGACGGCCTGTCCCGAGAGCAGATGAGACAGCACCAATGCTTGAGGGAAGTAGGCGTCATGAGCGACACCGCGAAGATCCAATCGGCCGAAATTGTTCCGCTCCATGGCGGCACTTCCAGCGCAAATGGCAAGCCGGCCAAACCCGCCGCCCCTGTCCTCAAGGACCTCTATGAGATCGGCGAGATTCCGCCGCTCGGCCATCTGCCGGAAAAGATGTATGCCTGGGCCATTCGCCGCGAGCGCCATGGACCGCCCGAGCAATCCATGCAGATCGAGGTGGTGCCGACGCCGCAGCCCGACAGCAACGAGGTCGTGGTCCTGGTGATGGCGGCAGGCGTCAACTACAACGGCATCTGGGCCGGGCTCGGCAAGCCGATTTCCCCTTTCGACGTTCACAAGGCCGAGTTCCACATCGCCGGCTCGGACGCCGCCGGCATCGTCTGGGCGGTCGGCTCCAAGGTGAAGCGCTGGAAGGTCGGCGACGAGGTCGTCATCCATTGCAACCAGGACGACCATGACGACGAGGAATGCAACGGCGGCGACCCGATGTTCTCGCCGTCGCAGCGCATCTGGGGCTACGAAACACCCGACGGCTCCTTTGCCCAATTCACCCGGGTGCAGTCGCAGCAGCTGATGACGCGCCCGAAGCATCTCACCTGGGAAGAGAGCGCCTGCTACACCCTGACCCTCGCGACCGCCTATCGCATGCTGTTCGGCCACCGGCCGCATATCCTGCGGCCGGGCCACAACGTTCTGGTCTGGGGCGCCTCGGGCGGCCTCGGCTCGATGGCGATCCAGCTGATCGCCACGGCCGGCGCCAATGCGATCGGCATCATCTCCGATGAGAGCAAGCGCGACTTCGTCATGTCGCTGGGCGCCAAGGGCGTCATCAACCGCAACGATTTCGATTGCTGGGGCCAATTGCCCGATGTCGACGACACCGAGGGCTATAACGCCTATATGAAAAAGGTGCGCGAATTCGGCAAGGCGATCTGGAACGTCACCGGCAAGGGCGTCGATGTCGATTTCGTCTTCGAGCATCCGGGCGAAGCCACTTTCCCGGTTTCCTGTTTCGTCGTGAAGCGCGGCGGCATGGTCGTCTTCTGCGCCGGCACCACCGGCTACAACCTCACCATGGATGCGCGCTTCGTCTGGATGCGGCAGAAGCGCATCCAAGGCAGCCATTTCGCCAATCTGCTGCAGGCCTCGCAGGCCAACCAGCTGGTGGTCGAACGCCGCATCGATCCTTGCATGTCCGAGGTCTTCGGCTGGAACGACATCCCGCTTGCCCATACCAAGATGCTGAAGAACCAGCATAAGCCCGGCAATATGGCGGTCCTGGTCCAGGCGAAACGGCCCGGCAGCCGCACCCTGGAAGACGTGATCGAGGGTTGAGGGCGGATCCATGCCGAGTGCACAAATGAAAGCGGCGGCGCCGGCCGCCGCGATGGATGACCTGCTGTCCCGCTGCCGCGCCGGGCTCGCTGCCGCCGAGGCCTTGCTGGACACTGCCCGGCTGCGAGTAAGTGCCGAGGTCAGCCGCAACGGCAGGATCGACGCGGCCGCCTTTGACGCGGCACAGTTCGCCGCCCATGGTTTCGCCTGGATCGCCACCTATGTCGAAGCCCTGCGCCAGATGCTGGCCTGGGCGGAGCGGTTGGAAGCGAGCGGCCGGCTGCGCGAGACCGAGCAGCTGATGCTGCAGATTGCTTTCGGCGAATATCTGGCCCAGCTCAGCGGCGGCCTTGCCATGAGCCAGGGCGAGATCGTGCGGCCGAACGACCTCGGGCTCACTGCCCAGGATCTCACCGTACTGGAATCGGTCCGCGACCTGATCGACCAGGGCAACAATGCCGTCGCCCGCGGACGCCTTGCCGAATTGATCGAGGCAGGCGATTTCGGCGAGGCGGCGCTCGACGATGAGACACTGCTGCTGGTGCGCGATCAGTTCCGCCGCTTCGCCGAAGAGCACCGCGAAGAGGCGCACCAATGGCATCTCAAGGACGAGCTCATTCCGCTCGAGGTTGTCGGGCAGTTGGCGGAAATGGGCGTCTTCGGCTTGACCGTGCCGGAGGATTTCGGCGGCGCCGGCCTCGGCAAGCTCGCCATGTGCGTCGTCACCGAGGAATTGTCGCGCGGCTATATCGGCCTCGGCTCGCTCGGCACCCGCTCGGAGATCGCCGCCGAACTGATCCGCCTCGGCGGCACCGAGCAGCAGAAGCAGCACTGGCTCCCCAAACTGGCAAGCGGCGAGATTTTGCCGACGGCCGTCTTCACCGAGCCCAATACCGGTTCCGATCTCGGCTCACTCAGGACCCGTGCGGTCAGGGACGGCGACGTCTATCGCATCACCGGGAACAAGACCTGGATCACCCATGCCTCGCGCACCGATGTGATGACGCT
The DNA here is from genome assembly GCA_035539075.1 of Terriglobia bacterium. Classification (GTDB taxonomy): domain Bacteria; phylum Pseudomonadota; class Alphaproteobacteria; order Dongiales; family Dongiaceae; genus Dongia_B. The sequence goes on from DATLJB010000107.1 coordinate 13,527, forward strand.
GCTGGCCCGCACCGATCCCGACAGCAAGGACTATCGCGGCCTTTCCATGTTCATCGCCGAAAAGCCGCGCGGTACGCCGGAAAAACCCTTCCCGGCCAAGGGCATGACCGGCGGCGAGATTCCGGTGCTCGGCTATCGCGGCATGAAGGAATACGAGCTCGGTTTCGACGGCTTCGAAGTGAAGGCGGAAAATCTCCTCGGCGGGGTCGAAGGCGAAGGCTTCAAGCAATTGATGGCAACCTTCGAATCGGCCCGCATCCAGACCGCCGCCCGCGCCGTCGGCGTGGCGCAATGCGCCCTCGAGCTTGGCCTCAAATACGCGACCGAGCGGGTGCAGTTCGGCAAGAAGCTGATCAGCTTCCCGCGCATCTCCGGCAAGCTCGCCTGGATGGCGGTGGAGACCATGATCGCCCGGCAGCTCAGCTATTTCGCGGCGCGCGAAAAGGACAGCGACCGGCGCTGCGACATCCCGGCCGGCATGGCGAAGCTGCTGGCGGCGCGTGTCGCCTGGGCCAATGCGGATAATGCCCTGCAGGTGCATGGCGGCAACGGCTATGCGCAGGAATATCCGATCAGCCGCGTGCTTTGCGACGCCCGCATCCTCAATATCTTCGAGGGTGCCGCTGAGATCCAGGCGCAGGTGGTGGCGCGCGGTCTCCTGAGCGGCCGCAACTGAGCCAGAGGGAAGCGCCGTCCAGCATGGAGATGACGCCCCTGCCCTTCAGCCAGTATCGGCCGGTTGCGTGGCGCAATGGCGGCGGTACGGCGCGTGATATCGCCGTCCATCCGGCAGGAGCAGGCATGGCCGAAACCTTCGGCTGGCGCGTGGCGCTGGCGGAGATCGCCCAGGATGGGCCCTTTTCCCGTTATGAGCCGGAGATCGAGCGCGTCATCACGCTGCTCGATGGCGGCGGCTTCGACCTCCACTTCGATGTGGATTTCGAGGGAGCGGCCCCCCTCGCCGTCACCGAGACGCATGAACCGGCCCGCTTCCGCGGCCATTGGCCGGCCATGTGCCGGTTGCGCAATGGCCGCAGCGTCGTCTTCAACATCCTCTACGACTTCAGCCGCTTCTCCGCGCAGCCGCATATCATCCGGCCGCCGCAGGACCAGCCGATGATTTTCAGCCCGCCCGGCCGCCAAAGCATCCTGTTCAATCTGGCCGGACGCTTCGAGATCAAAGCCGACGCGCAGCAGGACGGAAAGAAAGCAGCCGAGCTCGCGCCTTGGGACAGCCTGCAAATAGACCTCAGTGCGGGTGAGGCACCTTTATTGTCCCTGACGGCGCGCAGTCCGGAGTCGCGGCTGCTGCTCGTCGGCTTTGACCCCGCCGTCTCCTAGCTATTTACACATAGGCTGTGCGCCGGACTTGCCGAGCCGCGACGGAGCGTTCAGACTTCCTCCCGTTTCAGGAGAGGACCGTTCCGCATGCAGCTCGATTTCTATTTCGCCATCGACAGCCGCTATTCCTATCTGGCCGCTATGCAGGTGCCGGAAATCGAGAAGGAGTTCGGTTGCACCATCGGCTGGAAACCGCTTTCCTTCCAGGCCCTGATGGATGCGCGCGGCGACGATCCCTATGACGGGCGCAAGCTGATCGGCCAATACGACCCTGCTTATCGCGATAAGGATGTCCATCGCTGGGCCGACTTCTATGAATTTCCCCTGATTGATCCGGACTGGGATGGCAATTGGCATCGCATCGCCTTGGCAGCCACGGCTTCGCTCCGTTTCGAGGCAGGCCAGGCGATGAGTTTTGCCTTGTTCCAGGCCGTGATGCAGGACCGCGCCACACCGAAAACCGACGCCGATCTCGCAGCCATCGCCGAGCATGCTGGGATCGACGGCAAAAAGCTGGTAGCGGCGATCGACGAAGCGGAGACCAAGGCGCTCTTTGACAAGCATCTGGCCGATGCGCGCGCCATCGGCGTCTTTGGCGTTCCGACCTTCGCCGTCGGCACCGATATTTTCTGGGGCAATGACCGCATCGTGCTGCTGAAGCACCATTTGAAGAGCCGGGTGGTATTGTAGGCGCGAGAGACTGTAATAACACGGAAACCTGTATGCCCCGTCACGGGTCATGTTATGCCGATAGCGTTGCCGCAGATTCATGACAGCTTGACCTTGCTATCTCCGATCCGCCACATAGAAGGACCGCTATAGCGCGGGTCTGGGGAACGATATGGGGACCGAAGATGGAACGCGGCGTCGAAACGGTTATCTTCGCGACACGCTGGCTGCTGCTGCCCTTTCTCGCAGGACTGGGCGTCGCCATTCTAGCCTATCTGCTGAGCTTCGGCGGGGAAGTGGCGCATCTCGTCCTCGACATTTTCACCATCAGCAAATCCGATGCCTTGATGTCGATGCTGAAGTTGGTCGATTCCGTTCTGGTCGCCAGCCTTGTCATCATGGTGATCATCGCCGGCTATGAAAGCATGATCTCGAAGCTTGATGTCGATGCCGAGCGGCACGGCATCTCCTGGCTGGGCAAGCTGGACGCCGGCAGCCTCAAGATCAAGGTGGCGACCTCGATCGTCGCCATCTCCTCGATCCACCTGCTGCAGGCCTTCATGGATGTCGATCAGATCAGCAACGACAAGTTGATGTGGCTCGTTATCATCCATCTCACCTTCGTTGTCTCTTCAGTACTGCTAGCCGTGCTTGACCGGCTGATCGCAAAGCATTGAAACGGGAACCAATATGCCTCAGGTAGAAACATCGACGCCGGCAGGAACACCGACGCCGATCGGTCCTTATAGCCATATCGCGAAAGTCGACCCCTTCATCAGCATCGGCGGGACGGCCGGCATCGATCCGGCAACCGGTCAGCTGGCCGGGCCGGATGTCTCCAGCCAGACAAGGCAGATCCTGAAATCCTTTGCGGTGATGCTGGCAAGTGTCGGCTCCGATCTCGACCATGTACTGCACATAAATATCTTCCTCGCCGAGATGAGCGATTTCGAAGCGATGAACGGCGCCTATGTTGAGATGATGGGCAATCACCGCCCGGCACGCACGGTGATCGGCGTCAGCGAGTTGCCGAAACCGGGTGTTCGCCTCACCATGAATCTGACGGCTGTGGCGAAGGACTAAGGAACACCACGCATCCACAACCAAGTGGCCGATACTCCGACCAGCAGATCAGGAGAACCGCCATGCCGATTGACATGACAACGCTGATCACTTTTATCCTCGTGGTCATGACCTTGATGGTCATTCCGGGACCAGCGGTGATCCTCACGATCACCCGCAGCCTGACTGGTGGGCGGTCGATCGGCCTGGCGACCGGCCTTGGCATCGCAGTAGGGGACATAGTCCACACTGTGATGGCGACGCTGGGTCTCTCAGCGATCCTGATGACCTCGGCTGTGGCTTTTGCCGCCGTCAAATATCTCGGCGTTGCCTATCTTCTCTATCTCGGCGTCAGGTCGATGCTGCAGAAGAACGAGGTTGCAGCGACAGCCCCGGCGGTAGCAATAAGGCCGCGCCAGGCATTCACCCAGGCGGTCCTGGCGGAGATACTCAATCCCAAGACCGCCCTTTTCTTTCTCGCCTTCCTGCCGCAATTCGTTCATCCGGAACACGGCAGCGTCACGCTGCAATTGCTGCTGCTCGGCGCCCTTTTCGTGCTGCTCAGCATCCTGGTGACCACCGTCTTCGTGTTTGTCGCCGCCTCCCTGCGCCGGCTTAGCGGCCGGTTTGGTCTGCTGCGGCGCTGGCAGGGCAAGATCGTCGGCGGGGTCTATCTCGGCCTTGGCGCTAAGCTGGCCTTGCAGCACCGCGGATAAAAGTTTCCCGCTCCGGGTTGACGGGCGGCGTTGAAAGGCACTAGCCTCCGCTCACTACCAGGGGAGTCCCGGCAAGGGGCTGAGAGGTCATTGGCGGTTTCGATCGCGGCATGACGACCCTTCGAACCTGATCCAGTTCACACTGGCGTAGGGAAGGTCAGCCTGATGGGAATGCGGCGCGTCTCGCTTCGTCATTCCATTCCTTCCACACCAGCGGTGCGACCGGATCTCCCGAAGCCTTTTTTCGCGGAGCAAGCCGATGTCTGCAAACCGTTCCACCGTCACCACCCCAACCGTCACCGCCGGCTCACTGCCGGGCGCCCGCAAAATCTACAAGCCCGGCGCGGCCTTTGCCGATCTGCGGGTGCCGATGCGCGAAATTGCCGTCAGTGCGGCCGCCGGCGAGCCGCCTGTGCTGATCTATGATTCCTCGGGACCTTATACTGACGCCGCTGCCAGCCTCGATATCGCGGCCGGATTGGCGCGCCTGCGCGAGGCCTGGATCGCCGGCCGCGGCGATGTCGTCGCCTATGACGGCGTCAATCTGCGCCGCCCCGCGAGCAGCCTCACTTTTCCCGTCCGCCACTTGCCCCTGCGCGCCAAAACCGGCGAGGCGGTGACGCAGCTCGCCTATGCGCGCGCCGGCATCATTACGCAGGAGATGGAATATATCGCCATTCGCGAGAATGTCGGCCGCGATGCGGTCCGCGCGAAATCCACCCGGGACGGCCACGACTGGGGCGCCACCATTCCCGATTACGTGACGCCAGAATTCGTGCGGGCGGAAGTGGCGGCCGGCCGCGCTATCATTCCCGCCAATATCAACCATCCGGAATCCGAGCCGATGATCATCGGCCGCAATTTCCTGGTGAAGATCAATGCCAATATCGGCAATTCCGCCGTCACCTCCTCGATGGCGGAAGAGGTCGAGAAGATGGTCTGGTCGATCCGTTGGGGTGCCGATACCGTGATGGATCTCTCGACCGGGCAGAACATCCACGAGATCCGTGAATGGATCTTGCGCAACGCGCCGGTTCCGATCGGCACCGTGCCGATCTATCAGGCGCTGGAAAAGGTCGGCGGCATTGCCGAGGAACTGACCTGGGACGTGTTCCGCGAGACGCTGATCGAGCAGGCCGAGCAAGGTGTGGATTACTTCACCATCCACGCCGGTGTCCGGCTGCGCCATATCCCCCTCACCGTCGGCCGGGTCACCGGCATCGTCTCGCGCGGCGGCTCGATCATGGCGAAATGGTGTCTGTCGCATCATCGCGAGAGCTTCCTCTACGAGCATTTCGAGGAGATCTGCGACATCTGCCGCGCCTATGACATCAGCTTCTCGCTGGGCGACGGCTTGCGGCCGGGCTCCATCGCCGATGCCAATGACGCGGCGCAATTCGCTGAACTGGAAACGCTCGGCGAACTGACGCGAATCGCCTGGGCCAAGGATTGCCAGGTGATGATCGAGGGGCCGGGCCATGTGCCGATGCACAAGATCAAGGCCAATGTGGAGAAGCAGCTGGCGGTCTGCGGCGAGGCGCCCTTCTATACTTTGGGGCCGCTCACCACCGATATCGCGCCGGGCTATGATCACATCACCTCGGCGATCGGCGCCGCCATGATCGGCTGGTTCGGCACGGCGATGCTCTGCTATGTGACGCCGAAAGAGCATCTCGGCCTGCCCGACCGCGACGACGTCAAGACCGGCGTCATCACCTATAAGATCGCCGCCCATGCCGCGGATCTTGCGAAGGGCCACCCCGCGGCGCGCGCCCGTGACGACGCCCTCTCCCGCGCCCGTTTCGATTTCCGCTGGGAAGACCAGTTCAACCTCTCGCTCGATCCCGATACGGCGCTGAAGTTCCACGACGAGACGCTGCCGAAGCAGGCGCATAAGCTCGCGCATTTCTGCTCCATGTGCGGACCGAAATTCTGCTCAATGCAGATCTCGCACGATATCCGCAGCCAGGCGCAGCAGCAGGGCATGAAGGAGATGGCGGAGAAGTTCCGTGAAAAGGGTGAGATCTATGTCGAGAAGCCGGCGGTGCCGGAGACCACAGCGGCGACATGACGGCGGCGCCCGCGAGGCCGCACCTCACGCCGCCGGGGCGCCGAGACCGATGGGACAGGAGACGCTGGTGCCGCCGAGGCCGCAATAGCCGCCGGGGTTCTTCGCCAGATATTGCTGGTGATCGTCCTCGGCGTAATAGAATTCCGGCGCCTCGATGATCTCCGTCGTGATCTTTCCGTAACCGGCAGCCGAGAGCCGCGGTTGATAGGCATCGCGGCTGGCCTCGGCAGCGGCACGCTGGGCTGGCGAGATAACGTAGATGGCGGATCGGTATTGCGTACCGACGTCATTGCCCTGGCGCATGCCCTGGGTCGGGTCATGGCCTTCCCAGAATGTCTTCAACAGCATGTCGTAACTGAGCTCCGAGGGATCGAAGATCACACGAACGACCTCATTATGACCGGTGCGGCCGGTGCAAACTTCCTCATAGGTGGGATTGGGCGTATAGCCGCCGGCATAGCCGACGGCCGTCGCCAGGACGCCCGGCATCTGCCAGAATTTGCGCTCGGCACCCCAGAAGCAGCCGAGGCCAAACAAGGCCAACTCGCTGCCCACAGGAAAAGGCGGCACGATGCGGCCCTTGGTGACAAGATGGGTCGGCGCCACGGTCATCGCCGCCGTGCGGCCGGGCAAGGCTTCGCCGGGCCGCGGCATTTCCAGCTTATGATTCGGCACTGACAACATCGCGTCCTCCGATCCGTTGAAGCCCTCCCGGGATATGGCCGACTGCCCATAGAACGCCAATGCATGGTTTCGGTTTCCGGGCGAAATCAGCTGGCTATTCGGCTTAGGTCATCGCCAAAGGTTCAGCGCGTTTCGGAGCCGGAAAGTCGCGATCGAGTTCAGCAAGATCGGCCGCTGATAGTTTGATCTCCGCCGCCTTAGCGTTCTCCGCCATGCGGGCGGGATTGCTGGTCTTCGGCACGGCCACGACATTGCCGGAACGCAGGCACCAGGCCAGCATGATCTGCGCTGGCGTCGCCTGGTGCCGGGCCGCGACAGTCTTCAGCGCGCCGTCCTCGGGAATGTCACCCTGGGCCAGCGGGCAATAGGCCATCACTGCGATCTTCTGCTTGATGCTCCAGGGCAGCAGGTCGAAATCGATACCGCGCGAATTGATACTGTATTGCACTTGGTTGACGACGGTTTCCTGCGCGCCGTTGATGGCCAGCCAGTCCTGCATATCTGCGACGTCGAAATTGCTGACGCCGAAAGCGCGGATCTTGCCGGCCTTCTGCAAGTCCAGAAAAGCCGCCATGGTTTCCGCGAGGGGATAGCTGCCGCGCCAGTGCAGCAGATAGAGATCGAGCCGGTCGGTGCCGAGGCGTTTCAGCGAAGCTTCGCAGGCGGCGACCGTGCCCTTGCGGCTGGCATTGCTCGGCAGCACCTTGCTGACCAGATAGAGCCCTTCCCGGCGGCCGCGAATGGCTTCTCCCACGACCCGCTCGGCGCCACCATCGCCATACATTTCAGCGGTGTCGATCAGCGTCATGCCAAGATCAATGCCACGTTGCAGCGCCGCCGCCTCGTCTCTGGCACGACTCGCCTGTTCACCCATCCGCCAAGTACCCAGGCCAAGAGCGGGAACGCGGTCGCCATTCTTCAGAGTCACATATTGCATCGCAAATCCTTGCCGTTCACGCCGCCCTGCCGGCATTGGCAAATGCCTGCCCAGCCGGAGCGCGGCCGCTGCGGCCAACTGACGCGGAGCCGCCCCGCTTTGTCAAGCGCGACCGGCCGGACCAAGTTGCGCTATAACCCCGGTGACAGCGGCGCGCCGGGCGCAACGGGGCAGCTCTGTATTCCAGAATTGCGAAAGGCTATAGTAACGCCATGGAAGGCATTTTCTTGATCCTGACCGGACTCTTCGCGGTCGCCACCCTGGCCATCGTCCTGACCGGCATCCTGGGGATGGCGCAAGGCGGGGCATTCAACAAGCGCTACGGCAATAAGCTGATGCGCCTGCGCGTCCTGTTCCAAGGCCTGACAATCGCCAGCGTCTTCCTCTATGTGCTGATCCGCTGGATGGAAAGATAAGGCTGAGGTGGCGCCATGGTGCAATTGACCCGGATCTATACCAAAGGCGGCGATAAGGGATCGACTTCGCTCGGCAATGGCAAGCGGGTACCGAAACACGACCTGCGTGTCGCCGCCTATGGCGCCGTCGACGAAACCAACGCCACGATCGGCCTGGTGCGGCTGCATACCGGAGCAATGGCCGACATCGACGCCATGCTGGGCCGGGTCCAGAACGACCTCTTCGATCTCGGCGCCGATCTTTGCACGCCGGAAGACCCGGCCGATTACCCGCCGCTGCGCATCATCGCCACCCAGGTCGAAAGGCTGGAACAGGAGATCGATGCGCTGAACGCCGCGCTGGCGCCGCTCAATTCCTTCATCCTGCCGGGCGGAAAGCCGGCGGCGGCCTATCTTCATCTCGCCCGCACGGTATCGCGCCGGGCGGAGCGCGAGATCACCGCCTTGGCGGAAACCGGTCCGGTCAATCCCCAGGCCATCAAATACATCAACCGTTTGAGTGATCACCTTTTCGTCCTATCGCGCTATATTAATGACCGGGGTGCCCAGGACGTTCTCTGGGTTCCGGGAAAGAACCGGTAGGATTCCGATGTCGCCGTCGCTGATGGATGAGGTTTGGCGATGAGCGATAAACTGGGATCGACCCCGCCGCCTCACCTGCCGGCATCCCATGCCCAGGGAGCCGGTCCGCAAACGACCGCTGCGCAGGCGAGCGGACAGGCCGCACGGCTGGATCCGCGCCTGGCTGCGAAATCCAAAATGGCGGCAGCAACATCCGTCGAGGTCGATGCAAGCATCAGCCTCGATGCCGCCAGTGCCCAACTGAGTGCCTTGCGCAACCAAGCGAATGCGGCAGCGGCCAGCGGCGACCTTTCAACCCTGCAGCAGCTGGCGGTGCATGCCGTGGCCCTTGGCGTCGCGGCGGGACAAAATGCCGAGAATCTGGCAAATGCGATCGCCGCCAAGGCGGCTGCAGGCGGCGGCGTAGCCACGGCGAAGGCCAGGGCCGAGAGCGGCGCGGAGAATGCCGGAGATTTGACGGCGCTCGGCTTGAAGCCGGAAGATATCGCCCGGCTGTTCACCCAGCCGGACGACGCCGCAAACAGCAAGCCGCAACCATCGGCAGCCGACAGCTCTATGGCTTCCGGTTTGCACCAATTGGCCGCCCTCAACGCCCGGGCGAGCGCGGTGATCACCGATGCGCGCCACCTGCTGGCCTCGATGAATGCAACCATCGGTGCCGTCCCGCTTGCCGGCACGGAGGAAAGCCGGCCCGTGGAGCCGGGTTCGTCCCTGGACCAGGGCGTCACGCTGAACGGTCTATCGCAATTGCTCGATCAAGCGGAGAGCGCCCTCACCGCCAAGGTCTTTGCCGTGGCGCAACAGGTTGCCGGTACGCCGGCACCGGGCGGCGATGCCGCGCCGGAAGCCAAGTCGGCCGCCCTGGATGTCAAAACTTGACGATCTCCCGTGCGCAGGTCTCTCCCGATTTTGGCGTTAATCTCCGGTTAGGAATTTCATCTGCAATATGTTAGCATCCTGTCTGTTCGGGCCCAGAAGGGGCCATTGCCCTGAAGGGGCCGTCAAAAGGTGTCACGATGTTGGAAGCCCATGGCTTGCTGCAGCTGACGGTGCGAAGCGAGAGCTATCGCCGCGACGCGCAGATTCTTTCCCAGAACAAGGGTAAGCACGCGGCCAAGAGCTTGGACGAGAAAGAGTCGACCGGCGGCAAAGAGTCGGCCACCAGCACGGGCACCGGCGCGCTGCAGCCCAAATCGGCCGTCACTCTGCCCAAAGGCGCAACCAGCGGCCCGATGAAGGATTTCTGGCAGCGCGCCGCGGACAAGGCAGCCGAACGCACACCCAGCGCCGATACGATGAAGAAGCTGCAGGACGCTTCGAAATCAGACAACAAGGAAATCGCCGCGCAGAAGATGCAGCAGGCCAAAGCCAAGCTGCAATCGCTGCGCCTGCAGGCGCAACTGGCGGCTGCCAGCGGCGACAAGCAGCAATTGCGGCGCTTGGCTCAGGAAGTGGCTGCGGCGGCGCGCGAGGTTGCTTCGGCTGCGCATGATCTCGCCGGCGGCGTGGTCGATAGCGTCAGCGGCGATAGCGGCGCCGTCCCGATCGCCGCAACGGGTGGCAGCGCAGCCGACAAAGGCACTGATACATCGGGCACTGAAGCCCTGACGCATGACGCCGCAAGCGGCGCAACGAGAGATGTAACCGCCGGTACGGCCGCGGCCGACAAGGCGGCGCCGCAGCAGACCGCGGGTGATCAAGATGCCTCCGCCACGCCTAGCGACCAGAGCGATCCGCTGGGCGAAAAGCTCAAGCAGAAGGCGGATGACGGCAATGCGCCACTCTATGCCCAGGAACCGCCGGCAGATGGCGACAAATTCGCCTGGGGCGAGAAGGCATTGAACAGCCTTTCCACCGACGCCAATAACGCCCTCTCGCAGGCGCGCGGGTTGCTGGCCTTCATCGCCAGCCTCGCCCGCGGCAAGCGCAAGGCCGGCGAGGGCAATGAGGATGACCGCTTCTTCAATGAGCTGCAGCGTATGGTTGATGACGCTCAGGCCGACGTTAACCACGACATTTCCGCCGCCAGCCAGGAGCTGATCGCCGGCCAGACAGATGTCGCGGATGCCGGCGCGGGCGATGCGGCCGGCAGCAGCCTGTTCGGCATCGAAAGCGTCACCGTGACAGAGGTGACGACCACAGCGGTTTTTCTCAACATCACCACCTGATCCTGCTGCCGGCCGAGACTCCTTAGGAACCGCAGGAGCGGTTTTGACCTGCGAAAAGGACGGTCGGAAGGACTGTCGCAAATAGCATAGACTGGCGTTAACCAAATCCGCCAAGTCGCTCCAAAACGCAGGAAAATTTCGCGAAAATGCATAAGCCGGACGCATTCGGACAAGTCCGGAGGTGTCGTTGACACGATCATGTCACGCCCTTATTGTGCGCCTGCGAAATTTGGGCCGGCTGCAAAAGCCGGCTGCTCACGAGCGGGGAGCGGTCCGGATGGCCCGGCATTAGTCAAGAGCTTGCGCCAAGCGCAGTCTTGCATCGTGCCATGCGGAACGCTGGCAAGTGTTGAACCTTCTTTGAACCGAGATGCGAAATGAAAGTTCTGGTCGCAGTTAAGCGGGTCGTCGATTACAACGTGAAAGTCCGCGTCAAGGCGGATGGCACGGGCGTCGAGACCGCCAATGTGAAAATGTCGATGAACCCCTTTGACGAGATCGGCGTCGAAGAAGCGGTGCGTCTGAAGGAAGCCGGCAAGGCGACCGAGGTGATCGCCGTGTCCCTCGGGGCGGCGCAGTGCCAGGAGACCATCCGCACGGCACTGGCCATGGGCGCCGATCGCGGCATCCATGTGCAGACGGATGGGGAATTGCAGCCTTTGGCGGTGGCCAAGCTGTTGAAGGCGGTGGTCGACAAGGAACAGCCGCAGATCTGCATCCTCGGCAAGCAGGCGATCGATGACGACGCCAACCAGACCGGCCAGATGCTGGCGGCCTTGCTCGGCAGCGCCCAGGCGACCTTCGCCTCGAAGCTGGTACTGAACGACAACGGTACCGCCAACGTGACGCGCGAAGTCGATGGCGGTCTCGAGACCATCACCGTCAAGCTGCCCTTCGTGCTGACCACCGATCTGCGCCTCAACGAGCCGCGCTATGCTTCGCTGCCGAACATCATGAAGGCGAAGAAGAAGCCGATCGACACCCTGACGCCGGAACAGCTTGGCGTCGATATCGCGCCGCGCCTGAAGACGCTGAAGGTCACCGAACCGCCGAAGCGTCAGGCCGGCATCAAGGTGAAGTCGGTCGCTGAACTGGTCGACAAGCTGCGCAACGAAGCCAAGGTCATCTGACAAGGTCGCGACGACCACAGCGCGCCGGACCCGGCTGCACTGTTTCGCCGACCCCATCAAGTTGTTGAGGATCAATTCATGAGCATTCTCGTTATCGCCGAGCATGACAATGCCAAGCTGAATGCCGCCACTTTGCACGCGGTGACTGCCGCGCAGAAGATCGGCGGCGAACTCCACGTTCTCGTCGCCGGCACCAATGCCGGTGCCGTGGCCGATGAAGCCGCCAAGATCGGCGGCGTTGCCAAGGTGCTGCTGGCGGATGATGCCGCCTATGGCAATCGCCTGGCGGAAAACCTGGCGAAACTGCTGGTCGGCCTCGCCGGCAATTACAGCCACATTCTCGCCACTGCCACTGCCACCGGCAAGAACGTGCTGCCGCGCGTTGCCGCCTTGCTCGACGTGCAGCAGATTTCGGAAATCAGCGCCGTCGAGAGCGCCGACACCTTCGTCCGCCCGATCTATGCCGGCAATGCGCTCGCGACCGTGCAGTCCAGCGACAAGGTGAAGGTGATCACCGTGCGCGCCACCTCCTTTGACGCGGCCCCCGCCACCGGCGGTTCGGCTGCGGTCGAGAAGGCTGCCGTCGCCGGTGACGCCGGCCTGTCGAGCTTCGTCGGCCAGGAACTGGCGAAGTCGGAGCGCCCGGAACTGACCTCGGCCCGCGTCGTCGTCTCCGGCGGCCGCGGCATGCAGAACGGCGACAATTTCAAGCTGCTCGATGCCCTGGCGGACAAGCTCAATGCCGCCGTCGGCGCCAGCCGCGCCGCAGTCGATGCCGGCTTCGTGCCCAACACCTATCAGGTCGGCCAGACCGGCAAGATCGTCGCCCCTGAGCTTTACATCGCCGTCGGTATCTCGGGTGCCATCCAGCACCTCGCCGGCATGAAGGACAGCAAGGTGATCGTCGCCATCAACAAGGATGAAGACGCGCCGATCTTCCAGGTGGCCGATTACGGTCTGGTCGCCGACCTCTTCCAGGCGGTCCCGGAACTGACCAGCGCCGTTTCGAAATAAGAACCAAACGATGCGGCCGGGCCGGTTCAGGTTCCGGCCGCATCGCCGTCACAACTGAGGTAATTGCGATGATTGACAAGGTTGGCGTCATTGGCGCAGGTCAGATGGGCAATGGCATTGCCCATGTGTGCTCATTGGCGAAAATCGACGTCACTTTGGTCGATATCAGTGAAGCGCAGCTGAAGAAGGCGCTGGAAACCATCGACCGCAATATGTCGCGTCAGGTGAAGCGCAACCTGATCTCCGAAGACGATCATCGGGCGGCGCTCAAGCGGATCAAGACCGGCACGACCTACGACCTTTTCAAGGACAGCGACTTCATCATCGAGGCCGCCACTGAAAAGGAGGAAATCAAGAAGGAGATCATGAAGTCGCTTTGTCCGGTGCTGAAGCCGGAAGCGATACTTGCCTCCAATACCTCTTCGATCTCCATCACCAGGCTCGCCGCCGCCACCGACCGCCCCGCCAAGTTCATCGGCATGCATTTCATGAATCCGGTGCCGCTGATGCAGCTGGTGGAGCTCATTCGCGGCCTGGCGACCGATGACGAGACCTTCAATTCGATCAAGCAGCTGGCCGAACGCCTGGGCAAGACCACGGCGACCTCGGAGGATTTTCCGGCTTTCATCGTCAACCGCATCCTGCTGCCGATGATCAACGAAGCCGTCTATACCCTCTATGAAGGTGTTGGTTCGGTGGATTCGATCGACACCGCCATGCGGCTTGGCGCCAACCACCCGATGGGACCGCTGGAACTGGCGGATTTCATCGGCCTCGATGTCTGCCTCGCGGTCATGCAGGTGCTTTATGACGGCCTGGCCGACAGCAAGTACCGACCCTGCCCGCTGCTGGTGAAATATGTCGAAGCCGGCTGGTACGGCAAGAAAGTCGGCCGCGGATTCTATGACTACAGCGGCGAAAAGCCGACGCCGACGCGCTGAGCCGGTAGCTGGAGCCAAGAGAAAAGGGGCGCGCCGGATGCCGGCGCGCCCCTCTCATTTTCTGCTTTCATTCGGTACAGGGTTCAAGCGTATTGGTCGGCACCGTGCCCTCCTTGGCGAAACTGTCGAGCGCCGCCAGGGGCTTGCCGCAATCCCACCGGTTGTCGCCGGTGAAACGCGCCACGATCTTGCCGTCGGGGGATACCAGCAGACTCGCCGGCAAAGACTGCAGGCGGATTTTCTGGTCGATCGCGTGATTGAGATCCAGCAGCGCCGGCAGGTTCTTCAGTTGGTATTTCTTCATGAAGTCTTCGACGGCGGCCATGCTCGGCTCGTCAACCGCGACCGGCACAACGGCAAAACGGTCACCGCCTAGTTTCGCCTGCAGCCGGTCCAGCGAAGGCATTTCGGCGACGCAGGGCGCACACCAGGTGGCCCAGACATTGATCAACAGCGCTTTGCCCTTGTAGCGGCCGAGATCGACGTCACCCTGGGGATCGCTGACGATAGTGCCGGCGATATCCGGCGTGGCGGCAACCGGCTCGAAACGCCCCGTCACCACGGGCTCATCGGTCGTCCCGGCGGTCTTGCCGGAAGCGGCTCCTCCCGTCGCATTGCCGGTGGCGGCAAGCGAGGCCGCGTCCTCCGGCATCTGTGCCTTCGGCAGCAGAACATAACTTACCACGCCAGCCGCCAGGACCAGCAGAATGAGACCTGCAAGTATCGGAAGGGTGCGCCGCAACGGACAGCTCCTTTTGTTGAGAATTGGGCCGGGATCGGCAGGCTCGCCACAGGTGCCCCCGATATAGGGATTCCCGGCTCCTTTGCCAACCCGACCGGGGGCCACAGTTCTGCCGCCGGCGCGGCCCCACCCTGCAAGCCCCCGCCCAGCCAAAAGGGCATTTCGCGGCCCTGAGTTCCCTTCGCCGGCTATGGCGATACCGCGCCAAACCGGTTAAAGTCGCGGCAATTCTGGCGATAGGCCGGCGTGTTACCTGAACCCGAGAAGGATTTTGTCGTCGCGATGAGTACCAAATCCCCATCCAGCCCCCAGCCGGCAGCCGCCGCTGTGAGCAATCCCGGGGCCAATGCCATGTGGGGCGGACGCTTCGCGGCCGGGCCGGCTGCCATCATGCAGGCGATCAATGCCTCGATCGATATCGACAAGAGGCTCTATGCCGAAGATATCACCGGTTCCAAGGCGCATGCCGCCATGCTGGTCAAGCAGGGCATCCTGACCGCCGCCGACGGCACGGCGATTGCCGAGGGGCTCGACAAGATCAAGGCTGAGATCGATTCCGGCGCGTTCGTCTTCAAGACATCGCTGGAAGACATTCACATGAACATCGAAGCGCGCTTGAGGGAGCTGATCGGCGATGCTGCCGGGCGCCTCCACACCGCCCGCTCGCGCAACGACCAGGTGGCGACCGACTTCAAGCTCTGGACGCGACGCGCCATCGATGAAGTGAGCGCCGCGGGCCGCGACCTCATCGCCGCCCTCCTCGGCCGCGCCGAGCAGCATGCGAGCGCCGTCATGCCGGGCTTCACCCATCTGCAACCGGCCCAGCCGATCACCTTCGGCCATCACCTGATGGCCTATGTCGAGATGATCGGCCGCGATCTCGGACGCCTGGCCGATTGCCGCACCCGCCTCAACGAGAGTCCCCTGGGCGCCGCCGCGCTCGCCGGCACCTCCTTCCCGATCGACCGCCATGCCACGGCCAAGGCCATGGGATTCGACCGTCCGAGCGCGAATTCGCTTGATGCTGTCTCCGACCGCGACTTCGCCCTGGAATATCTGAGTGCGCTCTCGATCATGGCCGTCCATCTCTCGCGCCTTGCCGAAGAGATCGTCATCTGGATGAGCGACGGCTTCCGCTATATCTCGCTCAGCGACGCCTTCACCACCGGCTCCTCGATCATGCCGCAGAAGCGCAATCCCGACGCCGCCGAACTGGTGCGCGCCAAGGCCGGCCATGTGATCGGCTCGCTCAACCAGCTGCTGATCATCCTCAAGGGCCTGCCGCTCGCTTACGGCAAGGATATGCAGGATGATAAGGCGCCGACCTTCGCGGCGACGGATACGATCGCTTTGTGCCTGGCCGCCACCGCCGGCATGATCCGCGACATGAAGGTCAACGAACAGCGCTTGCGGGATGCGACGCGTGGCGGCTTCCTCACCGCCACCGATCTCGCCGATTGGCTGGTGCGGGTCCTCAACCTGCCCTTCCGCGACGCCCATCACGTGACGGGTTCGATCGTCGCCAAGGCCGAGGCCGCCGGCTGCCAGTTGCATGAACTGCCGCTGGCCGAGATGCAACAGATCGACGGCCGCATCACCGCCGCCGTTTTCGATGTGCTGGGCGTCGATCAGTCGGTCGCCAGCCGCAGGAGTTTCGGCGGTACCGCGCCAGAGAATGTGCGCAGCGCCATCATTTCAGCCAAGGAGCGTTTCCTATGAACCCGACCAAGCCGAGCCTCCCCCATCAGGCAAACTGGCGCCGCCGCGCCTTGCCGGTCCTGGCTCTGGTGCTGCTGACCAGTCTTGCAGCCTGCGGCAAGAACGGCGTTCCCGTCTTGCCTGACAACACCTCCGGCGATCCCGCGAAGGATAACGACAACTATAATCGGCAGTATCCGACCAGCGCCAAACCGCAAACCGGTGTCTTCAACTGAGCGTGCCGTCGCCTTGCCTGATGCCGGCGGGCTGTGACCTGATACAAGCCGATTGCGGCCTATAGAGCAGACAGATCAATGACTCATTTCCCCTATGTGAACGGCCAGCTGCATGTCGAAGGTGTGGCGGTCGCCAAGATCGCCGAGGCCGTCGGCACGCCCTTCTATTGCTATTCGACCGCTGCCCTCAGCGACCGCTATCAGGCCTATGCCACTGCCCTCAAAGGGCTCGACGCCACGGTCTACTACTCGCTGAAGGCCAATTCGAATCAGGCGGTCATTGCCACCCTCGCCAAGCTCGGCGCCGGAGGTGACGTCGTTTCGGTCGGCGAAATGTATCGCGCCTTGAAAGCCGGTATTCCAGCCAAGAAGATCGTCTTCGCCGGGGTCGGCAAGACGCGCGAGGAACTCAGCGAGGCGCTGAAGGCCGGCATCCACCAGATCAACGTGGAATCCGAGGGCGAGCTTGAGGCCCTGAGCGAAGTCGCAAGCGCGCTCGGCAAGGAAGCGGTCATTGCGCTGCGCATCAATCCGGACATCGATGCCAAGACCCATGCCAAGATTTCCACCGGCAAGTCGGAGAACAAATTCGGCATCGATATCGATCATGCGGCGCAGATCTATTCGCGCGCGGCCCATATGCCGGGTATCCGGGTCGCCGGCATCGCCTGCCATATCGGCTCGCAGCTGACCGATATCGCGCCCTATCGCGCCGCCTTCACCCGCATTGCCGAGCTGGTCACCAGCCTGCGCCGCGCCGGCCTGCCGGTGGAGCGGGTCGATCTCGGCGGTGGCGTCGGCATCGTCTATCGCGACGAGCAGGTGATTGATCTCGCCGATTACGCGAAGCTGGTGCGGGAGATCATCGCGCCGCTGGGCTGCGCCATCGAACTGGAACCCGGCCGCAGCATCGTCGGCAATGCCGGCTTGCTGGTCAGCCGCGTCATCAATGTAAAGCGAGGGGTCAGCCGCGACTTCGTCATCCTCGATGCCGCCATGAACGATCTCATCCGGCCGTCGCTCTATGATGCCTATCATGACATCATTCCGGTGGTACAACCCGGCGATGATGCGCCGGTTGCGCGTGTCGATGTGGTGGGGCCGGTCTGCGAGACCGGCGATCGCTTCGCCGAGCAGCGTGCCTTGCCGCCGCTCCACACGGGCGACCTGGTCGCCATCTGCTCCGCCGGCGCCTATGGCTCGGTCATGTCCTCGACCTACAATACGCGGCTGCCGGCCGCCGAGGTCATGGTCAGGGGCGATGCCTTCCAGGTGGTGCGCGCCCGCCCAAGTTATGACGTAATCATCGGGCAAGACAGCCTGCCAAGCTGGCTGTAAACTGGGCCGACAGGCGGTCGCTCGACGACGGGCCGTACGGCCTCTACCGCCAGTGAAGTGATCGCGTCAGCGAAGGATTGGGCGAGGAGCAATGCGGCAAAGCCCAGGACAGTCACAAGATCATGCGCCTCAAGCGGCCGAGGGGTCCGAGAAATCCATCCTGAAGGATTTGCCGGGCCGTGTGCGGCCTTATTTCGGCGTCGCCCGGTTGGCATTACTGGTCGAACGGATCGCCCCGCTCGGCTTGAGTCTGTTTGCCATTCTCGGCATCTTCGTCCTGGCGGCCTGGCTGGGCCTGTTTCGGTTATTGCCCGCCTGGCTGCATTTGCTGATCCTGCTCGGCGTCGCGGCCGGCCTGCTCGCCGCGTTGTGGCACCACCTCCGCAGCTTCCGCTGGCCCAGCGCAAGCGAAGCGATCCGCCGGGTCGAGCGTGACAGCGACCTCGCGCACCGCCCGCTCACCCATTTGACCGACAGGGCCGTTGCGCTCGGCGATGATCCGGCTCTCGCCCGATTATGGGCGCAATACCGGGCGCGGCTGTTGCGCTCAATCGGCGAGCTGCGCTTTTCGGCGCCACAAACGGACTTCGCGCAGCGCGATCCGTTTGCCTTGCGCGCCTTGTTGCTCCTGCTGGGGCTGGTCACCTTTGTGGTCGCCGGCGATCTTGGCTGGCAGCGGATCGTCCAGGCACTGTCGCCCAATTTTGCCGGTTACATCGCCGCCGATACGGTCACGGTCGATGCCTGGATCACGCCGCCCGACTATACCGGCCTGCCGCCGGTCAGCCTCAATGCCGGCAGCGGCCGCGACGGCCACCAGATCCTGGTCCCGACCGGCAGCAAGCTGCTGGTGCAGGCCCAGGGCGTCGGATCGGCGGCAACCTTGCTGGCCAATGACAAGAGCACCTCTTTCTCGATGCTGGATCCCCTGACTCAGCGGATCGAGACGGTGCTGAAATCAGGCGACAGCGTCGCCATAGAGGCCTCGGGACGCCGGTTGGCAAATTGGCCGGTGAAGATCGCGCCCGACCTGCCGCCCAGCGCCGGCTTTGCCGCCGCCCCGACCGCCACCGAACGCGGTGCGCTGCGCATCGATTACCAGGCGGCGGATGATTACGGGATCAAGGATCTGCGTCTTTATATCCAGCGCGGCAACCAGTCGATCGAGGCGCCCTTGCCGATATCGACCGCGGACAGCAAGGCACCGAAGGGCTCGACATATCTCGATTTCACGGCCCATCCCTGGGCCGGTTTGCCGGTCGAGCTTCGCCTGGTCGCCCGGGACGCGCTCGGCCAGGTCGGCGCTTCGGCGCCCGTCTCCATGACCATGCCGGAACGGCGCTTCTATCATCCGATCGCGCGTGCCCTGATCGAGCAGCGGAAGCGGCTGGCAGCGGCGGAGCTGAAAGACCAGAACACGCTGGCCGCCATCGCGCAGTCGCTCATCACCATCAATGAGCAGCCGGACGCCTATGACGACAGCGTGTCGGCCTTCCTCGGCATCAATCTCTCCTGGCGCCAACTGATGGTCGATCCGTTCGGCGAACAGGCCCGCACCGATGTGGAGCAGCTGCTTTGGGATACCGCCCTCGACATCGAGGATGGCGGCGTCAGCCTCGCGCTGCGCGAACTGAGACGTCTGCAACGGGAATTGCAGGATGCTCTCGCGCGCCATGCCTCGCCGCAGGAAATCGAAGCCCTGATGAACAAGCTGCAACAAGCGATGAACGATTATGTGCGAAACCTGCAGCAGCAGTTGCAGCGCGCCATCGCCAAGGGCATGCAGCCGGGCCGGGTCAATCCCAACTCGCTGCAACTGTCGCAAAGCCAGCTCAACGACATGCTGAATGATGCCCGCCGCATGGCCGAAAGCGGTTCGACCCAGTCCGCACAGCAGATGCTGGACCGCCTGCAGCAAATGCTGGAAGGGCTGCAGGCTGGCGTTTCGCCGCGCATGGGCCAGGGCGACCAGAGCCAGCAGATGATGAACGATCTCGCCCATATTATGCAGGACCAGCAGAAGCTGCTGCAGGACAGTTTCCGCATGCAGCGCCAGCAATCCGGCGCCAGCGGACAGGGAGACGGCGAGCAGCCCGATAATGAGGGCGTCGATCCCGGCAAGAATGCCGGCGCCCAGGAAGGGCTGCGCCGTCAACTGGGCAAGCTGATGCAGGATATCGGCAATGCCGCCGGTAATCTGCCGCAGGGCCTCGGGCAGGCCGAGCAGGCCATGCGCCGCGCCACCCAGGCGCTGCAGCAGGGCAACCTGGCAGGCGCCAGCGAGGCCCAGAACGAGGTCCTCGACAACCTGCAGAAGGGCATGCAGGGCCTGGGCAAGATGCTCGGCGAGAAGATGGGCCAGGGTAACGGCCCCGGGCAGCGGCCGCCGATGAATCCCTTCGGCCAGGGCAATGACGAAAATGGCCAGGGCAGGGAGAACACAATCGGCCGGCTGCCCTCCAACGCCGAGGAACGAATCCAGCGCAGCCAGCAGATTTTCGAGGAGTTGCGCCAGCGCCGCAACAATCCGGATCGCCCGAAGCTGGAAAAGGATTATCTCGACCGGCTGCTGCGTCAGTTCTAGCGCGCATCGCGTCGTCAGATGATGGGATCAGGCGCCGGCCCCCTCGTCCTTCGTTCACCCCGTCTGCATCTGCGGCCTTTCACCGGCAGCGACGCGGCCGCGATTTTTCGGTGCGTGACGCCTTCTTTGACGCGCTTCATGGCCTGGGAGCCGCCTTCCTCGCCCCAGGCGTTTGCCGCGGTCTGGCGCCACTGGCTACCGGCCATGGAACTTGGTACGGAAATCTATTTGGTCGTGCGCCGCAGCGAGGGTCAGCGACGGGGGCGAGAAGATGGCGATCAGGAATGCCTCGGCCTGATAGGCCTTCATGATATCGGCAGCCGACGGCCGGAACTGGGCCTGTGGATCAAGGAAACAGCGCAGCATCAGGGCTATGGTCGCGAGGCCCTCACCCTGGTCGCGGGCTGGGCTTCTTCGAATTTAGCCCCTGAAGGCTTTATCTATCCGGTAGCGGAACAGAACATCCCCAGCCGCAAACTGGCCGAAGCCCTCGGCGGACAGGTGACCGGCTTCCGGCCCGGCCAAAAGTACAATGCCGTCATTTACCATATTCCCCGAGTTGGCCCGTTTCCCGGCGGCGGCGCCCTCCCACCAAATTAAGCAGAGCAGGCAACGAAACCGGTCGCGGAATACAGGCGGATGGCAGGCGCCGGGAAGGAGGACCCTTATTCGGTCCCCAGCACCCTGCAGGGGGAAAACGGCGTTCGTGGCTGTTATAGCCGGAAAAAGGGGCTGGCCAGCCTCAAGATCACGTGGACTTAGATCACGCGGATTTAGGCCACGCGCTGGCGATGCGACAGGGCGTCGTCCACCGCGGAGCAGATTTCCTTCAGCGAAAACGGCTTCGCGATGACGCGATCGATCAGTGCATCCAGATTATGAGCGCGCTGCCGTTCCGAGGCGAAACCGGTCATCATCAGGACCGGCATATCGGGGCGAACCTTGGTCGCCTTGAGCGCCAGGGCGATGCCATCGAGACCCGGCATGACAATGTCGGTCAGCATCAGGTCGTAAGGTGATTTTTCCAACGCTTCCAGAGCAGCGCCGCCGTCCGGCACGGCAGTTACCTGATGGCCGTAATAGGACAAAGCACGCGAAACGAATTCACGCACCGCTTCATCGTCTTCTGCCAAAAGAATTTCAGCCACGTCCCGGTCACCTTCTTGGGCTTTAAAGCCGTCTTGCAACCGAGCTTTCCGGCTGCCGCCAGCAAGTAAAACGTCCGAAAACAGCTTTTGCGTCACGCCTAGCTCATCACGTTCATGTGATGCGCCCTTTCTTAACGAAAAGACGCTCATTTCGACATATGGCTCCTCGCCGGGCAATCTCAAGGCCGGGGCTCCGGTTGGTAAAAGGATTATTGACGAAACAACAATCCGCACCGGACGGCCCAGGCTCAATTACCGCCTGTCCAAGAGCCAACGAGTCGGCGACTCGTTGGCTCAATTTTAAGGCCAAGCCGATTAATAAAGGATGAGGATGCTAGTCGGCTTTGCGTTCGTCGAAATCGACGTTGATGCCCTTCATTTCGGTCGGAAAGCCGTCATACACAACCCGAAATGAGGCGGTTTCTCCCGGCTCGAGAATCTGCTGCTGCAACTTAAAGCGGTAAGGATTTGGCAAGGCTTTGCCATCCGGCCCAAGGGGCGTCGCGCGCAACATCGGCACTTCGACCGCATATTGCGCCTTGTTGAAAACGTCGCCGGAAATTTCCACCGCCGGCTTGTCGCTGACCGTGCGCTGGACGATCTTGATATTGGCAAGTTCGAGATCTTCCAGGGGGTCATCCGTGCGTATGCCGAGCAGGGTATACATATCCTGCGCCCAGGGGGCGGAACGCGCTATCTTGCCGCGCCAGACATAGCCGGCGCTCGGAATGGCGATCAGGAGGCCCAGCAGGATACCGGCAAGAAGCAGGCCGCGACGACGGCGCGGCTTGGAGGCGACGGCGTCTTTATCTTCGAAACGCGATGCCCGCGGCCGGATGACCGCAGCGGGGATATCCTGGACCGGCATCCCCGCCGCGAGGCTCGGAACTGCCGGCGCGGAGCCGGCCTCAGGTGCCACCGCCAGCCGTTCGGCAATGGCTGCGGCGATGGCCGAAAGCTGTTCGGAAGCGGAAGGTTCGGCCGCGGCTGACGCCGGCGTTTCGGCCGCCGCCTCGATCGGCATCTGGTGCCACCGGTGCGAACATTTGGCGCAGCGCACCTTGCGGCCGGACGGCCCGATCAGGGAATCGTCAACCGCAAAGCTGGTACTGCAGGCAGGGCAGCTGACAATCACGACTCGACAAGGCTCCTCGAAAATGCCCGTTTCTTATAAATCTGCCGCCGTCATGCTGCAAGCCGAGCCCCGTGACGCGGTGAGCCGAAGCGATTGCGGGCGCCTTCCTGGCGCATGTCGGCGATTGCTGGACGATCCGACTCGGCCTGTGCCATCCTGCACGGGACCTCGGAACATGATCTTAAAGACTTGGCTTCACCAAGCGCTTCCGCTAGGTCTGAATGAGACTTGGGGGCCAGGATTTTCCGTTCATGACGATCATCGGCAAGATGGCTTTCGCTCGATTGTCCGGCGCGATCGCGCGGCAGGACGGTGGGCATCTGGGCGGTGGACGCCACCTGCTTGAGACTGGGATTGGATAACGACCGTGGTGCTGTTTGAAGACGTAGCCGTGCGCTATGGCACCGGCCGGAACATCCTGGAGAACATCTCTTTCTCGCTTGCCCCGGGATCGTTCCATTTCCTCGTCGGCGCCAGCGGCGCCGGCAAGTCCTCCTTGCTCAAACTGATGTATCTGGCCATGCCTCCCGCGGTCGGCCTGGTCGACATGTTCGGCCGCAATGTGGCGACGCTGCGGCGGCAGGATCTGCCTGCCTTGCGGCGGCGGATCGGCGTCGTCTTCCAGGACTTCCGGCTGATCCAGCATTTGTCGGCACTGGACAATGTGGCGCTGCCGTTGCGGATTGCCGGGCACCGGGAAAGCGACATCCGCAGGCACGTGACGGAATTGCTGGCCTGGGTGGGGCTGGCGGATCATTTGCAGGATCTTCCCACGACCCTGTCGGGCGGCCAGCAACAACGCCTCGCCATCGCCCGTGCGGTCATCTCCCGGCCCAGCCTGCTGCTGGCCGACGAACCCACCGGCAATGTCGATGACGGCATCGGCCTGCGCCTGATGTATCTCTTTGAAGAACTCAACAAGATGGGAACGACGGTGGTTATTGCCACCCACAATGACCATCTGGTCAGCCGTTTCAGCCATCGGCAATTGCGGATCGAGCAAGGTACGGTGCGGGCTTTCGATCCCGGCGTCGGACCGCGTCCCGGTCGTCCACAGAACAGCCCGGTGGCCAATGATGTTGGCTGAAAACACTTGGCCCGGCTTGCCGGCCGATCGCGGCCAAGGATATCCGTCATGAACTGGCGACGCAGCGACTTGCCCTTGCAGGCCGACCCCGCGACGCGATTCCTGCCCTGGATTCTCGGCTTTCTCGTCTATCTTTCGGCATTGATGATCGGCTGCGGCCTGATGATCGATCAGATGGCGGAGAGCTGGCAGGCCGGCCTTGCCGGCAATCTGACAGTGGAATTGCCGATCGACCCCGCGATCGATGCGAAGACCCGCGGCGACCGCTTGAATGCGGCGATCGACCTGGTCACGGCGACGCCCGGCGTCACCGGCGCGACCGTCCTGGAACAAGCCGAGTTGGAAAGGCTGTTGCGGCCCTGGCTGGGTGACAATGTCGAACAGCTTGACGTCGCCCTGCCGACCATGATCGCCGTCACCACGGATCGCAAAGCGGTTATCGATCTCGCCGACCTGCAGCAGCGCCTGACGGCGATCGTCGCCGGCAGCCGGGTCGACAATCACGGGGACTGGGTCAGTGACGCACTGCATTTTCTCCACACCCTGCAAGCCCTGGCGGCCTTCCTTGTCCTGCTGGTGCTGACGGCAGCGGCGGCGACGGTGGTGTTTGTCACCCGTACCGGCCTTGCCGTCCATCAACCGGTCATCGAGATCCTGCATCTGGTGGGAGCCCAGGATAGCTATATCGCGCGCCAGTTTCAGGCCCAGTCCTTCCGCGTCAGCCTGGCCGGCGGCATCATCGGCACCCTGCTCGCCATCGGCACCCTCGGAGGCCTCGCCTTTGCCCTTGGCCGGCGCGGCATCGGCTTTGATCGCGCCACGGATGGCCTCACCGGAACGGCCCCGCTATTGCCGGCGGCCACCGATCACCTTGGCAGCTTCCTGCTGCATAGCCTCGGTTTCGGTATCGAGCTGACGCCCTGGCACTGGCTGGCCATGGCC
This sequence comes from Terriglobia bacterium, assembly GCA_035539075.1. Classification (GTDB taxonomy): domain Bacteria; phylum Pseudomonadota; class Alphaproteobacteria; order Dongiales; family Dongiaceae; genus Dongia_B. The sequence continues at coordinate 38,168 of DATLJB010000107.1, forward strand.
GGCTTGCCGCTGCTGATCGCATTTCTGGCCATGCTGACGGCCCGGTGGACGGTATTGCGTTCGATCCACCGGGTGATGTGAGGGAGCTGCTTGAGGTGATGAAGGCCCGCGAATGGCCCCGCTCGGCGGTGGGACGGCATGACAGGGCGGGATCAACCTGCTAAAAAACCGCGCCATGAGACCTGGGGAACGACGACTCAATTTCCGCGAATCTTACCATTATCGGCCGTCCAGGGCGCGGCGGCTGCTGCATGTCGTCCTGCTGCTCGCGGCGGCCTGGTTCTTTGGCTTCCTGCTGTTCATCGCCGCCATCCCCACCGAGGTCGCCGATCGGCAAAGCCGGACCGATGTCGTGGTCGTGTTGACCGGCGGCGGCGAAAGGGTGGGCGAAGGCTTTGAACTGCTCAGCCGCGGCCTCGCTCCGCAGCTCTATATCTCCGGCGTGGCGGAAGGCGTCACCCTGGACGACCTGACCCGCAAGGTGGCCGAAGCCGGCGGCAATCTGCCCAGCGAGGCCATGTTGAAATGCTGCGTCAGCATCGACCGGGCGCAGAACACCACCGGCAATGCGGTGGCCAGCACGCAATGGTTCGCCGAGCAGCATATCCAGTCGATCCGCCTGGTGACCGCCAACTACCATATGAACCGCAGCCTTCTGGAATTCCGCCGTGCCAAATCCGGACTGACGGTGGTTCCCAATCCGGTCTTTCCGCCGGAAATGCGCGACCCGCTCTGGTTCCTGAAACCGCGGATATTGATCGTCCTTGGCAACGAATATCACAAATACCTGGCCGCCAGTTTGCGGGCCGATATCTGGTCGGTAGGGGCCATGTTGCGCGATGCGACGGCGGATTTCAGGCAAGGCGTTGCCAGCAGCCTGGAGCCGGTACAAAGCTGGCTCTCCCATCTGCTGCATCGGGCGTGAACCAGCGATGACCGGCTTCCGCGCCTTCTTTTTCAACCTCTGCTATTTCACCTGGACCGTGGCGATCCACGTCGTCTGCCTGCCCCTGTTGCTGGGCCCGCGGCGCTGGGTGCTGGCCGCCGGCCGCGTCTGGATCCGGGTCAGCCTCTGGCTGCTGCGGATCATCGTCGGCCTGGACCACCGGGAAAAGGGCTTGGAAAACCTGCCCCATGGCCCGGCCATCGTCGCCGTCAAGCATCAATCCGCCTGGGAAACGCTCTACCTCTCGCTGGCGCTGCACCACCCGGCCTTCGTGCTCAAGCGGGAGCTGATCTGGATTCCGCTCTTTGGCTGGTATCTGCGCAAGGTCGGCATGATCGCCATCGACCGCAGCGCCAAGTCAGCCGCGCTGAAATCCATGGTGCGGCAGGCCGAGAGGGCCTTCGCCCAGGGCCGCCAGATCATCATCTTCCCCGAAGGCACCCGTGTCGCTCCGGGCCAGCACAAGCCTTATCAGCCGGGCATCGCCGCCCTCTATGGACAGTTGAAGGTCCCGGTCGTACCGGTCGCTCTCAATTCCGGGCTATTTTGGGGGCGCAAGGCTTTCTTGAAACGACCGGGCACGCTGACTGTCGAATACCTGCCGCCGATCCCGGCCGGGCTCGATCGCAAAAGCTTCATGAAACGGCTAGAGGGTGAGATTGAGACCGCCGCCAATGCCCTGGCGCGCCTCCCCGACCACCCCTGAGCGCAGCGCATCCAGAGCATCGCCGAGTCGCAGATCCTATTGCGCGGGGATAAGCTTGTCCCCATATAACTCTTTTCTGTGGGTATCTCGTTTCTGTCATAAAATTCAATAAATTAGACCTTCTACCCCTGTGCATAACCAAGGGATAAGGAGGGGATCGAATTTGAAAACAAAGACAGAACGGACGTGCTAAACTGAACCTTCTCGGGATGGTGGCTGACGGCCCCGTCCCTTTGACTATTTGGACCTTCAATTCAGGTGAAGAAGAATGGCGCAGGTCGCGGCGATTTCGCAGCAAATCTGGGACATGAAATACCGCCTCAAGGCGATGGACGGCACGCCGGTCGACAAGACGATCGAGGACAGCTGGCGCCGCATCGCGACCGCAATCGCCGAAGTCGAAGCGCCGGACCTGCGCGAAGAATGGATCGAGCGCTTCTATGGTGCCCTGGAGGGATTCAAATTCCTCCCTGCCGGCCGGATTCTGGCCGGCGCCGGCGCCAAGCGCAACGTCACGCTGTTCAACTGCTTCGTCATGGGCACCATCCCCGACGACATGAGCGGGATTTTCGAACATCTGCGCGAGGCCGCCCTCACCATGCAGCAGGGCGGCGGCATCGGCTATGATTTCTCCACCTTGCGCCCCAAAGGCGCGCCGGTGAAGGGTGTCGGCGCCGACGCCTCGGGGCCGCTCAGCTTCATGGATGTCTGGGACGCCATGTGCCGCACCATCATGTCCGCCGGCCATCGCCGCGGCGCCATGATGGCAACCATGCGCTGCGACCATCCGGACATCGAGAATTTCATCGAAGCCAAGCGCGAGGCCGGGCGGCTGCGCATGTTCAACCTTTCGGTTCTCGTCACCGACGCCTTCATGACGGCCATGAAGGAGGATGCGCCCTGGGAGCTGAAATTCAACGGCACGACCTACCGTGTCGTGCAAGCCCGCGAATTGTGGGACAAGATCATGCGGGCGACCTATGCCTTCGCCGAGCCCGGCGTGATTTTCATCGACCGCATCAACCAGCGCAACAACCTGCATTATTGCGAAACGATCAGCGCCACCAATCCCTGCGGCGAGCAGCCTTTGCCGCCCTATGGCGCCTGTCTGCTGGGTTCGATCAACCTCACCACCTTGATCCGCGATCCCTTTGAGGAGACGGCGCATCTCGATGTCGCCGCCCTTGATGAACTCGTGCGGGTCGCCGTCCGCATGATGGATAATGTGGTCGATGTCTCGAATTTCCCGCTGCCGCAGCAGACCCATGAAGCGAAGGCCAAGCGCCGCATCGGTCTTGGCGTCACCGGCCTTGCCGATGCCCTCATCATGTGCGAGGCGCGCTATGGCAGCCGCAAGGCGATCGATCTTACCCGCCAGTGGATGAAGACGGTGCAGCGCGCCGCCTATCTCGCCTCGGTGGAACTTGCCAAGGAAAAAGGCGTCTTCCCACTGTTCGAGCGCGACGCCTATCTCAAGGGCGAAAGCATCCGCGAGCTGGATCAGGACGTGCAAGACGCGATCGCCACCTATGGCATCCGCAACGCGCTGCTCACCTCGATCGCGCCGACCGGCACCATCTCGCTTTTTGCCGACAACGTCTCGTCCGGGCTGGAGCCGGTCTTCAGCTTCAAATATACCCGCAATGTGCTGATGCCGGACGGCAGCCGCCAGGCCGAGGAAGTGACGGATTACGCCTATCGCCTGTTCCGACGGATCAAAGGCGAGAACGTGCCGCTGCCGGATTACTTCGTCGACGCGCAGACCTTGTCGCCGGCCGATCACGTCGTCATGCAGTCGACCGTGCAGGCCTATATCGACAGTTCGATCTCGAAGACCATCAACTGCCCGGTCGACCTGCCCTTCGATGCCTTCAAGGACGTCTATATCCAGGCCTATGAAACGGGGTGCAAGGGCTGCACCACCTACCGGCCCAACGACATCACCGGCGCCGTCCTCGAGGTGAAGCCGAAGGAGAAGGAAGCGGCCAACGACCAGCCGGAACTGCCCTTGCCGGTCAAGGTCGAGCATAAGGCGAAGGATGTCTACGAGGCGGGCGGCATCGTCTATATGACCCAGCCGCTGGACCGCCCCGAGGCCCTGCCCGGCCAAACCTATAAAGTGCGCTGGCCGGAAAGCGACCACGCCATCTACATCACCTTGAACGACATCATCCAGGATGGCCGCCGCCGTCCCTTCGAGGTCTTCATCAACTCGAAGAACATGGAGCATTATGCCTGGACCGTGGGCTTGACGCGCATGATCAGCGCCGTCTTCCGGCGCGGCGGCGATGTCTCTTTCGTGGTCGAGGAGCTGAAGGCCGTCTTCGATCCGCGCGGCGGCTCCTGGGTTGGCGGCCGCTACGTGCCCTCGCTGCTGGCGGCGATCGGCGAAGTCATCGAGCGTCACATGATCGATATCGGCTTCATTCCTGACCCCGCCAAGGACCGCGCCGAGATCGAGCACATGGCGGCGCGCAAGGTCGTCAACCTCGCCGATGGCCAGGGCAATGGCGATGGCGGTACCCGCAAGCTGGCGCATTGCCCGAAATGCAATTCGCCCTCGCTCATCCGCCAGGAAGGCTGCGACCTCTGCACCTCCTGCGGCTACAGCAAGTGCGGCTGAGCAAACCGCTTGATGGTTCCCGGAGCCGGCCGTGACTGTACAAGGCGACAGCTTCGTGCGGTTCGGCCGGCTCGACCGTCTTGAGCTGCATCACGGACGCTATACCGATTTCGGGTTCCCCAAGCACAGCCATGACGAATATGTCATCGGCCTCAATTATTCCGGCCTGGAGCACGTCTGGCTGGACGGCAAGACCTTCGAGGTCCCGCCCGGCCTGGTCACCGTCTACAATCCCGGCGAAGTCCAGAGCAGCGGCTGCGACGCACCCGAGGGTTGGGAATTCAAGTCCCTCTATGTCGACATCGAGACGGTGCGCTGGGCCTTGGGCGAACAAGCCGCGCCGCACAGTCACTGGGTGCTTGAGCAACCGCTGATCGACGATCCCGATCTTCTCAGCCTGCTGCAACGGCTGGATCCGCTTCATCTGGCGGCCGATGCACCCGGCCAACGGGAACTCGCTGTCGACTTCATCGGGCGCCTGTTCAGGCGCCACAGCAGAGCGGGAGCGCCGCGGCAGATCCTCCATTCGAAGCTGCGACGCGCCATCGATTACATCCACGACCATCTGGGCGAGGCCGTTCGGCTGGAGGATCTCGCCGCCGTCAGCGATCTCAGCCCCTATCATCTCGTGCGGGCCTGCCGCCGCCTGACCGGCTTTCCGCCACATCAATATCAGTTGCAGGCCCGCATCCGGTGCGCGAAGACGCGGCTGCGGAAGGGCGAAAAGATCGCCGATATCGCCGCCGATCTCGGCTTCGTCGACCAGGGCCACCTGCACCGCAACTTCCGCCGCATCGTCGGCGTGACGCCGGGCCAATATCGCCGCGGCTGCGCCTGAGGCCGTTACCGCGATCTGGCCCGCAAATCGTCCATACGACAGGGCAATTTCCTACAAGAAGGCATGATCTTTGCCGCAGTAACTTCCGGCTGTGCCGCCCCGGGACAAGGCGCGCCGCAGGAGGATTGATCATGCTTGCCCTTTTCGCCTCGGCCTTCGGGCTTGGCATCGCCTTTTGCGCCCCGCCCGGAACGGTGATGAGTGAATCCATCCGCCGTGGCCTTAAAGGCGGTTTCTGGGCGACCTTGCGCCTGCAGATGGGGTCGCTGATCGGCGACGCGACCTGGGCCATCATCGGCCTGGCCGGCGCGGGGCTCCTGGTGCAGCAGCCGCTGATCAAAATCCTGCTGATGGGCCTTGGCGCTATCCTGCTGGGTTATCTCGCGTGCTGTGCCGCACGCGATGCCTGGCGGGGACAGGGCATTTTGCCGGCGGCTAATGCAGCGCTGAAAGCGAGTAAAGGTGACTTCATCACCGGCGTCCTGCTGTCCCTGACCAACCCGACCTCGGTCGCCTATTGGCTGGCGCTGGGCGGCGCCCTGGCGGCACTGGGGATCGAACATCCCGGGCTGCCGCATTACGCCGTGTTCTTCGTCGGCTTCATGATCGCCTGCCTGGTCTGGTCCTTCCTGACCGCCGGCGTCATCGCCTGGGGCAGGCGTCTTCTCAATCCCCGCTTCTATCGCTGGATCAACGGTATCTGCGCTGTGCTGCTGGGCATCGCGGCCATCGGCGTGGCGCAGACGGTGGGAGATATCCTTCGCGCCGGCTGAACGGCACGTTGATCGGCGCATGGATCGACTGGGGCCTGCCGAATGAAAGAAAGTCCGGCGGGAAGAACGCTCAAGGCGCCGTCTTCTCCGGCGCCGGTCGGTTGGCTGCGATCACCGCCTTGCGTTCGCGCCAATGGCGGTAGACAAGGAAACCGATGGTGACGAAGAGCGGGGGAAAAAACATCAACAGCAAAAGGCTGTTGTCGTAGCGCATCCGGTCCCAGCGTGCCTGGTCCATCATGGCCATCGCCGCGGTACCGATCGGCCAAAGCAGCCAGCAGCCGATCAGCCAGGGATAGGCCGGATGATTGGTCTTGATGGCCCTGCCGGCGGGACCGCCGGCAGTGCCCGCCCGATGCGGCGCGGCGCTGACCTGGTCCCGGACCCGCAAGCGATCGATCACCCAGAAGGCGAAACGCAGCAGGGCGGCGACGATCGGCACGGCCCAAAGCATCGCCACGCCCATCGTGGTCGGCCGGTAATCGACGCCCAGCATGTTGTCGGAATCGAAGATGAAACCGACCAGCAGGATCGAGGCGCCCCAGACCACGACGGCCAGTGTTTCCTGCCCACGGCGCAGAACGAAAACGGCGCCGGCCATCCCGAAGCAAAGGTAGCCGAGGAACAGCAGCGCTCCTTGGCTGGCGCCGCTGACGGCATAGCCCAGCAGCGCCGTAGCAATCAGCAGGATGATATATTGGGTCACACGGACCGCTGTCATGACAGGCACTGCAACCGGTTCAAGCTGTGCATCAGTCCTATCACGGAGCCCCTGTTTCCGCCATCCGCCACGGCCGCTCCGACTCGGCTATTATCGGCAATTTTAGCCTTATGTCCGCCACACCCACACCGTGGGGGGACAGCTAATGCGGCAGCGGCAGGTTGGCGACCTGTGCACCGAAGGCGGCCTGGGGTTCGGATGGTGTTATGCCGAGCTTGCGTTCCTTCTCGCGCACGCAGCCGACCACGGCATCATAGAGCAGCTGGAAATTGGGTGCATGCGGCCACTGATCCAACAGACAGGAATCGTAATAGGTATAAGTGAACTCAGCGCCGCATCCGAACGAGGTGCGGTCGGCCCGCGCGGCCGTCAGGATGATGCGATTGGGTGCCGCAAGGTCAAGGAAGATGCCGCTGAAACAGGCCGAGACGATGGCGACAGTCGAGCGGCTGCCGCAGCTATCATCCAGAAGCGTTCCGAGGCGCGCCGGCGTCAGACGCTGGTCGTGATCGAAATCCGCCTTCATCGCCACACCGTCACGTCCGCCATGCGACGTGATGAAGACGAGGCAACCGTCGTCCCGGCCCGTCGGCAGCTGGGCCAGCGCGGCCGAGAGATTGTCGCTCGTCGCGAGTTCGCTGCCGGCGGCTTCGTCCGCGCTGAAGAGATGAACGGGCGCAAAAGCGGGGCCGCGAAGCAGACTATCGAAACGGGCGATCGCATTGTCGAAGACCGGCGCGGCATTGTCGCCGGCGACCAGAAAGACCGACCAGCGTTGCGGCACCGGCAGTGGGTCGGCGGCAGCCGATGGCGCAGGTTGATCGCCCGCGCCGGTACAGCCGATCAAACCAGCGAGAAAGGAAACAAGGGTCGCACGCCACAATCCTGCAAGCATTCGGGCTCCTATTTTCGCAGCAGCCGGGCGATTTCGGCGACCGCCGGCTCGATACGCCCATCAGGCACGGCAGCATAGCCGAACATGAGGCCCTGCCGCCGGTTGTCCCCGATATCATAGCGTGACAAGGGGGGCACGACCAAGCCGGCGGCATAGAGCCGGGCAGCTATTTCCGTGTCCGCAATATCCTTGAGCGCGCCCACATTCTGCCCGACCAGATGCAGGCCGGCCTCGTCCGGCTTCAATTCGATGAGGCCGGACAAATGGCGGGCGGCGGCGGCAAGCAGTAGTTGCTGGCGATGGGCGTAGCGTTTGCGCATGCGCCGCACATGGGCAGCCAGCAATCCACTCTGGAAGAAGGCCGCCAAGGCCGGCTGGGTCGACATCGCCGGTTGGTCGTCGATCACCGCGCGCGCCTGGCGGAATACATTGGTCAGCTGGGGTGGCGTGACGAGATATCCCAAGCGCAAGGAGGGAAACATCAGCTTCGAGAGCGACCCCATATAGATGACACGCCCATCTTCATCGAGGCTGCGCAAGGCCGCCAGCGGCCGACCGGTATAACGATACTCGCTGTCATAATCGTCCTCCAGAATCCAGGCCTGCGCCTCACGCGCCCAGGCGAGCAAAGCCAGCCTGCGCTGCAGCGACATGACGACGCCCAGCGGATATTGGTGCGACGGCGCGACACAGGCGAGCCGCGCCTTTGGCGCCTGATGCAAGCCCTCGGCAACATCGAGCCCTTCGTCATCCACCGGCACATGGACGAGCATGCCGCCCTGGGCAGCGATCGCGGCGCGCAGACCGGGAAAGCCCGGGCGTTCGATCCAGACCGGATCGCCGGGATCGAGCAGCAGCCGGCAGGTCAAATCCACCGCTTGGCGAATGCCGCTGACGATCAGCACATCCGCCGCCTGGCAATCAATGCCGCGCACCTGACGGAGATAATCCGCTACCGCCACCCGAAGCGGCAGATAACCGCCGGGATCGCCGGCATTGACCAGGGCGGCGCTGGGCTCGCGCCAGGTCTTGGCCAACAGGCGCGACCAGGCGGCGAAGGGAAAGTCGCTGCAATCGGGCAGGCCCGGCGTGAAGCACGGCGCCCAGGGCGAGCTCTCGATGACGTCGCGGACGAAGCGCCGGCTGTTCTCGCTGTCGATCAAGGTCTCGGCGCGCTTGGCCAGATGCTGGGGCGCGGCTTCCGGTTCCGGCTTCGGCACCGCCGGCCGGCCGGCATCCCGCGCCCGCTCCGGTGGCAGATCGGGGAGATCCGTGGCGACATAGGTGCCGGAACCCGGTCGCATTTCGAGATAGCCCTCGCTCAGCAGCTGCTCGTAGGCGCCGAGCACGGTATTGCGCGAGACCCGCAATTCATCTGCAAAGGCCCTGCTCGCCGGCATGCGGGTGCCGGGGCCAAGCCGGCCGCCAAGGATAGCCTGGCGCAACTCACTGTAAAGTTGGCGAAAAAGCGGCTCGGCGGCGGAACTGTCGAGATGGGGCAGCAGCAAGCTGCCGATACCGGCGCGACGGGGCATGACGGGTCTCAATAAGCAAAGTCTGATTCTGGTTCTATTATCAATACCATTTTGGCGCTTTTGATGGAACCGCTCTGTCGCGATATTGGCCCGATCGATTTTGCATGGCCTGACAGGATTGCCCGATGAATGCTTTCACCCCCACGACGCGCTCCCGCGCCAAGCGGTTGCATGAACGCGCCAGCTATGACGAAGCAGCCGTCTTCGCTGCCCTGGACGCCGCCTTTATCGCCCACATCGGCTACGTCATCGATGGCCAGCCCTATGTCACGCCGACCGCTTATTGGCGCACCGGCCGACGCCTCTATTGGCACGGCTCCTCGGCGAGCCGGATGTTGCGCAGCCAGGCGGGCGGCGTTCCGGTTTGCGTCACCGTCACCCAGCTCGACGGGCTGGTGCTGGCGCGTTCCGGCTTCCACCATTCGCTGAACTATCGCTCAGTCATGGCCTTCGGCGCCGCGCATATCGTCGACGACGATGCTGAAAAAGCGCGCGAACTGGATCGCTTCATCGACCGGCTCTATCCGGGCCGGCGTGCCACCTTGCGGCCCCACGAAGCCCAGGAGCTGAAGGCGACGACCCTGATCGGCATGGAGATCGAGGAGGCGGCCGTGAAAACGCGCAGCGGCGGGCCGAAGGACGACGAGGCGGATTACGCACTGGATTGCTGGGCCGGCGTCATTCCGATCCACCAAGTGGTCGGCGCGCCGGAAGCGGATCCGCTGCGACAGAAGGATATCGCCTATCCGGCGGCGCTTGGCGATTACCAGCCGGGTGCGGCCTTCGATGCGGTCATGGAGAAGACGGCAAAGAACATTGCCTGACAGAGGCGATCGCAAACCGCTCGCCTCGGCCGGCAGCTATTCATGCTGCTTGAGCCAGGCGTTCATCTGCTTGATTTCAGCCTCCTGCGACTGCACGATCTGCTCGGCGAGCTTCTTGATCTCCGGGTCCTTGCCATATTGCAGTTCGATCTTGGCCATATCGACCGCGCCCTGATGGTGCGGGATCATTGACCTGACAAAATCGACATCGGCATCGCCGGAATATTTGACCATCATGTTTTCGTGCATTTTCGCCATGGAGGCTTTCAAGGCCTCCTCGGCCTTGCCGCCCGTCGCGCTGTCGCCCAGCGCATAGGCCGACCAAAAGAGCACCGTGATCCCCGCAGCGGCGGTTGCCTTTACCAGAGTCCTCATCGGTCTCTCCTCCCGTTATTGCAGGTGGCGAAGTCACCCTTCGGCCATTTCCTGGCAGCTGGCGGCGCAGGTCCGGCAGGTGGCGACGCATAGGTCCATCCCGCCAATCTCATCGCAGCTCTTGGCGCAGGCCGAGCAAATGACAGCACAGGCGCCGCAGACTTGTCGATGCTGCTCGATGTCGATCATCATGATGGATGCGGTCGTGCGGCAGATCTCCGCGCAGGCGGTCATCAGCTTGAAATGCTCCTTCTCCACATGCCGGCCGCCGACTGCCAAGCAGTGATTCATCGAAGTTTCGAGACAGATCCGATAGCAGCTGAGACAATTATCGATACAGGTGCGCAGTGCAGAATTCTGCTCAAGCATGTCGCATTCCCTCCGTGGGACCGTGTGGCGGGACTAGGCGGGAAACAAAAGTGCGCGGCCATTCGTTCCGCACGCGAGGCAGCGGAAGCGGAGACACTCATGCTGAGCACCGCCTTCAGCAGCTGATCCCGGGCGGCCGATCCGCCGCTGGGGGCCCGCGAAACCGGCCTTATCGGGCGTGATTCAGAGAAGCGAGCCCTGCGACCCAGATGGCGTTGGTTCACTGCCTTTCTTCGCAGCACGCCGGGCGGCGGGAGCGGCCGAGGTGCCAGCCGTGGCATCAACGACGCCGTCATGGAATTGCAGATGGAGGTCCTGGCCCGCCGTCACCTGGGCGGCCGATCCCAGCGGCGCGCCAGCGGCGTCGCGCACCAGGACAAAGCCGCGTTTCAACACCTGCTCATAGGAGTAACTATCGAGCAAGGCCGCGGCATGCCCGAGAGCGGTGCGCTGGCGGTCAATCAGATGGGTCAGCAAATTGGGGCGGAGCCCCGCTGCGACACTGTCGAGCTGGCGGCCCTGGCGATCGAGATAATGGGAGAAGCAGCCGCCGAGACGTTCGACCGTATGGCGCAAGGCGGTCGAAGCCGTGTCGATCTGCTCACGCGGCGTACGCAGCCGAGCGGCCAGGGTCGCCAATTGATCACGGCGGCGGTCGAAACTGACGAAGCGCGCATTGAGCCAGCGTTCCACCCATTGATCAAGCTGTTGGGTACGCTCCTGCAGCAGGCGCTGCGGATCGGGCAAGCCGCGGCCGAGGCCCTCGACAGCAAGCCGGCCTTCGGTCAGGCGGCGGTTGAGCGCCGCGGCCAGGCGCTGGCCTGTCTGCGCCAGTTCGGCCAGGAGATCGGCCCTGACCGGCACCGCCATTTCCGCCGCAGCGGTCGGTGTCGGCGCGCGTCGATCGGAGGCATAGTCGATTAAGGTGGTGTCGGTCTCATGACCCACGGCGCTGATCAGGGGGATGCGGCTTTCCGCCGCTGCCCGCACCACGATCTCCTCGTTGAAAGCCATCAGGTCTTCCAGCGAGCCGCCGCCGCGGGCAACGATCAGCAGATCCGGCCGGGGGGTGGCCCCACCTTCGGGCAGGGCATTGAAGCCGCGAATCGCCGCTGCCACCTGGGCCGCCGCGCCTTCGCCCTGGACGAGGACCGGCCAGAGCAGGACGTGGCGCGGGAAACGGTCTTCCAGCCGATGCAAAATGTCGCGGATGACGGCGCCGGTCGGCGAGGTGACGACGCCGATCACCTGGGGCAAAAGCGGCAAGGGCCGCTTGCGCTCGGCATCGAACAGGCCTTCCGCCGCCAGTCTCTTGCGCCGGTCCTCCAGCATCTTGAGGAGGGCGCCGATCCCGGCCAACTCCATCCGGTCGATCACCAACTGGTATTCCGACCGCTCGGCATAAGAGGTGATGCGGCCGGTGACGACCACTTCCATGCCCTCTTCCGGCTTGATCGCCAGGCGCCCGGCGACACCCTTCCAGCAGACCGCCTTCAGCCCGGCATTCTCGTCCTTGAGGACCATATAGAGATGGCCGGAGGCCGCCCGCTTGAAGCCCGATATCTCGCCCTTGACCCTTACCCGGTCAAAGCCGGTTTCCAGAGTCCGCTTGATGGCGAAAGCAAGCTCGCTGACCGAATATTCGGCCAGATTATGACCGGTCGGGACCGGTGCCTCGGACATGGCTGCGGGATCGGGAAGGGGAATCTCTGTCATGACGTTTTATTGTATGTTATCGGGAGCGCGGCAAGAGTTAGATGGCTCAAACGAGCTTAAATCCAGGCGGCGGATTGGCCGCGTTTGACTTTGGGGAAGAGACGATGCGCATTCTGGTCGTAGGCTCCGGTGGCCGCGAGCATGCCCTGTGTTGGAAGATCGCCGCCTCCCCCCTCTGCGATGCCCTGTTCTGCGCCCCCGGCAATGCCGGTATCGCCGGCGAGGCGACCTGCCTGCCGGTCAAGGCCGACGACATCCCGGGCCTGGTCGCCCTGACCCAGAATGAACATATCGATTTCGTCGTGGTGGGGCCGGAGGCGCCTCTGGTGGCCGGCCTGGTCGATCAGCTCGAGGAACATGGCATCCCCGCCTTCGGCCCGACCGCCAAGGCGGCCGAGATCGAGGGCTCCAAGGGGTTCATGAAGGACCTCGCCGCCAAATACAATATCCCCACCGCCGCTTATCGCCGCACCAATGACCCTGCCGCCGCCAGGGCCTTCGCCCGCAAGCTGGAGACGCCGGTGGTGGTGAAGGCCGATGGCCTCGCCGCCGGCAAGGGCGTGCTGATCTGCGCGACCCATGCGGAAGCCGACCAGGCGATCGACGACATCCTTGTCCATGGCCAGTTCGGCGCCGCCGGCGCTGAAGTGGTGGTGGAGGAATTCCTCGACGGCGAGGAACTGAGCTTCTTGGCTTTGGTCGACGGCATGCATGCACTGTCGCTGGGTTCGGCCCAGGACCATAAGCGGGTCGGCGATGGCGATACCGGGCTCAATACCGGCGGCATGGGCGCCTATAGCCCGGCGCCCTTGGCGACACCCGCCCTCGAGCGCGACATCATGGATCTCATCATCAACCCGGCGGTGCAGGGCCTCGCGGCCGAAGGCCGGCCCTTCAAGGGCGTGCTTTTCGCCGGCATTATGGTGACCGCCAAGGGACCGCGCCTGATCGAGTTCAATGCCCGCTTCGGCGATCCGGAATGCGAGGTGCTGTGTCAGCGATTGAAGTCGGATCTCGTCCCTGCCTTGATGGCGGCGCGTGACGGCACGTTGAAAGACTTCGATCTGCGCTGGCACGACGAAACGGCGCTCTGCGTCATCATGGCGGCCAAGGGCTATCCCGGCAAGACGCAGAACGGCAGCGTCATCCGCAACCTGGAGGCAGCCGGCAAGCTGCCCGATGTCACCATCTTTCACGCCGGCACCAAGGCCAATGACAAGGGCGAGATCGAAGCCCATGGCGGCCGCGTTCTCGCCGTCACCGCCCTTGGCAAGAACGTGCAGGAGGCCCAGCGCAAGGCCTATGCGGCGGTCGATGCGATCGACTGGCCGGAAGGCTTCTGCCGCCGCGACATCGGCTGGCGCGCGATCGAACGCGAGAAGGCAAAGAAGGGCTAAGGATCAGCTCCCCATTATATTCGCCTTCTTAGTCGTCACCCTCGGGCTTGACCCGAAGGTCCATCTGTAAAACCGCTCTTATGGTTGGCATGGATGCCCGGATCAAGTCCGGGCATGACATTGAAGAGCATAGTGGGCAGCCCGGTCAAACCTCGAAGATCTTCCCCGGATTCATCCGGTTCTCGGGATCGATCGCCTGCTTCAGAAGGCGCATCAGACCGATCGCATCGGCGCCGTGTTCCTGTTCGAGGAAGGCCATCTTGCCGGTGCCGATGCCGTGTTCGCCGGTGCAGGTGCCGCCCATGGCGAGGGCGCGGGTGACCAGGCGCTGATTGAACGCTTCCGCCGCCTTCAGCTCCTCGGGCTTATCCGGATCGAGAATGATGCAGGTGTGAAAATTGCCGTCGCCGACATGGCCGACAATCGGCGCCAGCAGGCTGTGTTCCTCGATATCGCGCTTGGTTTCGACGATGCAATCGGCAAGCCGCGAGATCGGCACGCAGACATCGGTCGGCCAGCCCTTGGCACCAGGGCGCAGATTGAGCCCGGCATAATAGGCGTTGTGCCGCGCCTGCCACAGCTTGTTGCGTTCCTCGGCCAGGGTCGCCCACCGGAAATCGCCGGCACCGAAATCTTCGGCGATGGCCTTCACGGCGTCGGATTGCTCGGCGACACCCGCCCCGCTGCCATGGAATTCAAAGAACAGGGTGGGTGCTACGGCATAGTCCAATTGCGAGTAGCGGTTGACGGCATCCAATTGCACCTCGTCGAGGAGTTCGATGCGGGCGACCGGGATGCCGGACTGGATGACACGGATAACGGTATTGACGGCGTCACCGATCGAAGGAAATGGCGCGACGGCAGCAGCGATCGCCTCCGGGATGCCATAGAGGCGCAGGCGAATCTCGGTGATGAGGCCGAGCGTGCCCTCGGAGCCGACGAAAAGCCGCGTCAGATCATAGCCGGCCGCCGATTTCCGCGCCCGGCCGCCGGTCCTGATGACTCGGCCATCCGGCAGCACCACGGTCAAGCCCAGCACATTCTCCCGCATGGTGCCGTAGCGCACGGCATTGGTGCCGCTGGCCCGGGTCGCCGTCATGCCGCCGATCGTGGCATCGGCGCCGGGATCGATCGGGAAGAAGAGGCCGGTATCGCGCAGTTCGCTGTTGAGCTGCTTGCGCGTCACACCCGCCTGGACCAGCACGTCGAGATCCTCGGCATTGACCTCGATGAGCTTGTTCATATTGCCCATATCGACGCTGACCCCGCCCTCGAGCGCCGCGACATGGCCCTCCAGTGAGGTGCCGACACCGAAGGGAATGACCGGGGCACCATGGCGGCGCGCGATCTTCATGATCTGCGAGACTTCTTCGGTGGAATTCGGGAAGACCACGACATCCGGGCAATGGGTATCGTGATAGGATTCGTCATGGCCGTGACGGTCGAGAATGCCGGGATTGGTGCTGACCCGGTCGTCGCCAAGCAAGGCCGCCAGATCGGCGATCAGCTTGGTGGCATCGGGAAGGCGGCGGGGTTTCGGTTGCGGTTGCATCGGTCTCGTCCTTCAAATCGCCCCCTCGCCCAGCCCCTCTCCCCATAAGCGGGGCGAGGAAGATGGTGCACATCGCACCCGCTCTCTCAATTGTCACCCTCGGGCTTGACCCGAGGGTCCATCGGCAAGATCGCACTTGCCGTTGATGTGGATGCCCGGATCAAGTCCGGGCATGACAGAGAGATCTAAGCCTTAACTCCGTCGCACCGCGCTTGTCGACCAATGTCGACCTACGCCCACGGGCGGGGAGAGGGACAGGGTAAGGCGGCTAACCTTTAGATCTTACCGTAGCCCCCGCCGCCCGGCGTTTCCACGATAAAACAATCGCCGGGCTGCATCTCCGCCTTGTCAGTGCCGCCGAGCACGGTGACCGAGCCATCTGCCCGTAACACCGAATTGCGGCCCAAGGCCCCGTCACCGCCACCTTCCATGCCGTAAGGCGGGATGCGGCGATGGCCGGAGAGGATGGCGGCCGTCATGGCTTCGCGGAACTGGATGCGGCGGATGACACCATCGCCGCCGCGATGCAGCCCCTTGCCGCCACTGCCCCGGCGGATGCGGAAATCCTCGACCAGCACCGGGAAGCGCCATTCCAGTACCTCCGGATCGGTCAGGCGGGAATTGGTCATATGCGTCTGCACGGCATCGGTGCCGTCGAAATCCGGTCCGGCGCCGGAACCGCCGGCGATGGTTTCGTAATACTGGTATTTAGCATTGCCGAAGGTGAAGTTGTTCATCGTGCCCTGCGACGCCGCCATGACGCCCATCGCGCCATAGAGCGCATCGGTAACGCATTGCGAGGTCTCGACATTGCCGCTGACCACGGCAGCGGGATAGCGCGGCTTTAACATGCAGCCATCCGGGATGACAATCTCCAGCGGCTCCAGACAGCCGGCATTCATCGGGATCTCGTCATCGATCATGGTGCGGAAGACATAGAGCACGGCAGCCTTCGCCACCGCCGAGGGCGCGTTGAAATTGGTCGCAAGTTGCGCCGAGGTGCCGGTGAAATCGATCCTGGCATTGCGCCTGGCATGATCGACGGTGACGGTAACGGCGATCTTCGCCCCGTCATCCATCTCATAGACGAACCTGCCGTCCTTCAACCTGTCGATCACCCGCCGCACCTGCTCGGCAGCATTGGCGCGGACGTGATTCATATAAGCATGCACCACATCGAGGCCGAAATCCTTGACCATGCGGCGGAGTTCCTGCACGCCCTTCTCATTGGCCGCCACCTGGGCGCCCATATCGGCGACATTCTGCTCGGCATTGCGCACGGGATATTTGCCGCTCGCCAGCAATTGCCGCAGTTCCGCCTCCAGGAAGCGGCCCTGATCGACCAGCTTGAAATTGTCGATGAGGACGCCCTCCTCCTCCACCGTGCGGCTGTCGGGCGGCATCGAGCCCGGCGTGGTGCCGCCGATATCGGCGTGATGGCCGCGGCTGGCGACATAGAACAGGATCGATTTGCCGGCTTCGTCGAAGACCGGCGTCACCACGGTGACATCGGGGAGATGCGTACCGCCGTTATAGGGTGCGTTCAGCACATAGACGTCACCCGGCTTCATGGTGGTGCGGCCCTGGTCGTTTTGGTTGCCGCGGATGATGCTCTCGACCGATTCTCCCATGGAACCGAGATGCACCGGCATATGCGGCGCATTGGCGATGAGACGGCCCTGCTGATCGAAGAGCGCGCAGGAGAAATCGAGGCGCTCCTTGATATTCACCGAATGGCTGGTCTTCTCCAGCGTCGAGCCCATCTGTTCGGCGATCGAC
>DATLJB010000108.1:0-2610 GCA_035539075.1 Terriglobia bacterium
GATGCGGCGGAAAGCCGGAAGATCGCCGCGACCATCTGGCCCAACATGAAGCCGTTCCACTATTTCACCTATGTCTGGGTCGATAAGAAGGATCTCGGCCTGATTCTGCCGAGCGATTTCAAGGCTTCGGCCGCCAAAGGCATCGTCACCTTCGATTTCCTGGTGGCGCTGCCGGCGCCGGTCGATCCCAGGAAGCAATCCATCGCCGTGGAAGTCTACGACCACGAATTCTATGTCGAGGTCGACCTGCACAAGGCCGAGCCGGTGCGCTTCACCCAGATGGGGGGCATCGCCTGTACGCCGCATATTCGCGACGACGCGTCGCGCGCCTATTTCGGCGGCTACGTCAATCCGCAGGAGATCACGCTGACATGTCAATGAGCCTATTGCGGATCGCCGCTGCGCGCCGGCATCGCCCGGCGTCGATCCTGGCCTTGCTCGGCTGCCTGATCGCCCTGGCTGTCGCGTCGCCGCATCTTGCGCGCGCGCAGCAGGATGCCGCTGCGGCAAATCCCTTGATGGGGGGCGGCACGGCCACTTCCGCAGCCACGGCATCGCCTTTTGGCACGCCGGCCGCGCCCGGGACCGCCGCCAGCGGCGCTGAAGAGGCGGCGCCCGAAACGGCACCGGGCGAGCCTTCGGCTGCGCCCGGCCCGTTGCATCGCCTGGGCAGCTGGCTGCTGACCCAGCAGCGTTTCGTCAACCGCATCATCAATACGCAGCTGGCCGCCATCAAGCGGGGCGAGGACGGCACGGCGCTCTGGGGTGGCCTGCTGATCGCCTTTCTCTACGGCGTTTTCCATGTCCTGGGGCCGGGCCATGGCAAGACGGTGATCGCCGGCTATTTCCTCGGCCACCATGCCAGTTGGGGCCGCGGCATTGCCATGGCAGGCTGGATGGCGATCAGCCATGTGGTGGCGGCGATCGGCATCGTGCTGGTCTTGCATGTCATCCTCTCGCACAGCTTCGCGACGCCGGTCGACGAGATGATGTGGCTGCGTTTCGTCAGCTACGGCGCCATCGTCCTCATCGGGCTTGCCATGCTGGTGGAAACCTGGCGCGGCAAAGCGGTGCTGGCCTGCAACCACGATCACGGCCTCGCTTCGCATCACGATCATGACCATGGGCATAGCCATCTCCCGCCTCACGACCATATCGACGGCGATCTTCGCCATCACGGCCACAGCCATGCGATCAGCCTCAAGGGCGACCAGAGCCTGCTGGCCGTCGCTGCCGGTTTTGTCCCCTGTTCGGGCGCCATCCTGATCCTGGTCTTCTGCCTGACCAATGCCCTGATCTGGCAGGGTGTGGTGATGACGCTGATGATCGCGCTCGGCATGGCGATCACTCTGTCGGCCATCGGCCTTGGCTCGATTTTCCTGCGCCGTCAGACCCTTGGCCGGGTTTCCGACAGTGCCCGGGCAGGCCGTGTCCTGGCCTATATCGGGCCGATCCTGATCACCCTGATCGGGGCGCTTCTGCTGGGCGGTGCCTTTATCGACCCGGGCGCCCTGTAGTCCTGCAGCTAACTTGCTGATCTGCTTTGCATTTTTTTCATGTGCCGCGGTGCCGCGTGGGACCCAGCCATCGTTGTCACAGAGGGTCACACCTGCTAGAAGGATGCGGATTCGAGCGCGGAGTCTCGGCCGGCCAGGGCGCTTTCAGCGATAACCCCAAAACGGTTGAGGCTGGACCCGCGCCGACGTGATTTGGGAGAACCTGGATGAGCCGCCGTCGACGCATCTACGAAGGCAAAGCCAAGGTCCTGTTCGAAGGGCCTGAGCCCGGCACGCTCGTGCAGTATTTCAAGGACGACGCCACGGCCTTCAACAATCAGAAGAAGGGCACGATCACCGGCAAGGGTGTCCTCAACAACCGCATCTCCGAATACCTGATGGTCAAGCTCGGCGAGATTGGCATCCCGACCCATTTCGTCCGCCGCCTCAACATGCGCGAACAGCTGGTGCGCGAGGTCGAGATCATTCCGCTGGAAGTGGTGGTGCGCAATGTTGCCGCCGGTTCGCTGGCCAAGCGCTTCGGCATCGTCGAAGGCACGCAGCTACCGCGCTCGATCATCGAATATTATTACAAGTCCGACGAACTGGGCGATCCGATGGTGTCGGAAGAGCATATCACCGCTTTCGGCTGGGCCCAGCCGCAGGACATCGACGAGATTCTGGCGCTGGCGCTGCGCATCAATGATTTCCTCACCGGCCTGCTGCTCGGCGTCGGCCTGCGTCTGGTCGATTTCAAGCTGGAATTCGGCCGGCTTTATGAGAATGAGGAAATGCGCATCGTGCTGGCCGACGAGATCAGCCCGGATAATTGCCGCCTCTGGGACATCAAGACCAACGAGAAGCTGGACAAGGACCGCTTCCGTCGCGACCTCGGCAATGTCGAGGAAGCCTATCAGGAAGTGGCACGCCGTCTCGGCATTCTGCCGGAAGGAGGGCCCCGCGATATGAAGGGCCCCTCCACGATGCAATGACTGACTGACAACGTATATCACATCGGATCGAGAGAGGATTGAGCTGAGATGAAGGCCCGCGTGCATGTTACCCTGAAAAACGGTGTTCTCGATCCGCAGGGTCGGGCCATCGCCCATGCCCT
>DATLJB010000109.1:0-49587 GCA_035539075.1 Terriglobia bacterium
CAGCAGGGCACCGAGACCGGCGCAGACCCAGAGGATAAATTTGCCGATAAACCGGATGACAGCCATATCGCCTTGGGCTCCTCGCTGGTATAGGGTGCCGGCATGATAGCCGATCACTTTCCTTCTGTCTGTTGCCGCCACCTCGATCTCAGTCCGATGGCAGATCGAGCGACGGCGCGGCTTTGCGCATCATGACGCGGTCTCGACGCGATACCCAGCCTGGCCGGCCGACGGCGCGGCGCGGTAAAACGTCGCCGGGTGCCGCCGCATCCCGCGGAAAAGAACCGGGCTCGGCCACGGGCGGTTCCATCGAGGTGATGATCGAGGCGCTCGGTCAGCAGGGCGACGGCCTTGCCTCCTGGCAAAATGAGCCGCTTTTCGTACCTTTTGCCTTGCCGGGCGAACGTGTCCAGGCCGTCTTGGCGGGGCGGCAGAATTCCAGCCTGCGGGCGAGGGTGCAGCAGATCCTTGAACCCGCCGGTGATCGCGTCGCGCCTGCCTGCCGGCATTTCGGAATATGCGGCGGCTGCGCCTTGCAGCATCTAGCAGGCGACAGCTATCGCCGCTGGAAGGCTGGCACGGTCGTCACCACCCTGGCCCAGCGCGGCATCGCGCTTGATTTTACCCCGACGGAAGTGTTCGTGCCCGCCGGCACGCGGCGCCGCGCCGTCTTTGCCGTGATCGGCATTAAAGGCGGGGTTGCAGTGGGTTTCCACCGCGCCGCCAGCCACGAGATCGTCGACCTGCAGCAATGTGCGCTGCTGACGCCGGCCTTATTTGCGCTGGTGCCAGCCTTGCGCGATACGCTGCGAACGGCGCTTGCGACCGGTGAAAGCTGGGATGTACTTGCCACGCAATGTCTCAACGGCATCGATATCCTGGTGACGGCCAAAGCGGCACCGACCAACGCGCAGCGTTTTGCCCTGGCCGATCTGGCCCAGATCGAACTGCCGTCGGGAGACGGCGCGAGGATCGGCATCGCCCGCATCACCTGGCTGATCGACAAACGCGGCGCCGCGCCGGAGCCGATCGCCCAGCATCATCTGCCGCAGGTGAGCTTTGCCGATGTGCGGGTGGATTTGCCGGCGCAATCCTTCCTGCAGCCGAGCGCCGAGGGCGAAGCGGCCTTGCGGGATGCCGTCCTGGCCGGTGTGGGAGAGGCATCCGTCATTGCCGATCTCTATGCCGGCTGCGGTACCTTCAGCTTCCCCTTGGCGGCCAGGGGCCGGGTCATCGCCGTCGAAGGAGCAAAGGCCTCTGTCGCCGCGCTCAACCAGGCCGCCCGCCGTGCCCTGGTCAGCGACCGCGTCACGGCGACCAGCCAGGACCTCGATGATGCTCCCTTGATGGCCGAGCAGTTGAAGAAAGTGCAAGCTGTGGTCTTCGATCCGCCGCGTGCCGGCGCCAGGTCACAATGCGAACAGATCGCCCGATCGACCATATCCCGAGCGGTCGGGGTGTCCTGCAACCCGGCCACCTTCGCCCGCGATGCCCGTATCCTGATCGACGGTGGTTTCCATCTGACGGCGCTGACCATCGTCGATCAGTTCATCTGGTCGCCCCATGTCGAACTGGTGGCCGCCTTTCAGCGCTAGAAGTGGGCTACGTCCTAGGCCGTGAGGCCCAGTCCTTCGCCGACGATGCGCCGGAGCATCGGCGTGGCGTTGGCTGCTTCCGCTTCACTGGCAAGATTGCATTCGGTTACGGAAGCGCCGGCCAAGGTGAAGCTCCTGCGCAGCATCGTCAGCAAATCGCATAGCTGGTCGAGATCGAGGCCATGCGGTGCCGGCACGCCGATATAGGGAAAGATCGCCGGATCGAGGCAGTCGAGATCGAGATGCAGATGAAGGCGCGACAAACCGGCCGCCTTGATGGCCGCCACCAGGGCTGTGGGATCGCCGCCGACCGGCAGGGTGAAGATTTTCGACCGCAGGATCTCTTCGGTCTCGCCCGGATCGCAGTCGCGTATGCCGGCATAGAATATCTGGCTTGCGCGATAGGGGCGGGCGACATGGTCGACAAGCGCGGCCGGTCCGTCGCCCATCAGGCTGCGCACCACCATGCCGTGGTAATGTCCGCTGGGCGATGTCGCCGGGTTGTTGAGATCTGCATGGCCATCGATCCAGACCAGTGCGGCGTCTTCCGCGGCATTGGCCGCCGCGGCATTGATAAGATCGACAGAACAATCGCCGCCGACGGTCAGGATCGGACCGTGCAGACCCTTGCGCATTTCTGCCGCCCGTCTGGCATTGGCGACCAGGAGGGGGAGCGCCTTCACGCCGTCCTGCAGCGCCAGGTCATCCAGATCCGGGCAACCCACCTCATGTCGCGCCAGCGACGCTGGCAGCAATGCCTGCACGCAGGCGATGCCGGCGAGATAGCCGATACGCCGCCCCGCACCCTGCCATTGCGGAACGATCAGCGCGCCGGCGAAGTCACTCACGTCAATTCGCCCGGCTCAATTGCCGCCCATCAAGCGCCACATTGGGCGCGATGGCGCAGCAGATGGTCGGCCAGAACCAGGGCCATCATGGCTTCGCCGACCGGCACGGCGCGAATGCCGACGCAGGGGTCGTGGCGGCCGGTGGTCGAAACCTCGATGTCATGGCCGTGGATGTCGACGCTGCGGCGTGGTGTCAGGATCGACGAGGTCGGCTTGACGGCAAAGCGCACCACAACGTCCTGGCCGGTCGAGATGCCGCCGAGAATGCCACCGGCGCTGTTGGAGAGGAATTGAACGTCGCCGGATTTGACTGCATTGGCCTTGCCGCTGCCATGGGCCATGCGCATCTCGTCGGCATTCTCTTCGCCGCTCAGCGCCGCGGCCGCGAAACCGGCGCCGATCTCGACGCCCTTCACGGCATTGATGCTCATCATGGCCGAGGCGAGGTCGGCATCAAGCTTGCCATAGATCGGTGCACCCAAGCCCACCGGCACGTTGCTGGCCGTCACTTCGACGACGGCGCCGGTCGAGGAGCCCGATTTGCGCACCTGATCGAGATAGTCCTCCCACCGCGCGGCGGCATTGGCATCCGGGCACCAGAATGGATTCTGCTCGGTCTGCGTCCAGTCCCAGTTGCCGCGATCGATGGCATGGGGGCCGATCTGTACCAGAGCGCCGCGGATTTGCACGCCGCCGGCAATGAGATGGTTGAGCACCAGCCGGGCGACACCGCCGGCAGCCACACGGGCTGCGGTTTCGCGCGCCGAAGACCGGCCGCCGCCGCGATAATCGCGGATGCCGTATTTGGCCCAATAGGTGTAATCGGCATGGCCGGGACGGAACTGGTCCTTGATCTTGCCGTAATCCTTGCTGCGCTGATCCTCGTTGCGGATCAGCAGCGAGATCGGCGTGCCGGTGGTCTTGCCCTCGAACACGCCGGAGAGGATCTCGACCCGGTCGGGCTCGCGACGCTGGGTGACGAAGCGGGACTGGCCGGGCTTGCGCTTGTCGAGCCAGGTCTGCAGCTCAGGCTCGGCGATGGCAATGCCGGGCGGCGTGCCGTCGATCACGCACCCAAGTGCGGGACCGTGGCTTTCGCCCCAGGTAGTGAATCGGAAGAGGTGGCCGAAACTGTTATGCGACATCGCGATGGCGCGCGGCTCAGCCGCGCTCGTTGAAGTTTTTCAGCATCTCGGCGAGGTCGCCGGCGGCATCCGTCCGCATCATGCCGACCACGTTGTAACCGCTATCTACGTGATGCAGTTCGCCGGTGACGCCGCGCGACAGATCACTGACCAGATAGAGGCCGGCCCCACCGACATCCTCGATGGTGACATTGCGCTTCATGGGCGAGTTCAGCTCGTTCCAGCGCAGGATGTGGCGGAAATCACCGATGCCGGAGGCGGCCAGGGTCTTGATCGGCCCGGCCGAGATGGCGTTGACCCGGATGTCCTGCTCGCCGAGATCGGCGGCGAGGTAGCGCACGCTGCATTCCAGTGCGGCCTTGGCGACACCCATCACGTTGTAATGCGGCATCACCCGTTCGGCGCCGAAATAGGAGAGGGTCAGCAGGCTGCCTCCCTTCGGCATCAGGTGGCGGGCGCGTTCGCAGACGGCGGTAAAGGAATAGCAGGAGATGTCCATGGTAAGCGCAAAGTTCTTGCGCGACGTATCGACATAAAGGCCCTTCAACTCATCCTTGTCGGAAAAGGCGATGGCATGGACGACGAAATCGAGAGTACCCCAGCTTTCCTTGATCGACGCGAAAGCGGCGTCCAGGCTGGCATCGTCGGTCACGTCGCAGGGCAGGACATGCTGGGCGCCGACCGATTGCGCCAGCGGCAGGACGCGCTTTTGCAGCGCCTCACCCTGAAACGTAAAAGCCAGTTCCGCGCCGGCATCCGCCGCGGCCTTCGCGATACCCCAGGCGATCGAGCGATCATTGGCGACACCCATGATCAAACCACGTTTGCCCGCCAACAGGCCGCTTTTCTCCGTCATTCCATTCCCCATGCATAAGTAATCGAGGTCGTCGCGACACGTGAACCAGAGTCGGGTAGCTTCCGATCGAATCACGGCGGTGCTTCGATCTAAACCATGAATTGGTCACTACTCAATAAGTTAGACGGTATTGCGCGGTCTAAATGGCAGCAATTTCGCCAGCTAAAACGATCGCGGTCGCGCCGAATGTGCCGGCATCCTACACCATTGCCCGTCGCGGTCAACGCATAGGGGACGGCTGCAAGGGTCCCTCTTTGTTAAAATATCACTTTAATATCAAAAGATTGCGAACGTCTTTTGATTCGGCATTACGAATCGAACAACTTCCCGCGAACATCATAGCTATGGCGTTTGGACCAGCGCTCGATGGCGTCTCGCAGGTCCTGATCGACCTGGTCGGGCAGCATGACCGTGAACCGGACATACTGGTCGCCGTGCTGATTGGTCTTGGGGTTGAGGATGCCCTTGCCCTTTAGCCGCAATTGCGTGCCGGTATTGCTGTCCTTGGGCAATTTGAGCGCCACTTTGCCATCGATGGTCGGCACGGTAATCGTTGCCCCGAGGACGGCTTCCGGCAACGTGATCGGGCAGCTGATGGAAATGTCGAAACCGTCCCGCTTGAAGAGCGGGTGCTCGGCAACCAGCACCTCGACGAAGGCGTCACCGGCGGAAGCGCCGCCTGCGCCTGCCAGCCCCTGGCCCTTCAAGCGCAGGGTCTGACCGTTCTCCGTGCCGGGCGGGATGGTGATGTCGATGGTCTTGCCATCAGTCAGGCTGATGCGTTTCTTGCCGCCCTTGACTGCGTCCAGGAAACTCACTTCCACCTGGTAAGAGACATCGGCGCCGCGCATGCGCATATGCGGGCGCTGGCGATTGCCGAAGCCGAAGAAATCCCGCAAGACGTCTTCGGCCCCGTCCTCGTCATCCAGGCCGAAACCGCCGGGCCGACGTGCGCCGCCATTGCGGCGACCCTGGGCGAAACCGCCGCCGAAACCGCGCGGCTGGCCGCTCTCGTCGATCTCGCCGCGGTCATAGCGCTGGCGCTTCTCGGGATCGGTCAGGAAATCATAAGCGGCGGTGACTTCCTTGAACTGGGTCTCGATCTTCTTGTTGCCCGGATTGACGTCGGGATGCAGCTTCTTCGCCAGCTTGCGATAAGCCTTCTTGATTTCCTCTTCGGAAGCCGTGCGCGGCACGCCTAAAAGTTGATACGGATCAGTCATCGTTCCACCCTACCCACCGAAATTAGTTAATCACAATTCCGGCCACCTGCAAGGGCAGGGTCAATTTGGCTGTCCCAAACCGGGGTGCTGCGGCAGGCCTTACTGAACCACTTTCCAGGTTCCGTCAGGCTGGCGGCAGGCGGTTCCCGTCCCGGACTGATTCTGGCCGCCGGCACTGATCCCCGTCTGATAAGTCCGGCAGGTGCCGCCGCTGGCGGTCTGCACGGTTTTGACCGGTGTCGTATAGCCACCAGTGTTGTTTTGCGGGTTCGACCAGCGGCTGGTCTGGCCATCGGGGTTGTTGTTCAGCGCGTTATTGGCGTTCTGGACCGCCCGCTGCCGGTCCTGCTGATCGAGATAGTTGCCGACGCGGTTGCCGAGCACGCCGCCGACCAACGCGCCGGCGCCGATTGCCCACCATTTGCCGTCACCAAGCGCCGCGCCAGCTGCAGCGCCGCCCACCGCGCCGAGGACCGTGCCGACGCTCTCATCCGAATAGCTGCCGCTGCCGGTGCAGCCTGCGAGAGGCGAGGCAGCCAGCATTGCCGCGAGGTTCAGGGCGAGAATTTGGCGCTTCAACATGCTTGCTGATCCGTGTCGCGTGGGCTCTTCAATTGGGTCATGAAAAACACCACATGATCGCAGTTCGAATCGTCTCGATACAAGACCTTACCACAGGCTTTGAAATTCGTCCTTATCGACCGGAAATCAATGCTATAGATGGCCGCCCCGGAGATTGATTAGTGCCGTTATGGAAGAAATGAAATTGCACCCCTTCGCCGAGCCTTTTGAGCTCTTCGGCCGGTGGTTCAGCGAAGCCGCCGACAAGGAACCCAACGATCCCAACGCCATGGCCCTGGCTACGGTAGGGCCGGACGGACAACCTTCCGTCCGCATGGTGCTGCTGAAGGGCTATGACCAACGCGGTTTTGTCTTCTACACCAATTTCGAAAGCCGCAAGGGCGAGCAGCTGCTGGCGACCCGGAAGGCGGCCATCGTGCTGCACTGGAAATCGCTCAAACGTCAGGTCCGGGTGGAGGGCCCGATTGAGGTGGTCAGCGACGCGGAGGCGGATGAATATTACCATAGCCGGCACAGAACCAGTCAGATCGGCGCCTGGGCCTCGCAGCAGTCCCGCCCGCTCGAAAGCCGCTTTGAGCTGGAAAAGCGGGTTGCGCAGTTCACCGCGAAATACGCCATCGGCACGATCCCGCGGCCGCCCCATTGGTCGGGGATCAGGCTGCTGCCGGAACGCATCGAATTCTGGGAAGATCGCCCGTTTCGTCTGCACGACCGTCTGGTCTATCTGCGCGCCGGGGATGACTGGCGCACCGAGAAGCTTTATCCATGATGGCGGCGGAGCAGGGCCTGAGGTCATGACATGGGATTGGATATGAAATCCGCCGCGACGCCACAGAACGTGCAGCAGAAGATGCGGCAGGAGCCGATGCCGCTCGATCAGGCCGGCCGGCTGATGCGGCTCGCCAGCATGGCATCGGTTGCCGCTGCGCTGATTCTGATCGGGATCAAGCTCTATGCCTTTGTTGAAACCGGCTCGGTGGCGCTGCTCTCGACCCTGTTCGATTCCTTGCTCGATGTCGGCGCCTCTCTCGTCAACATGCTGGCGATCCGCCAGGCGCTGACCCCGGCCGATGCCGAGCATCGCTTCGGCCATGGCAAGGCGGAGCCGCTGGCCGGGCTGGTGCAGGTCGCCTTCATCCTCGGCTCGTCGATCCTGCTGCTGGTCGAGGTATTCGATCATTTCACCGATCCGAAGCCAGTGACCAATCCGCTGACCGGCATTGTCGTCATGGTGGCCTCGATCGTGGTGACGGCAGCCTTGATCGCCTATCAGCGTCACGTCATCCGGCGGACGCAATCGCTCGCCGTCAAAGCGGATTCGGCCCATTACCTCAGCGATTTTCTGGTCAATGCCAGCGTGATCGCTGCCTTGTTGCTGAGCGCCCAGTTCGGCTGGTGGTGGATCGATCCCCTATTCGGCCTCGGCGTCGCGCTGTTCATCGCCGTGACGGCGATCGGCATCGGCCGCGAGGCCTTCGACATGCTGATGGACCGCGAGATGGACGATACGGAACGGGCGCAGATCAAGGCGATCGTGCGGCAGCATCCCGAAGTGCTCAATCTGCATGAGCTGCGGACACGGGTTGCCGGCCAGATTCGTTTCATCCAGTTCCACCTGGAGCTTGATGGCAATATCAGCCTCTTGGAGGCGCACCGCATATCCGACGCCGTCGAAGATGACGTTATGGCCGCTTTCCCGGGGGCCGAGGTCATCATTCACCAAGACCCCCATGGAGTCGCGGAGCGGCGCCGGGTGTTCGGGTGACGGGCAAGGCCTCGGCATCACAGAAAGTCGATAAATGACAGCCAATTCGGACAAGAAGACCGTGATCCTCACCGGCGCCAGCCGGGGGATCGGCCACGCCACCGTGAAGCGT
Source organism: Terriglobia bacterium (assembly GCA_035539075.1). GTDB lineage: Bacteria > Pseudomonadota > Alphaproteobacteria > Dongiales > Dongiaceae > Dongia_B. The sequence goes on from DATLJB010000109.1 coordinate 8,127, forward strand.
TTCAGCCAGGAAGGCTGGCGCATCATTACCTGCAGCCGCGACGCCGTGCCAGAGGAGTGCAAGCGCGATCCCAACTGGACGCATCATATCACCGTCGATCTGGCGCATGCCGACGATGCCGATGTCTTCGTGCAGCAGGCGCTGGAAATTCTCGATGGCGAAGCCGTGCATGCCTTGGTCAACAACGCGGCGATCAGCCCGAAGACTCCGTTCAAGGAGCGCCTCGGCTGCCTCAATGGCGATGTCGCCGCCTGGCGCCAGGTCTTCGAATTGAATTTCTTCACGCCGCTCACCCTGGCACGGGGCTTTGCCAAGCCGTTGCATCACGGCAAGGGGACCATCGTCAACATCACCTCGATCGCCGGCCACGCCATCCATCCCTTCGCCAGTTCGGCCTATTCGACCTCGAAGGCAGCACTCTCCGCCCTCACGCGCGAAATGGCGGTGGAATTCGCGGCACTTGGCGTGCGCGTCAATGCCGTGGCGCCCGGCGAGATCGAAACCGCGATGATCGGCCCGGAATATGAGGCGCTCATTCCGCGCATCCCGATGGGCCGCATGGGCACGCCGGAGGAAGTTGCCGGCGTCGTCTTCCAGCTCTGCGGCGTGGATTTCGGCTATGTGACGGGAACGGAAATCTTTCTCACCGGCGGTCAGCACCTGTTCTAGCCCTTTGGCCGCAACCAAGAAGCGGGCGGGGAGAGCGCTCCATGTCGCGATCCGGCCAGTCGATGGGGCGCACCGGCTTTAATCTCGCCTTTTGCTCGCCGAGCGCAGGCCCCGGCAGGCTCCCGGCGGTTTGGATATACGACAAGCACGATGAGCAAATCGCCCAATCATATCCTGCTGGCGCGCGCCGCCCGGATCGCGGCCGAGTTTCTCGATCAGCTGCCCCAACGCCCGGTGGGCACCGTCGGAACCGGAGATGATCTGCGCCGGCGGTTGGAAATTGCCTTGCCGGAGCACGGCCTCGATGCGCTGGCTGTCCTCGAGCAGCAAGCAGCGGCCCTCGCCCCCGGTCTGGTCGCCTCGGCGGGACCCCGTTACTTCGGTCATGTGATCAGCGGCGCGCATCCGGCGGCCTTGGCCTCTGACTGGATGACGGCGGCTTGGGATCAGAATGCTGTCCTGCATGCGACCTCCCCGGCCAATGCGGTACTGGAGGAGGTGGTTGGCAAGTGGCTGAGCGATATCTTCGGCCTCGGTCGTACCGGGCGAGAGATCAGCTTCGGCTTCGTCTCCGGCTGCCAGATGGCCCACGTCACGGCGCTGCTGGCGGCGCGTCACGAGATGCTTGGGCGCCAGGGCTGGGATGTGGAGCGGTACGGTCTGATCGGCGCGCCGCCGCTGCGCGTGCTGGTTGGCGCCGAGGCCCACGGCACCGTGGCGACCGCCTTGCAATATATCGGTCTCGGCCGCGAGCACGCGATCATCATTCCCAGCGATGACCAGGGCCGCATGCGGATCGACGATCTGCGCAGCGCGATGGCGGCCTCCGCCGATCCTGCCATCATCTGCGCGCAAGCAGGGGGCGTGAATACCGGCAGCTTCGATGCATTCCCCGCCATTGCCGAGATTGCCCGCCGGCATGCGGCCTGGCTGCATGTGGACGGTGCTTTCGGGCTCTGGGCTGCCGCATCGGCGACGCGCCGCCATCTCGCGGCGGGCATCGAAAGCGCCGATTCCTGGGCGACGGATGCGCATAAATGGCTGAACGTCCCGCACGATTCGGGCATTGTCTTCACGGCGCATCCGACGGCGCATCGCGCGGCGATGTCGGTTCCCGGCGAGGGCTATCTGGCGCGTGGCGGCATGGAGATCCGCGATCCTTATCAATGGGTGCCTGAGATGTCGCGGCGGGCGCGGGTCTTCGCCATCCAGGCGGCGCTGCTGGCTTTCGGCCGTGTCGGCCTGGGGGAGATGATCGATCGCTGTTGCGATCTCGCCCTGCGCATGCGCAATCACCTGCAAGCGCATCCCGTCGTCACCGTTCTCAATGACGTCGTGCTCAATCAGATTCTGTTTGCGGTGGAACCCGCGCGGGACATGGATGGTCCGGCGCTGGACGCTTTTACCGAGAAGGTCATCGCGGCCATCCAGGCTGACGGGACCTGTTGGCTGGGCGGCACGACCTGGGGCGGTCATCGCCGGCTGCGGCTTTCGATCTGCAACTACCGCACAACCGAGGCCGATATCGATCTTGCCGCCGCGGCAATCATCCGGTCGATTGATCAGGTCCGCGTTGCAGGAAGCTGATTGCTCCGATGGCTGCCGTGTGGCCTAGCCCAGCAGCCTATATGGCTGCGCGCTGGCGCTGGAACCAGGCGCGGCGTGCGCTCACTTCATCGATCTCGTGATCGAGCCAGGGCAGGAGCGGCGTCTTCTCGTCGGCATGATGCGCTCGCAGATCACCGAGACGCACAAGCTCACGGTCGCAGGCATCTTCCAGCATTTCCAACTGGGCGCGCTGATCCTCCAGCGGCAGCAGCTTCAGGAAATGCATCTTGAGCGCAACAATGAGCTTGTTGACCTCACCCATCGGGCCGCGCAGTTTCGTCGTCATTAGGCGCCGGAATTCCTGGCGGCCGGTTTCGGTCAGATGCATGATCTGCTCGTCCGGCTTCTGATTGGTGGCATGCGCCTCCATCAGCCCTTCCACCTTGAAGAGTTCCAGCGAGGGACCGAGCAGGTCGAGCGAGGGACCGACGATGCGGGCGGTGAAGTGACGGATGTCGCGGGCGAGGTCGGCATAAGCGCGCGACTGCTGCGCCAGCAGGCCCAGGGCCGCCAGCCGGATCGCTTCGCTCGGTACCAAACTGTTGTCTTTGTACATTGTCACCTCAGAAGGAGAAGCATTCTAAGGTGCGAGCCAGTGCCTTGTCCAGCAAAGCCGGCTCACGATGGCGTCACTGTGGGATGGGAAGAGGGTGCGATTCAGCCGGCCAGCGGCAGTTCCTGCTGGCGCCAGCAGGCGGTGAGGGCGGTGACAAGCTCCTCGATCATCTGATCGTCATGATCGGGGCTGGGCGTGAAACGCAGGCGCTCCGTGCCGCGCGGCACGGTCGGATAATTGATCGGCTGAACATAAATGCCATATTGCCGCAACAGGTGATCGCTGATCGCCTTGCAGGCGGCCGCATTGCCCACCTTCACCGGCACGATATGGCTGTCATTCGGCATGACCGGCAAGCCGGCTGCCGTCAGGCGCTCCCGCAACCGCTGCGCGCGCTCCTGATGGCGCCGGCGCAGATCGCCCGCCTCGCGCAATACTTCCAGGCTTGCTAGGGCGCCGGCGGCGATGACCGGCGGCAGGGAGGTGGTGAAGATGAAGCCCGGCGCGAAGCTACGCACGAAATCGACGGTGGCGGCCGAGCCGGCGATATAGCCGCCCATCAGGCCGAAGGCCTTGCCCAGCGTCCCCTCGATGATGGTCAGGCGATGACTAAGCCCGTCCCGCTCGGCGATACCCGCGCCATGCTTGCCATACATGCCGACAGCATGCACCTCGTCGAGATAGGTGAGGGCGCCGAATTCCTCGGCGACGTCGCAGATCGCCGCGATCGGCGCGATATCGCCATCCATCGAATAGACCGACTCGAAGGCGACGATTTTCGGCCGGGCGGGATCAGCCGCGGCCATCAGCTGCCGCAGGTGTTCGACATCGTTGTGGCGGAAGACGTGATATTCGGCGCGGCTATGGCGGATGCCGGCGATCATCGAGGCGTGGTTGAAGGCGTCGGAATAGACGATCGCATCGGGTATCTGTCGCGCCAACGTCACCAGGCTCGCTTCATTGGATATATAGCCCGAGGTGAAGAGCAGCGCCGCATCCTTGCCGTGCCAGGCCGCCAGGGCGCGTTCCAGCAGCACGTGCTGATGGCTGGTGCCGGAGATATTGCGCGTGCCGCCCGCACCCGCGCCGGACTGCGCCAGGACCTGCTGCATGGCCTTCAGGACAGCCGGATGCTGGCCCATGCCGAGATAATCGTTCGAGCACCAGACGGTGATTTCCCGCGCCGGCATATCCGGCCGCTCGCGCCACAAGGCACGCGGAAAACGTCCTGCCTGCCGTTCCAGATCGGCAAAGACGCGGTACCGGCCTTCCGCCCGCAACTCGCCCAGCCGATCCAGAAAGAACTGCTCAAAATTCATCATCTCGATCCTGATGGCTGCGCTTGGCCGGTATTGCCGGCCAAGCGCGCTTATTGTGATCAGGCCGCCTGCAAGTGACCGTCTCGCTGCAGCCAGGTGACTGTATCCGCCAAGGCTTTTTCGAACCGGCGGAACATATCGACCAGTTCCGCCTCGGTGATGATCATGGGCGGGCAGAAGGCGAGCGAATCGCCGACCGCACGGATGATCAGGCCATGATCATGGGCGATGCGGACGAGGTTCGGCCCCACCGCGAGCGACGCATCAAAGCCCTGGCGCGTCGCCTTGTCCTTGACCAGCTCGATCGCGCCCACCAGGCCGACGCCGCGGGTCTCGCCGACCAGTGGATGGCTGTTGAAGCGCTGCAATTCGCTGAGGAAGATCGGCGACAGATCGCGCACGCGATCGACGATCTTGCGCTCTTCATAGATCTTCAGGGTTTCCAGCGCCACGGCGGCGCAGACCGGATGACCTGAATAGGTGATGCCATGGCCGAAGACGCCGTTCTTGGCGCTGTTGTCGCGCAGCACCTCATAGACCTTCTGATTGATCAGAATGGCGGAGATCGGCAGCACGCCGGCCGAGAGCTGCTTCGCCATGGTCATGAAGTCGGGCTGCAGACCGAAGGTCTGTGTGCCCCAGAAATTGCCGGTGCGGCCGAAGCCGCAGATCACTTCGTCGGCCACCAGCAGGATGTCGTATTTCTTGAGGACGGCCTGGATCTTGGCGAAATAGGTCTTCGGCGGAATGATCACACCACCGGCACCCATCACCGGCTCGGCGAACATCGCGGCGATCGTCTCCGGCCCCTCGGCCAGGATCAGCTTCTCCAGGTTCTCGGCACAGCGTGTGGCGAAGGCTTCTTCGGACTCGCCGGGATTGCCAAAGCGGTAGTGGTGCGGGCAATCGGTGCGCAGGATGCCGGCGATCGGCAGATCGAAATCGATATGCAGGCCGGGAAGGCCGGTCAGCGAAGCCGCCGCGACCGTGACGCCGTGATAGGCCTTGGTGCGGGAAATGATCTTCTTCTTCTCTTTGCGACCCAGCGCATTGTTCATGTACCAGATCATCTTCACGACGGTGTCGTTGGCTTCCGATCCGCTATTGCAGAAAAACGCCTTCGACATCGGCACCGGGGCAAGATTGACCAGCTTCTCGGCCAGTTCCACCGTTACCGCCGCCGCCTTCTGCGTGAAGGTATGGTAGAAGGGCAGCTCCTGCATCTGCTTGACCGCGGCCTGGGTCAGGCGCGGTTCTTCGCCGAAGCCGAGGCCCGAACACCATAAGGCGGCCATGCCGTCGAGATATTCCTTGCCCTCCTCGTCATACACATAGACGCCTTTGCCGCGCGTGATGACGAAACCGCCTTCTTTTTCGTTTTTCACGGCGTTGGTATAGCCATGCATATGAAAGGCAGCATCGCGTGCTGCCAGTGAATTCGGCCGAGGGCTCATGATGGTTTGTTTCCGTTCTGTTTTTTACGTTGCGGCAATCCGGCCCTGACGCCGGAAGGTGCCTTTCAAATCTGTTGCCGGCGGCTAATATCCCCTTCCGGCGCGCGGCTGTCAAAGCTCGCATTGTGTTGAGACATTTTGCCTCAACTCGCTGATTACATGGAGAAAACCCATGACATTACAGATCTGCATCGGTGGTGTGACCGGATGGACTGGCTCGGCCCTGGCCGCAGGCGTCCTGGAGGCGCCGGATCTGGCGCTCTCGGGTGCCGTGGCGCGCCGGGCCGCGGGCCAGGATATCGGCAGCGCCTTGGGCCTCGATCCCCTCGGCTTGACGGTTTCGGCAGACGTTGCCACCGCCCTCGCCAGGCCAACCGACGTCTATATCGACTACACCCATCCCGGTGCGGTGAAAGCCAACACGCTGACGGCCCTGAAGCTTGGCGTTCCCGTCATCATCGGCACCTCCGGTCTCAGCGCCGAAGATTATGAGGAAATCGCGGCAGTGGCCGAGGGGCAGGGGCTGGGTGTCGTCGCCAGCGGCAATTTCTCCCTGACGGCCAGCCTGTTGCAGCGCTTCGCGCTGCTCGCCGCCCAGCACGTGCCGGATTACGAGATCATCGACTATGCCAAATACAGCAAGCCGGACGTGCCGAGCGGCACAGCGCGAGAGCTGGCCGAGCGCCTGGGGCAGGTCCGGCGCAGCGTGCCGGGTGTCGAGATCGACCAGATAATCGGCCCTAAGGAGGCGCGCGGCGCCGAGGTCGGCGGCGGCCGGGTGCATTCCGTTCGCCTGCCGAGCTTCGTTCTCTCGGCGGAAGTGATCTTCGGCATGAATGGAGAGCGTCTCAGCATCCGCCACGACGCCGGTACCAGCGCCGAACCCTATGTCGGCGGTACGCTGTTGGCGGCGCGGCGCGTGGTGGCGCTGAAAGGCCTGGTGCGCGGCCTCGATAACCTGCTGTTCGGCGCGCTTTAGGTGGGCGGCCTTCCATCGACTTTTTTCACCGCCGCCGGTGAGCCTAATTCAACTGTGGCTCTCCCCGCACATCCGCTACGGATAGCCGCCAGCTGAGCGGGACGACCTTGAGCGGGGCGACCCAGGATTGTGACATGGTGAACAATGCCCAACGTGACCGCAGAGAAAGCCTTCGCCCTTGATTGGATCGACAATCATATGGGCGATCTCTCCGACTGGAATCAGATTATCTGGCATTACGCCGAGCCGGCCTTGCGCGAATACAAATCGGCTTCCTGGTATGTCGCGCGGTTGCGGCAGGAGGGCTTCGAGGTGGAGGCGGGCAGCGGCGGCATGCCGACCGCCTTCTCCGCGACCTGGTCGAACAAGGCGGAGCTAGGCGGGCCGGTGATCGGCGCCTATGCGGAATACGATGCCGTCCCGGGCAACTGCCAGGCGGCGAGCACGCGCAAGGAGCCGCGAAAGGGCTTAAGCCGTCACGCCGCCGGCCATACCGATCCGCACTCGGCGCTGGGCATTTCCTCGCTCGGCGGCGTTCTGGCGGCCAAGGCAGCGATGGAAAAGTTCGGCATCGCCGGCACCATACGCTATTTCGGCGAGCCGGCCGAGAAGCTGCGTCTCTCGAAACCGGTCCATGCCGCCAAGGGCTATTATGACGGGATCGATGCCTTCCTCAGCTTCCATCCCACCTATATGCTGCCGCTGGTCAACACCGTGCGCTGGGATACGCATTGCGGCCTCGGTTACGCCTGCATCTACGCCTTCGATTGCGTTGAGCCGGAGAACTGGCTGTCGGCCGATCCCGACAGTCCGATTCCGGCCAGCCACATTGCGGCGCGGGCGCCCGGCGCCAATGACGCGCTCTTCCACATGTTCGGCATGACCAAGCAGGCGCAATCGAACATGCTGCCTTTCACCGGCGGCTGGTCGATCAGCGAGGCGATCCTTTCCGCCGGCCAGGCGACGGCCGACAACCTGCCGGCCCAGACCGCACAGATCCAGTATCTTTGGCGGGCGCCGACCTTGGAGATGGCCGAGACCATCAGCCGGGTGCTCGACAACAATGCCGAAGCGGCGGCCAAGGCGGCGCATTGCCGCTGGAGCAAGACCTGGGTGACGAAATCGCGGCCGGGTCTTGCCAATCACGTCATGGCTCAGGCGACCTATGACAATCTCGTTCTTGCGGGCGCGCCCCAATGGGGCGCGGAGGCAATCGCGGCCGCCCAGGCGATGCAGCGTGAACTCGGCATCGAGCCGATGGAAAAGCCCTTCCTGCCGGCAATCGAGGAACTGATCGAACCGCAGGAGGCGGAGCGGCGCCTGCGCCAGACGCTGCCGCCCTGGCAGCTCAACTCAACCTCGGACGACTATACCGAATATTGCTGGTCGGCACCGACCGTGCGCTTCTATATCGGCCGGCCAATGCTGCAGGGGGCGAAGGGCGTCAATTATCCGGACTGGGTGATGAACGCCCTCGGCGGCATCCCGAGTTGCATCGATCCGATGATACGTAGCGCGGCGAAGACGATCGGCGCCACCATCATCGACCTGATGACCCGGCCGGAACTGCTGAAAGCGGCCAAGGACGAATGGCGTCAGCGCACCGGCGGCGGCATCGGCGGCGAGAAATGGATGGCACCGTTGCTGCCGAAGGATTTCCAGGCGCCGATCGATTTCCGCTGGCCGGAATACATCACTACTGCGCGCGGCGAGGAATGGTGGATTCCCGTGCGCGCGGGCGAATGAACCGCCGGGGGATCAGCCGGTGACTTCGCCGATGAAGTCGTCGGCGGCCTGGAGATAGCGCTCGATATCGGACGGCTCATGCGCAAATGACGCCTGTGGCCCGGCCGAAACCACCGCATCCCATATGCCGCGATTGGCCATATAGATGCGCCTGGTATCCACAAGCGCGGCATCCAGCGAAATGGCGGCCTCCTCACCGTTCTTGGGCAGTTCTGGCGCCATGCAATAGCCGGCGCGCGGACCCAGCCGGAAGGCGCGCCAGGGTAGGCGGTGGCGGCTGAAGATATCATCAAGCCCGTCCGAGAGCCGTGTGCCGAGATCGTTCACCCGCGCATGGTTCGCCGGCGTCATCACCTCCTGCAGGGCCGCACGGGCGACGGCGACGGAGACGGCGCTGCCATAGGTGGTGCCGCCGGTCGCCAGGCCCTTGGGGCCGATATCGACATCGCGATAGCGGACGAGGTGATCGGCGACCGCTTCGCTCGTACCATAGAGCGCGAAGCTGAGGCCGGTGCCGAGGCCTTTGCCCAGCACCATGAAATCGCCGTCCAGATTCCAGGCGCGGGTCAGGCCGCCATAAGCGAACTGGAAGGTGTGGGCTTCGTCGATGCAGAGCAGGGTTCCATGACGGCGCGTCAGTTGCCGCAGGCCTTGGTGGAACTCCGGCGCCGGCAAGACGATGTTGCAGTTGGTGAGCGCCGGTTCGGTCAGCACCAGGGCGATATCCCGACCGGCAAGCACGCGCTCGGCCGCGGCGAGATCATTGAAGGGTACGATGACCGTGCGCGCAGCGACCTCTGTCGGCAGGCCCAGCAGTTCCGGCACGCTGCCGGCCGCGCCGAGGCTTACCAGCGTTTCGTCGATATGGCCGTGATAATGGCCGCCGAAGACCAGCACCTTCTCGCGTCCGGTCATATGCCGGGCGATCCGCAGAACTTCGGTATTGGCGCTGGAGGCGGAGACGGTGAATTGCCAGAACGGCATTGCAGTGCGGGCCGCAAGATCCTCCGCGACGGCAATCGAATCCTCCGTCGCCAGCAGGAAATGGGCGCCGCGCGCCATCTGTTCGCTGGCAGCTTTGACGATGGGGGCGGGGCCATAGCCCATCGTCATGGCGAGATCACAGACATTGAAATCGAGATAGGAATTGCCGTCGATATCGCGGAAGCGCGGTCCATCGCCGCCAGCAATGAAGACGGTATGGAAGCGGTATAGTCCTGCCATCCAGGCCATCGGCACGCCTTGGGGCATGTGTCGCTTGGCGCGTTCCAGCAGGATTTTCGATTGGGGAATGCGAGCGTCGAAGACGGCATCCTCGCGCGCTCTCAGCGCGGCCACGCGCGCGGGATCGGCAGTTGCGGTATGATCCCTCCTGCCGTTCACCACGATCTCTCCGTCAGTTCGTCTTGACGATTTCCCGCAGCGCGGCGATCAGTCGGTCGACATCCTCGTCATTGTTGTAATGGGCAAGGCCGATGCGGATCACGCCTTCTTCCGCCGTCATGCCCAGAGCCTTGATGAGCCGCGCCGCCCAGAAATTGCCATGGCCGATCGCGATCTGCCGCTTGTTCAGTTCGCGTACCATCTCGGTTGAGGAACGCCCGGTGACGCTGAAAGCGATGACCGGTGCCAGGCGGCCGTCGCTCGACGGCACCCGGCCGACGAACTTGATGCCAGGAATGGTCTTCAGATAGTCGCTCAGGCGCTCCGCCAATTTGTGCTCATGTTCGGCAATCAGCCCATAGACCTTCGTGACCCGCGCATGGAAGCTGTTTTCGCGCGAGCGGAAATGGCGCTGGTAAAGCGCGTCGAAATAGTCGGCGATCCCGACGGCACCGGCAGAGAATTCATGGTTAGGGCCGCCTGGAAGCAGCTTATAGCCGAAATTGTCGTTGGCGATGAAATGGTGGTTGAGATTGGCCGCCTTCAGCAGCAAGTCGCGCTTGCCATAAAGGATCGATTGATGGGGGCCACAGATCTTATAGAGGCTGCAGACATAGAAATCACAATCCAGCGCTTTGACATCGACCGGGAAATGCGGAGCATAAGCCGTGCCGTCGATGAAGACGAGCGCGCCGGCGGTGTGAATCTTGTGCACCAGGGCGGGCACATCATGGACGATCGAGCAGACGTTGGAGCAATGCGTGAAAGTGACGAGGCGGGTCTTGTCCGTCAGCAAGGCATCCAGCGCGTCATAAACCAGTGCGCCGGTCGTCCGGTCGACCGGCCATTCCTTGATGACGAGGCCGAATTCGGCGAGGCGGCGCCAGGCGCCGATATTGGCCTCGTGGTCCTGTTCGCTGACGATGATCTCATCGCCTGGCTTGAACCAGCCGCGGATCGCCTGGGTGATAAGGAAAATGTTCATCGTCGTCGAGGGGCCGAGGACGATCTCGTCGGTATCGGCGTTGATGAATTCCGCCATCAACTGCTTCCCGTGCTTGATCTGCTCGGTCGCCGCCTGGGATGAGGCAAAGCCCCAGTTCGGCTGCACCTGGGTCTTGCTCATATAGGCCTGCACGCGGTCGATTACCTGCTGGGGTACGTAAGTGCCGCCGGCATTCTCGACAAAGACCCAGCCATCTTTGAGCGGCGGAAACTGCGCCCGCACGAAATCGACATCAAGGCTGTGTTCGCTCATGATTGTTCCCGCCTTTGCTCGTTGGCGATCCTTACCTGGATCGCGGTAGGCTGTTTGATCCGCTGTTTCGACAGGCGGAATTCAGCCCTCGGCCTTTGCCGGTTCCTTGCCGCCATGGGCATTTGACCAGCCTTCTGGATCTTCCAGGAAAGCCCGCACACCCCGTTGGTCCGCATCGTTCAAGCGGCCGGTCTGCTTCGCCGCTTCCAGCACATCCCACCAGGTGGCGAGGCCGTGCAAGCGAATACCGAGCGCGTTCAACGTTTCGGTCGATTGCTTGAAGATGCCGTAATGGAAGACGACCAGAACATCGCTTACCTTGCCCTCGGCGGCGCGGATGGCGTTGATGAAATTGACCTTGCTGGTACCTTCGCTGGCGAGGTCTTCAACCAGCAGGGTACGGCAGCCGGCGGGCATGTCGCCCTCGATCTGGGCACCGCGGCCGAAGCCTTTCGGTTTCTTGCGGATGTAGAGCATCGGCAGGTTGAGCTTGTCGGAGAGCCAAGCGGCATAGGGAATGCCGGCGGTCTCGCCGCCGGCCACGGCGTCCAGGCTTTCGAAGCCGATCTCGGTCTCGACCTTTTCGGCCGCGAGGTCGATCACCTTCCGGCGCGCGCGCGGAAAGGAGATGATCTTGCGGCAATCGATATAGACCGGGCTCGCCCGGCCCGAGGTCAGGATGAAGGGCTCATTGGGCCGGAAATGCACGGCCGCGATTTCCAGCAGGATACGGGCGACAATCGGACCCGAGGGTCCGGCACTGGATTGCGTCACGGTAGCGGTCATGGCGACTCCCGACTATTTGAGGATTTGGCCATCTTTTAGCCGCTTGTGCCGGGCGGGGCAACTCGCCCCGGCAGCCGGTCGGCGCCGGGCGGGAAGGGGGATCTGATCTGTTAACCAGCTATCGGCAGGGCGGGTGGCATGCATAAGATGGCACTGAAACTGGTCCTGCCGGAACGCTGGACTGCAAAGAAACATATTGAAGGCAGGAAATATGCGGAAGGTCGTGGAGACGAGTTTGGCGGGTGGCGTGGCGACGGTGACGCTCAATCGCCCGGCCAAGATGAATGCGCTCAATCTCGAGATGTGGCAGTCGCTGGCCCGCGCCATGGACGAACTCGGCGCCGATGCCACGCTACGCTGTATCATCCTGCGCGGTGCCGAGGGCAATTTCGCGGCCGGCGCAGACCTGGCGGAATTTCGCGCGCAACGTTGGGCGGCCGATCAGGCGGAGGACTATGGTGCCATCATGATGCGGGCGCTCTATGCCATCCGCGACTGTCCGCAGCCGACCGTTGCGGCAATCGAAGGCAATTGCATCGGCGCCGGGCTGGAGGTGGCGGCCATGTGCGATCTGCGCCTGGCGACATCGCAGGCGCGCTTTGGCGTGCCGATCCAGAAGATCGGGGTCACTATGCCCTATCCCGAGTTGAGTGAGCTGGTGACGCTGCTCGGCCGCGCCACCATGCTGGAGCTGCTGCTGGAAGGCGGCATTCATGATGCGGACTGGGCCTTCGCCAGGGGACTTGTCACCCGCATTTCCGCGGTTTCGGATTTCGAACAGGATCTCACTGAACTTGTGCGCAAAATCGCGTCGGGGTCACCGCTCAGTCACCGTAACCACAAGATGATGACACGCCGCTGCCAGGGCGACGTCAAGCTGGAGGCAGCCGAAATCCGTGCCGCCTACGCGGCCTGCGAAAGCATCGACTATCGCGAAGGCATCGAGGCTTTCCTCGCCAAGCGGCGGCCCGTCTTTCAGGGGAACTGACGCCTGCGGGGGAAGTTACTCCGTCATCGCCGGTTCGCCGGCGGCCCGCATTCTCCCGGCGGTCCTGTCTTGACACCCGTCTTGACAGTGGCTGCCAATGGGCGCCTGCTGAATGTCCCAAGCAGGAAGGGCAGGTGCAAAATGACATTGCCGACATTGCGCGAGGGATTGCGGATGCCCTTCAGTCAGTTCTGGCCGCTATATCTGGATGCTCATCGCCAGCCCGGGACGCGGCTGTTTCACTACCTCGCAACCGCTTGTGGCGTGACAGGCAGCTTTCTGGCGGCCCTGGAATCCGAGATCCTGATCATGGTGGGGAGCATAATTGCGGCCTATTGCCTGGCCATCGCGGCGCACAAGATCATCGAGAAGAACCGCCCGTTGATCCGCGTCAACCCGCTGCTCGGCGCATTCGCCGACCTGCGGATGTGCTGGCATGCCCTGCGCGGCGATCTCGCCAACGAATATATCCGTCTCGGCCTGAGGCCGATATCGCTTCCGGCGGAAGCGGTCAAAGAGCGCTGATTGCGACAGGCGAGGTCCGGTCGGGAGGAGGGCCGTGGCCTACGGCCCGCCGCCATTGCCGACCTTGCGTTCATTGAGGAAGCGGTAGACCGCATCGCCCCGCCCGATCACCGTTCCGTCGGGGCGGCGAACTTCGGCCGTTGCATAGGCGATGGTTTTTCCGCCGCCGATATGTCTGCCGATGGCGACCAGTTGATCGCCCTCCGCTGCCTGGCCGAGAAATTGCGTGTTCAAGGTCAAGGTCACTGCAGGCTTCATCCGCTCGGGCGAGTCCGCAAAGGCGACGGCAAAGCCCGTTGCCGTGTCGATCAAGGTCGCCATGACCCCGCCATGCATGACGCCCAGCCGGTTCAGATGCTGTGGCCCCACGGTCAGTGAAACTTCGGCATAACCCTTGTCGCCGCGCTGCAGACGGTATTGGATCAACTGGCTGTAACCGCTGAGCGTGGCGTCCCTAACCTGGTCAACAAGCATACTTTTCGGCTCTTGCAAAAATTATCGGTGCGGATTTGGCCGGATCATGTGAGGTCGAACTTGCCAGCACAAGCGAAATCGCCAAAACTGCGCCTTCCAATGTGTTCCGCTCCCCGCCCATAATCATGGCGTCCGGCTAAATCCGTATTGTGACAAGGGATATAATGATCGATCTCTATACCTGGGGCACGCCGAACGGCCACAAGATCCACATTATGTTGGCGGAAACAGGTCTGGCGGCGAAAGTCCATCCGATCGATATCGGCGCCGGCGAGCAGTTCAAGCCGGATTTTCTGAAGATCAGTCCGAATAACAAGATCCCCGCCCTGGTCGATTCCGACGGCCCCGGCGGCAAGCCGATCGCCATCTTCGAATCCGGCGCTATCCTGATCTATCTGGCGGAAAAGACCGGCCAGTTCCTGCCCAAGGATCCGCATGATCGCCACGTCGCCCTGCAATGGCTGATGTTCCAGGTAGGCGGGATCGGACCCATGTTCGGGCAATGCTATCATTTCCGCAGCGCCGCGCCGGAACGCATCACCTATGCGATCGACCGCTACACCAACGAAGTAGGGCGGCTTGCTGGGGTTCTGGAAAAGCGGCTCAACGAGGTGCCGTTCCTTGCGGGCGAATATTCGATTGCCGATATCGCTACCTGGCCCTGGGTCAAGGGGCTGAACAATTTCGGCTTCGACTTCGCCGATTTTCCGGCGATCCTGCGCTGGAAGAAGGCGGTCTATGCACGGCCGGCGGTGCAGCGGGGCATGAAATACCTCGAGCAAGCGTAATCCTCGTGAACGGATGCGGCAGGAGCGGAAGCGGTAGGCGGATATGAGTGACAACGTGATCGAGGTCTATTCCTGGCCGACGCCGAACGGGCACAAGGTGCATATCCTGCTGGAGGAGCTTGGGCTTCCCTATCGCGCTATCGGGATCGATATCGGCGCCGGCGCGCAATTCGATCCCGCCTTCCTGAAAATCAGCCCCAACAACAAGGTGCCGGCCATCGCCGATCCCGATGGGCCGGGCGGTAAGCCGATCACCCTGTTCGAATCGGGTGAGATCCTCATTTATCTGGCAGAGAAGGCTGGGCGCTTCCTGCCCATGGCGGGCGCGGAACGTTATGCCGTCCTGCAATGGCTGATGTTCCAGATGGGAGGCGTCGGGCCGATGCTGGGTCAGGCGCATCATTTCCGCGTCTATGCGCCGGAGAAGATCGCCTATGCGATCGAGCGCTACACCAAGGAGGCGCAGCGCTTGTACACCGTCATGGATCGCCGCCTTGCCGAGGCGCCTTATTTTGCCGGCGCGGATTATAGCATCGCGGACATGTCGATCTGGCCATGGCTGCGCTACCACGAGCGCCAGGGGATCGATCTTGCCGACTATCCCAATGTCAGGCGCTGGTACAAGGAAGTCGAAGCCCGCCCGGCGGTGCAGCGGGGAATCGAGGTCCTCGCGCAACACACCAGTTCGCGCCCCTTCACCGAGGAACAGCGGCGTATTCTCTTCGGCGAGGAGCAATATAAGCGCCGTTAAGCCATGCCGCCACATGGGCGGCGGCCACATTTTCGGACCTGCAGAGGTTAACCCGGCATTTGACTTTTGCCCGCGCCCCCATTAGGAAGGGCGCACATGCGCCGTGTGGCAAGCTGCTCACGTGCGGAGGGGTGGCCGAGCGGCTGAAGGCGGCGGTTTGCTAAACCGTTATAGGGACCTAAATCCCTATCGGGGGTTCGAATCCCCCTCCCTCCGCCAAAATCACCAATTCAGCGAACGACTTACGCCGATCGCCGCCGTTATCCTCATATAATCTGATTTTCGGACTTCTGAGTCAGTGCGTTCGCGCAGATCAGGACCTGCCCCGGCTCGTTTGCTCACTCAAGGCCGGCAGCGGAACCATTTGTGCAATCATTCTCGCTTGCCGGGCCGGATTGGCGAAGCCAAGAAGCACGGTCAGGGCACCAGTTTGAAATGCCTGTTCCAACATCTCGTCCGTCAATTCGCCGGCAATCCAGAAGGACACGCAGCCGCGAAAGTTGAAGGCAAGCTGTTGCGGCAGGACCGCACGCACCGGGATCGGTACGTTCGGGGACAGCGCGGTTAGATCGCCGAGAGCTAGAGACCAGAGCGCCTCGGATTGGAGCCGTACCGTACTCGGGCTCGGGCTGGCCACGCCAAGCGAACCGACAACCGCCTTTGAAACGTCTGGCTTCTCCAGCAGAACGCCCACGCTGATTCGTCCCATGGCAAGTACGCGCTCGATGGCGTCGCCTTGTGGGCGCTGCTCGCGGAAGCGCTCTGCCATGCGTTCGATCACGCGCGAGGACAGCGCCTGCATGATCGCGTTCTTGCACCCGAAATGATTGAAAGGTGTCGCGAAGCCTACACCCGCTTCTGTCGCGAGCGCGCGCATCGAAAATTCCGCGCTCGGGCTCGCCTGAAGAAGCCGCTCGGCGGCGTCCAGCACCAGATCTCGGGCAAGCTGCTTATTCCGCTCCCTCAGCGGCAGTGGCGGTGTGTCATTCGGCATTGTCGGGCCTCGAATTTTGTCATGGCCAAAATGTATATCATGATATAATAAATAAATCATGATATTAATTATGCAGCCGGCCGATCGATCCATCCATGGCGACCGGCATCAGCAAGGAGCAGCAGATGAGCAAGCAGAAAATTTTCCTGATAACAGGCGTCAGTTCGGGCCTCGGCAAAGCCTTTGCCACAGGCGCATTGGCAGCGGGACACCGCGTCATCGGCACCGTTCGCAATACGGAGGCGACGGCGGTCTTCTCGGCCCTGGCGCCAGGACACGCCCATGCGATCGTGATCGATGTAACGGAATTTGGAGCGATTGCCGATGCGGTCGCCAGGGCCGAGCATGAAGTCGGTGCCATCGACGTGCTGGTCAACAACGCCGGCTATGGCCATGAGGGGATCATGGAGGAGTCGCCCCTCGAAGACATCCAGCGGCAGTTCGACGTAAATGTCTTCGGCGCGGTCGCGATGATGAAAGCTGTTTTGCCAGGAATGCGGCAACGTCGCTCGGGTCATATCGTCAATGTCACGTCCATGGGCGGCTTCATTACGATGCCGGGTATCACCTATTATTGCGGCAGCAAGTTCGCCCTCGAAGGAATCTCCGAGGCACTAGGTAAGGAGGTGAAGTCGCTCGGCATTCATGTGACGGCCCTCGCCCCCGGACAGTTCCGCACGGATTGGGCGGGCCGGTCGATGATCCGCACGGACCGGAGTATTGCCGACTATAACGCCGTGATGGACCCCATTCGTGCGGCTCGCCAGGCGAAAAGTGGCAAGCAACCCGGCGATCCGGCCAAGGCAGCACAGGCGCTGTTGAAACTGGTCGAGTCTGATAACCCGCCGGTGCGGCTTTATCTCGGTGCGGATGCTCTCAAACTTGTAAAGGACAAGATCGAGGCAATGAAAGCTGAGATCGCGGAATGGGAAGCGATCTCCCGGTCTACCGACTTTGCATGAACAATACGATTGTAGGCATGGCGGAGCCTTGCTTCCGGCAGGGCTCGCCGCGCGGCGGCGGTTCACACGAAAAGGCTCAATACTGTCGCCAGCCATCGTGTATGCGGCGTTAGGGGTTATGGCGTAGAGGTCGTTCCCATCCGGGGCTCGCACCACTCGCCATAATTTCCTGAAAGTTGAATTTCCAGTTAAAATCGTTTGGTTGTACTGTGCTTTCACAAGCGCAGCGCAGACCTTTGGCGTTATCTGCCCTAGCCGAAAGTCCCCTGCGGCGAAATAAATTCATCCTGTGTCCAAACGCCAACCCCGCCGCAGCGTTCTAACCGGCGATTGATCCCGCCGGCCGGTCGAGCGGCATGCCGATCAGCCTCATCGGAAGAGTTGGATGGAAATGACTGCTTGGAAAATGCATGAGCGACCGCCGGAACCCTCGCGTGATTTCGCGCTGTTTCTCGATTTCGACGGAACCCTGGTGGATATAGCGCCATCGCCGGATCGCGTCGTCGTGCCACCCGATTTGCCAGGAATTCTGCTCGACCTGCGCCGTCGTTTGGCTGATGCGGTGGCGATCGTCAGCGGCCGTCCGAGCCGTGATCTGGAGCGGTTTCTCCGGCCGGCGGATATCACCATGGTTGCCGAACACGGCGCGGTTATCCACCGGGCAGGCATGGCACCGTCGCCTCAAGCGATCAACTGGCCGGCCGATTGGCAGCGTAGCCTCGAGCATTTCGCGCGCTGCTGGCCGGGCGTCGAAATCGAGGAAAAAAGCTTCGGCGTTTCGATCCATTTTCGCGGTGCCCCGCAGGCAGCCCAGGCGGTCCATGATATGAGCCTGGCGCTGGCGAAAAGCGGCGAAGGGTTCGAGGTCATTCCCGCGAAAATGGCGTTCGAATTGCGCCGCGCCGGTGTCAACAAAGGCACCGCCGTGCGGAACTTAATGCGTCTCCCGGAGTTTAAGAATCGCGTGCCCGTCTTTATCGGGGATGACGTTACAGACCATGACGGGTTTTCGGTCGTTGCCGAAATGGGGGGGATCCCATTGGACGTCGCCGACGCCTTTGACAATAAAACGGAACTGGTGAGGGACTGGTTGCGTTCCTTCGCCGCACTTCCTTCCGTCAATTAATAAGCTGAATGCAGTAGGACACGATGGCGCAGATGGACCTCGCGGTTGTCGGCAATTGCACCATTGCCGGCTTGGTGGACCGGCAGGGCAAGTATGTCTGGATGTGTTTTCCCCGCCTGGACGAAGACCCCGTTTTCAACGCGCTGTTGAACGATCAATCAGAGCAAGGTGAACCGGCCGATCATGGATTCATGGACGTGATCTGCCAGGGCGCCGTCAAATCGGAACAACGCTATCTGCGCAACACCGCCGTTCTCGAGACGATCCTGAGCGCCGAGGATGGAACGCCGACCATACGCATCATCGATTTTGCGCCCCGCTTCAAAAGATTCGGCCGTCATTTCCGCCCGCCCATGATCATCCGGCGCATCGAGCCGATGAGCGGCAGCAACCGAATCACGGTCCGGCTGCGTCCGAGCTTCGATTACGGCGCGTTGCAGCCGACCCGGACCTTCGGCAGCAACCATATGCGTCTGATCGCGGGCGATCTGGTCTTGCGCGTGACGACGGATATGCCTGTCTCTTATCTTGCGCAGGAGGTTCCTTTCGTCCTCTACCGGCCGATCACGCTGATTATCGGCAGTGATGAAACCGTGGCCGAACGTCCCGACATGCTGGGGCGTGAGTTCCTGGAAGAGACCACGACCTATTGGCAGGATTGGGTGCGCGATCTTGCCGTGCCTTATGATTGGCAGGAGGCGGTCATCCGCGCCGCGATCACCTTGAAGCTATGCAGCTTCGAGGATACCGGTGCGATCGTCGCCGCCTTGACGACATCGCTGCCGGAACACGCATCCAGCGGTCGCAACTGGGACTATCGCTTCTGCTGGATGCGCGACGCGTTCTTCACCGTGCTGGCACTCAACCGACTGGGCGCCACGCTGACGATGGAAAACTATCTCACTTATGTGCTCGATGCGGTGCTCTCCGGCAATCTGGAGCAGATCGTGCCGCTCTATCCGATCGTGCCCAACAGCATCACCGACGAAGCGGTGGTGCCGGCGCTGAAGGGATATCGCGCGATGGGGCCGGTGCGCCGCGGCAACGGCGCCAACACGCAGCGTCAGAATGATATCTACGGCTCGGTCATCCTGGCGGCTTCGCAGATGTTCTGGGATGACCGCTTGCCACGGCCCGGCGACTTGACGCTCTACCGGCGTTTGCGGCCGATCGGGTTGATCGCCGAGACCGCGGCGCTGACGCCGGATGCCGGTATCTGGGAATATCGGCAACGCGCGCGCTGCCACACTTTCTCGGCGATGATGTGTTGGGCGGCGATCTATCGTCTTGGGCAGATCGCCGAGCGGGTCGGCGAGGACGCGGATGCGCTGCATTGGCGGCAGCGCGCGATCGAGATTCGCGACGAGATCTTGCGTCGTGCCTGGCAGCCGGCTGGCGAATATTTTGCCGGCAGCCTCGATGGCACAGACTTGGACGCGGCACTGCTCCTGATGCCGGAAATCGGCATCGTCTCGCACAATGATGAACGTTTTTTGAAGACACTGGAAGCGATCGAGAAAGGATTGCTGCGCAACGGCTTGATCATGCGGTATGCGGAGGCAGATGACTTCGGCCTGCCGCAGACCGCCTTCCTGGTCTGCACATTTTGGTACATCGATACATTGGCGGCAGTCGGCCGCAAGGAGGAAGCGCGATCCTTGTTCAATCGTGTGCTTGGCTTCCGAAACCACGTCGGTTTGCTGAGTGAGGATGTAGACGTCGCCACCGGAGAGCTATGGGGCAATTTCCCGCAGACTTATTCGATGGTCGGGCTGATTCATTCAGCTCTACGTCTAAGCCGAAGTTGGGAGGAAGGCATATGGCGCGTCTCGTAATCATGTCCAACCGTGTTGCGTCCAGCAGGGACCGGCAGCAGAAGGCCGGCGGTCTTGCTGTCACGCTTCAGGAGGCGCTGAAAGGCGATGTGCTCTGGTTCGGCTGGAGCGGAAAAGTCAGTGCCAAACCCGAAAGCGTCCCCCATCTTACGGTCGAAAAGCGGATATCTTATGCCACAGTCGATTTGACCGAGCAGGAGTACCGGCATTTCTATATCGGCTTTTCCAACAGCACCCTATGGCCCCTTTTTCACTTCCGCCTCGGCCTGGTCGAATATCTGCGTGAGGACTACCAGGGCTATCTCGGCGTCAATGCGCGTTTCGCCGATGCCGCGGCGCCGCTGTTGCAGAGCGATGACCTCATCTGGGTGCATGATTATCACCTGATTCCGATGGCGCGACTGCTGCGTCAGCGTGATCAGACTCAGCGGATCGGCTTCTTCCTCCATATTCCGTTCGCGCCGCCCGAGGTGATCGAGGTTCTGCCGGCCGCGGCCGACATCGTCAAGGATCTCTGCGCTTATGACGTGGTCGGCTTTCAGACGGAAAGCGACTGCCGCAGCTTTCGCGCTTGCGCCGAGGTCTATCTGCATGCCCGCGTGACGACCAGCGGCGATCTGCTGGTCGACAATCGGGTCATCCATGTCATCTCGGTCCCGGCGGGGATCGACGCAGCCGCCTTCGCCCGGCTGTCCGACGCTTCGGCCAACAGTAAAGAGGCGCGGCGTCTGCAGGAGAGCCTCGTCGGGCGCAAGCTGATGGTCGGGGTCGACCGGCTGGATTACTCGAAGGGCCTTGCCAACCGTTTCGAAGCCTATTCGCGCTTGCTCGATCGTTTCCCGGAACACCGTTCGAAGATCAGTTATTTGCAGATCGCCGCACGCTCGCGCGAGGACGTGCTGCGCTACCAGAACCTCAAGCGCGACCTCGATCGGATCTGCGGCAAGATCAATGGTAAATTCGCCGAATTCGATTGGGTGCCGCTGCGCTACATGACGCGCAGCGTGCCGCGTCGGCTGTTGGCCGGCTTCTACCGTTCGGCCCGTATTGGCCTGGTGACGCCATTGCGGGATGGGATGAACCTCGTCGCCAAGGAGTTCGTCGCCGCGCAGAGTGATGAAGATCCCGGCGTTCTCATCCTTTCCAGATTCGCCGGTGCCGCAGCGAGCCTGAAGGATGCCATCATCGTCAATCCCTATGACTCGGATGAAATTGCCGAGGCGATCCACCAAGCGATGGTCATGCCACTGGCGGAACGCCAGGCACGTCATGGCGCTTTGAAAGAAGTGGTGCAGAAGCATTCAGCCGCTGCCTGGTGCCGCGACTTCATGGAACATCTTGCGGCAGCCTAGAGCGCGATCGTATTAAGCGGATTGGCTTCCGCTTAATACGTCAAATGTCCTCTATCATATTGAATAGAGCCGGCTTCCCGGCGCATCGGCGGGGTCAGACCGGGAGGCCGAGCTGACGCATTTCCGCAGCGACCTCATCCGGGTCGCTGAAATGGACCGCCTGCAATCCGACGGCGCGCGCTCCCTCCACATTCTTCATCGAATCGTCGATGAAAAGGCAGGAAGCAGCATCCAATCCGCAGGTATTCAGCAAATGCTGATAGATATCGGGTTCCGGTTTCACCATACCAAGGCGGCCCGAGACCGCGACATAGGTAAAATCGCGCAAGATCGGGAACAGCCGCTCACCGAGTTCGAAAGTTGGTGCCGACCAGTTGGTCAATCCGTAGAGCGGAAGGCCGGCTGCCTTCAATTTGGCATGCAGCGCGACGCCGCCGGCGATGGTGCCGCCGCACATTTCCGGCCACCTCTCGCGATAGGCGCGGATCAGCGGCGCATGATGCGGGAATTCCGCGATCTTAAGCGCGATTGCCTCGTCCCAATCACGGCCACGGTCCTGCTCGTAATTCCAGGCCGGTGAACAGATCTCGGTCAGGAAATAACGCCGTTCGGCTGCGTCGGGAATGAGCTTCCGATAGAGATGCTCAGGATTCCAGTCGACCAGGACACCGCCAAAATCGAAAATGACTGCTTTGATCACGTTGGCCTCGGCAATATTCGGCTGAACTAGCGGTGAAGATAGCTGCCGCGTGTGGCTGCAACAAGTGGCGTTTGTGTGGCAAAGCCGATCAGTAATCCCACTGCATATTGATGCCGGCCCGGCTGTTATCCTCGGCGCCGATATCGGTCTCCACCTTTACGTGGGAGGTGACGTCCAGCTCCACCGTGGCGGCGCTGGAACCCGCCTTGGCGCCCTGCTTGACGCCGAGATAGACGCCTGGCGCGACATAGCGGCCGGCATTCAGGCTCGGTCCGGTCGCGGCAGTCTGGCTGCCGGCATCTTGGCCGGCGTCAAAACTCAGTCGATCGAGGCCCGTGGCGCGGCGGAGCTTATCGAAAACGTCAGGACCGCTATTGACGCCCGCCAGTTCCGCCGTCGCTTGCGCCAGTTGCAGGGCCTGAAGGGCCGTGAGCGATCCGGCCGAGCGGCCGAACAGCAAGCGCGCCAATGCTTCATCCTGCGGCAGTTCGGGCGTGGAGGTGATGGCCAAAGCGGGCTTGGTCGCCGTGCCGCTGACCGCGACGGTAATATCATAGGCCTCGGCCTTGCTCTTGGCCGAAAAATCGAGCTGCGGATCGATCGGCGTTCCACCGTCGAAGGAGATGACGCCGCGATCGAATGTCAGAGCACGGCCGACAAGATTAAGCGTGCCTCTTCGCAGGTTGAGCCGGCCTGTGACCGCGGGTTGGCTTGCTTCGCCCCCGACATGCAGCTTGCCGCCCAATTCCGCATCCAGCCCGCGCCCCCGCACGGCAACCTGTTGCGGTGCGTCGACCCTGAGGTCGAGGAGGATACGCAGGGGCGGCGAGGCTTGTGACGATTGCGGCGCTGGCGTAGCCGGCGCCGTCGTGGCCGTTTTCGCCTCGGTATTCCGCTCGGTCACGGCGATCTCCTGCACCGAACCGGAAATGCTGTCCGGAATGCGGATTTCGGCCCTGTCGACCTTGATCTCACCAGCCATTTGCAGGTCCTGGTTCTCAAGGCTGGTAAGGGAAAGATCGGCATCGGCGACGGCGGAAGCCAGATTGCTGTCGAGCAGCTGCGCATTGTTGGCGGTGATATGGATGGAAACGTCACGCTTCTCGCCAAGATCGACATGGCCGCTGCCGTTGATCACGCCATTTCCCGGCGTCTTCGCGTCGAGCCGTTGCAGCTCGATATGCGTGCCATTTGCGACGATCATCGCTTCCATCGCCCGCAGTCGCGTGCCGGTGCGCAAATTACTGTAGCTGCCATTGGCGAGGGCGACGCGGCCGGAAAGCGCGGGCTTCGACAGCGGGCCGGTGGCCTTGACGTCGATGTCGGCAGTGCCGCCGACATGCGACGCGCTGTCGAGCACGAGGCCGTTGACGATGGCCAGATCGATCTTGCCTTTGGCCGTCGCCGCGATCTCCGCTGCATCGTCGAACCGCGGCAGGCCGGTCGATGTATCGACTGGGAGCGGCAGATTCGCGGCCAGCTGCAGGGGTTTATCCTGGGACGCCAACTTGATCTCACCCGTGCTGGTGAGGCGTCCGGCTCTCCAGTCGGCGGCGATCTTTGCCGCCGCAGGCGGTATCGAGAGATCGCTGCTGGAGACACCGTCCAACGCCAGGCGGAGATCGGCCTGCGGCGCAGCCTTGGTTCCGGACATTTGCAGGGAGCCGTTGATCTCGCCGTTGATGCGTTGTGCGGGCGCGGCCAGCGCCAGCAGGCCGAGGGAAAGGTGCTGTACCTGCAGATCCATCTGGTTGCCTGCCGGTGCGAGTTTGCCGTTGATGGCCAGCCGCCCGGCGCCATTCGCTAAAGCGAAATCGGCGATGCTGATCGTATTGTCTCGCATCGTGACACTGGCCGGATGCAGCAGCTTGATCTGCTGATCCTGGACCGTGAATGCAGCACGATTGAGGGTCAGCCGTTTCTCCGACGGAGCCATCGCGGCGATGCCCGCGAGATCCAGGGTCACTTGCGGGCCCTTGCCGGAGATGGCGAAGGCCAGGTTTGTCAGTGGACCGGAGAAAGTCGTTTGCGCGCTGGTCAGTTTCTGCTTGGAGATCGTTGCATCCGCCAGACTGATCTTTGCCGTCAGATTCGGTGTGCGGAGGGCATCGAGGACCTTTGCATCGATTTGCAGACGAGCGATATGGGCGGCATCGGCGTAGGCGAGGTCATTCGCCGTGAGCTGCGCCTCGGCATTCTGCCGTCCACCGGCAGCACCCAAGGTTGTCGTGGCATCGAGCCGGCCCTTTAGATCGGCGCCCGTCACCGGCTTCAGCTCGGCCAGGTCCGGGCTGGCGAGCTTTGCCTGGCCGGTCGCCAGCCCATCCGTCATCTGCACCTGTGCCGCCAGCGTGGTGCGGCCCAGCTGCAGTTGCAGATTCTCGATGCTTATGGTCTTCCGGCCATCTTTCGTCGTTATGTTCGCATTTGTCTTGAGTGTGGCGGGCAGGTCATTGACGCGCGCCTTCGCACTGGCCGTGATGCCCGACAATGCCTTGAGATCCTCGATCTGTGCCGCAAGGGCGATGTCCCTTGCCCTGATAGTGCCGATGGCAAGGCTCGAGGCGGAAAATTCACCGTCGAGACGCGGGCGTGCCGCTGCGCCGGCGACTTTGACTTTCAGGCCGAGATTGCCCGTAAGCTGGCGGTCGATGCTGGAGAGATCGGGGACCCCGCCGGTGAGGTCGATTGCCACGTCTTCGGCATTGGCGCGGCCTTCCACGCCGATATGGGCCGATCTGCCTTTGAGCTCGGCTTGCTGAATCTCGATCTGGCTGCCGGATTGCGTTATATGCAGGGCCAGATTTGGCGCCGGCCCGAGGAGATTATCCACCTGTTGCTGACCTGTGGCGAGGTTATCGGCGACGGCATTCAAGGCAAGGCTTGCGCCCGCCTCGGTTCGGTTCGCCTCCGCATCGATCTTCAGCGCACCTTTCAGCGGCAGGCCGGCGATATCGCGAAGCTGGGCAAGGTCCGCGGCATCGGCAACCAGGGTCGCATGAGCCGTCTTGCCCCAGTCGCGCGCCTGGGCTTGGCCCGTTATCGTTGCGACCTGGCTGGCGAGGGAAATCCTCGGCAGGTCGATCGCGCCTTGCAGATCGAGCGAACCGGCGAGATCGAGCGAGAGATCGCTCCTGGCAAGGGATTTCAGGTTTGCCTGCGCCGGGTCGATACCGCTGACGACGGCCTTCGCCGCGATGTCGATGGGCGCCATCGTCGTGCCGCCCGGCGTGGCGTTCAGGGAAACGCTAACATGGCCTATCCGGTTGGCGCCATAGCCGAGTCCCATCGCATCGGCAGAGAGTTTGATGCTGGGAAGGGAGAGACGGCCGGCGATATCGCCGGCGAGACTGATGCCTTGCCATGAGACTTGTGGCAGCTGAGCGGCAACGGCGCGGTCGGCAAGTCGCGTCAGCTCCACATGAAGTTTGCTTTCACCGGCTGGATCGATCAGGCCTTGGGCAGTGAGGTCGAGTGCGTCGCCATGGAGCTGCATGCTATCGAGCTGGATCCGGGCGTCCTCGCTGGCCTGCAGCAAATGTCCGCTGCTTTCGAGCTTCAATCCGCCGTCCGTGATGGAACGCAGCGTAGCAGGCATCAGCGGCGAGGGGTCAGTGGTCAGCGACAGCTTGAACTGGCGGTCGGCATTCGATCCCTGCAGCGCAGCCTGGAGGTCGAGCAAAGCGGTCTCGTCCAGCTTGGCAGAGAGTGTGCCGGACCAGGCAGAAAGGGGCGCGTCGCCCTTCGCCTGAATGGCCAGATGACGATCGCCTGCAAGACCCATGAGCCGTGTGACGATGCCGCCATGCGGCTCGTCAATCCTGAAGTCGACCGCGAACCGGTCCGCGGCATGGTGATAGGCTGCATTCAGCGCAATGTCGTCGGTGCCGTCGGGTTGATCGAGACGGTGGGCTGATAGTCGCAGCGTGAGGTCGCCGCTGCGCGCCGCCGATGCCGCGGCTTCGATGGTGAAGGCCATATCGCTGCCGAGCAGCGATTCCGGCAGGGACAGCCGTGCGACCGCCAGTTTCTCGAGGTCGATCGCAACCGGCAGATGCGGCAAGGAAAGGGGCTGCGTCGATGAGGATTGCGGCGCGCTGGAAACCGGCGTGCGCAACAAGGCCAATGTATTCGCTTCTATGACCTCGATCTTTGCCTGGCGCCGCAGCAGCGCCCAGGGCGACCAGGCAAGATGAATGCTGTCGGCGTGAAACCAGTCCCCCTGGCTGTCGGCGATCCGGAGGTTTCGCAGCGTGATGTCGACGGGAAGTGTTCCGTCGATCTCGCCGATCTCGATCCGGCTACCGGTGTCGCGGGTCGCCCAGGTCAGCAGTTCGGATACCTGCCGATGGCCCATATCAGTTTGCAGCCAAAGCAGCACAAGGCCGATACCGAGCAGCGGTATCAGAAAGAGGATGAGAAGAAGGCGGCGCAGCCAGCGCATCAGAAAGCCTGCCCGATACTGATATAGAATGCGAATTTATCATCGTCGCTGCGCGGATTGAGGGGCACAGCGAAATCGGCGCGGATAGGGCCGATGGCGGTATAATAGCGCAGGCCGATGCCGGCCGCATATTGGATCGGTTCGTCGAAAGTCGGCACCACATCCGTGGATACCGCACCGGCATCGAAGAACGGGACGATGCCGTAGTTTTCAAGAAAGCGATAGCGCAGCTCGATGCTGGTTTCGACGGAGCTGCGCCCACCGGTGAAGTTATTGTCGCTGTCGCGGGGACTGATCGAGCGGAACTTGTATCCGCGCACCGATCCGCCGCCGCCCGCATAGAGCCGCCGATCAGCCGGCAACTCCGAGATGCTGCCACCAAAGACATTGGCGACAGCCAAGCGGCCGGCGAGGACGAGATCGCCTCTGCCGACGAGGTTGAGATAGCCGGCACCGGAGCTCTGGGTCGAGAAGACGTTCTGGTTTGAGCCGAGCCAGGTCGGGAAAGCCGTGGCCAGGAAGCTGAGCCGGGTGCCCCGCGTCGGATTCAGCAGATCATTGCTGGTATCGCGCTTGATTCCGGCGGTCGGGCCGATCAGCAGGAAGTCATTGGTGTGCCCGTTATCGGTGATGCGGGACTTTTCCACCTCAAGGCCTGCCGTCAGGCTGACGGTCTTGCTCAGTCGTCGCTCGATGCCGATATCGGCGGTTGCTGCCGTCTTGTCGAAGGTATCCGGATCGTATTGCTGGGTGAGGGCCAGATTGGCGATGAAGTCCTGGCTGGTGGTCAGAAAGTCCGGGCGCCGGAATGTGCCGGTCAGGTTGTAGCTCGTCTGATTGAGGCTGTTCTCGCCAAAGCCGGAAACATCCGCCTCCAGCCGCAACCTTTCGCCATTGCCAAAAAGATTACGGTGTCCCCAGAAGGCGCTGACTCCCGCACCGTCATTGGTGGAATAGTCCGCGCCGAAGCCGATGAAGCGGGGCTTGCGCTCGGTGACATCGACGTCGATCGGCAGGCTGCCATCCGGTGCCAGGGAGGCGGCCGGCGTCACCTTGACGGAATCAAAAATATCCAGTGTCCGCAGCTCGTCGCGCATGGCGCTCAAAGCCTCCGGTGAATAAGACTGCCCCGGCGTGGCGGCGATATGGCGCTGGACAAACTTGGGATTGGTCCGTGTCAGTCCTTTGACCGTCACGGCGCCGAGCGTCGCCTTCTGACCCTGCTGGATATCAAAGGTCACGGACATGGTTTGGGTTGCGTGATCGACCACGGCGGGCGGCAGGTCCACCTTGGCGAAAGGGAAGCCCTGGGCGAGAACAGCGGCGAGCAAACGATCGCGTTCGGCAAGAATGTCGGCGGACCGCGCCGGCGCATCCTTGCGCAACTGCGGCTTCACCGGCTTCGGCAGGCCGGACTGCCGGATCTCAACCGCCGCCAGCTTGTATTGTTTGCCGGGTTTTATCTGGATCTCGATAGGGATCGGGTTGCTTTTTTCGCGCTTTTCCAGTGTTTCCGTATCGAGTGGTGCGCCTTCCGTTACGTTGCGGCCATCAATGGTGATGCTTACCTGGCCGTCGTAATAGCCATTGGCGCGCAGAGCCGTGTCAAGCTGGCTTAGATCCTCGCGCGCGCGGCGGTAGAGACCAATGACATCGGCCGGCGGCTTGTCCTGGAGTTCGATCAGCGTCGAACTGCCGTTGATGGCGTCGGTCAGCGCGCTGTCATCACTGCCGCTTACTTTGGGCTGATACGCCAAGGCGTCGGCCACCCTGGGGGAAATGATAAGAAGCGTAATGCCAAACGCGGCGGCCAGTAACTGCGATCGACGGAAATGTCGCGAAATGCCGCCAATGCTCCAACTCCCCAATGCCCTCACTCCCGAATGCTCCAACTCCCGGGTGATTCAGCCGCAACCGGCTCTTCCCCCGAGAAGATAGAGGGGATTCGCGTCCCAGTGAAAGCAATCTGCTTCACTTAATGGTGCCACTGCGCCGGGAACGGTCCGGGCGAAGCTAGCGCGGGAAAACTTTATTAATCTCTCAGGATTGTATCGTGCACAGCATCCCCTGCAGAGCGCCGCGATCGGCCTGCGCAACCACGAGAATACATCGAGTCGGTCAGCCCGACAGGTGAGCGGCGCTTAGCGCCGCCGCCCAAGCAGCTTAATAGCTATGCCCCTCGCCTTTGGCGCCTTCCACCAGGGTCGGCAGGCCAAATTGTTGCGGCGCGCTATTAGCGTATTGGATGATATCGATGTGTTCGTTGCTGGCATTGCGAATCCAGGGGTCGAGCTTCTGGTCAAGCTCGGGATTAACGAAGAACATCTGGGAATATCGTGCTGTGCGCCGCAGACTGTTGCGAACCTGATGGAACAGCGGCGGGACCAGATTGCCCGTCATCAAGCTCAGCAGGCTGCCCGGCATGACGAGCATTTCGTCGCGCGCCAGTCCCACGGCCTGGAAAGCATCACCGACCTTGATTTCCAGGCCAGGCTCGGTCGAGCGGACGAGGGTGATCAGATGACCGTCCTCATGCGGATCCTGCAGCAAATCCCGGCTGTGCTGGGCAGGCTCGTAGTAATTGATCTGAATATAGGAGGCTTCCTGGAAGCGCAGCGGCGGTGTCCGGACGCCGGCAACACCCCAGCTCGCCGCCATGGCCGCAAAAAGATCGGCTGTCACAGCCGAGAGCATGTCGGCGGTGCTATGCATCAAACCATGCAGCGGACAGCTCTCGCGCCAGGCGACGATTTCCGGGCGGCGGCGGTTGCGATACCAGAAAGAGAACGATTCCGTCAGGTCCGGACGTTCCGGCACCAGCGAATATTCGGGACCGATCTCGCGATATCCTTCGACACAATGGGGGGCCGCGAAACCGTGTTTGATCGCTGCGCTCTGGCCGAAGAATTGCTTGGCCTGGCTTTCGACGGTTTCGAGGGCAGTCACGATCGCAGGATCGAGCTTTATGACCGCGTAGCCATGTTGTTCGAAAAGTGGGATCAGCGGCAAATAACGGCGAAAGCCTTCCGCGGTCGTCAGTGTCGAAGCGGCTGCAGTACGAGTCGACATATGTTCCTTCAGCTCCCAGTATCGGCAGCATCCATGCGCGACCGACCCTTGCGATCATTGATGATGCTTTCATGACATCAAAGCAGTCATAGACCCGTTTGGCTGTCAAGCACTTGACAGGTCGCCTTTGCCTGCCGGGGCATCTGGTCGCAGAATCGACCGCGCTAGGTCGATTTGCCGGGGGGCAGGCTGCGATCTTCCAAAAGATTCCCCAACCGGCTGGTCGGACGATAGAAGATCAGGCTCAAAGTGAGGCCTGCGGTCGCGGCGTAGAGCGATGAACGAATACCAAAATATTCAGCCATATGGCCCCAGAGCCAGGAACCCAGCGCGATGCCGCCGAACAGCGCCACATAATAGACCGACACGGCGCGGCCTTTGAAGCCATCCGCTGCGGCCATTTGCACAACCACGTTGAAAGTCGACATGGCCAGCATCCAGCCGATGCCCCCGAGTGTCAGGGCAACGAGCAGAAGGGGAACTGACTGCACCACCGCCAGTGCCAGCGTGCTGAGGGTGAAAGCGGCCGTGGCGACGGCAAAAAGCGGGCGCTGACCGAGCCGTCGGCGCGCCGTGCCGATGACTGCGGCACCGATCAGCGCACCGACGCCGATCGCGCCAAGTGCCGCGCCGTAAGTGGAGGCGTTGCCGCCGACCAGTTGCTTGACCACCAGCGGCAGCAACGACCACAGGCCGGCGGCGAACAGGCAGAAGACGAAGCAGCAGAGCATCACGGCGCGGATCAATGGCGTGCGATGGACATAGCCGAGGCCATGGCTGATCTCGGTCAGCATCGAGGTCTTGGCCGCCGGTTTGCTGATCTTGGCGGATTGCCGCCAGCGCAGCAGAACGAAGATGATGTAGATGTTGCACAGCGCATTGGCGGCAAAGGCCGTCGGTACGCCGTAAAGAGCAATGATCGCCCCGCCGATTGCCGGCCCGACGACGCGGCCGATGTTCCAGCCGATGCTGCTGAGCACCAGCGCATTGGGCAATTGCTCGCGCGGCAGGATTTCGCCGATCGTGGTCTGATAGGCCGGATAGCGCAAGGCGGAGCCGCTATCGAGGGCGAAAGTGAGGGCCAGCAGCAACCAAGGGGTGATGAGGGAGGCATATTGGCAGACCGCCAACAGCAGCGCCACGAACAGCACGATCGATTGCGCCATCAGAAAGACGAGCCGCTGATCCATCCGGTCTGCCAGCACGCCGCCAATCAACGTGAAGAGGACGGGGGGAAGCGACGTGGCGGCTTGAACCCAGGCGACAAAATCGACCGAGGAGGCGATCGAGGTCATCAACCAGGCGGCAGCCACCGATTGGATCCAGACCCCGAAATTGGAAATCAGCGTTGCCAACCAGATGTTGCGATAGAGCGGATTACGGAGCGGGCTGAGCAGCGATGCGGTCGCACTTGACATGGTGGAATCGATGAGAGGCGGGAAGTCGTAATCCAAGACTTAGCCTTACGCGGCGGGCGGGGCCAGTCCGTTTCCATCATATGTGACATGTTTCTCCGGCGGTCGCTTTGCTCCGGCGATCTCGGACGTGACGATAACGCCAAATCGGCGCGACAGTCGAAACCGGGACAACCCATCCGGTTGCGGCGCATCGTTGCGAAAGCACATACGGGTAGGCGATCAGATTCGGAGGTTGCAGCTTGCGGTTTAATAACAAGCCTGTGACGCAAGGCACCGCGACCATCACGCGACGTTGCTTTTAAGTGGGCGAGTGGTGCGCCCGACCGGCCATTCCGAGCATTGAAGGGAGCGACCGAATGCTGACCTGGTCCCTGATCTTTCTTGTTGTTGCCTTAGCCGCCGGTCTCCTGGGCTTTACCGGGATCTCCGCTGCCGCGGCCGGCATTGCGAAGGTGCTGTTTCTGATCTTTTTGGTCCTGTTTCTCGCAACATTGCTGGTGCAATTCGTTTAGTTAAGAAAGGAATGTCTTGGGCGCTCCAAGCGGCCCGTCATCGTCTTGGTCGCGGGCGAAGCCCGGAAAAGTGTGTCGACTCGGTCAATGTCGTCACAGATCCGCAATACCGCCGGCTTCGCCGGGAACTTACATCAAGTTTCCGTGTTTTATTTCAGAAGCGGTGGTCTTATACAATATTGTGTGGGGCGCTGCTCGGAAGGACGGCAAAAATGCTGAAAAGGGGCAGAGACGATTGCCATCGCTCAGCTCTCCCGCAAAGACGGGAAAAAGAAACGGGCATTGAAGCGGGGGCATTTGATCGGTGGTTGGACCGAGAATTGCGGCTCATCCACCTCGCGCTCGCGGAGCCTGTCCAGCCCCAATTGAGCGATCTCATCAGGCATCACAGGAAAATCACAAGATAGGCCTTTGCGTCCTGTCTTTGTCACTGCAAGTCGCGGCTTTGTCGTTGGTCACCTGCGGTCGGTCTCGGCATCCTCTCCTGGCTACCGAGACGAAGTTGATTTCACAGCCATGGCTGGATCGACCGAAAGGAAAATCGCATGACTGCAGCCGTATTCCATGACCAATTGATCGAAACCCTGCCTGCCTTGCGGGCCTTTGCCATGATGCTGACGCGGGACCGTTCCGCCGGCGAAGACCTGGTGCAGGACACGGTATTGCGGGCACTGGACAAATCCGAGCACTACACGCTGGGGACCAATCTTCGCGCCTGGCTGTATACGATCATGCGCAATCAGTTCATCAACGGGCTGCGCCGGCGTCAGCGTGAACGGTTGACGGATATCGACGAAGATCTCATGGATAACCTGGACGCCGTTGCCGCCAACCAGGAGCATGTTCTGGTGCTGAAGGACCTGATGCAGGCGATGGGCGAGTTGCGCCCGGAACAGCGCGAGGCGCTGCACCTCGTCATTGCGGACGGGCTTTCCTATGACGAAGTCGCCCAGATCTGCAAATGTCCGGTCGGAACGGTCCGCAGCCGTATCGCCCGGGCGCGCCGCGAACTGGAAGTACGGTTGATGGGCGAGGGGGCCAGCGACAGCAACTATCCCAAGGCGTCGCGTATCGCCAACCGCGAGGTTGCCGCCTTCCACTGATCCGTCGGATATAGCCCGGCAGCTCTTCGGCCCCGCCAAGTCCCCTTGGCGGGGCTCGCCGTTTTGGCGCCCGCCAGGACCCCGCGGATCAATGGCAGAGGGCGTTCGCGTTTTTTGCGGAAGCAGATAGGCTTCCGCTTAAAAGGATCGCGCTCTAAGCCCGATAGGTGATCAAATCAAATGTGGTGAGAGCCAACCGAGGCCGGCAGATGTAGTTGTCTTCGGGCGATACTCGCATCCGATGAAACCATCATAGCCGAGCCGGTCGATCTCGGCGAAGAGGACGGAAAAGTCCAGCTCGCTGCCTTCCGGCTCATGCCGTCCGGGAATGCCGGCGATCTGGATATGGCCGATTATGGGCAGCAATTCGCGCAGCCCGTCTATCACGCGGCCGCAGATCATCTGCCGGTGATAGATATCGAACTGCAGGCGCAAGGAGTCCGAACCGATCGTCGAGATCAGTTCCGCTGCGCGTTCATAATCGCTGAGGAAGTAGCCCGGCATGTCCCGCTGGTTGATCGGCTCGATCAGCACTGTGACATCATCGCGCGCCGCCCGTTCGGCGGCATAGGCGAGGTTGGCGCGATAGGTGCCTAGCGCGGCGGCATCGGTTGGTTCAGCAATCCCCGCCATCATATGCAGGCGCTTGCACCCGCAGGACCGCGCATAGCTCAGCGCTGCAGCGACGCCCTCTTTGAACTCGCTTTGTCGTTCGGGCAGAGCGGCAAGACCACGATCTCCTGCGGCCCAGTTGCCCGGTGGCATGTTGAACAGGGCCAGTTCGATCTCATGGTGCCGCAGGCAATCAGCCACGTCGTGGGCGGCGGCTTCATAGGGGAACTGGCATTCGACGGCGGTGAAGCCCGCATCAGCAGCGGCCTTGAAGCGGCCGAGGAACGGCAGCTCGGTGAACAGCAATGAAATATTGGCTGCGAATTTAGGCATGGTGCTCGACGAGCTTCAGTCGCCTGTCAGGATTTTTTTGCCATAAAAGCATCTCTGTCCCATCGTCATGTCGATTTCGGATAAGCCGCTGACCATCTCGCGTCAAACCATCGCGCGCAAGCTCGGATGAGTTTTGCGATGAAACTCGATGAGTTTTTTTGCGGGGAAATTCCCTTGGAAGCAAAATGGTATTGCGACTATTGTTAACGAGCTTTCATGCTCTTGATCCAGGGAGAGGATCAAAGGGCATTGTTAATAAAGAAAAAATGCCGGCCCGACAGGGGCGGAGGCTAATAACTAGAAGCTGGGAGAGTGACTAATGGAACAAGACCTGAAACAGGTTCATGCGTATTTGCCGACTCTGCTGTCCGATTATCGGGCGGGTAAAATGGATCGGCGCGAGTTTCTGCGTACCTCGACATTGCTCGGCCTGTCTGCGGTTTCCGCCTATGCTTTGGCTGGCGGTGAGGCCGAGGCAGATCCGGTGACCGGCAATCCGCTAGGCGAGCAGGTTGCGGCTGCAGGCGGTGGCACCGTCCGCATTTCGATGCGTTGCCCTTCAATCGCCGATCCGGCCACTTTCTCTTGGGTTTATGACTCCAACATTGTCCGCCAGGTCTGCGATTACCTGACGCGAACCGGCGTCGATAACGTGACGCGGCCCTGGCTCCTGGAGAAATGGGAGGCAACCGAAGACCTCAAGACCTGGACCCTGCACCTCAAGAAGGGCGTCAAGTGGTCGAATGGCGATGAACTGGTTGCCGATCATGTGATCTGGAATCTGAAGCGCTGGGTCGACGCCTCGGTCGGGTCGTCGGTATTGGGCCTCTTCAAGGACATGCTTCTGACCGAATATGACACCGGTGAGAAGGACGACAAGGGCAACGCCAAGATGGCGACCAAGCTCTATGCCGACAATGCCATCGAAAAGGTCGACGACTATACGGTCAAGCTGAACGGCAAGACCCCGACCCTGGCCGTGCCGGAAAACCTCTTCCACTACCCAGCCCTCATCCTGCATCCGAGCGAGAACGGCAAATTCGGCGCCAAGTCGATCGGCACCGGCGCTTTCACGCTGGATTCCTACGAGGAAGGCAAGAAGGCGGTTCTCAAGCGCCGCGACGGCTATTGGGGCAAGCCGGCCATGCTGGATAGTGTCGAATTCATCGACCACGGCGACAATGCGTCGGCGGCCTTCCAGGCTCTTGCCGCGAAACAGGTGCATGGCTTCTACGAAGCGCAGACCACGCAATATGCGCAGTTGAAGAAGCTTTCTCATGTCGAGATCTATACGGTGCCGACCGGCCAGACGGCCGTCGCGCGCATGCAGCCGATCCACGACACTTGGAAAGATCCGCGTATTGCCAAGGCGATGCGCATGGCGCTTGATACCAAGAAGCTTCTGAAGATCGCCTATCTCGGCCTGGGTGCGCCGGGCGAGCACCATCACGTCTGTCCGGTGCATCCGGAATACGTCGATGTCGGCTTCATGAAGCAGGATATCGCCGGCGCCAAGAAGCTGCTGGCCGAAGCCGGTAAGCCGAACGGCTTCGATACCGAGATCTTCTGCAAATCGGATCCCGACTGGGAGCCGATCGCCGTCCAGGCAATGGTCAATATGTGGAAGCAGATCGGCGTCAACGTGAAGATCAACGTTCTGCCATCGGCCCAGTACTGGGACATCTGGAACCAGCCTTCGGCGCCCTTCGCCTTCACTACCTGGACCCATCGTCCGTTGGGCACGATGGTTCTGGGGCTGGCCTATCGCAGCAACGTGCCGTGGAACGAAAGCCATTGGTCGAACAAGCAGTTCGACGAACTGCTCTCGAAAGCCGAGGGGCTGCTCGATGTCGAGAAGCGCAAGGTCGTTATGAAGGACATCGAAAAGCTGATGCTGGAGGAAGGCCCCATCTGCATTCCGCTGTGGCGCGCTTTCTTCACGCCGATGGACAAGGCGGTGAAAGGCTTCAAGGCGCATCCGACCGCGTATATGTTCGCGGAAGAATGGTCGCTGCAGGCCTGATCTGGTGAAACGGATCGCCGCTCTGCCCTGGTCAAGAAACTGGGACAGGGCGGCGAATTTGTATAGACTGGTCGATAGATCGACAGCTCCCCTCCGAAGCAGGGCATAGATTCCGCCGGACGGCTGAGCTTTATTTGCCGATAGAGTGCTGTGGCATGGAACCACGGCCGTTCAGGGATGGATCGCCGGATGGGGGCTTTTGCCTTAAAACGCCTGGGCGCCCTGATCATTACGATGCTGGCCGTGTCGATAATGATCTTTGCCGCTTTCGAATGGACGCCTGGACAAGTGGCCAGCAAGATGCTGGGGCCCTTCGCGACACCCGAGCAGATTCAACTGAAAACCGTTGAGCTTGGCCTCGATCGTCCGGCCGTGGTCCGCTATGTCGAATGGGTCGGCAACGTCATCCGTGGCGACCTCGGTTATTCGACCTATTACAAGACGGCGGTGAATGACGTTATCTGGGACCGGCTCGGCCACACGCTGATCCTGGCCTCGCTCGCATTTGCCGTCATCGTGCCTTGCTCGATCTTTTTCGGCGTCCTCGCTGGCATGCGCGAGGGTACCAAGCTCGACCGCACGATTTCGATTGCCAGCATCGTCACGACCTCGGTGCCGGAATTTGCCTCCGGCGTTTTCCTGGCGACGATCTTCGTCATCCTGCTCGGCTGGCTGCCCGGCGCCTCCACGCTCGATACCTCGGACGGCAGTTCGCTCGCAGCGCAACTGGTGCTGCCGGTGGCTGTCATGGTCCTGTTCGACCTGGGTTATGTGGTGCGGATGGTGCGCGCCTCGATGGTCGAGGTGATGACGAAACCCTATATCCGGACAGCGATTCTCAAGGGCCTCAGTTTCCGCAAGGTGGTGATGGGACATGCCCTGCGTAATGCCATGGTGGTCTCGCTGACGGTCATCCTGCTGCAGATCAACTACCTGGTGGCCGGTGTCGTCGTGGTCGAGACGATTTTCGCCTTTCCCGGTTTCGGCCACATGATCCTGGAGGCGGCCCTCGCGAAGGATACTGCGACCGTGGAAGCGGCGACACTGGTGACGATCCTCATCACGGTGGTGACGCAGATCGTCGGCGATCTTGGTTATATGTGGCTCAATCCCCGGATCAGGTTCGCGTAAGATGGCAGAGACGACGTATATAGCGCAGCCCGGCCGCATCCGACAGACCTGGAGCCAGATCAAGCTGCTGCGGGAATCGCCGGTCGGCATGGTCGGTGCCGCCATCGTTGCCTTCTGGGTGCTGATCGCCATATTCGCGCCGGTATTGGCGCCCTATAACCCCAATGACAACGATCCCTTCGTCACCGATTCAACTTTGGACGATCCGACTTCGGCGCCGGGTTACGTGGATCCTTTGACCGATCCGACCCCCAACAAAATCTACCTGCTCGGCACCGACAACCAGGGGCGGGATATTCTCTCCCGTGTCATCTGGGGGTCGCGGACGGTTCTGGTCGTGGCACCGGCAGCGACCTTCTGCGCCTATCTCGTCGGCTGCATGCTCGGGCTGCTGGCGGGCTATTATCGCGGCTGGGTCGATGCGGTGATCAGCAGGATTACCGATATCCTGCTCTCCTTCCCGGCGATCGTGCTTTATATCCTGATCATCATGCGGTTGGGACCATCCGCCTTCAACATCATCGTCGCCGTCATCTTCGTCGCCTCGCCGCAGATCATCCGCATCGTCCGGGGCATCACCTTGGAACAGCGTGAACTTGATTACGTCACAGCCGCCAAAATGCGCGGCGAATCTGCGCTCTACATCATGCTGGTCGAGATATTGCCCAACACCCGTGGCCCGCTGATCGTCGATAGCTGCCTGCGTATGGGCTATACAACGATCCAGATCGGCGTTCTCGGTTTTCTCGGCCTCGGCCTTCCGCCGCCAGATCCAGATTGGGGCGGCATGATGAAGGACACCTACGGCATGATGTCGAGCTACCCGCATATGTCGCTCTATCCCGCCTTCGCGATTTCCTCGCTCGTCGTCGGTTTCAGCCTGCTGGCCGACGGGTTGCGCGAAATCAGTCTCAGAGATTGAGGAACGCATGACGACTGCCGGACAGAATGCCTTGGCGGAGCGCCCGATCCTGGAATTGCAGAATGTCTGCATCTCCTACGTTGTTCGCGCGGGACAGATCGACGTGGTTCCAAACCTGAGCTTTTCTTTGGCGAAGGGCGAGGCACTGGGACTGGTCGGTGAATCAGGATGCGGCAAATCGACGGTTGCCTACGCGATCATGAAGTATCTTGGCGGCGCCGGCCGGATTACTGAAGGTAAAATTCTCTTCGACGGCCGTGACATGGCGACGATGTCGCCGGCGGAATTGCGGGCGATCCGCGGTAATAAGCTTGCCATGGTCTATCAGGACCCGATGAGCAGCCTGAACCCCACCATGCGGATCGGGACACAGCTTGAAGAAGTGCCGATGATCCATATGGGCGTCGGCCGGGAGGAAGCGCGGCAGCGCGCGGTCAAGATGCTGGGCGAAGTGAACCTGCCGGATCCTGAGGCGATCATGGATCGCTATCCGCATCAGCTCTCGGGCGGCCAGCAGCAGCGCGTCGTGATCGCCATGGCCTTGATGGCCGAACCCGATCTGCTGGTGATGGATGAGCCCACCACGGGCCTTGATGTGACGGTGGAAGCAGCGGTACTCGATCTGGTGGCGCAGTTGCGGCACAAGCACGATACGGCGATCATTTTCATCAGCCACAATCTCGGCACGGTGCTGCGCGTCTGTGACCGTGTCGGCGTGATGTATTTCGGCGAATTGGTGGAGGAGGGGCCGATCCGTGAAGTCTTCGCCAATCCGCGCCATCCCTACA
Source organism: Terriglobia bacterium (assembly GCA_035539075.1). GTDB lineage: Bacteria > Pseudomonadota > Alphaproteobacteria > Dongiales > Dongiaceae > Dongia_B. The sequence goes on from DATLJB010000109.1 coordinate 46,735, forward strand.
CACGCGGCCTGCTCGACAGCATTCCGACCATGGGGGCCGACAAGCGGTCGCGCCGGCTGAGCCCGATTGCCGGACAGGTGCCGTCGGCGCTGATGCGGCCCGATGGTTGCGGCTTTGCGTCTCGCTGCAGTTTTTGCGATCCGGCCCGCTGTCTTACCGGCAAAATTCCGACTATTTCCATGTCGAGCGAAGCGGACCATCATGTGAAATGCGTTCGGATCGCCGAATTGCCTCAGCATCGCCGCTTCCAGGTGGTGGCCGCGGAAGCGTCCGAGGCGACAGCCAAGGAGGACGCCGAGGTTCTCAAGATCGATCACCTGCACAAGATCTACCGACAGGCGGTCGGCCCGTTTGGCGGAAAGGTGCGCGAGGTGAGGGCGCTCACCGATATCGAGCTTGCCGCGAAGAAGGGCCGGACCCTGGCCGTCGTCGGTGAATCCGGCTGCGGGAAATCATCTCTGGCAAAAATCCTGACCGGCATCGAGCTTGCCACGGAAGGCAAGGTGCGTCTGGTGGACTGGGATATTGGGTCGACGCCGATCGAAGCCCGCAACACGGCGCAGAAGAAATCGATCCAGATGGTGTTTCAGAATCCGGAGAGCACCCTCAACCCCAGCCATACCATCGGCTTCGTCATCCGCCGCGCCTTGCAGCGCCTCAAGGGCCTGTCCGCCGGAGATGCGCGCAGGCAGGCACAGGACCTGTTGCGACAGGTCAATCTGCCGGTGGAGTTTTCTGCACGCCGGCCGCGCCAGCTCTCCGGCGGCCAGAAGCAGCGCGTGGCCATTGCCCGCGCCTTGGCCGGCGATCCCGCGGTAGTGATCGCCGATGAGCCCGTATCGGCCCTCGATGTCTCCGTGCAGGCCGCCATTATCAATCTGCTGATCGATCTGCAGGATCAGCGTGATACGACTTTGGTCTTCATCTCGCACGACCTCGCTGTGGTACGGTTCCTGGCTGACAGCGTCGCCGTCATGTATCTCGGCCGGGTGGTGGAATATGGCACGGTGGAGCAGGTCTATGCGCCTCCCTTCCATCCCTATACCGAGGCGCTGCTTTCCGCCGCGCCGGTTGCGGAGGTTGGCAAGGAGCGCAGCCGCATCATCCTCGAAGGGACTTTGCCCAGCACCACCAAGCCCATTCCCGGCTGCGCTTTCGCCAGCCGCTGCCCGCGCAAGCTGGGCGGCATCTGCGATACCGAGCCGCCGCCCGAACAGGTGACGCCGCAGGGCCATCGGATCCTCTGTCATATCCCGACCTCGGACCTCATCAAGCTGAACTATCAGGCGGCCGAATAGGGACCAACCTCACGGGCGGCTGGATCTGCCACTTTCCCACGTCTCAGTCTGCGCTGGAGCGATTTCCCATGAGTGTCTTCCATAACTCCGCGGTTGATCGACCGAAGCTGCGGGCCTATCGGCTGGCGCGTATCCGTCAGCAATTGCGGGCGCGGGACTATGCCGGATTGCTGTTAATGGATCCGCTCAATCTGCGCTACGCGACGGATGTGTCGAACATGCAGGTCTGGGTCACCCATAACAAGACACGTTATGTCTTCATCGCCACCGAAGGACCGGTCATCCTGTTCGACTATGCGGTGGCCACGCATCTCAGTGCCGATGTGGAAGTGATCGACGAGACCCGTCCGGCGATCGGGCATACCTTCTTCTCGAACGGCCCGCGGCACCGGGAGATGTTGACGCGCTGGGCCACTGAGATCGCCGATCTGGTTGCGACCCATGGCGGCGGCAACAAGCGCCTGGCGATCGACAAGCTGGATCCTCAGGCGACGTTCCTGTTGCAGGCGCGGGGTGTCGATATCACCGATGGCGAGGAGGTGATGGAATATGCCCGCGCCATCAAGAGCGCCGATGAACTGGTCGCCATGCGCGAGTCGATTTCTGCCTGCCAGGCCGGCATCGAGGCGATGTATCAGCTGATGCAGCCCGGCATGACCGAGAACGAGCTTTGGGCGCATCTCCACCGGGTCAATATCGAACGCGGTGGCGAATGGATCGAATGCCGCCTGCTGGCCTCGGGCGAGCGCACCAATCCCTGGTTCCAGGAATGCTCAGACAAGGTCATCCAGAAAGGCGATATGGTTTCCTTCGATACCGATCTGATCGGCCCGAACGGCTATTGCGCCGATATCTCCCGCAGCTGGATTTGCGGCGCCAAGCCGACCGACGAGCAGCATCGGCTCTACCAGACAGCCCTCGACAATCTGCATCACAATCTTTCCTTGGTGAAAGCCGGGTTGAGTTTCCGCGAATTCACCGAGCGCAGCTATCGCCTGGCGCCGGAATTCGTCGATCGCCGCTACTCCTGCATCATGCATGGGGTGGGGCTGTGCGACGAATATCCTTTCGCCGTCTATCGTGAGGATTACGAAAAGCACGGCTTCGATGCGCCTTTCGAGGCCGGCCAGACCGTTTGTATCGAGGCGCTGATCGGTGCCGTTGGCGGCAAGGAATGCGTCAAGCTGGAACAGCAGATCCTGGTGACCGAGACCGGTTATGAGCTGCTGTCGACCTGCCCGCTGGGATTGCAGCCGGATTACTGAAACCGGCGACAACCGCGATACCATGGTGAATTCACCCGGATGAGGAAAAGTCGGGCCGCGCGTGATTTTTTGGGCCGTTGGCGGGCCGGTTTTTCTATGCAAACTCCCGGCTCGACTGGCGGCTGACCGGCCGTCCTTTCGTGTTTTCACCGCAGTTTCCGGGAGTTCTCGTTCATGAAGACCCAGTACAGGGCCGTCGTCATTGGTGGCGGCGTGGTTGGCGTCAGCGTTCTCTATCATCTCGCCAAGCTCGGCTGGTCGGACATTGCTTTGCTGGAGCGGTCGGAACT
>DATLJB010000110.1:0-8755 GCA_035539075.1 Terriglobia bacterium
GTTTGATAATTTTTCCGTTCTCTTGCGGCGTGATGCGCATTCCCAGCTGGTTTACAAGCATGCGATCTCGACGATCATGCCGGCTGGGCCCCTGCAGCTGTTCGACGGCGGCAAAGAGGGTGAAGAAGGCTGAGTGACCGCGCCGCATGGGCGCCGTCAGGTAAAGGATAGGAACGATTTGAATAGAATTGATCGCCCGGCTGCCGCGGAAGGGCAACTGGACAGCGATGGCATGCGTCATGGCGCACGAGCCCTGGTCATTCATCCCGATTTGCGGCAAGCGGGTCGGAATGTGACCGGGCCCGGGCGTTCGCCCGAAGCGAGATTGGAAGAGGCCTGCGGTCTGGCGCTGGCCATTGATCTCCATATCGTCGCAGCCGAAGTGGTCCGCGTCAGCACCGTAAAACCGGCGACGCTGATTGGCGGCGGCGCGGTCGAGCGTCTGCACACGCTGATCGAGGATGAAGAGATCACGGTCGTCATCGTCGACGGCGCGGTGACGCCCATTCAGCAGCGCAATCTGGAAAAGGCCTGGAACGCCAAGGTGATCGACCGCACCGGGCTGATCCTGGAGATTTTCGGCGAACGGGCGCGGACGCGTGAAGGTCAGCTGCAGGTGGAACTCGCGGCACTATCTTATCAGCGCAGCCGGCTGGTGCGGTCCTGGACCCACCTGGAACGGCAGCGCGGCGGCTATGGCTTTCTCGGCGGCCCCGGTGAAAGCCAGTTGGAAATCGACCGCCGTTTGATCGACGAACGCATGGTGCGCATCAAGCGTGACCTCGAGGATGTCAGGCGCACGCGCGGCCTGCACCGGCGGGCGCGCCAGCGCGTGCCTTATCCGGTGGTGGCGCTGGTCGGCTATACCAATGCCGGTAAGTCGACGCTGTTCAACCGGCTGACGCGATCGGATGTTTTCGCCAAGGATCTGCTCTTTGCGACCCTGGATCCGACCATGCGGCGGGTGAAGCTGCCGTCCGGCCGCGATATCATCCTGTCCGACACGGTGGGCTTCATTTCGGACCTGCCGACGGAATTGGTGGCGGCATTCCGCGCCACCCTGGAGGAGGTGCTCGAGGCGGACCTGCTGCTGCATGTCCGCGATGTCTCCCATCCGGAAACCGAGGCGCAGAAGGCGGACGTACAACAGGTCCTGCAGGGACTTGGCATCGACCTGGCGGCGGAGGCTACCGAGGCCGGCCGCCCCTGGCTCGAAGTCTTCAACAAAATCGACCTTCTTGATGAGGAGGCGCGTGCGCAAATCCTGGTTCAGGCGCAGCGCGATGTGCATGCCGTGCCGATTTCGGCGAGCACGGGGACCGGCTGCGACGAGCTGCTGGCCCGTATCGAGGAGATCTTGGCGCATAACCGCCTGATCCGACGCTATCACCTCGGGCACGAGCAAGGAGCTCCGATGTCCTGGCTCTATCAGAATGGCGAGGTGCTGGAGCGTGAAGATGGCGATGACGGCAGTGAGCTGACGGTTCGCCTGGCTCCGGTCGATATCGAACGGTTCACCCGGCTCTATGGCCTGCTGCCCGCCGCCGATGAGGCCGGGGCGGATCCGGCCGTCGCCATGCCGGTGCAGGTAGCGGGGACGGAAGGGCAGTGATCTTGAGCCGGCACGCTGTTCCAGATCCCAAGATCGTCGCCGATCTGTTGGCCGAGGTAGCAGGCACGGAAATCGTGCCCCGCTTTCGCGCCCTTGCCGAGGGCGAATGGCGTGAGAAGGGGCCCGGCGATATCGTCACCATTGCCGACGAACGTGCCGAGGCGCGCCTCGAGCCGGAATTGCTGGCCATGCTGCCGGGATCGGTTGTGCTTGGCGAGGAAGCCGCCGCCAAGAATCATTCGCTGTTCGAGTTGCTGCGGGGCGACCGGCCGGTCTGGATCATCGATCCCGTCGACGGCACGGCCAACTTTGCCGCCGGCAAGCCGGAATTCTGTTCCATGCTGGCTCTGGTGGAAGGCGATCGTCTGCTGGCGAGCTGGATTCACGAGCCGCTCGCCGGTCGCACCACCTGTGCGGTTGCAGAAAGCGGCATCGAGGTGTATGGCGCGCCACGTCCCGGTTCTACGGAGCCTTCGGCAGCGGGTGGACCGCTGCGCGGCGTCATGGCGGTCGGCCATAAGGGGCGTGCCGACCTCGTACAGCGAGCAAACCATTTGAAATCGCAGGTGGCGATCGAGCAGATCCGCTCGCTGCGCTGCGCCGGGTTCGACTATCTCCGCCTTCTGGCGGGCGAACTGGATTTCCTGCTCTTCTCCGGCGTCATGCCCTGGGACCACGCCGCCGGCGCCTTGCTGGTGCGGGAGCGGGGCGGACTTGCCGGCTATCTCGGCGATGCGGGCCGTTATCTTGCCAGCCGGGCGCTGACGGCAGAAGGGGTGCTGGCAGCAGCCAGGCCGGAAGACTGGCAATTGATCGCCCGCCATTTGGCGCAACCCGGGCACCGGCAATAATCGGTCCAAGGCAAAAAGGAAGTGAAGGGATGAAGGTCGCTTTTCTCGGTCTCGGCGTGATGGGGTTCCCGATGGCTGGCCATCTGGTCAAAGCCGGCCACGAAGTCACCGTTTACAACCGTACCGCCGCCAAGGCGGAGCAGTGGGTCACCAAACATGGCTGTCAGGCCCGGCCGACGCCGGCGGCGGCGGCGGCTGGGGCGGAAATCGTTTTTGCCTGCGTCGGCAATGACGATGATCTTCGCCAGGTGACGGCCGGTCCCGAGGGTGCCTTTCAGGGAATGGGGCCTGCCAGCCTTTTCGTAGATCACACCACCGCCTCCGCGGATGTGGCGCGCGAACTGGCGGCGGCTGCCAAAACCAAGGGCTTCGGTTTTCTCGACGCGCCGGTTTCGGGCGGCCAGGCCGGCGCCGAGAACGGCAAGCTGACGGTCATGGTGGGGGGCGAGGCGGCCGATTTCGACCGCGCTAAGCCGGTGATTGACTCCTATGCCCGCGCCTGTGTCCTGCTGGGGCCGGTCGGCAGCGGCCAGCTCACCAAGATGGTCAACCAGATCTGTATCGCCGGCCTCGTCCAGGCGCTGTCGGAAGGCGTCAATTTTGCCCAGAAGGCTGGGCTCGATGTCGCCAAGGTGGTCGAGGTGATTTCAAAAGGCGCGGCACAATCCTGGCAGATGGAAAACCGCGCCCATACTATGGCTGAAGGCAAGTTCGACTTCGGCTTTGCCGTTGATTGGATGCGCAAGGATCTGGGGATTTGCCTGGAAGAGGCCGCCCGCAACGGCGCCCGCCTGCCGGTCTCGGCGCTTGTCGATCAATTCTATGCCCAGGTCCAGGCCAGGGGCGGCAAGCGCTGGGATACCTCGAGCCTCGTGGACCTGTTGCAGCGGCCGTGACCGGCATTCGTGTGAATTTTTACTTTAAAAAAATAACATAATTATCAGATTATAAAATATTTATTTTAATGTTGCCCTATTGGAAGCTGATTCAGTTAGGAAACTAACCGGGCTGACGTTCCTCGCGCTTCGCCTGCTGCCAAGCTTCTTCGAGCCGGTCGAGACCGGCTTCGGCAGGATCGCGCCCTTCCTCCGCCATAATTGCCTCGATGCGGCGGAAGCGGCGTTCGAACTTGGCGTTGGCCTGGCGCAAGGCAACCTCGGGATCGACCTTCAAATGCCGGGCGAGATTGGCGCAGACGAAAAGGAGATCGCCGAGCTCGTCGATCAGCCGGTCCTGGGGCGCGCCGGTGGCAATCTCGACTTCCACTTCGGCCAGTTCCTCCCGCACCTTGGCGACCACCAGCGCGGTGTCGGGCCAGTCGAAGCCGACGCGGGCGGCACGCTTCTGCAGTTTTTCCGCTCGCATCAAAGCAGGAAGGGCGAGTGCCACGCCGTCGAGGACACTGGCCTGCTTGCCGGTGGCCTCCGCCAGGCGGGCGCGTTCCTTGGCTTTCCTGTGTTCCCAGGCCACGGTCTGGGCGTCTGCGGTCTCGATCTTTTCCTCGCCAAACACATGAGGATGACGTTCTATCATTTTGTTATTAATTGATTCTATGATGTCCGTCATGGTGAAATGGCCGGCCTCGCGCGCCATCTGGGCGTAGAACACGGACTGGAACAGCAGGTCGCCGAGCTCGCCCTTCAGCGCCGGCATGTCATCCTGCTGGATGGCGTCCGCCACCTCATAGGCTTCCTCGATCGTATAGGGCGCGATGGTGGCGAAGTTCTGCTCCAGGTCCCAGGGGCAGCCGCCCTTCGGGTCGCGCAATTTGGCCATGATCTCGAGCAGGCGGTCGAAGGCGAGAGCTGCGGCGCTGGGGGAACCGGAGGAGGTCATGGGCGGGAATCCTTGCTGCTGTTGGCCGGACTATAGCCAATCGGTGCCGGCCATTGAAACAGCAGACGGCGTGACGCCGGCGCCGACATTGGCTAAGAGGAATGGAGCGTCAGATCACCTGAAAGATCAGCCATGACAGACCGTTACCGGGCGCGTGCGCTGGGGATTGCCCCCGGCCGGTTCGCGCCGGGCGCACTCAACGCCATCACCGATATCGCCGGCCTGCGGGTCGGCCATGTGACCATCCGGGAAGGTGACCGGCTGCGGACCGGGGCGACCGCGATCCTGCCCCATGGCGGCAATCTCTTTCAGGACAAGGTGCCGGCGGGCGTTGCAATCCTCAACGGCTTCGGCAAATTCGCCGGCTCGACCCAGATCGTGGAGCTGGGCGAGATCGAGACGCCGATCCTCCTCACAAATACGCTGGCGGTCGGCCGCGCCATCGAGGCGGCCAATCGCTGGACCCTGGCACAGCCGGGCAACGAGCAGGTCGTCTCCATCAATGCAGTCGTGGGCGAGACCAATGACAGCCGGCTCAATGACATCCGCGCCGGCTATCCGACCATCGAGCAGATCCTGGCCGCGATCGATGCAGCCATGGACGGGCCGGTCGAGGAGGGAGCAATCGGGGCAGGGACCGGCACCGTCGCCTTCGCTTTCAAAGGCGGCATCGGCACCAGCTCCCGTGTCCTGCCGGCGAAGCAGGGCGGCTTCACGGTCGGCGTCCTGGTGCAGTCGAATTACGGCGGGCAGCTGCGGATAGACGGCCGGGATTTTGCCGAGATACAGGCTTCTGCCGACAGGGTGCCGTCTGCCGATACCGACGGCTCGATCGTCATGATTGTCGCGACCGACGCGCCGCTCTCCGACCGCAATCTGCGGCGCCTCGCCGAGCGGGCCTTTGCCGGCCTTGCCCGCACCGGTTCGGCGCTCAGCAATGGGTCGGGCGACTATGCCCTGGCCTTCTCGACCGCCGAGAGCGTCCGCCGTACACCAGGGCGGCGGGCTGGCGTCAGCCAGGTCGAGGACCTGCCGAACGACAAGGTCTCACCGCTCTTCGAGGCGGTGATCGAGGCCAGTGAGGAGGCGATCCTGAATTCGCTTTTCATGGCCGAGACGACGACCGGCTGGGATACGGTCCGGGGCCGGCCGTCCAGGGTCGAGGCCCTGCCTTTGGAACGATTGCAGAAGCGGCGCAGCGGGGACCGGGCGTGACAGCCGAGCGGATGGTCGATCAGCATCATACCGGCGCGCCGCTGAAGCCGGCTTTCTTCCGGCGCCCGGTCGAGACCGTGGCGCGTGCGCTGATCGGCTGTCATCTCGTCTATAACGGCTGCGGCGGGATCATCGTCGAGGTCGAAGCCTATGACGAGGAAGATCCGGCCTCGCATTGCTATGGCGGCCAGACCATCCGCAATGCCTCGATGTTCGGACCAGGGGGACATGCTTACGTCTACCAGTCGTATGGCATCCATTGGTGCCTGAATTTCGTCTGCGGCGAGGTCGGCCAGGGCCGCGGCGTGCTGCTGCGGGCGCTACAGCCGACTGTCGGCCTCGAGGCGATGATGGCGCGGCGCGGCACGGACGATATCCGCCAGCTCTGTTCCGGCCCAGGCAAGCTCTGCGCCGCCTTGGGTGTCACCAAGGCCGATGACGGCAAGCCGCTCAACCGCCCGCCTTTCGCCGTCTCGGCCCCGGCGCGCGGCAGTCATATCGATATCGCCGTTGGCCCGCGGATCGGCATCACCAAGGGTATCGAGACGCCCTGGCGCTTCGGCCTCGCCGGATCGCGCTATGTCAGCCGGCCGTTTCCGACCGCAATATCCGCCTGACCCGCTTCCAGTCGGGAACCAAGCCGAGGACCAGGCTGCAGCCGGAGATGATGACGGCAGCACCCAGGATCTGCATCGATGACAGATCCTCATGCAGATGGAAGGCGCCGACCAGGACCGCCACGACCGTGACGACGAATTCGACGCTGATCGTCCGGGTCGCGCCGATCGACGCGACCAGCCGGAAATAGAGCACGTAATTAAGGGCACTCATGATGCAGGCGAGCACCAGCAGATAGCCGAAATCGATGAGACGGGGCATGGCAGGAACCGGCACCGCCAGGAGCAAAGGCAGGGTCATCAATCCGCCGAACAGGAAGGAGCCGGCCGTCACCTCGAAGGCCCCGGTATGTTGCAGGTGCCGGCTGGCATAATTGCTGCCGAAAGCGGCGGCGAAGGAGGCGAAGAGCGAGGCGACACAGCCCAAGATGAAAGAGCCGGTCACCGGTACACTGGGGAAGCCGACCAGCAGCAGGAGCCCCATCGTGCCCAGGACCAATCCGGTGAGTCCGCGCGCCGTGATCTTCTCGATGCCCCAGGCCTGGCCGATCAGCATGGAGAAGAGGGGGATCGCCGCGACGAAGATCGCCGCCATGGCGGTGCCGATCCGTGGCGTCGCGAAAGAAAGTCCGATCAGCTGGGCAGCGACGGTGGTGGCGCCGACCACCGCCAGCGGCCACCAGCCGGAGGTGAAATGCAGGCGCCGCCGCATCAGCTTGGCGGCGACGATCAGTGTCGTGCCGGCGACCAGCGAGCGCAGGGTCACGGCGCCGACCCAGCCGAAGGCCTGCACCACCCGCAGCAGAACCAGAAATGACAATCCCCAGACGACGGCGAGGAAGAGGTAGGCGGCAATATCGCGGGGTTTCATTTGGCCCAGTCTTGATGGAGGAGGGGGCTGGATAGCAGAACTGGGATGTCCGGGAAAGGCATGTGCAATTATCGGATCGGCCGCATTGTGACGCGGTCAGGTAAAAGGCTGGCTAACAGTGGCACTCCGTGTTGCCCCTCACCCCAACCCTGTCCCCAGAGGGGCGAGGGAGTTATGCCTCTTTCTCCCTCGCTCCGCTTGCGGGAAGAGGGTTGGGGTGAGGGGCTTGAGGGCAGGGTGAGGAGCTGGCGGGTGGTTAAGGATACGCCTTCCTGCATACCGCCAGGACAACATCGCGAAGCCAGCGATGGGCGGGGTCGGCGTCCAGGCGGGGATGCCAGATGGCGGAGATATTGAATTCGGCCGCCCGGACCGGCAGCTCGAAGCTCTCGAGGCCGAGGATGGCGGCGTGGTCGGCCGCCAGGGTGTTGCCGAGGCACGAGCGCGGGACCAGCGCGACGAGATCGGAACGGCGGACGATCCGCATCGCATCGGGATAACTCGGTACGACCAGGGATACCTTCCGCACCAGGCCCAGTTCTTCCAACGCATCGTCGACCGGTCCCAGGAATTCGCCCCGGCGTGACGCCATGACATGACTGCAGGCCGCATAGAGTTCCGGTGTGATCGCTGCTGCCGCCAGAAGCGGATGCCCGATGCGGGCGACACCGACGAACTTGTCGCGGAGGAGGAGCTGGGTCCGCACCTCCGGGGCCGAGGTGCCGAGCACACCGATTTCGAGATCGATCAGCCCTTCCCGCAGCGGCTGCGCGTCCTTGTCGGGCTTCAGCACGAAACGCAGGCGGACATGCGGCGCCTCCCGGGTGACCGCCGCCAGAAGCGGTGCTGCCAGGAGCTCCATGAAACCTTCTCCCGCGCGCAGGGTGAAGGTCCGGTTGAGGGACGCGAGGTCCAGCCGGCGGCTGTCGGCAGGCCGCAGCACTGCCTGGGCGTCACGGGTGAGCGTATGAACCTGGCTGCTCAGTGCCTCGGCATAGGGTGTGGGGGCAAGGCTGCGCCCCGCCTGCACCAGCAGCGGATCGCCCGTCACCTGGCGCAATCGTGCCAGCGTGCGGCTCATGGCGGAGGGGCTGAGGCCGAGCCGGCGCGCCGCACCTGTCACGCTGCGCTCGGCAAGCAGCGCGTCCAGCGCGATAAGGAGATTCAAATCCACGTTTTGCATGGCCTGAAGATAGCCGACTGACCAACTCAAGAATAGCGCAACGTGCAATCATCCATTGCATCCTATGCGTCTGGCGCAAACTGGCGCGGCCCGCCATATCAGCTGCTGAATGCACCAGCGAAAGCACCGAGCCCATGTCCCTCTCTGATACCAATCAGCATCGCCGTACCATTTTGCTCATCGGCGCGTCACGCGGCCTCGGCCACGCCATGGCGGCCGAGTTCCTGAAAAAAGGATGGAATGTCGTCGGCACGGTACGCGGCGGAGCAACGCGGACCCTGCTGCACGACTTGGCAGATGAATACCGCGGCCGGGTCGAGATCGAGATCCTCGACATCTGCGAACCCGATCAAATCGTGGCGCTGCACCACCGCCTGTCCGGCAGAATGTTCGACATGCTGTTCGTCAATGCCGGGACCGCCAATCGATATCCGACGCAGACCATCGGCGAGGTGTCGACCGATGATTTCGTCCACGTCATGCTGACCAATGCTCTGAGCCCGATGCGTGTTATCGAAAGCCTGGCGGGCAACGTCTCCGCGACGGGCCTGATCGGGGTGATGTCGTCCG
>DATLJB010000111.1:0-9095 GCA_035539075.1 Terriglobia bacterium
GGCGAAGCCATCAAGATCAAGGCGAGCAAGAAGATTGCTTTCCGCGCCGCCAAGGAGCTGAAGGAAGCGATCTGATCGCCCTTCGCGACTTCGGTTGCAAGAGATCAAGGCGGTGCCACTGGCACCGCCTTTTTCGTTGCGTGCTTTCAGGAGCTCACGCCGCCTCGGCGCCGTAATAGAGCGTTACGGTGTGGCGGGCTTCGGCGAAGAACAGCCAGCGCTCGGTGAGGATGCCGGCAGCATTGCAGGCCACCGCCAGCAACAGCGCCAGGAAAGCCGGCAAGACCGGCAGCAGCAGCGCCAGCAGGGTGAGCAGCAGCGGGGCGGCGAAGCCCAGCGCCAGGGCGATACGGCGCAGCTTCAGGGCATGCTTGCGGGCGATCTGGAAGCCCATCTCGCGCTGCAGATAGTTTTCCGATGTATGCGGGGCGGCGAAGAGATGCACCTGGCCGGGGCCGCCGAGGCCGGTCGCGGTGCCGGCGGTGGAGACCGTCCGTTCATTGTCGATACTGCGCCAATAGGCGAGCTTCACGGCAGCCGCCAAGGCCAGGCAGACGACGGCGATCCACAGGGCCGCATTCCCTTCGCCGAACCCCGTCGCCAGGCAGCCGAGCCAGAGCGCGCCGCTGGCAAGGCCGATCGATAGATAGCCCGGCAGCGTCAGGGGGTGGCGCCAGCGGCGGATCGGCTTCAGCGAGGCATAGATCATCGCCGTGCAGAGGATGGTGAGAAGCGCGCAGAGCGCCGTCAGCAGCGCCGCCCAGGGCAGGACATGAGCGTAGAATACCCAGCCGATGGCGGTGAGGCCCGCCGGGATATAAGTGACGACCGCCATCACCCCTTCGCGCGACAGCCAGGAGCTGCGCCATTGCGAGAAGGCGCGCCAGGCGCGTTCAGGATGGCCGAGATGCGCGGTCGAGGAAAGCAGCCCGGCCGTCACCATCATGAGCGCCCAGGCAAAGCCCGCGAAGCCGAACCAGCGATCGCCGGGCAACTGCCCCGTGGCGCCCAGCAGCCCCAGCCAGACCAGCAGGCCATAGCCGCCGCCCGAGGCGGTGGTGAAGAAGATGACGGAATAGGCTGGATGCATGGAGGGCCTTAACGCGAGAGCAGGTTGTCAACCCAGCGCAGGAAGGGGCTGAGCTTGACGGAGGCAGGTTCGGGCGCCACGGACTTGGCGGCGGCTGTTGTCTTGGCAGCAGGGGCAGCCGCGGCGTTGCCCTCGCCATTGCGCCGGCGCGGCGGCAGGTATTTGTTGGCGGGCTTGTAGCCCAGTTCCGGCATCAGGTCATAGCCGCCGCGCGCCTTGACCAGCTGCGAGACTTCCGAGGTGGGATCGCCGAGATCGCCGAAATGCCGCCCCGAGGTGGGACAGGTGGCGACGCAGGCCGGCACGCGCTCGATCTCCGGCAGGTTGTCGTTATAGATGCGGTCGATGCAGAGCGTGCATTTCTTCATCACGCCGACATCCTCGTCGAATTCGCGGGCACCGTAGGGGCAGGCCCAGGAGCAGAGCTTGCAGCCGATGCAGAGATCCTCGTTGACCAGGACGATGCCGTCCTCGGCGCGCTTATAGGAAGCGCCGGTCGGGCAGACGGTGACGCAATCCGGTTTCTCGCAATGCAGGCAGGATTTCGGGAAATTGACGGTGCGGCCGCAGCCTCCATCAAGACCGCCCTCGCCGCCGATGGCGCCCTCGACCTCGAAAGTATGGATGCGGTTGAACCACACGCCGCTGGGCTTGGCGCCATAGGCATTGAGATCGGTCAAGGGCGCCATATGGCCGCCGGTATTCCATTCCTTGCAATTGACGGCGCAGGCATGGCAGCCGACGCAGGTATCGAGATCGATGACGAGGCCGAGCTGGCGCGGGCTGGAACCGGCGGGCAAGGAGGTCATGGCTTCCGCCCCTTGCCCTTGCGGAACCACTGGCCGTAGCGCAGATGCCGCTCCGGCCGCTGCAGCGGCGGCGTCAGCGGCGCGAAGGAGGGTTCCGTTGCTCCCGCCTCTTCCGGCGTACATTTCACGATCCGCACCTTGAGGTCATACCAGGCGGCCTGGCCGGTGACCGGATCGGCATTGGCGTAGCGATAGCCGTCTTCGCGCGGCGGCAGCAATTCCGAGATCACGTGATTGAGCAGGAAGCCGCGCCTCGCTTCCGAGGCATCCTGGTCGAGGTTCCAGGCCCCCGCCCTTTTGCCGATCGCGTTCCAGGTCCAGACGGTATCGGCATTGACGCCGTCCATCAGCTGCAGCGGCGCCTTCACGCGGCCATGCTCGCTTTCGACCCAGACCCAGTCGCCATCGGCAAGGCCGAGGCGCCGCGCGGTATGGCGGTTGATATAGAGCTTGTTGTCGCCCTGGATCTGGCGCAGCCAGGCATTCTGCGAGCCCCAGGAATGGTACATATGCATCGGCCGCTGGGTCAGCGCATGCAACGGATAATCCGCCTCCCGTGCATTCTGGCCGAAGGGCGGATACCAGACCGGCAGCGGATCGAAATGCGCCTTCAGGCGCCCGCGTTCGGCTTCCGGCGGCTGGCGCTCGCCATGGCCCTCGGCCGCGAGGCGGAAGCGCTGGAGCGGCTCGCTATAGAGCTGCAGCACGATCTGCTCCGGCTTGTCCATCAACCCCATCTCGATCGCCCAGGCGAAATAATCGCTGTTGCCGTGGCGATAATATTTGGCGCTGTCGGGAATCTCCGCCCGCCAGAAGCAGCCATTGTCGATATAGCGCTGCAGCTGATCGGGATTGGGCTCGCCCTTGCCGTGTTTCGATCCATCGGCGCCGCGCCAGCCGGCCAGCATGCCGATCCCCGGCCGGCGCTCATGCTTCACCATGTAATCCTTGAGCCCGCCGGGATAGAGCGGCCTGCCCTCGCCGTCCACCATGCCGGGCAGTTTCAGCCGGGCGCCGAGATCCAGCAGCACGTCCTGGAACGGCCGCACGTCGCGATCCAGCGGCATGATCGGCTGGCGGATCGAATCCGCCATGCCGTCGGCATCGCAGATCGGCCGGTCGAGGAGCGAGATGCAGTCATGGCGCTCGAGATAGGTGGTGTCCGGCAGGACGAGATCGGCATAGGCCACCGTCTCCGAGAAGAAGGCGTCGGCATAGATGATATGGGGGATGCGGTACTCGCCCGTGGCCTCATCCTTGTCGCTCAGCATCTGCATGGTGCCGGCGGTATTCATCGACGAATTCCAGGCCATGTTGGCCATGTACATGAAGAGCGTGTCGATGGGATACGGATCGCCCTTCCAGGCATTGTGGATGACCATATGCATCATGCCATGGGCGGCGATTGGCGCCTCCCAGGAATAGGCCTTGTCGATGCGGCACGGCCGCCCCTCGGCATCGATCAGCAGATCCTCCGGCCCTTGCGGGAAGCCGAGCGGCGGGCCGCCCAGCGGCTTGCCGTTGACGCAGGCCGCACTTGGCTTGACCGGCGGCGGCACCGGGCGGGGAAAGGGCGGCTTGTAGCGGAAGCCGCCGGGGCAATCGATCGAGCCCAGCAGCATCTGCAGCAGGTGAATGGCGCGGCAGGTCTGGAAGCCGTTGGAATGGGCAGAGACCCCGCGCATCGCATGCATGGCGACCGGACGGCCGATCACCTTGTCATGCTGGCGGCCGGCCCAATCGGTCCAGGCGATCGGCAATTCGATCTGCTGCGCGAAGGCGGCCTCGGCCAGCTCGCCGGCGATGCGGCGGATGCTCTCGGCGGAGATGCCGGTCAGCGCGGCGACATTCTCCGGCGCATAGGCCGGATCAAGATAGGCGCTGGCCATCAGGTCGAAGACCGGCCGCGCGGTGCGCTTCTCGCCATTGGTGCCATCCGCCAGCGTCACTGCGCCGGTCAGCTGCGGCCTGACCTCGGGCAAGAGGGCGCTGACCGGTCGGCCGGCGATGGTGTCGAAGCAGAGCGGCTCACCCTTCTCGTTGCGGGCGAAGAGGCCGTGCTCGGGGCTGCCAGGCGCGTCGATGACCAGCCAGGGCGCGTTGGTGTAGCGCACCAGGAAATCGAGATCGATGCTGTCCTGCCGCAGCAATTCATGCACCAGCGAGAGGACGAAGAGCCCGTCCGTGCCCGGCGTGATGCCGAGCCATTCATCGGCGATGGCGGAATAGCCGGTGCGGACGGGATTAACCGAGACGAATTTCGCCGCCGGTTTTCCTAAAGCGTCCTTGCGGCCCTTCAAGTGTCCGAGGCCGATCTTGATCGGGTTGCTGTCATGGTCCTCGGCGACGCCGAACATCATGAAATACTTGGTGCGGTGCCAGTCCGGCTCGCCGAATTCCCAGAACGAGCCGCCGATGGAATAGAGCCCGCCCGCCGCCATGTTGACCGAGCAGAAGCCGCCATGGGCGGCGTAATTGGGGGTGCCGAATTGCGTCGCCCACCAGCCGGTCAGCGCCTGGCTCTGGTCGCGGCCGGTGAAGAAGGCGAGCTTCTTCGGGTCGGTGGCGCGGATGTCGCCCAGCCAGTCGACGGCGAGCGACAGCGCCTCCTCCCACTCGATCTCCTTGAATTCGCCCGCCCCGCGCTCGCCGACGCGCAGCAAGGGCTTGCGGAGTTTCGCCGGCGAGTTCTGCGTCATGATGCCGGCGGAGCCCTTGGCGCACAGCACGCCCTTGTTCACCGGATGATCGCGATTGCCCTCGATATAGCGGATCGAGCCGTCCTTCAGATGGACCTTGATGCCGCAGCGGCAGGCGCACATGTAGCAGGTGGTGGTGGCGACGCGGTCACCGATTTCCGGCGAGGTCTCGACGACCTCTTCCCCGGCCCGCTCGGGCGGCGCGACAAAGCGCTCCATGTGTTCTCCCACTCGCAATCTGCGATACGCCGCAGCACAGGCACTGACGCTCTTCCGGCGCCGGGTCGTGCTGACGGTCTTCATCCCAGCCCGCGACGCCGCCGGAAACGCTCACCGCGGCGGCCCGAGTCACGGCCTCACTTGTCTATACAAGATTACGGCGATTCTTGTGTGAAATTAACGACGGCAAGACAGAGGAATTAGAGCCACCAGCAGCCAATCCGTTGGCACACCGTATTTTTCATTCCTCTTGGCACCTACGCAGAGTTGGAGTATACATATTCGTGTATCCGTGTATCTGTGTTTTTCTGAGAGGCCCTAAATGGCGTTAAAAGATCTAGTTTCAAAGCGGGCTGCTTTAACGGAAGGGGCAATCGAAGAAATCATCTCGAGTTACGTTCGCTTTGACCCGGAAGAGAGAGTTGTCATCTTTACGCCGAATGCCTCCGGCCTGCAGAACCGAGCACGCATTCTCGTATATTTGGTGGCGCTACAAGGTTGGCCATTTGTAAGCGATGAGGAAATCCCGATTGACGCCAAACCCTCTGAAATCGAGGAGCATATCGGAATTCAAGGGGGCACTCTTCGACCGATCCTGAAAGAACTTAAGGATCGCCATATCGTCTCGGAGCGAAATGGCCGATATTTCGTTCGACCAGCGTCACTCGAAGCAATAAAGGCCGAGTTCGGCACCTCGGGCAAAGATACTTCTGCATCTAACCGGATTGTGCGGGTTCGCAAGCGTCTAAATCATGACCAAAAGCAAGTGGTGGCCCCAAATCAAACGGAAGAGGTTAAGGAATCCGCTCGACGTAAACAGATAAAAAAAACAGGGAACCTTAAAGATCGCTTCATCAAATGGATCGCAGACGGGTTCTTTGACGCCCCTAAGACGCTATCTGACGTGCAGAAGCGCTTTCACAAGGAAGGTCTCATCGTTCCTCGTACCAGTGTACCCAAGTATCTTCTTCAAGCAGTGAGATCAGGTGAGCTAGTTCGCGAGGAAAAGGAAGTTAATCAACGTCGCGTCTGGATTTATCAGCGAGAGAAATAAGAGATGAGCAACGCGGCATCTCGTTTTTATGATCGGGTCAAAGCAAAGATACATAGAGAAACGGACCTTGCCGATTTCTTTGTCTATCACATCACCATCGAATTGAAGAATGAAGCCGCAAAAGTGCAAGGTGTTAGGGCCTGCTATGAAGCATGCGACCTTTTTGCGCCGAGTTGGCTTGCCTCGCATTTTTCTAACGTATTGAAATCGGTTCCAAGACGCTTTGTAAAAACTAGCGTTGGCTACCGTCTTGAAAATAGAAGGCGAGAGCAGATTGCAGACCTCATAGGTGAAGTGTCAAATGACAAGCAGGAAAGCCACCACCTAAATCGCCTCGAGAAATTAATCCCGGTTGGCCCAAAGCGTGATTTTCTGAATGAGACGGTTAACTGCTATGGCATAGGGGCAAATCGAGCAGCGATAGTCATGTGCTGGAATCTGGCCCTGCATCACCTTCAAGAATACGTTCTGGCCCATGACCTCGCCGCATTTAATAAAGCATTGGCTTTGAACACAGATAAGCGTGTGAAGATTAGCCAAGTCACAAAGCGTGATGATTTCACGGAAATGCCGGAAGGCAAGTTCCTCGAGTTTTGCCGCACGGCAAGAATCATGACATCGGGGATGTTTAAAAAGATGGAACATCGCCTAGATGAACGCAATTCCGCCGCGCATCCGTCAGGCGTAGTGATTCCCCGATCGCTGACAGAGTCGTATATCGAAGATCTCGTAGAAAATGTCGTTCTCAAATTTGTTGTCTAATCGGCGGTAAACTTAGCCTGCCGGGGTAGGTGATCGTTGTTTAGATTGTCTGAGCAAGAAGTTCAATGGGGCTTTGAGGCAATTGAGCACCATGGATATAGCACGCTGCTGCCTGCGATGCCCGAATGGCTTGTCGTTCGGGCGAATTGGAGCCAGTTGCGGCCGGAGATAGCTGCAATAGATTTAGATTTATATCATCCTTTCCAGCCTTTGAGAGTCTATGCTCCGAAAAACCGAGCCACAGTTCGCGTCGTGAGCTTATTACACCCTATTGACCTAATTATTTACACTGCCCTCACCCTAATCGTTATAGCCGATATTGAAGCCAACAGAGTTCCTCTTAGAAGACGAATTGTGTTTTCTTATAGGGCTGAAAGTCGAGCGCCCAATCGACTGTATGGCACGGCAAATAACTTTTCGATGTTTAGAGAGCGGCTCGACGAAAGAAGTAGCCGCGAAGCAATTAGGTATGTTGCCATTGCAGACATCGCAGATTTCTATCCACGAATCTATCAGCATAGGCTGGAGAATGTTATCGAATCGAGTTCGCAAAGCGCCAGGACACGAGACGTTGCTCGTGTACTTGTAAAGAAGCTGATTTCTAATTTATCCGGCAAGAATAGTTACGGAATTCCGGTTGGACCTTATGCTTCACGCGTACTGGCAGAAGCAGTTCTAATTGACGTCGATTCATATCTAATTTCTGAAGGTCTCGATTTTATACGGTGGGTAGATGACTATTACTTTTTTACTCGAACCGAACAACAGGCTCAGGAAATACTTATCTCTCTTGCTCAGAGACTGTACGATAGGCAAGGACTTACTTTATCTGCTTTAAAAACAAAAATTCAAACTAAAGATATTTTCAGACGGCGTTTCGTTCCCGATCCAAATAGAGATGTAGATGCTAGATTGCAGCGGGTAAGTGAATTTTCATCGCGCTTCGATCCTTACTCGGAAGAAGAAATCGAGCTATCAGAAGCCGAACGCGCCGAGTTTGTGGAGCTAGACATCATTCAGCTAGTTGCTGAAGCTCTGGAAGATAGAGAACTCATTGATTACGACACTTTGTCTACTCTCTTACGTCACCCCAAACTCTTATCTGTTCTTCCTTTAGACGCGCGTAGAAACCTCGGAGATGTATTACTTCGAAACAAAGAACACCTCTACCCTATCGCCGGTCCAGTTAGTGAATATTTTAGCACGTTTGCGGACTTACCTTTGCGGGACCGTAAACGTGTTCAAACGCAACTACTCGCTTCACTAAAGCCCAAGAGAGGGAAATGGCCGCCGGACTATTACATGATGTGGGTGCTGAGCATATTTTCTTCTGGCAATGCTTGGCATGACTCTACCGATTTTACCCGCATCCTCCGAGACCATCGTTCAGAAATTGTGCGACGAATGGCAACATTAGCAATTTCCAATAATGGCACCAGAGCGGCTGCGATTGAAGCTAGAGATCAATATTCTACTTCATCGCCACTTGAGCGGATCGCCATTCTACTTGCAACAAGGAAACTTGGTAGAGATGAAAGAGATCACTGGAAACAGAGCTTACAATTGACCGGGGTTCTGGAGAGAAAAATATAAAAGGAAATCGTCTCGTTCGCTGCGTCCCTCCGCAAAGTAGCCTTAACACCTAGGCGCGGCAAAGCAATACGATGTTTTTTTAAAGAGCTGTCTGCTGCGCCAGCCCCCCGGGATAAGCGACCGCGGGACAGCTCGCGGTCTGAGCCCCAGAGCTTACAGCACCACCTCATGAATCTGCCGGCAATGCCGGACGAGATTCTCCTGCACGTCGAGGAATTGCTTCAGCGGTGTCTCAATCGGCTCTACGACGTGATCCGAGGGGCAATGTCGGACACGTGGTCTGCATGGATGCCAGGATCAAGTCCGGGCATGACAATTGGGATGGGCGCGAGAGGGAGATGGGTCGTGCGTGCGGTCGTCATCTTAATGATGATGAATACTGGCTGTCTCGCCACCCGATTTCGCCGATCAATTCGCCGCCCGATTTCGTTGACGGAGCGCGATCAACTTTGCGCTGATGGCGGCACAGCCGGCTGACGGTATCGGCGATGAATGATACAGTACCCGACATCGTATACGGCACAGGCGTTTGCCTTTCGGGGCGGCGCGCCGTGTCGTGACAAAAGGATGCAGCGCGCAGTCATTCGGGCCGCATCCGGCCAGGCTTCATCAACCAGGCCTCATCAAGACGTCATCGAAGACATCATCTCGTTGGGACGCCAACCCGCGTCGGTTCTCATCTTTCATCCAGCCTGCCGGCAGGGATGCAGACAGGCGGCCAGTGGAGGCAACATCATGAAGCGCGCAAAGCTGCTGGCCGGGATCGGCCTCGCCGTGACGGTCCTTTTCGCACATCCAACCGCCAGCCCGGCCTCGTCGATCCTGCTCGACCAGGGCGACACCACGTTCGACCCGGGCACGCATCTGCA
>DATLJB010000112.1:0-12281 GCA_035539075.1 Terriglobia bacterium
CATAGAACAGGTTGCCGATGCGGCCCATATGCGGCAGACGGCTCATGGTGATCGCCAGCATGCCGCCCCAACCGTAATCGATGCGCTTGTGCGCGAGCTGCGGATAGACCCGCAGCATGTAAGGGCGCACGAAAGCGGCGATGTCGCGCGGCGGGGTCGGCGTATAGGCCTCGCCGCCGCCGAACAGCAGGCGGCGATCGGCCGACAGGCGATAATAGCTGACGACGAATTTGGTGTCACAAACACAGGCGTCGTTGGCGATCAGCGCCGCCGCCTCGGCTTCGCTCAAGGGTTCAGTGCCGATGATGTAATTGGCGATCGGCATGATCTTGCCGGCGATGCGCGGTTCGAGATCGCCGAGATAAGCGTTGCAGCCGAGCACCACATAAGTGGCGCGCACCTGGCCCTGGCCGGCATGAACCACATGCCCGCCGGCAACCGTGTCGATCGCCGTGACGGTGCTGCGGTCATGCAGCACGGCGCCGGCCGCCATCGCCGCAGCAGCTAGGCCTTGCGCATAATTCAGCGGATGCAGATGGCCGCCGCCGCGATCCTCGATGGCGCCATGATAGAGATCGGAGCCGATGATGCGGCGCGCGGCGTTGCGATCGAGCAGGCGCGCCTGGCGATAACCCATCTGCTGCTCGAGGCAGGTAATCTCCTCTTCCATCCAGGCGAGGTCGCGGCTCTTCGAAGCGGCCAGCATGGTGCCGGATTTGAGATCGCAGGCGATGCGGTGGCGGGCGACGCGTTCGCGGATCAGGCCACGCGCTTCTTCGGAGAGATCGAACAGCGCCTTCGCGCGCTGCAGGCCGAAGGCGGCGATGAGATCCTGAGGCGACTTGCGCAGGCCGGTATTGATCTGTCCGCCGTTGCGACCCGAAGCGCCCCAGCCGATTTGCGCCGCTTCCAGCAGCACAACCTTGTAGCCCCGCTCGGCCAGGTGCAGAGCGGCTGAGAGGCCGGTGAAGCCGCCGCCGACCACACAGACATCGGCACTTACATCGCCGCGCAGAGGATGCAGGGCGGCAAAGTCATTGGCCGTCGCCGCATAATAAGAGCCAAGCGGATGGTGGTGATGCGCCGTCATGTTGTCCTTTTGCTTCCCCAGCGACGGCAGCGACGGGCGTGCCGACAGATTGCTTGCCGGCAAGATAGGCGAGGCCCGGCTGGCTTGCCAAGCTGCAGCGGCGCAGGGCTGCTCAGGCGGCGCTGCAGGCCTCGTTGATCTTACGCAGAATCCTGTGCAGCCGGCTCTCCTTGAGACCGATATCATCGAGATGTTCGACGGTATTGCGCAGGTAGTCGATATTGCGGCCGGCCGAGCCGCAGGCCTTGCCGATCATGGCCACGATCTCATCATCCGACAGCTTGCCGGCATATTGCCAATGGTGGGGGTCCGCCACATAGGCAAGGCCCTGCTGGCGGATACCGTCGGCCCGCAACACCGGCAGCCATTTCGGCTGATAGCAGCCGGAAACCATTTCCCGGTCATGCAGATAGGCGGCGGCGGCGGCGGCATCCGCGGCGGCGATCCGATAGAGCCGCCCACGGCACATGCCGCCGCGATCAAGGCCGAGAACCAGACCGGGGCACTCCTCCGAGCCGCGATAAAGGGTCGAGCGAATACAGAAGCTGCGATGATAGCCGAACAGGGTTGCCGGCCAGACATCGGCGTAGATGAAATCGGGCCGCCACATCAGCGAGCCATAGGCAAAGACATGAAAGTCCTCGCCCGGCGCCGGCACAATCCGCCGGCTATCGATCAAATGCTGTTCGCTGGGAATCGCCGTGGCGGGGCGATCTTGCCGTTGCTCGGTCATCGCCACCGCACGAGCAAGAATACGGAAACGCCGACGGGAAAAAGCCAATCGGAAAAGCGGTGAAATATGGTGGCCGACACAATCGGCATCTTCAGCAACTCTCGCAGCCCACAGTCCGGCTGCACCGCAACATTTGCACGCATCGTCTGGCATCTTCCGGCCAATCCGGATGGACGACCCATCCGGCTTGCTGATCGGGCTATCTGGCACAAAAAGCTGGACAATACGTGCCATGCCCCCTAGCAGTCGGATAAACATAACAACGCTGGAAGCGGGGTACAATAATGCAGGCTGCGAAATGAGCTCGTCCCGTCGCCGAGTCTTTCTTTATGGCCTGTCTGCGGTCGTGGTGACCGGACTCCTGGTGGGCGGGTATGGTCTTTACTGGCGTCAGGTCGCCACCCGCCTGGAGGCGGGCGTCGAGCAATGGGCGGCCGATCAGCGGAACGCGGGCGCGACGGTCGATTTCCACTGGCAGGGGATTTCCGGCTTTCCCTTTGCCTTTACAGCCGATTTTACCGGAGTCAACATCCTTGGCCGGCTGGGCGGCGTGGCTCTATCCGCCCGCACCGACCATTTGCAGCTCAATATGTCGCCGATCGACCTGAACGCGGTGCGGCTGCTCTGCGACAGCCCCCTGACTGTCATCGTGCCGGGATTGAGCCTCGGCCAGAATGGCATGACGCCGGGCACCCCGTCGCCCGGCGGCGCAGCACAGGCGCCCGGCAGCCAAGCGGGCGGCGCCCAATCCAGCGATACACCAGCCAATCCACCGGCCGCCAGCACCCAGCCGCCCCCTACCCAGGCCCAGGCAAGCGGCGCGCGCTTCATCCTCGAGCAGACAGACGGCAATATCCGGCTACGTAATGGCAATCCGGCCGGCGCGACCATCGACGTCAGCCGGGGCAAGCTCGACAATGGCCAGGATGTTCTCTCGGCGGCGAGCCTGCATCTCGACGTTCAGCTAGCCCCCACGCAGCCCCATGATTTCAATGATCCCGCTGCGACGCTCGCCATCGCCGTCAGCGGCGTCGACATGCCGGCCAATATCCCGCAGCTTCTGCCGGGACCGATTGTTCAGGCCGGACTCGCCGGTACCATCAAGGGGCCGCTCCTGCCGCCGCCAGGCGTCGAGCCGCCGCACGACCTAGCCGGCTTCCTGGCCCATTGGCGCGATGCCGGCGGCGTTCTCGATCTCAGCAAATTCGACTTCGCGCAGGGCCCCGTCAGCCTGACGGGCAATGGTACGCTGGCGCTCGATGCCAATCTGCAGCCGATCGGTGCCGGCAAGATCACGGCAACGGGGCTGGGCGATCTCATCGACCTCCTGGCCGCGCGCGGCACCATGCATCGCAAGGATGCCGGAATCGCCAAGGCCGTCGTCAACGGCCTGGAAAAACCCGGCGCCGCCGGCCGCCCGGAAGTGACGGTCGGCCTCAGCATCCAGGACAACATCGTCAGCTTCGGTTTTGCCAGGCTCTTCAGGCTTCCGACGATCATCTGGCCCTGAGATCATCCGGCCCAAAAAAGCGGCGCGACCCGGCAAGAGCGGCGAGACTCACCCCTCATCCGCCAGGTCAGCTTGGTTTTTGCCTTGCCACGGCCAGCGTCCCTCGATCTCCAGCACCAGGCTCCAGCTCAGGAATGTGCGGATGACCACCAGACCCGCCAGGACGCCAAGGCTCAGGAAGCTGGGCTCGACCGCAATGGTTTTCACGATATCCGCCGCCACCAGCATCTCCAGTCCGAGCAACAGAGTCTTGCCGATACGAATCTTGAAGCGCTGATAGTCTGGAGCCTCGGCGTGGCGCCGGCAGAAGTGCAGTGTGGACCAGCCGATGCCGATGACGATGATGACGACACCGAAGATATCGATCCCGTCGCCGACCAAGCGAATCCAATGATTGACGAAAGTCTCAATATCGAAGCCACCTGCCACTGATTCATTCATGATGAAGTCTCGGATGCATGATCTGACGTGCCGCCCAAACCCTGGGGATCGGGGATACGCGCCAGCGCCAAGTCCTCCGGAAACAAATCCAGTTTCTCCAACATGCGATCTAGTAGATTGAGCTGGACCCGCAAGGCCGAGCAGCGGTCCGGTGGCAGTGTTTTCTCGAGGCTTTCGATCATTGCCCGCAGCCGCCGCGCAACCTGGAAATTTTCCGCGCCATAAAGGCGTATCTCGCTGAAAGTCAGCTGAACAAAATCCTCCCAGTCCGGCGTCCGAAAAATCACGCGCAACTGCCCCCTCCGATCACATATTTCTTCGCCGAGGAGATGACGGTTTCCAACCACGCCAAGCAGGTGTTGAAGCTGGTCGATGGCAAGAACAGAGGTTGTCGGATCGTTGATCGCCTTTGAAAGAGCCTTTATCGCGATATCGACGATGATACGGAAGGCAAAGGTCGAATCCTGCTCGATGGTGCGCTCCGCGCCGAAGGCGACCGCGCCCCGCAATCGGCGCGCGTCGACCGAACCGCCGCCATATAGCTGGAAGAGCGGCTGTCCAGTGCCAACAAAGTCGCCAACACGGGGCACGAATTCGATGACGGTATTCGTTTTCTCCGCAAGGGCAGTCAGGGCAGTCAGATTCACCGCCAGCACGACGGCGGATTTCCCGCGGTGAACGATGATATGATCCGGCGGCGGGAGCTTTCGCGATGCAGCCACGAATGGGCCACCTGCCTCGACGCGCTCTGGATAGACGCTGTCAATGACTGCACATCCTTCCTTACCAACGTGCCAGATAATGCTGACCGGCCGCAACATGCGTGCGGCGTGATCAATCAGATACAGAAAGGCGATGATAGAGCCGAAACCCAGCAACCCCGCCAATCCGGCAACGCCCTGCGGAATCGCCGTATCCTGCCTCGCCAGAACACCTGCGGCAAACAACAGCGAGAAAACGAAAAGACCGACGGTGAAGCGGATCGCGTTGTCCCTGAGTAACGTGGTCGCGATGATCCGGGGCGTGAGCTGTCCGCTCGCGACTTGAATTGCGACCAGCAGGGAGCCGAAGGTGAAGACGATGAATGTCAATGTCAGCGTGACAATCATCTCCAGCACCGTCCGCGTCCCGGATGCTCCCCAAGCTGAGAACGGAACCCAGGTAAACCACGCGTCGACGGCATATACCAACCGTATCGCGACGACATAGAACAGCAAGGCAAAGAACGGGACGATCCAGAGCGAGGACCTGATATAGCTCTTAAGGCTGTACCACTGATTCCAAGGCATTTCTCTCGGCTCCGAGCAGCAAAAATGCGTGGCGAGGCTGCGAATGCATCTGCTACCTCGTTGTGTCTAAATAAGCCTCGCGGTCGTCGTTCTTTCCTGTTTCAAGCCCCGTACCATACTTTGTGACGGGTATCAGCCTGACGCAGGAAGCCTGCCGGCCGCAGATTCGCTATTCTGATACGTGTTCCAGCCTCTGCTTCTTGAGGCAGGTCAAAGTGATGCAAAATACACGGGCAAACCGCACGCGTTCGGCACCAGGGGCATTGCCGGCGGCGTTCCTTTACTTTTGCCATGCGCGAGCAGCAATCGCATCGCCAAAACGGACTGGCCGTCTCGGTTGAGCGCCGACGGTGCATTTATCCTGGCTTCGCGCCAAGAAAACAGCGGCATTTTGTTGCCGCTGTTTCGTTCGCTCGACGCGCTTGGCACGAAGGTCCCGGCAACTATCCGTCGGAGGTTGCCGCCTCGGCGCTCTTTCTCAGCGGCGGACGCGGAAGTTCTCGAACTGCCACGGATCGCTGAGATCAAGGCCCGGCTCGGGGAACAGCACGTTGCGATCCTGCAAGGGTGTCCAGTCCGAGCGCTCACCCACCACCGGACCGAGATAGGGCCGGCAGATTTCCATGATGTATTTGTAATCGACCTCTTCCGGCTCAACCACGCCGCGATTGGGATTCTCGATCAGCCACATCGCGCCGGCAAGAACCGGCGAGGCGATCTGGATCGAGGTCGCGTTGTAATCGGGACCGAGCAGTTCCCGCGCCTCGTCGATGGAGAGCTGCGAGCCATACCAGTAGGAACCGAAATCACCCATCAGCAGGACGCCCAGCTCATCGATGCCTTCGACGATCTCCTCATTCAGCGGACGGATCTTCTGCTGCAGTTTGAAGCCACGGGCCTGGAATTCACGCACCGACAGGACGGCATCTTCGCAAGGATGATAGGCGTAATGCACGGTCGGCCGGTAGACCGGCTTGCCGTTCTCATGGACGGTGTAGTAGTCGGCGGTCGAAATCGATTCACCGTGGGTGATCAGGTAGCTGATCATCGGACCGCCGACCGGCGTCCAGGAACGCACTTCCGTGACGCAGCCCGGCTGGCGCAGATAGATCGCCGCCTTGCAGCCGACTTTGTGTTCCTGCCCGATATCCGGCAGCTTCTTCTCATGCGTGCCCCAGCCGAGTTCCGCCGGCTGGCAGCCTTCGCCGACGAAGCCATGGATCGACCAAGTGTTGCAGAATTCATTCGGTCGTTTCGGATGGTTGGTCACCTGCAGATCGTGTTCGGCGACATGAATCACCTTTACGCCGAGCGTCTGCATGAGCTTGGCCCATTCTTCGCGGCTCTTCGGCTCCAGCGCGCTCTTGCCGAGCTGCTTGGCGAGATCGAGCAAGGCTTCCTTGATGAAATGGCTGACCAGGCCCGGATTGGCGCCATGGGTCGGCAGCGCGCTGGGACCGTCCTTCGGCCAGGACCTGGCCAGTTCCAGCAGGCTGTGGCGCAGATAATAGTTGGTGCGCTGCTCTTCCGGGATCGACTTGTTGTCGTAGTAATTGGCCCAGGGCTCAATACAGGTGTCGAGATAGAGGACGCCGTTCTTCTGGCACCAGACCATGATGTCGATCGACGAGACTTCGACCGACAGATTGATGATGAGATCGCCCTTGGCGGTGAATTTGCCGAGCGTCGCTTCCAGGTTGCCGGGCACGATCGGCTGGATGAGATAATTGACGCCCTTCTTCACGAAGCGGGCGATATCAGCGCTGTGATCGTCGGCGTCGACGACGGTGATGCGGCTGAGCGGCATGTCAAAGTGCTTTTCCAGCAGCGGCATGGTGCAGCGACCGACCGAGCCGTAGCCGATCATCAGGATGCGTCCGCCATACGAGATTTTTTTTGCCATTCTCGACCTCATTCAAACAGGCAGTGAATCGGAATAAATTGTAAAACAGGATATCGCGCGGCGACCGGCACCCACCGGTTGCGCCGCTTCGGCAACTCAAACTGCGTCTGTCAGATGCGCAGGAGGGGAGAGCGCGGCGCCAAAAGCTGAGGCAGAACCGCTGCGTCCAAGGCCGATCTCGATCGGCGTCGAAATAAGGGAAACTGACGACTTGCCACGCGGCGATCGCGTCCGAATTGTTCCCATCGTGTCATCATGATCGACTGCCCCCTCTCGGGAAATCGACCCGCTTGCCGCTCTTCGCTCCATCCGAGGCGAAGTCTTGATTATCGGCCCGCGT
Source organism: Terriglobia bacterium (assembly GCA_035539075.1). GTDB lineage: Bacteria > Pseudomonadota > Alphaproteobacteria > Dongiales > Dongiaceae > Dongia_B. The sequence goes on from DATLJB010000112.1 coordinate 7,307, forward strand.
GTCGGTCACGCCAAAAAGGACGCCCCGTCGTTGCATAACCACTGGAAACCGGCCGTCGGAACCGATCTCTCGGTCGTCCAGCCTGGGCCATAGGCACGTGCGTGTGCGTCAATAGCCGCGACTTATGCGAAAAAAGCCGGGCAAGCAAGTGAATTTTCAGACACGGCGACTTTGCGACGCGCCCGCCGGAGACGATCCGGCAGGCGCGAACGACGGAAGCGCGTCGGATAGCGGAAGGCAGGCATTGGAAAGACTGGAAAAAATGGGCACCGGCGGACAGCTGTCGCGCGCAGCGAGGATGATTGGTTAATGATCGCGATCGAAGAGCATGAATTCGTGGGCGATGGAACGCTCCACCAATTCCCGGAAAACGCCGGCGATCAATTCCGGGTCGATCCCCTGCTCGGCCGCAGAGCGGCGCACCTTGGCCAGGACATCGTTGACCCGCGCGTCATCGCGCACGAGATCGCGGCGCGGCTTGATGCGCGCGGCCTCGGCAATGAAATGCAGGCGGTCCGCCAGCAGGGCGACCAATTCGCGGTCGATCGCATCGATCGCTTCTCGTACCTCCGCCATATCGGCGCAGGTTTTGCGTCGATGATTGCTCATCTCAAGACCTCTTTGCTGTCCGCTCACCGGCTCAGGCCTGCTTGGCATCGATGATGCTGCGCCGGATGGCGCGGGTGCGGGTGAACCATTCCTGCAGCTTTTCGCCCTCGCCCCAGCGGATTGCACGCTGCAACGCCGTCAGATCCTCCGTGAAGCGCCCGAGCATTTCCAGCACGGCGTCACGGTTGTTCAGGAAGACATCGCGCCACATGATGGGATCGGAAGCGGCGATGCGCGTGAAATCGCGAAAGCCGGAGGCGGAGAACTTGATCACCTCGCTTTGCGTCGATTCCTCGAGGCCGGTCGCCGTGCCGACAATCGTATAGGCGATGAGATGGGGCAGATGCGAGGTGATCGCCAATACCTGGTCGTGGTGCCCCGGCTCCATCAATTCGACCTGACTGCCCATGCCCTCCCAGAGATGGCGCAACTGCTCGACGGCCTTGGGATCGGTCCCCGGCAAGGGCGTCAGAATGCACCAGCGGCCCTGGAAAAGTTCGGCAAAGCCGGCACGCGGGCCGGAATGTTCGGTGCCGGCGATCGGATGACCGGGAATGAAATGCACCTTGTCCGGCACATGGGGGCCGAGATCGCGCACCACCGCCTGCTTCACCGAGCCGACATCGCTGAGGATGCTGCCGGGTTTCAGATATTTGGCGAGTTCCGGCGCAATATCCGCCACCGCGCCGGCCGGCACGCAAACCACCGTCAGATCCGCCCCGGTGACAGCGGCCTCCAACGTGTCGCAAACCTGGTCGCCAAGCTTCAGCTCGGCTGCGACGGCGCGGGCCGCCGGATCGATATCATAGATCGAAATGGTCCTGGCCAGGCCTTGCGCGCGCATCGCATGTGCCATCGACGAGCCGATCAGCCCGATGCCGATCAGACAGACCTTGTCGAAAATGATCTTGCCGCTATCGCCCTGCAGCGGCGCCGTCTCTTGCGTCGTCATTGCGTTGCCGCCTGTTTGACGAAATCGCTCAGTGCCTCGGCGCAGACCCGCAAGGCCGGTTCCTCAGCGATGGTGATGCGCAGGCAATGCGGCAGGCCGTAGGCGCCCATCTTGCGCGCGAGGACCCGGCGGGTGCGCAGGAAGGCCTCGGCAGCTTCGGCGCTGAGCCGGGGCTCGCTGGGGAAGCCGACCAGCAGGAAGTTGCAGACGCTGGGATAGGCGATGAGGCCGATCTCCCGCACCCGATCGGCGAGCCAGGGCAGCCATTTGTCGTTATAGGCCTTGGCCGCGGCGAGATGCTCGGCGTCGCGCCAGGCGGCGACGCCGGCGATCTGCGCCGGCGCCGGCGTGTTGAAGGGGCCGCGGATGCGGTTGAGGACATCGGCCACCGCCGGCGGGCAGAAGGCCCAGCCGAGGCGCAGGGCAGCAAGGCCATAGATTTTCGAAAAGGTGCGCGAGACGACGACATTGTCGTGGCGCCGCACCAGGTCATTGCCCTCGGCATAATCCGCTTTGCCGACATATTCCGCATAGGCGGCGTCGATCACCAGCAGGACATCCGGCGGCAGGCCCTCGCGCAGGCGCACCAGTTCGGAGAACGGAATATAGCTGCCGGTCGGATTGTTCGGATTGGCGACGAAGCAGATGCGGGTGCGCGGCGTGACATGGGCCAGCAGCGCATCGACATCGGTGGTCAGATCCTTCTCGGGCGCAGCGACCGGCGTCGCCCCCACCGATTTGGCGGCGATCGGATAGACCAGGAAGCCATGCGCCGAATAGAGCACTTCGTCGCCAGGCCCGGCATAGGCGCGGGTCAGCAGTTGCAGGATGTCGTCGGAGCCGGCCCCGCAAACGATCTGCGCCGGATCGGCACCGATGCCGGCGGCGATGGCCGCACGCAGTTCATTGGCGCCGCCATCGGGATAGCGATGGATTTCCGCCGCCACCTTGGCATAGGCCGCCATCGCTGCCGGGCTGGGCCCGACCGCGCTTTCATTGGAGGACATCTTGTAGATCGGGCCCTCGCCCGGCAGATGATGCGCGCCCGGCACGTAAGCGGCGATGTCGAGGATACCGGGACGGACGATCAAGCTCATCTGAAACAATCCTTCATGCGCTGAACAATATGCTTTGGCGCCACACTTTGACGCTATGCTTTGGCACCGGTACCAGCATCATATGCCGGCGGCCCTCAGCCGCGCCGGGCGGTACCCAGGTCCTGAGCCGAGAACGGCACAGCATAACTGCCGATCACGGTCAGATGGGCGCCTTCCAACTGGCCCTGGGTGAGCGCCGCCAGCGGTGCCTGTGCACCTGCCGTATCCTGCGCCGCCAGGGAGCCGGTCGGAAAGAACCCCTCCACCTCCACCAGATGGAGATCGGCGCCGACATGCGGGCTGCGCCAGGCCCCGAAGAAAGTCGGCACCAGCCCGGCTTTGGTCACCGCCGTCTTCAGCGCGCTGCGGCTCATCTCGCGGCTGGGCTCCACCACCAGCAGGCTGCGGTCATGGCCGGTCGGCTCATTCATGGCACGGCCGATGACGAGCGCCTCGACCGGGCTGCCGCGATGATTGCCTGCATCGCCGAAAGGCAGGCGGCCCATGATATGGGGCCCGCCCGCCGCCAGGAGATGCCGCCACCAGGGGTCGCTGTCATCCTCGCGCGGCACCGGTACCACGCCGACCGTGGCATTGCCGTCCTGCACCGCGCCCAGCACCATGCCGACCCGATCGAAACCGCTGACGGCGACCCGGCTGCCGTAGTGATCGCGGGCGATATCCCAATAACCGGGCTCGCTATCCGGCGAATAGACCGCGACGGCGAAAGGACCTTCCACTTGCAGCAGCGCCGAGATCAGCTCGCGCCACAGCCTGACGATGACAGCTTTCGGCAGCTTGCCGCTATGGCGCGCGACCAGACGGCGCAAAATCTGAGCTTCCCGGGCCGGGCGGATGAATTTCGCCCCTTCGGCGGGAGTGCTGCCGACCGGCTGGCGCTCGGCCTTGACCTTGCCGACCTGCACCGCCAGCTCGCACCGCCGCATCAGGAGATCGTGCAGATGATTGTCGACGGCATCGATTTCCTGGCGCAAGGCCGCCAATTTCTCTTCAACACTCGCCATCGATCCGCGATCCATCCTGAGTTTCGTCAATCAAACACTGCGCCAAAGCCGTCCCGGCGCCCGTCCCGATGCGCCGCCCGATGGTAACGTAAGCGGCATGCACCGTTAGTCCGCGGCATGCCATCTGCGGCACCGGCTTCGGGGGCTCAGTGATAGACTCTGGCCGGGCGCTTTGCCAGGGCGAAAATACCGCAGGCGGCGCAAAGGAGGGCTGCGGGTCCGTGCGGCCCTCCGGAGCTCGGACACGTCGACACGCCAGGGTGGAAAAGCAAAGAAATCATTGACATGGCGGGGATCGCCCGCTTCAGTCAGCGACCGTGAAGGCGACCGGCTCGGCGACCGGCGGCCCCTGGCCGTCCACCCGCGCGTCGCTGTCTGAATTATGACGGAGAGCCGGCTTCAAGGCCTGCCGGTGTGTGGCGTGACACGCCGTCCGCCGCCATCATCCGGCTCCTCCGGAGACGTACAAGGATGCTGCCGGTTCATGGCAACTTTAGGTAACCACACCGCCGCCCAGGGCCTGCCGATGCCGGGCAAGCGCCTCGACTTCGCGGCCGACCAGCCCTTGTCGCTGGATAGCGGGCTGAGTTTCGGCCCGTTTTCGCTCGCCTATCAGACCTATGGCACGCTCAACGCCGAGCGCAGCAATGCGGTCCTGATCTGCCATGCGCTGACCGGCGATCATTTTGTGGCCGAGCAGCACCCGATTACCGGCAAGCCGGGCTGGTGGACGACCCTGGTCGGCCCGGGCCGGCCGATCGACACCGAGCGTTTCTTTGTCATCTGCTCCAACGTGCTGGGCGGCTGCCTCGGCACCACCGGCCCCGGCGACACCAATCCGGCCACCGGCAGGCCCTATGGCCTCGGTTTCCCGGTCATCACCATCGGCGACATGGTCAGGGCGCAGGCGCGGCTGATCGACCATCTCGGCATCGACCAGCTATTCGCAGTGGTCGGCGGTTCGATGGGGGCGATGCAGGTGCTGCAATGGGCGGCAGCCTATCCGGAGCGGGTCTTCGCCGCGGTGCCGATTGCCGGCGCGGCCCGCCATTCGGCGCAGAACATCGCCTTTCACGAGGTCGGCCGCCAGGCGATCATGGCCGATCCCGACTGGCGCAACGGCGATTATGCGGCCCAGGGGGTCAATCCCAGCCGCGGCCTGTCGGTTGCCCGGATGGCAGCCCATATCACCTACCTGTCGGAAGCCGCCTTGCACCGGAAGTTCGGCCGCAACCTGCAGGACCGCACGGCCGTGACCTATGGCTTCGACGCCGATTTCCAGGTGGAAAGCT
>DATLJB010000113.1:0-31867 GCA_035539075.1 Terriglobia bacterium
TGGCGCGCGGCGCGGCGGCCATGACGTGATGATGCGGGGCACCTTCGCCAATATCCGCCTCAAGAACGAGATGGCGCCGGGCACCGAAGGCGGCGTCACCAAGCTGCAGCCCTCGGGCGAGACCATGTCGATCTATGACGCCTCGATGAAGCACCAGGCGTCGGGTACGCCCCTGGTGGTGATCGGTGGCAAGGAATACGGCACCGGCTCGTCGCGCGACTGGGCGGCCAAGGGCACGGCCCTGCTCGGCGTCAAGGCGGTGTTGGTCGAGAGCTTCGAGCGCATCCATCGCTCCAACCTGGTCGGCATGGGCGTCCTGCCCCTGCAGTTCAAGGAGGGCATGGATAGGAAGACCCTGAAGCTTGACGGCACGGAAGTCTTCGACATCACCGGTATCCAGGACGGCATCAAGCCGCGCATGGATGTCAAGGTGAAGATCACCCGCGCCGATGGCAGCAGCGAGGACATCACGGTCATCTGCCGCATCGATACGCTGGACGAGGTCGAATACTACCGCCATGGCGGCATCCTGCCTTACGTGCTGCGCAACCTCGCGGCGGCGTAAGGAAGCTGCCGGCCTCCCCCTCGGTCTTGAGAGAGGGAGTGTCAGAAAGACGAAACCGCCCCCATGCAAATGGGGGCGGTTTTATATCCGCAGGAAACAGCGATTACCTGGCAACAGAATCGTTCCTGCGACGTTGTCAGCCAACGAGAAGAAGGCGCGATGCCAGCCGGCTTGCGGCTCCGTCTCCTCCCCTGCCGCGCCCTCCGCGCCGGCTGCTTCTCGCCCGCATACCGACCGATCATCTCCATTCCGACGGAGTTCATCTTGCGACCCACCTTGTTACAGCGACTGATGCGGCCGCTCTTGACGATGTCCTGCATTCTCCTCGCCCTGACACCGCCGGCGCGAGCCGAGGATGCCCCACAACAGACATCCTGGCCGGACAATGCCGTCACGCGGCTCGAAGCTCTGGCCCTGTTGCAGAGCTTGAATGCCGATCTTCTCAGCCATGACAGCGCCACGCTGACCCTGGATCGCTGGTGCGCGGCACATCACCTCGCCGAACCGGCGAAGATCGTCGCCGACCGCGACCGCGGCACCGACAAGGCGGCGACGGCGGAGCAGCGGCAGTTGCTGCATGTCAGCGCAGCCGAGCCGATCCGCTATCGTCGCGTGCGCCTGGCCTGCGGCAGCCATGTGCTTTCCGAGGCTGATAACTGGTATGTGCCGAGCCGCCTGACGCCGGAGATGAACAAGCAGCTCGACAGCAGCGACATCGCCTTCGGCCGCGCGGTGCAGGCGCTGCATTTCCAGCGCCATACCCTTTCCGCCAAGCTGCTCTGGCAGCCTTTGCCCGAGGGCTGGGAAACCGGCGCCGCCATCGGCCCCGGCAGCGGCAGTCTGCAGATCCCCCATCAGCTGCTGCAGCATCAGGCCTTCCTCGCCCTGCCGGACGGGACGCCCTTCAGCGAAGTGGTGGAGACTTATACCAGCGAGGTCCTGGCCTTCCCGGCGCCGTCATTGCACTGAAGCTCGCGGCGATGCGTCAGCCTGCTTCGGCCGCGACGTTGCGAGTCGCGATCGAAGAGCGCCGCGTCGCCTCATGAAGCGGAATCCTTGCGGTCGGAATGGCCCAGCGGCTTCTCCGGCGCGATGACGTCGCGCAGCCGCTGCTTGACGTCCTTCAGTTCGGGAAACCGCCCCTCGGCCTTGCGCGACCAGATGAGCTGTTTCCCATCGATGCCCGGCCCCTCGGCGCGCAGCTCGAAAATCCCGCCGGTGCCGGGGATGAGCGCCACTTCGCCGATCTCGTCCTGGAAGGTCGTCAGCAGTTCCTGCGCCATCCAGCCGGCGCGCAGCAGCCAGCGGCATTGCGTGCAGAACTCGATCTCGATGCGGGGGAGATCGTCGCGGCCGTTCTCCATCAGATTGTCTCCGCCGCCGATTTGTGCCCGGCCGGATAGAGCCGCGCCAGCCAGACCAGAAGCAGCAGGCCGGGGACCGCGAGGAAGGCCGTCAGACTGAAGAACTGCGCCCAGTCCATCTGGTCCGCCAGCCATCCGCCGCCGGCCGACATGACGGTGCGGCCATAGGCCATGAAGGAGGTCAGCAGGGCATATTGCGTGGCGGTGAAAGCGATATTGGTCAATTGCGAGAGATAGGCGACCATCGCCGCGCCGGCGGCGCCGCCGGCAAGATTATCGAGCGTGATGGCGGTGCTCAAGGCCCAGATGTCGTGGCCGCGCCAGGCGACGAAGCAATAGCCGAAATTGGCCACGGCCTGAAGCACGCCGCCGACCATCAACGCGCGGAAGAGACCGAGCCGCGCCACCATGAGGCCGCCGACGAGGCCGCCAAGCACGGTCATCCACACGCCCCAGACCTTGCTGACGATGGCGATCTCGGAACCGCTGAAGCCCATCGCCCGATAGAAGGGATTGGCCATGATACCGCCGATCGCGTCGCCGAATTTATAGAACAGGATGAAGACCAGGATGACCGCCCAGCCGCGGCGTTTGGCAAAATCGGCCAGCGGCAGAAAGACGGCGTCCCGGATCCAGGCGCGATAGTCGCGCTTGCCGACGGCCTGCGGCGGTTCCTTGGTGCGCGGCGCGACGAGCGTGATCACGGCGCAGACCAGCATGGCGACGGCAAGGATCGAAAAGACCGCCGACCAGGGCAGGAAATCGGACAGGGCCAGCGCCCCCGCCCCCGCCAGCAACATGCCCAGCCGGTAGCCGGTCTGCGTAGCCCCCGCCCCCGCCCCCTGCTCGTCGGCATCAAGCAGCTCAATGCGATAGGCATCGATGACGATGTCCTGGCTGGCGGAGAGGAACGCCACCACGGTGGCGGCGACGGCGGTCGCCACCGGGTCGATCGCCGGATCGGTGCGGCCCATCGCGAAGATCGCCGCCGCCAGCAGCAATTGGATGAGGAACAGCCAAGCGCGGCGACGGCCGAGCCAGCGCCCCAGCAAGGGTATATGCAATTGGTCGATGATCGGCGACCAGAAGAATTTGAAAGTGTAAGGCGTCCCTGCCAGCGCGAAGAGACCGATCGTCGTGTTGTCCACCTTCACCGTCGCCAGCCAGTAGCTGAGCGTCGACAGCGTCAGGAGGAGAGGCATGCCGCTGGCAAAGCCCTGCGCCAGGATCAGGAGCAGGCGCGGCCGCAGATAGATCGACAGACTATCAAGCCAGGTCCGGCGTCCCGGCACATTTTCCAAGGTCATTTCAAGCCCGAGCTCGGTAGAGTTGACGACATCGCGCGCTCTGCCTGACGACGTCTTTGATCCCCAGGATGTTAACAGCTCCGCGTTGGATTCGTTAACTGTTTGATGCTGGCGAACTCGCGGCGGATTTGTCCCCGGAATCGCGCAAGCGCCTTTGGATAGCTGCATTTTCTGTGGTATTGAGGTGGAAGAGGGCGGACCCAGGGACGGGGATAAGCCGGCAATTCATTAAGATTTGCATCGGTTCAAAAACGACTGGGAAGAGATATGTCAGGGGCAAGAGCGATTGCCTGGAGGCGGGCGGTCGCCTCGAGGCGGGGGATCGCTGTCGGCATCGGCCTGTTGATCAGTGGCCTGGCGAGCGGAATTCCATTTCAGGCGGCGATGGCGAAATCGGCCAGCGGCCTCGCCTATCAGGATCTGCTGGCGGATCCCGGCGATCTCGGGAAGACCTTCGCCTATGCCGAGAAGCTGGTCGAAGAGCGCAATTTCGAAAGCGCCGCAGCGGTGCTGGAGCGGCTCGCCATCCGCTATCCCCGGCAGCCGGAAATCCGCCTGGAACTGGGCGTCATGTATTACCGGCTGAACTCGCCGCAGATGGCGAAGGACCAGTTCGAACGGGTGCTGGCAATGGCCGGGGCCGATGAGGAAGTAAAGCGCAAGGCGCAGGAATTCCTGCTGCATGACGCGCCGCTGACGCAGAAGAGCCGCTTCACCGGCAACATCACCTTCGGCATGCAATATCAGAGCAATGCCACCGCCGGCGCCAGCAAGGCCAGCTTTGCCAGCAACGGTCTCAACGTCACCGCCGTCAAGAAGGACGATGACGTCAACGGCGTGGTCGGCTTCGCCGTCAATCACGTCTATGAATTCGACAGCCAATGGGGCGCCGCGCTGGAAAGCAGCCTCGCCGGGCGCGGCGGATTCTATGTCGAGAATGATCAGCTGAACGAGGTCGATCTGCGTGGCCGCACCGGTCTCGGCTTCACCATTCCCGGCTTCGCCACCGGCCAGATGCGCCTGCAGCCGCATATCACGCTGGATCTGGCGACCCGCGATCAGCAGTTGCTGGAGCTTGGCGGCGGCCCCGGGATCGAAGCCAGCTACAAGCCGGCCGATCAATGGCGCCTGAGCCTCGGCTATGACGCCATGTTCCGTGATTACAAGCATGTCGGCGCGATCGGCGATACCGAGCGCCTGTCCGGCACCGATCAGACGGTGAACCTGAATTCGACCTGGGAGATCGTGCCGCGCACCTATCTGATCAACGATATCGGCGGACATTTCTTCAATGCCCGCAAAAACTATCTGGACTACAATTCCGTCGGCGGCGGGATTGCCCTGCTGCAGGGCTATCATTCGCCGCTCAGTTTCCTCACCTATGACTGGTGGGTGCGGATCGGCGGCAGTTACGAGCATCGCTGGTTCGACGGCGTCAATCCCGGCAATGCCAGCAGCAATGCCCGGCGCGACAATGTCTGGCACGCCCAATTCAGTAATGTGATCCCGATCACCGACAGTTGGCGTATCACGCAACAATTTGATTACGAGAAGGTCGATTCCAATCTGCGCACCGCGGATTACGACAATTACACGGCCTCGCTATTGGCTACCTGGCAGTTCTGAAGCATGGGCTGATGCGGGCCGGGCACCGCCAGCCGAGAGATAGGTCAGCCGGACGTTAACCGCCGGCACATGAGGATAAGCGATGATCAAGCGTGAATGGTTGCTGGGCGTCGGGCTGCTTTCCGGCAGCGTGCTGTCGGCGGGCGGGCTCGCCGGCCTCATCGATCCGGCAACGGCTCAGGCGGATGACACCAAGATCGGCGCCGTCGGCGCCGTCAACACCGCAGCGATCGGGCAATTGCAGGGCGGCGCCAGCCAGACGCTGTTCGTCGGCGCCGATGTGTTCCAGAACCAGACCGTGCGCACCGATGCGAACGGCCTTGCCGAGATCATGTTCACCGACCAGTCGACCATCACCGTCGGCCACGGTTCCGAGGTGGTGCTGGACAATTTCGTCTATGACCCGAACAACGAAGTCGGCCAGCTGGCGGTGAGTTTGAGCCAGGGCGCCATGCGCTTCATCGGCGGCAAGATCAGCAAGACGACGCCGGTCAAGGTCAATGCGCCGACGGCCACCCTGACCATCCGCGGCGGCATCGGCCTGCTGAACTTTCCCGCCGGCCAGAATGGCATCGTCGCCTTTCTCTACGGCATCGAGATGACCGTGACCGGCCGTAACGGCACGACGCGATCAATCCGCCAGCCCGGCTATGGCGTCATCGTGCCGGCGGGTGGCGGCGACCCCAGCGAGCCCTTCCGCCTGACAGATGCGCAACTGGCGGCGCTGCGCCAGCAGTTTGAGAGCAACAGCCCCGAGCAAGGCGGCGCACCGATCGATCCGCTGAAGCCGATCCGGAATTTCGGCTCCAACGACACCTTCAAGCCGGACAACCCGCTGCTCAATACCGGCGTCGGCAACAACTCGATCTTGAACGGCGTCGTCGTCGATACCTCGCCGATCTCCTGATCGCCGACGCCACCATGCGGGTTCTCTTCGCCAGCTATGTGCCGCATCTGCCGGAATCGACAGGCGGCTACCAGACCACCGTCGATGCCCTGGCGCGGCGGCTGCAGACGCGCGGCCATGAGGTCCTGGTCCTCGCCGGCCGCGCCCGGCCAGGCCAGGCCATCGTGCTGCAGGAACGCCAGAAGGAGCGGTTCGCCGTTCTGCCCTTCGACGGGCTGAGCTATCCGCTGGCCCGCGCCGACGAACCGGTCGAGGCCCTGCCCGGCATCCTGGCCGGGTGGCGGCCGGATATCGTCTCGCTTGCCTTGGGCGGCGGCGCCCAGGCGGCCATGACGGTGCTTTGCCTGCGCGCCGGGATACCGGTGATGCAGACCATTCATAACGTCGATCCCCGCGACGTCACCACCGTCTTCCCCGACAATCCGCTGCTCGGCCAGCTGGCGAATTCCGATTTCACCGCGCGGCGCATGCAAAGCTTGTTCGGCATCGACCTGCCGGTGCTGCCACCGCTGATCGATCCCGCGACCTGCGTGCTGGCGCCGGAAGAATGCGGCCAGGGAAAGAGCGTGCTGCTGGTCAATCCCTCGCTCAGCAAGGGCGTCGATACGTTTTTCCGCCTGGCAGCGGCCCGGCCCGACCTTCACTTCCTCACCATCGAAAGCTGGACCGTCAGCAATGAATGGCGTGCCGTCCTGCACAACCGCGCGGCCGAACTCGGCAATGTGGAGGTGCTGGGCCCGGCCCATGACATGCGCCCCGTCTACCGCCGCGCCCGCCTGCTGCTGATGCCGAGCATCTGGGAAGAAAGCTGGGGCAAGGCGGCGACCGAGGCGCAGCTCAATGGCATTCCGGTGATCGCTGCTCGACGCGGCGCCCTGCCGGAGACGATCGGGCCGGGCGGGTTGACGGTGCCGATCGACGAAGGCCTTGGCCCCTGGCTGGAGGCCCTGGGACGGCTGGCGGACGATGCCGCCTTTTATGAAGAGGCCGCGCGAGCGGCCCTCGCCCATGCCAATCGCAGCGATTGCTCGTCCCGGGTGATCGGCGATCGCTTCATCGCCCTGCTGGAGGAGCGCATCGCCATCGCGCGCCGGGCCGCCGCGGTGACCGAGGGCGCCGGCTGAGCCATGCGGCTGGGGCGCCAGATCGATTATCTGATCGCGAGCGGGACGGCCGTCCCCGCCGGGCCGCAATATCTCGCCGGCAGCACCATCCTCGCCCTTGCCAAGGCGATCGCCGCGCGTGGCGCGCGGCCGGCGATCCTGGTCACCGACCCCGCGCTCGACCCTGCCTTGGTGGCGCGCGACGACAGCGAGGGCATCACGCTCTTTCGCAGCTCCCAGCCGGTCGGCAGCTTGCCGGCGCTCGCCTTCGCTCTGGGCGGGCCGCGACTGCTGATGCTGCCCAACCAGTTGGCTGCCTATGACCTGCTGCGGCAGCCGGGCCTCGATGGCGTCGCCTGGCTCGGCGAGGATGATCTCCGCAGCCTTGGCCTACTCCTCCCGGCCGCGCCCATCCGCTTCTGGGGAGACAGCGCCTATGTCGCCGAAACCGCAGCGGCGATGCTGCAGCAGCCGGTGTCGACGGTCGCGCCGCCGGCCGGTCCAGGCACCGCCGCCACGATTGCCGCACGACCGAATTGCATCGCCGTCATGGGCGCGCGGCCCTGCGACGGCATCGCCCTGACCCTGACGCTGGCCGAAATGCGGCGGGATCTGCGTTTCATTCTCATCGAATGGCCGCGCCTTGCCGAGACCGAGAGGCAGGCACTTTTCGGGCGGGCTGCGCGCTGCGGCAATATCGATTGGCGGCGTCCTGACAACCCGGCTGGGCTGCTGGAGGCTATGCTGGAGGCGGCAGTCGTCTTGATCCCGGTGCAACAGCCCATCGGCCACCGCGACTGGATTCACCATTGCCGCCGCCTCGGACGCACCCTGCTCGGCAGCGATCTCGGCGCCTTGCCGGCGCTGATCGGTCCGGCAGGCGCAACCCTGCCGCCGACCGCGCCGCCGGCACGCTGGATGGAACTGCTTGACCAATTGCGCAGGCGGACCGCCGCTTCCGACGACAGCCTCGCCAGTCCGATCGATCGCATTCTCGACCACCTGATGACGCCGCCGCTGCCCTGAGCCGCCTCCGGCCAACCCGCGAGCCGACCTGAATATGCCCCACCCGCAGCCGGTCGGCCGGGGCCATCAGGGAGCGCGCCAGGAACCTCCGAAACGCGCCGCCTTTGTGGCCCCGCGCACAATCCACGCCCATCGCGCAGTTCGGCGCCGCGTGGGGACTGTGCTATCATGCATGCGCCACGGGACGCGCGATATCGCTGGCGGCGATACGGCGAGTGGCTGATTTGATCAGCGGGGCTCTGATCATGCATTGGCGCAGATCCTGTCTGCCGGCCGCGTTTTTTGTCGTCGCATGCACCGGAATGGCGGCGGCGATTGTCGGTGTGCATGCCGCCGATACCGGCCCGGTCGAGAAAATCGGTTCAGTCGGCGCCGTCGATACCGTCGCCACCGGCCAGCGCCATGGCGGGGCGGCGCAGAGGCTCACGCTCGGCGCCGACGTCTTTCTTAACCAGATGATCCGCACCGATGCCACGGGCCTCGCCGATATCATGTTCGCCGATGAATCGACCATCACCATCGGCCATGGCTCGGCGGTCGTGCTCGACGACTATGTCTATGATCCCGAAGCGCAAAGCGGCAGCCTGGCGGTCGGCCTCGTCGAAGGCGCCATGCGCTTCATCGGCGGCAAGATCAGCAAGAGGACGCCGGTGCGGATCGCCACGCCGCTTGCTTCCCTCACCATCCGGGGCGGGATTGGCCTGTTCAGCTTTCCGCGCGGCCGGGATGGGCTGGTTGCCTTCATCTATGGCATCGAGATCACGGTCACGGGCCGCAGCGGTGCCCGGCGGTCGATCCGCCAGCCGGGCTTCGGCGTGCGGGTTCCCGCCGATGGCGGCGATCCCAGCGAACCCTTCCGCCTGAGCGATGAAGAGCTGGCGCAGTTGCGGGCGCAATTGGAAAGCATGGCCGCTGATCCTGGACACGGCCTGCCGACCGACTCCCTCGCGCCGATCCAGAAATTCGGATCCAGGGACCCGTTGCAGCCCGATAAGGTGATCGACGGCAAGAACAGCCAGCAGCCTTTGGTTAAGGAATCCGGGGGCAATGGCGGCAATATGGGCAGCGGCTATTCCCCGTGATGCAGCGGATCGGAGCGTCCCGCGGCGCCATCCGATGGAAGAACTACCCTTGGCATTCTCGACTGATTGTTGAATGATTGATGATGCGGCCACCCCCGCGGTCCGAAAGCGTTGCTGCTGAACACCGGTCTCGCCGGGGACGCCGTCAACGGAGGAGGTTGCCATGACTGGCCTGCAACCATTGGCCGCCCTGCTGGGCCGCATTCTCATCGCTGCCGTTTTTCTCTGGTCGGGCTACGGAAAAGTGACCGACTTCGCCGGCAATGTCGGCTATGCCACCTCCGTCAACATGCCCCTGCCGCAGGTCGGCGTCGCCATCGGCGCGGTGATCGAGCTGCTCGGCAGCACGCTGCTGATCCTCGGCTATCAGACCCGGTTGATCGCCCTCATCATGTCCGGTTTCGCCATCGCCACGGCGCTGTTCTTTCACCGGGATTTCAGCCAATTCGAGCAGGCGATCAACTTCATGAAGAATCTCAGCATCGCCGGCGGCCTGCTGCAGATCGTCGCCTTTGGCGGCGGCCGTTACAGCATCGATGCCCGCCGCGGCTGAAAAGCTGCTGAACCGGAACGATATCGCAGATAAAGAAACGGCGGCCCTGCGGCCGCCGTTTAGATTTGATGCCGCAGATGCCGCTGTGGATCAGACAGTCTCCGCCTGGCGGCTCGCCTTCTTGCGATCATGCGGATTGAGCAGCGCCTTGCGCAGACGGATCGATTTCGGCGTCACTTCGACCAGCTCATCGTCCTCGATATAGGCGATGGCCTTTTCCAGGGTCATCAGGCGCGGCGGCGTCAGGCGCACCGCTTCGTCCTTCGAGGTGGTGCGGATGTTGGTCAGCTGCTTCGACTTCAGGGGATTGACCTCGAGGTCGTTGCCGCGGCTGTGCTCGCCGATGATCATGCCTTCGTAGGTGTCCACACCGCCGCCGACGAAAAGCGGGCCGCGCTCCTCCAGATACCACAGAGCATAGGGAACCGTGGTGCCTTGCGAGTTAGAGATCAGCACGCCGTTGCGGCGTCCTTCGATCGGACCCTTATAGGGCGCATAAGAATGGAACAGGCGGCTCATCACGCCGGTACCGCGGGTATCGGTGAGGAATTCGCCGTGATAGCCGATCAGGCCGCGCGCCGGGCAATGGAAGATGAGACGGGTCTTGCCGCCGCCCGAGGGTTTCATCTCGGTCATCTCGCCCTTGCGCTGGCCGAGCTTGTCGATGACGACGCCGGTGAACTCCTCGTCGACGTCGATGACGACTTCCTCGATCGGCTCCAGGCGCTGGCCGGTTGCGGGATCGGTCTGGAAGAGGACGCGCGGCCGGCTGATCGAGAGCTCGAAGCCTTCGCGGCGCATCTGCTCGATCAGCACGCCCAATTGCAACTCACCGCGGCCCGCCACCTGGAAGGCATCGGCACCGGCGGTCTCGGTAACGCGGATGGCGACATTGCCTTCCGCTTCGCGCATCAGGCGCGCGCGGATCATGCGGCTCGTCACCTTGTCGCCTTCGCGGCCGGCGAGCGGGCTGTCATTGACCGAGAAGGTCATGGCGAGGGTGGGCGGATCGATATCCTTCGAGGGGATCGGCGCCTCGACTTCGGGGACGCAGATGGTATCGGCGACGGTGGTGTCCTCGAGGCCGGCGATGGCGATGATGTCGCCCGCTTCCGCTTCTTCCACCGGCACGCGTTCGATGCCGCGGAAGGCGAGGATCTTGGTCAGGCGCGCGGTCTGCACCACGGTGCCGTCCTGATGCATCGCCTTGACGTTGAGGTTCATCGTCGCCTTGCCGGTATAGATGCGGCCGGTGAGAACGCGACCCAGATAGTTGTCGTATTCCAGCGTGGTGACCAGCATCGAGAAGGGCTTGTCGGCCTCAACCTTCGGGGCCGGAACATGGCGGACGATCAGATCAAACAGCGGCGTGAGATCGGTCCGCTCGGCTTCCAGGCTCTCTGCCGCCCAGCCTTGACGCGACGAGGCGAACAGGGTCGGGAAATCGAGCTGTTCATCGGTCGCACCCAGAGCGGAGAACAGGTCGAAAACCTGGTCATGCACTTCATGCGGCTGGGCGTCCGGGCGGTCGCATTTGTTGATGACGACGATCGGGCGAAGACCCAGGGCGAGCGCCTTCGAGGTCACGAACTTGGTCTGCGGCAGCGGGCCTTCGGCGGCATCGACCAGGACGACGACGCCGTCGACCATGCTGAGGATGCGCTCGACCTCGCCGCCGAAATCGGCGTGACCCGGCGTGTCGACGATATTGAGGCGGGTCTCCTTCCACTGCACCGAGGTGCATTTGGCGAGAATGGTGATGCCGCGCTCGCGTTCAAGATCGTTGGAATCCATGACCCGTTCGGCGACCTGCTGATTGGCGCGGAACGAACCGGATTGCTTGAGAAGCTGGTCAACCAGGGTGGTCTTGCCATGGTCGACGTGCGCGATGATGGCGATGTTGCGTAACTGCATAGTAGGTATCCAATAAAAGAGGCATGAAGCAGATCACGGCCGGCAGTCTAGCTGCTGGCTGTGACAAGCTGTCGAGCGATGGCAAAGGCCTTAGCGGTTTCCCGTCGGCGGCGTTCCGGACAATCTGTCGGATGCATAGCGCATGGATATCTCCGCTCAGCCGAGATGCGCCAGCAGCAATTCACTGAGCGGCGTCTCGGGACGCGCGCCCACATGCGAGATGACCTCGCCGGCGCAGAGCGAGGCGATGCGGCCGCAATCGGCGAAATCGCGGCCCTGGGTATAGCCATAGAGGAAACCGGCGGCATAGAGATCGCCGGCGCCGGTGACATCCACCACCTGCTTCACCGGGAAGGCGGCGACTTCGATCAGATGTTCGCCGGCAATGATCACCGAGCCTTTTTCGCTGCGGGTCAGGGCGGCGATATCGCAGGACTCGCGGGTCAGCGCCACGGCTTCCGCGTAATCATCGGTCTGCCATAGCGCCTTGATTTCGCTTTCATTGGCGAAAAGAATATCGACATGGTCCTTCACCAGCGCCTGGAACTCGGCGAGGTAGCGGTTGACGCAGAAGGCATCGGAGAGCGAGAGCGAGACTTCGCGCCCGGCATCATGGGCGATGCGCGCGGCCTTCAGGAAGGCTTCCTTGGCAAGCGGCGGATCCCACAGATAGCCTTCGAGATAGGTGACGCGGGCATGAGCGATCAAAGCCGGATCGACATCTTCCGGCGTCAGCTCCACGCAGGCGCCGAGAAAAGTGTTCATGCTGCGCTCGGCATCGGGCGTCACCATGATCATGCTGCGCGCGGTCGGCGTGTCGGTCTTGGCGCTGGGGGTTTCGAAATGGACACCATTGGCGCGGATATCGTGGCGGAAGATGCCGCCCAGCTGGTCGTTGCCGACCTTGCCGATATAGGCGGCCTTGCCGCCGAGGCTGGCGATGCCGGCGATGGTGTTCGCGGCCGAGCCGCCGGAAATTTCGATCGCCGAACCCATGGCATCATAAATCTCGGCGGCGCGGATCGCATCGACCAGGGTCATGGCGCCCTTGGCGATGCCGAGGCGCTGCAGCACCGCGTCCTCGGTCGGGGCGAGCACATCAACGATGGCATTGCCGATGCCCACCACATCGATCATCTTCTCGGACATGTAATCCTGGTCTCCGGCTTTCGTTTACCCGCGCTGCGGGCCCATGGGAAACCGCAGATAACAAAAAGGCTCCGGCGCCGTGCCACCGGGCCGGTCCGAAGTCGAGATAGCTTCTAGATGTCACTGGCGCCGCCGCACACAAGAGCCGGCCGCCTTGGACGCGGCGCAGTATAGTGCGGTGCAACCAAGGTACAAGCTTAACTGACGCATTGCCGCCCGGCGCCGGTGGCGGGCATCGGCGGTCAGGGGAGTCCGGCGCCTGAGCTGACGGGAAGATGAGCCGACCTGAAGATCTGGCGTCGCTGCCCCTCTGGTATCGCTGCCTGGGGATGACAATCTTTACATACCAGAGGTTGCCGTGGCGACCCGCGCCAAGCTCGCTGACATTTTACCAACCATTTGATAGAATTGGATATTTCGTGTTCGAAGCAGTTCTGAAGGCGCTGAGCCAGCTGGGCGATCCGCCGATCCGGCGGGTGATCCTGAAAACCCTCGTCTGGACCCTGCTATCCTTCATTGTCCTGCTGGCGCTCGCCTGGTGGCTGGTGGGCTGGCTGAGCGGCCTGCACGGCTGGTGGGCCGAGGTGGCGCAATGGGGCGGCACGCTGCTGGCCCTGGTGATCGCCTGGTTCACCTTTCCGGCGGTCGCCGCCACCATCGCCAGCTTCTATTGCGAGGAAGTGGCGCGCGCGGTGGAGGCGAAATATTACCCTGGCCGCGGCCCGGCACATGAGGTGCCCATTCTCGCCTCGGTCCTCGACGGGCTCAAGCTCGCCGGGCTCTCGCTGCTGATCAACCTCGTCGCCCTGCCGTTCCTGCTGGTTCCGCCGCTCTACCCGATCATCTCCTGGGGGCTCGGCGGCTATCTGATCGGCCGCGAGTATTACGAGATGGTCTCCTATCGCCGGCTGGATCGCCGGGCCGCCCATCAGCTGATGGCGCAGCGGCGCGGGCGCTTCACCCTGGCCGGTATCCTGATCGCCGTGGTGCTGACGATTCCCGGGCTAAATTTGATTGCCCCCGTTATTGCCACCGCTTTTATGGTGCATCTCACCGAATCTGTGGTAAATCAAAGAGCTATACGGTCAATCTGAGTTACCCGAGTCGCCTTTTCAGGGGCGCCCGGCGGCAATTTAGGTTGGCCGCATGGTGGTAGGGTTCATGGGGGAGCCGCCGCCTCTGTGCGACGTCATGTCGGGGACAGCCCATAACCGGGGACAGCCCTCCATCGGGGGATAACCGTTCGGGCGACTGCCTGCAAAGCCATCGCGCAGGGGCCATCTCACGGATCGTTCGGGTGATGAAGCGATCCGCCGGGATACTCCGAGGGGGACACTCCGAAGCGAAGGGTACGACATGTTTGGCAAGAAAAAGGATTCCGACACCGTGGCAACGCCGACCAATGAGCCCGGCCAGGACACGGCCGCCCGCAATTATCTGAAACCCGAGGCAGCCGCAGCCGGCGTCAGCCGTCCGGCACCGAATCCGGAAATCGTCCGCCGGCCGCCGGATCTCAGCGCCTTTGCACCGCGTCGCGCCGATGCTGCTCCCGCTGCCGCTGGCCAGTCGGCCGCGTCTCCCGCGGCGGGAACGCACCAGACCGACAGCAAGAAGCTGATCGTCGGCCGCGGGATCAACCTCAACGGTGAAATCCGCACCTGCGACAGCCTCGTCGTCGAAGGCACGGTTGAAGCGGTGCTCAGCGATTGCCGCAGCGTGGAACTGGCCCCGACGGGTGAATTCAAGGGCTCGGCCACGATTGAGGTCGCCGATATCAGCGGTCGTTTCGACGGCGAGCTGACGGTCAATGGCCGCCTCACCGTGCGCGCCACCGGCAAGGTCCTCGGCAAGATCCGTTACGGCCAGCTGGAAATCGAACGTGGCGGCATCATCTCCGGCACGATCGAAGCCCTGCCGGAAACGGCGCAGGCCGCCGGGATCAGCAACTCCTAATCCGGAACGGATCGTTATCGCGGCGCGGCGGATTGGGGCCGCTCGCCGCGATCCGAACCCGTCAAGCGCGCCGCCGCGCGGCGTAAATAGATTCTTAAGGTAGTGGCGGGAGAATTCCCGTCTGATTATCGCGGACGGACGCCGATGGGCGGCGGCCGTCAGGGTCCGATGGGGGATCCGGCGTAACTGGGCCCACGGGGTGTCGGGTCCGAGAAGGGGATTGTGATGGGTGCGTTCACCACCTGTCGCATAATGACGGGGATGAATAGCCGGCTCCTGCGCCAGGCAGCAGCGGCTTTCACTTTTTCCGCTTTGGCGATGACGCTGAGCGCCTGCCAGGCGCCTGCCAATCTGGCGGGCACGACGCCTCTCAAGACCCAGCCGCATCCGCCGCAAAGCAAGGTCGGCGCAACCTCGGCCCTTGCCATGCTCGGCAAATCGGATCAGGAGCTGGTCGGCTTGGCTGACCGCGATCTGACCGCGGCGCTCGGCGAGCCCAACCATATCCGCCATGACGAGCCGGCCACGATCTGGCAATACGCGGCCAGCGATTGCGTGGTGGACTTCTATCTCTATCAGGCAACGGCCGGCCTCCAGGTCGCCTATGTCGAGGCGCGCGACCGCAAGGCGCAGACCGAGATTACCCATGCCTGCATGCAATCGCTGCTGCAGCCCTCGGTGGCCGCCGCCGACAAGGGTCCGGTGCAGAAGACCGCCGACGCGGCGAACTGAAACCCGCCCCTCACGGCTTCATCCAATCGTACTCAAGTTTCGGATTGCGCCTGATACCGCCTGCGCCGCCCGTTCTCACGCCATCAATTTAGGCAGGACGTCCGCCAGCGCATCGACGGCGAGGCGGACTTTCAGCGGCAGATGCGGCGTCTGCAGCCAGAGCGCATAGGCGTCGTACAGGAATGGCGGTTCCTGCGGCAATAGCTGCACGAGAGTGCCGGCTTGCAGGCGGTGGCGCACCAGCCAGGACGGCAGCCAGGCAAGCCCCATCCCGGCCACCGCCGCCTCGGCGATCGCATCGAGATCATCGAGCCGCAGCCGGCTCGCCGGCATCACCTCCACCGGCGGCTGGTCCTGGCGCGGAAACAGCCAGGGGCGGATACGGCCTGAACGGCGATAGATGATGGCTTCGTACCCGGCAAGATCTTCGATCCGCTGCGGCCAACCGTGCTGCGCGAGAAAAGACGGCGCGGCGCAGACGATCATGCGCTGGCGCGCCACGCGACGGGCAATCAGCCCCGCCTTGTCGTCCAGATCGCCGGTGCGGATGGCGAGATCGACATCGTCCTCGGCAAGATCGGCTAAACGATCCGTGAAAGACAGGTCCAGCTCCAGTTTCGGATAGCGCCGCGCCAGATCCAGCAGCGCCGGCATCACGCAGAGCCGGCCGAAATGCACCGGCAGGGTGACGCGCAGCCTGCCGCAGGGTTCGGCAAGTTGATCGGCCGCCAGAGCATCAGCAGCCTCCATTTCGGCCAGGACCAGCCGGCACCGTTCGTAATAGGCGCGGCCGAATTCCGTCAGGCTCTGACGTCGCGTGGTGCGATTGAGGAGCCGTACCCCCAGCCGTTCCTCGAGGAAGCGGACATGCTTGCCGACCATCGGCGCCGAGAGCGCGAGCGCCGAAGCGGCCGCCGCAAAGGAGCCGAGGTCGACGGCCTTGACGAAGACGGCCATGCTCTCCAGCCGGTCCATTAGAAACCCCTGGTTTTTAGTGTTCTGCCTGAAGCGCTATTTATCCCCTCCAGGCCGGCCGGTACAGCTCATTCGGTTTAATCGTGATGGAGTTAAGCTCGAATGGCACGGGTTGTTCGCTTTTATGCCGAGGGCAGTCCCGAGGTGCTGCGGATAGAGGATATCACTCTGCCGGGACCCGGACGGGGCGAGGTGCAGATCCGGGTCAAGGCCCTGGGCCTCAACCGGGCCGAGGCGCTGCTGCGGGCCGGCACTTATATTGAGAAACCGAGCTTTCCCTCCGGTCTCGGGCTTGAAGCGGCCGGCATCATTGAGGCGGTGGGGGCCGGCGTCGAGGACTTTGCGCCGGGCGATATCGTCAGTGTCGTCCCGCCGATATCGATGGTCCGCTGGCCGGCCTATGGCGAGTTCGCCACTTTTCCCGCCGCCCATATCGTCAGACATCCGCCGGCTCTTGGCTGGGAAGAGGCCGCCGCCATCTGGATGCAAT
Organism: Terriglobia bacterium; assembly: GCA_035539075.1. Taxonomy (GTDB): domain Bacteria; phylum Pseudomonadota; class Alphaproteobacteria; order Dongiales; family Dongiaceae; genus Dongia_B. The sequence goes on from DATLJB010000113.1 coordinate 16,747, forward strand.
ATCTCACCGCCTATGGCGCGCTGATCGATCTTGCCAGGCTCGGCCGGGGACAATGCGTTGTCATCACCGCCGCTTCGAGCAGTGTCGGCCTGGCGGCGATCCAGATTGCCCGGAAGGTCGGCGCGGTCCCAATCGCGGTGACGCGGACCGCGCGCAAGAAGGAAGCCCTGCTCGATATCGGTGCTGCCGATGTCATCGCGTTGTCGGAAGAAGATCTGGCCACCCGATTGATGGAGGTCGCCGGCCCGGATGGCATCGCCGTCGTCTTCGACGCGGTCGGCGGTCCGGCTTTCGTGCCATTGACGGAGGCGATGTCGCCCGGCGGCATGCTCATCGAATATGGCGGGCTCAGCGCCGAACCGACGCCCTTCCCGCTCTTCACCGTTTTGCGCAAACGTCTCAGCTTGCGCGGCTATCTTGTCCACGAGGTCATCACCGATCCGGCGCGGCTGGAAGCCGCCAAGGCCTTCATTCTCGATGGATTGACCGCGGGCGCGCTGCGGCCGGTCATCGCCCGGACCTTCACCTTCAACCAGATTGTCGAGGCACACCGCTACCTGGAATCGAATGAGCAATTCGGCAAGGTCGTGGTGACGCTCTGACGCGGCCTATGCCGCGCGCCGAAGCAAAGCGATTGTCAGCCGACGAACTTCCTCCAGGTAGCATCGAAGCTTCTGAAGACCGGCGTGCAAAGCGTCTGTGCCGGATGAGGTTCGCCCCGTCGCCAGCGCGCGAGGCTGCCGCTCACCGCAGCGATCTGCCGGCAGAGGCTGGAAAGCGGTTGGGACCTTTCCCCCTCGCCGACTGCGGCGGCAAGGAGAGCATAGGCCTCGAGCAACCGCAGGTCTTCGCGCGCTGCCTCTCGCGGCTCTGCGCTGATGTGCAAAAGGCCGGTCTCTTGCGGTCGCGGCATCGTTCCGAAACCGGCAAGGGCCGTTACCAGCTCGCCCGCCTGCACCATGGCGATGCCGCTGGTCGCCCAGGCGATATCGGCCTCCGGCGCCCAACCCGCGAGCCGATAGACGAAGGCATGCACCATCAGCTGTTCGAGCACGGCGACAAGGCAGGAAAAGAGGCGATCCAGCGCAGGATTCACCGCTATTTGCGCCCCCTCTGCAACAGGCGGCGGCGCAGCACGGCGTTCCGCCGCCAGCCAGGCGCGATAGGCCGCCCGCGGCTGCAGCGCCGTGTCGCTCAGGCGCTGCGCCGGATCGCTCAGAGCTGGGCTATTGGCGAGCAAAGCCTGCAACCGCTCTTCGATATCGGCTTCGGCCGTCAATATTCCAGCCAGACCGCATCCCGGCCGCGGCATCTCGTTGGCGAGCGGCAGCAATGCGCCCGACACCACCAAACGATCGATCAGCCTCATCACATTGGGGAAGTCGATGCGGTCGACGTCATAGATGCGCGACGCCCGCGCTTCGTCACCGCCATGCCGCAACGCCAGGATATGGATGAATTGCTGGTTGACGGCCGTCAGTTCCAGCCGCAGCAAGGCATTGAGATAGGCGATCTCCGTTTCCATTCTGCGCCTGCCTCACCGCATCTCGCCAATGCCACCGGCACGATTGCTACCGGCCCCGCTGCTCATGGTGCCTTCGGCAGATCCGGCTTCAGCACATCGCCCAGTTTCCATGGCGTCCACAGCACCGAAGCTTGTTGCAGCTGGGCGACGAAGTCCTTCCAGAAGACCTGCTTGCCCTTCACGTCGTCCGGCCAGGCCTTGGTATAGAGATCGACCGCCAGTTCCGGATAGCCGGCATAGATGAGCTCGATGAGGTGCGACCAGATCACCGGGTCCAGCTGCGGCCCTTCCTTGCCACTGTTCTGATCGGCAACGGAAACATAAGCAGAGGGCAGCGCCTTGATCGCTTCCGTCATCTCCGCCTGCCAGGCGGCGAGGGTTGCGTCACTGGGCGCCGACTGATCCTTGGGGTCGATCAGGCGATAGCGGTCCTTGTCCCAGGTGAGACGCACCTGGCCGGCCGGCGATTCCGCGAAGCTGGTGTTCCAATAGGCGAAGGCCATATCGGCATAGGTGATGTCCGGCGCGTCGCCGTCGCCGAGCCCCATCAGGCTGATCGGCGAATCGGCGCTGTCGATGACATCGTCGGCAAAATGCGCGCCGAGGCTGACGACGTCATAAGAGAAGCAGCAATGGGCACCGCCGCTGTAACTGCTGACGATCAGTTGCGGCGGCGCTCCATCGCCGAGCGGCAGGCGCAGACTGGTGACGCCGACCTGCTGGCCGGCGACCAGCAGCTGGCAGTTGCCATCCTTTTCCAGCAGCAGGAAGGCGGCGGGCGCCTCGGCGTCATCCGCAGGCTCGGCCGCGGCAGGCCACTGGCTGAGCCGGTAGCCATGGCCGAGATCGACAACCGTCGCGGCTGTCGCGGTCTTGTGCCGGGCCTCCAATTGCGCCTGGGTGTCGCTCTCGCAAAACGGCTGGTCGAGATGCGTGACGGCCGCGATCTCGCCGCCCGGCTTTTGATTTCCGGCTTTTTGATCCGTTGGCTGGGCGTCCTCGGCAACGGCCGGACCGGCGGTGATTTCCAAGGCATATGATGACGCCAGCAGCAGCATGATGGCAGCCGCCAGCCGTCGCAGGCTAGGCATGAGTCTCTCCGACACGATTCCGGTCCCCGGTGCAGCTTAGCGCAGCTGCCGCCGGCCGGTCAGTGACTGTTTGGCAAAGATTGAGACAAAGGCTGTGAGTGGCAATGGGCCCCTGTCATCCGGCCCCGACAGATGACATCGCCTTGTCTGTCATCCGGCCCCGACGAATGTCTGCGTCTTATCGGTCATCCGATCTCGACGGATGTCTTCGCCTTGTATTGGCAGATCCCGCGGACGACGCAGACCGGGCAATCCGGCTTGCGCGCCTTGCAGACATAGCGGCCGTGCAGGATCAGCCAGTGATGGGCATGGCGCTTGTATTTGTCGGGGACTTTCTTCTCCAGCGACAGCTCCACCGCCAAAGGTGTGGCGCCCGGCGCCAGGCCGGTGCGGTTGCAGACGCGAAAGAGATGCGTATCGACGGCGATGGTGTGATGGCCGAAGGCGATATTGAGCACGACATTCGCGGTCTTGCGGCCAACCCCCGGCAACTCCTGCAAGGCCTCGCGATCCTCCGGCACCTTGCCACCGTATTTCTCGATGAGGATTTCCGAGAGCCGGATGACGTTCTTCGCCTTGGTGTTATAGAGGCCGATGGTCTTGATATAGTCCTTCAGCTTCGCCTCGCCGAGCTTCACCATTTTCTGCGGCGTATCTGCAACTTTGAACAAGGGTCCGGTTGCCTTGTTGACCGAGACGTCGGTCGCCTGGGCCGAGAGTGCCACCGCCACCAGCAGGGTATAGGGATTAATGTAGTCCAGCTCGCCCTTGGGCTCGGGATTGGCTTCCTGGAGACGCGCAAAAAACGCCTCGATCTGGTCCCTCTTCAGCATCCTTCCCCCATCCTCAGCTTCCCGCTTGCATCCCACTTAAGCCTAGCGTCCCACCCAATCACGTCGGATCGCAATCGTCCTTTACCTTACCGGCGATACGGCTTTGCCGGCTATCTTGCCGTTCGGGCGGCCCGCCGCCGGGCTTCTATCGGCGGCGGCGGCAGTCTATACTCCGCCCCCATGAACGACCAGTCATCGCAACATGTCGCGGCGGCGCGGACCGAGGCGGATGCCGATCTGCCGGTTTTCCAGGCCGTGCTTTATCCGCGCCGCAGCCTCAGCCCACGCGGCTTCGCCATCCTGATCGCCGCGACCGGCATCATCGGCTTTGCTTATGGGATGGCCTTCTGGCTGATGGGCGCCTGGCCGATCTTCGGTTTCTGCGGCACTGAATGGCTGCTCTTCGTCTATCTCTTTCGCAAGCATATGCAGGGCGACAAGCGCAACGAGCGGCTGCGGCTCTATCAGGACCGGCTGATGGTCGAAGTCTTCACCGCCAAGGGCGAACGCCAGCTCTATCGCTTCCAGCCTTATTGGCTGCAGGTGATCCTGGATGAGCCGGATGAATACGAAAGCGCGCTCTATCTGCGCTCGCACGGCAAGCAGTTGCGCATCGGCAGCTTCCTCAGCCCGCAAGAGCGCCGCGATGTGGCCGAGGAATTGCGCGCCGTGCTCCACCGCCTGCGCACCGCCTGAACCGTCGATCATTGCCGCGCCGGCGATCGCGCACCGCACCGTAGAGCTGCCTAACAGAAGCAAGAACAAAAAGACTTTCCCGACGCATCATGCCCAGCGCCCCTTCTCAGTCCCAGCCTGCCATCCGCCATTCCGGCCCGGTTGAATTTGCCCTTCTGCTGTTGCTCTCGGTGCTCTGGGGCTCGTCCTTCATCGCCATCAAGATCGCCGTCGATCACGGCCTGCCCCCGGTCAGCCTCGCCACTTTGCGCATCGGCATCGGCGCGGTCATCCTGACGGGGCTGGCAATCTTTCGCGGTCAGGCTGCGCCGCGCGGCGCCGGCGTCTGGGCAAGGCTGCTGCTGCTCGGTATCATCGGCAACGCCCTGCCCTTCTTCCTGATCGGCTGGGGCGAGCAATATACGCCCTCCAATCTCGCCGCCATCCTGATGGCGGTGATCCCGATCTTTGTCGTCATCCTCGCCCATCTGATGACCCATGACGAAAAGCTGACTCTCGGCAAATCGCTCGGCGTCACCCTCGCTTTCATCGGCATCGTCGTGCTGGTCGGCGTCGATGCGCTGAGCGGCCTGGGCGCAACGGTGATCGGCCAGCTCGCCATTCTCGGCGGCTGCGTCAGCTATTCCTTCTACGGGGTCAATGCGCGGCGGCTGCCGCCGATGGGCTCGGAGATGACGACCGGCGTCATTCTCGTGCTCGCCTTTCTTTGCCTGCTGCCGATCTGGCTGCTGCATGACCGGCCATGGCAAATGACGATCAGCACACCGGCTCTGCTGGCGACCCTCTGGCTCGGCGTCGTCTCGACCGCCGCCGGCAACCTGCTGTTCTATCTGATCCTGCGCCGTGCCGGCGCGGGCTTTGCCGCCTTCAACAACTATCTGGTGCCGCTGATGGGCATCGGCTGGGGCTTCTTCTGCCTGGATGAGAGGCCGGGCTGGAATGCCCTCGCCGCCCTCGTCCTGATCCTCGGCGGCCTTGCCTGCGCCCGCTTTCTTCAGCGGCGGACGCGGGCAAGCTAGAGGCCGCTCAGGCTCAGGCTCAGGCGCCGCCGTTACCGTTGCCGTTATGGCCGTTGCCGCCGCCCGCGGAAGCCGGCGGCGTGGTGATGCTGAAGCCCAGCACGTCGCGCATGCTGTAGAGGCCGGGTTTCTTGCCGGCCGCCCAGAGCACCGCCTTGACCGCGCCGCGGGCGAATATCTCGCGGCTGGAAGCCTTATGGGTGATTTCCACCCGCTCGCCATCGGCGGCGAAGATGACGGTGTGATCGCCCACCACATCGCCGCCGCGCAGGGCGGCAAAGCCGATTTCGCCACGCTGGCGCGGACCCACCTGTCCATCGCGCGAGCGGCGGGCGACCCGGCGCAGCGCGACATTGCGGCCGCGCGCCGCCGCCTCGCCCAGGGCAAGGGCAGTGCCGGAGGGAGCGTCGACCTTGTGCCGGTGATGCATTTCGAGGATCTCGATATCCCATTCCGGATCGAGGATGCGCGCCACTTCCTCGACCACCTGCTGCAGCAGGTTGACGCCAAGGCTCATATTGGCGGCGAGCACGATCGGCGTGCGTTGCGCCGCCCGGCCGATCGCAGCGATCTGGTCGGCATCGAGCCCAGTGGTGCCGACCACATGGGCGCAGCCGGACTTGGCGGCCAGATTGGCATGCAGGACGGTGGCCGAGGGATTGGTGAAATCGACCACCACATCGGCGGTTTCAAACAGCAGCGAGGCATCCTCGGTCACTGAGATGCCGAGCGGCTCCACCCCGGCGAGCGCGCCGAGATCCTGTCCCATGGCAGGTGAGCCGCGCCGCTCAGTGCCGCCCACGACGACGACGCCCGGCGCGTTGATCAGCAGTTTCAGCAGCATCTGGCCCATGCGGCCGGCGCAACCGACGATCGCAACCCGGATCGCGCCATTGCCCAGCCGGCGACTCGGCATGGCTTTCGGCTGCGCCGGTTTGGCAGCGGGCAGGGCCGGTGCCGGTGCCTTGGCGACAGCGGGCTTGGCTGCGCTCGGGGCCGGACTCGTCGCGGGCGCCGTTTTGGCGACGGGCTTGGCCACCGGCCTGGTCACCGGAGCAGTTGCGGCGGTCTTTGTCTTTGGCTGTTCTTTCAATGGCTTGACGGGCTTCGATGCGACTTTGACAGCGGCTGGCTTGGCACCCGGCTTGGCGGCTGGCCGGGCTGGCTGCGGCTTCGATGACTTCTTCGTTGCCATTGGTCCCCCGAGGTTTATTTCACGTATCTAAGCGGGTTCCGCGCGGATCGGCAACAGTCTGGGAAAAACAGCCTGATTGAACCGCTTGATAAGACCGCTTGCAGCGGCAGCTGAACTCGGGAAGGCGTTACCTGGGTTAAGCCATCGCAACCCCGCGGGAAGGGTTGCGATGACGTAGCGGTGGTTCGCCGCCGGGCGATCCCGGGATGCCGAGCTTCCCCGGATGCCAGCCGCCGCGGCTTGCTTAAGCATCGCTGACCTTGACCAGGAGCTTGCCGAAATTGCGGCCCTTCAGGAGGCCGATGAAGGCTTCCGGCGCCCTTTCCAGCCCCTCGACGACATCTTCCTTATAAGTGATCCGGCCTTGCCGCAGCCAGGTGCCGACCTCCCGCAGGAAATCCGGCTGCTGGGCGGCGAAGTCGCTGACGATAAAGCCACGCAGGGTCAGGCGCTTCGTCAGCACCGCGCGCATCAGCTTCACCGAGCGGTCAGGGCCGGGCGGCGGCGCGCGATCGCCGAATTGATCCTCGCTATAATGGGCGATCAACCCGCAGACCGGCACGCGGGCAAAATCATTGAGCAGCGGCAAGACGGCTTCCCAGACGGCGCCGCCGACATTCTCCCAGTAAATATCGATCCCCTGCGGACAGGCGGCGGCCAGTCGGGCAGCGAAATCTGGCGCGTGGTGGTCAAGGGCAGCGTCGAAGCCGAGGGTGTCGCGGATATAGGCGACTTTCGCCGCGCCGCCGGCGATGCCGACCACGCGGCAACCCTGGAGCCGGGCGATCTGCCCCACCAGCGAGCCGACCGCGCCACTGGCAGCGGCGACGACCAGTGTCTCGCCGGGCTTCGGCAGGCCGATATTCTTGAGACCGACATAGGCCGTCATCCCCGGCATGCCGAGAACGCCGACGGCGGTGGAGATCGGCGCCAGAGCCGGATCGACCTTGACCAGCCCGGTTCCGTCGCTGATGGGATGGCTTTGCCAGCCAGTGCGGCCCTGCACGATTTCTCCGACCGCAAAGCCGGGATGGCGGGAGGCGAGCACCTTGCTGACAGCGCCGCCGACCATGACATCGCCGATCGCGACCGGCGCGGCATAGGATTTCGCCGCACTCATGCGGCCGCGCATATAGGGATCGAGCGAAAGCCAGATGGTCCGCAGCAGCAACTGGCCTTCGGCCAGATCCGGCAATGGTGCAGAAACCAGGCGGAAGTTGTCTGCCGCCGGCTCGCCGTCGGGGCGCGCGGCGAGCACGATCTGTCGACTATGGCTTGGCAAGGAATCAGCGGCTGTCATCTCGGCGCCTCACATCATGCGGGGCGCCAGTCTAGCGCCAGCCGTCGGCTTCCAAAGCGATCATTTCTGGGGCTCCTGTGTTGCCGGGACCTTTTGCCGGGACGCTGTGAGGAAGGACGAACGCCACCAGCTGGCGGAGCGCCGGGGCCTTGCGCAAAGCCGGCAAAGCAGCGGGCCGTCAGGTACATCCCACCACGCCGGAAGACAGGTTCTGCGGCAGCGATCACACGCTGCGGCAGTAAAGCTGCTTCCCCTTGAAACTGCTGCGTTCTAGGCTGTCACGATGAAGTGAGGTGCAAAGCGTCGTGTCGAAACCCGTGCTCAGGCTGTCGGCCTGCCTATTATCAGCCTGTCTCTTGCTGAGTGCCTGCTCCTGGTGGCCCTGGGGCGGCGACATGGAGGAGGCGCCCCCGCCGCCGAAGACCATCGGCGTCATCAGCGCGCTCAGCGACCAGGTCACCGTGATCGACGCGACCGGCGGCTGGATGCGGCACCGTGCAACCTATCCCCTGGCTGACTGGCCGATCGATGCGCTGGCGACGCAGGAAGCAACCGACTGGCTGGAAAAGAAGGGCTTCGAGGTAAAGCCGGTATCGGTGGAGAAATCCGCCTTCTCGGCACAGGCACTGGGCGGCCCGGTCAGCCGCAGCGGCTGGCTCGATCGCATCCGGCCCAATCTTGCCGACATCATTCACCGCGACGTCCGGCCGGGGGATCTCTCCTATTACCTCGTGCTGGTCGAGGCCAGCGGCAGCGCCAGCATTCCGGATCTCCATGGCATCGGCTTCGTCCACTTTTCCCGCAAGCCTCAGGCCTTCATGCTCTATCATGCGTTCCTGATCGACGGAAAGAGCGGCGAGACCATCGATGAGTTCCAAGCCGACGCCGACAACGCGCATTGGGGCGACAGCGCGGCAATCTCCGGACCCAACGCCGATCTGCCCAAGGCGGTCTGGCCCCAGCAGGTCGATGCCTGGAGCGATGAACAGCGGGCGGCCTTCCGCGAAGCGGTGGAACGCGCGCTCCGGACCAACCTCAAGGTCAATCTGCGGCGGCTCGATCTGCCGTAAGCGCCAAGCCGGTTGCTGCCTTCACGCCTTGCCGGGCTCCCCGCGACCGCCTGGCGCAGCGCTTGACGCGGTCGGGGCAGCGGCTCGCGTTACCGCGGTAACCAGATATCGGCGCGGCTTCTCTTGACCAGCAGCCTGGCGCCGCCAATTGACTGAGGGGAGCCTGCGCATCTCCCAAGTGCCGCACTGCGCATAGGCGATCGAGACGGGGTACAGGCGATCGAAACGGGCGGGCCGCGCGGCGAAGATCCGCAAGGCAGGCCGTCGATCCCACGGTCATCTGTTCTGGAGGCCCCATGTTTCCCCTCAAGCACCGGTTCATCGAAAGCAACGGCATACAGATGCATCTGGCCGAGCAAGGCGAGGGGCCGCTCGCCATCCTCTGCCATGGCTGGCCGGAATTGTGGTACTCCTGGCGATATCAGATGGCGGCACTCGCCGAGGCCGGATATCACGTCGTCGCGCCGGATCTGCGCGGCTTCGGCCAGACCGATGCGCCCAAAGCCGTCGAAGCCTATCAGATGCTCCATGTCGCGGCCGATATCGTCGGCATCGTGCATGCGCTGGGCGAAGAGCAGGCCATCATCGTCGGTCACGATTGGGGTGCCGCCGTCGCCTGGAACTGCGCGCTGTTCCGGCCGGACATGTTTCGCCGCCTGGTTCTTCTGAGCGTGCCCTATATCCAGCGGCGCTGGACCAGCCCGCGCCCGACAGACGTGATGCGCCAGATCGGCGACAGCCTGCACGACTTCTACATGATCTATTTCCAGCAGCCGGGGCGGGCCGAGGCCGAGCTGGAAGCCGATATCCGCAAATCCTTCATCGCGATATTCGGCGGCTTCAGCAATCCGCAGCCCAGCCTTCCTCTGGTGCACAAGAGAGAGGGCCTTCTGCAAAGCGCCGGCGGCAAGCAGCAGCCCGATTGGCTGTCCGACACCGATCTCGATTTCTACGTACAGGAATACCAGCGCACCGGCTTTCGCGGCGGCCTAAATTACTATCGCAACATAGACCGCAGCAGCTGGGACATGAATGCGGCCTGGGCGCAAGCGAAGCTCTATCAGCCCTCCCTGTTCATCGCCGGCGAATATGATTCCGTGGTGCGCGACATATATCCGGCGGATTTCGAAAGACTGGAAGAAACCATGCCGGGGCTGACGCGAAAGATCCTGCTGCCGAAGACGGGGCACTGGCTGCAGCAGCAGCGGCCTGTCGAGGTCAGTCGGCTCATCGTGGAATTTCTGCAGCGCGCCGCGCCCTAGAGTCGGATCGTCTTAGCCCGAATCACGAAGTGCTCCGAGCTAAGACGTGAATCCATCTCTATTCAATAATAGTGGAGCGGCGGACGCACAGATATGGCCGCCAGGCGCCGGCACGGGACGGCGCCTGGCAGGTTCGCCTAGAAGGTCGCCGCTGTCTTCAGGCCGAGAACCACGGCGTCGCGGTTATGGCTGGTGCCGCCGGGATCGAGAATATATTGCACGTTCGGCCGCAGTTGCAGGCCGTTGATCGGCCGAACCGTGTAGTAGAGCTCGAAGGCGTATTCCGAATGCTGGCGATCGAGGCCTTCATTGCCCTCCGCATTGGCGACCCGGTCGTTCACATGCGTGGTGCCGACGGCAAAGGCGACATCATCATCGGGCCGGAAGGAGAGCGGTCCGGTATAGACGGCGCCTACCGCGACCTGGCGGTCCGTCGTCGCGGTCCGGTTATCGGTGAAGACGGCGTTGAGGAAGACATTCAAGCCGCCTTTCGGATTTCCGGTATCAGTATGCGTGAGCTGCTGCTGGAAGTTGATATAGCCGCCGTAGCGCCCGCGAACATGGTTGGCGCTGACGCCGGGATTGTCGGCGGTCAGCGTGCCGTCATCGTTCACGAGATCCTGCACCCGGGCGGTATCGCCCCAGACGCCGAATTTGTAGCTGCCCGGCAGCTGGCCGTTTCCGAAGGTCGGCAGCCAAGCCAGCTCCGCCGGGATCAGCACGCCTTTCGAGTTAGAGTAGAAACGCGGCGTGATCGCGTCCTGGGCCGTCGCGTATTTCGGATTCTCGTCGTAGAAGCCGATCTCGGCATAGCCGAAACTGCCGAGCCGGACCTTGCCGCGCGTTCCCCATTGGCTGACCGGCCAGTTGAAGATGTAGTTGCCGACGACGTTGCCGGGTGCCGAGCCGCAGAAGGTGAGGTTCTGGAAATCGCAATCGAAGGCGGCGAAATCCTCGCCGATCGTCAGGCGTCCGATCTTCCAGTCGAAGACCTGGTCGAAATATTTCTGGTCATACCAGAACTGCGTGAGCCGCCAGGTCTGGCCGCGACCATAGACTTCCTGCACCTGCTGCAGGGTGCCGAGATTGGCATTCTTGCTGAGATTATTGCCGTCGCGGCTGGTGAAGGAGACCTGGAATTTCGCATCATGGATGCCGAACAGCTTGTCGAAGTCGAGCGTGGTGCCGAAGGTCCACTGATCGGTATAGTCCCACTTCGTCTCGCCGCCGCCGCGCAGATTGCTGGCGATTTCGCTGACATAGCCGAGCTGGAGATCGATGCCTTTCTGCTGCAGCTTCGTGCGATAGCCGCCCCAGTCACCCAGCATCCACGATTCCGGTCCGGGCGCCGGCTTGTCCATCGCGATCGGCTTGTCGGCGGTTGCGTTTCCGGCCGCAGTGTTGACTTTCGTTCCGGTGTCGGCGGCGCCGCTGCCGGCAGCATTGCCCGGCGCCGTCGCATCATCGGCCCGTGCGGCGTCACTCGTCATGACGCTCGCCGAGACGACAGCCGCGGCAACCTGGAGAGCCATGACTAATCGCTTCGCCTTCAGCGATGCAGCGGACACGTCCGTTGCTGCAGGCGCGTCCATTGCGCGGCGTTGCAGCAGAAACGAGGGCCATATCGCAGTAGCGATATGACTGGCTGAGGAGGAGAATGTCGAAAATGGAGATATATTGCGTATAGGCACGATGAGGGATCGTGCCAAGCCGATGCCACCTGTCATTGCGTTACCTGCCCATATTTGACTGCGTCTAGAGATGTGACGCATTGGATGTGTGAGCGGATAAGACAGACTTTGGATGCACTTCGCATATGCACGCATGTGCATATGCAACTGACAGAGCCTGCCTCAACCAGCGATGTGGATCATGTTGAACTGAGGGCGAAAACCCTCATGACGAACATGGAAGGCGGGGATTGGATGGTCCGCCTCCATGTAGCTCCGGGACCGGAGCCGACTTATATATGAGTTCCGCCGCGTCGAATGCAAGACCGGGATTGAATGCAAGAGCGGGCCTCAAGATGGCGCGCGGCAGCTACCTTTCTCCATCGGACGCGTTCTGGCTGGAATGCTGAGGTCGCCTCAGCCCGATGGGCCGCGCAGCCGGAACTGCGCGTCTCTTGTCTGGCCGGCCGCTCCGCGCGGTTCGACGGGACTTACTCCCGGGTGTCGAAGAATTCCTTCACGCGTGCAAAGAAGCCGTCCGATTCCGGCGACTGCTTGCCGGACTTCTCGCTCTCGGCCGCAAACTGCTCGAGCAGTTCCTTCTGCTTCTTGGTGAGATGCACCGGCGTCTCGACGCTGATCTCGACATACATGTCGCCACGCGCCGGCGAGCGCAGCACCGACATGCCCTTGCCTTTGAGGCGGAACTGCTGGCCGCTTTGCGCGCCGCCCGGAATTCCCACCTTGGCCTTGCTGCCGTCGACCGTGGGGATTTCGATCTGGCCGCCGAGCGCCGCCGTCGTCATCGGGATCGGCACGCGGCAATGGATATCGGCGCCGTCACGCTGGAACAGGCGATGCGGCTTCACGCTGAGGAAGATGTAAAGGTCGCCGGCGGGACCGCCGCGCATGCCGGCCTCGCCCTCGCCGGCGAGACGGATGCGGGTGCCGTCTTCGACGCCGGCCGGGATCGAAACCTGCAAATTCTTTTCCTTGGCGACACGGCCCTGGCCATGGCAGGTCTTGCAGGGCTTCTCGATCACACGGCCGCCGCCGCCGCAGGTCTGACAGGTACGCTCGACGGTGAAGAAGCCCTGGGTCGCGCGCACGCGGCCATGGCCATGGCAGGCCGGACAGGTGATCGGCTGCGAGCCCTTCTCGCCCCCGGTCCCCTGGCAATCCTCGCAGGGTGCCGAGGTCGGCACGCGAATGGTCGCCTGCTTGCCATGGAAGGCGTCGTCGAGGCTGATTTCCATATTGTAGCGCAGATCGGCGCCGCGTCCCCGCGCCTGGCCGCCGCCGCGCCGGCCGCCCATGAACTCGCCGAACATCTCGTCGAAAATATCGGCAAAGCCGGAGCTGGTAAAATCGAAGCCGCCGGCCCCGTTGAAGCCACCGGCGCCACCGCCACGGCCGTTCTCGAAAGCGGCATGGCCGAAGCGGTCATAGGCCGCGCGCTTCTGCTCGTCCTTCAGGACGTCATAGGCCTCGTTGACTTCCTTGAATTTCTGCTCAGCCGTCTTGTCGCCGGGATTGCGATCCGGATGATATTGCATCGCGGCCTTGCGATAGGCCTTTTTAAGGTCGTCCGCCGAGGCGCCTTTGGCGACCCCGAGCAGCTCGTAGTAGTCCTGTTTCGACATCGGTCCGACTAGTCAAGAAATGCAGGAAGGAGGATGACAGTCCCCTAAACGAGCGATGGCCCCTCGCCGATCAGGCGATCGGATCGAGGGGCCATCCCAGCTCGTTCAGCGGATGCCGTGCATGATAGGCGGCCCCTTAGGCTGATTTGCCCTTGCGGTCGTCCACTTCCTCGAAATCGGCATCGACCACCTTGTCGTCGCCGCCCGAGGCACCGGCCTGAGCGCCACCCGCAGCATCGCCGGCACCGGCTTCACCCGATGCCTGCGCCGCCTTGTAGAGCGCTTCGCCAACCTTCATCACCGCCTGGGTCAAGGCGTTGGTCTTGGCTTCGATCGCCTCGGCATCGTCGCCATCCTTCACGCTCTTCAGATCGGCGATCGCCGCTTCCACCACCGACTTGTCGGCGGCGGCTACCTTGTCGCCGGCTTCGGCGATCTGCTTCTCGGCATTGTGGATCAGGGCTTCCGCATTGTTGCGGGCCTCGACCAGCGCCTTCCGCTTCTTGTCTTCGGCGGCATGCGCTTCGGCGTCCTTCACCATCTTGTCGATGTCGGCGTCGCTGAGACCGCCCGATGCCTGGATGCGGATCTGCTGTTCCTTGCCGGTCGCCTTGTCCTTCGCCGACACCTGGACGATGCCGTTGGCGTCGATATCGAAGGTGACCTCGATCTGCGGCACGCCGCGGGGCGCCGCCGGAATGCCCATCAGGTCGAACTGGCCGAGGACCTTGTTATCCGCCGCCATTTCGCGTTCGCCCTGGAACACGCGGATGGTGACCGCCGTCTGGCCGTCTTCCGCCGTCGAGAACACCTGGCTCTTCTTGGTCGGGATGGTGGTGTTGCGATCGATGAGACGCGTGAACACGCCGCCCAAGGTCTCGATGCCGAGCGAGAGCGGGGTCACGTCGAGCAACAGCACGTCCTTGACGTCGCCCTTGAGGACGCCGCCCTGGATGGCCGCGCCGACCGCGACGACTTCGTCCGGGTTGACGCCGCGATGCGGCTCGCGGCCGAAGAATTCCTTCACCTTCTCGATGATCTTCGGCATGCGGGTCATACCACCGACCAGGATCACCTCGTTGATGTCGCTGGCCTTGAGGCCGGCATCCTTCAGCGCCTTGCGGCACGGTTCCATGGTACGCTCGACCAGCTCATCCACCAGAGCTTCCAGCTTGGCGCGGGAAATCTTGATGTTGAGATGCTTCGGGCCCGACTGGTCGGCCGTGATGAAGGGCAGGTTGACCTCGGTCTGCATCGAGCTGGAGAGCTCGATCTTGGCCTTTTCCGCCGCTTCCTTCAGACGCTGCAGGGCGAGCTTGTCCTTGCGCAGATCGATACCCTGTTCCTTTTTGAACTCATCGGCCAGGTAATCGATGATGCGGGCGTCGAAATCTTCACCGCCGAGGAAGGTGTCGCCATTGGTCGACTTCACCTCGAACACGCCGTCGCCGATTTCCAGCACCGAGATATCGAAGGTACCGCCGCCGAGGTCATAGACCGCGATGGTGCCGGTGCCCTTCCGCTCCATGCCGTAAGCGAGGGCCGCGGCCGTCGGCTCGTTGATGATGCGCAGCACCTCGAGACCGGCGATCTTGCCGGCATCCTTGGTCGCCTGGCGCTGGCTGTCGTTGAAATACGCGGGCACGGTGATGACCGCCTGGGTCACCTTCTCGCCGAGGTAATTCTCGGCGGTTTCCTTCATCTTCTGCAGGATGAAGGCCGAAACCTGCGAGGGGGAATAGTTCTTGCCGTGGGAATTGACCCAGGCATCGCCATTGTCGCCGGACACGATCTTGTAAGGGACGAGACCCATATCC
>DATLJB010000114.1:0-2992 GCA_035539075.1 Terriglobia bacterium
TAGGCGGCGTTCGACTTTGGCGCCGTGCCGAGATAGATGACGGCCTGGGCAATCGCCAGTTCGCCTTCCGGCGAACCCAGCCGGTCATAGGCGTCCCAGGCCGCCAGGCATTGCGTCAGGGCAGCCGGGTCGGCGAGGCCGACATCTTCGACGGCGAAGCGAACCAGGCGGCGGACGATGTATTTGGGATCTTCCCCGCCGGCCAGCATGCGGCCGAACCAATAAAGGGCGGCATCCGTATCCGAGCCGCGCAGCGATTTGTGCAGGGCGCTGATCAGGTTGTAATGGCCTTCCTGCGCCTTGTCATAAAGCGGCGCCCGGCGGTTGACCGCCTTGGTCAATTGATTGACGTCCAGCTCCGTATCGGGCGGAAAGCGGAACAGCTCTTCTGCCATATTCAGGAGATAGCGCCCGTCGCCGTCGGCCATGGCAATGAGCGCCTCGCGGGCATCGGTCGTCAGCGGCAGCTGGGCTTCCATGGTCGCCTCGGCGCGGCCGATCAACTGAGCCAGATCGTCGTGATCGAGCCGGTTCAGCACGAAGACCTGACAGCGCGACAGCAAGGCGGCGTTCAGCTCGAAAGACGGGTTTTCGGTTGTCGCGCCGACCAGGATGACAGTGCCGTCTTCCACATAAGGCAGAAAACCGTCCTGCTGGCTGCGGTTGAAGCGATGGATCTCGTCGATGAAGAGCAGCGTGCCCTCGCCGATCACACGGCGCTGGCGGGCGGCCTCGAAGATCTTGCGCAGATCGGCAACGCCACTGAAGATTGCCGACAGCATCTCGAAATGCAGATGACTGCCTTCGGCGATCAGCCGCGCAAGCGTGGTCTTGCCGCAGCCGGGCGGGCCCCAAAGGATCATCGAAGACAGGTGGCCCGATTGCATCATGCGGCCGATCGGGCCATCGGGTCCGATCAGATGGTCCTGGCCGACGATTTCATCGAGCTTGCGCGGGCGCAAGCGGTCGGCGAGCGGTCGCGGCGCCTCTTGTTCGAACAGGCCGCTCACGCACAACCCAATCTGGCGGGCGTCATCCCACCGGCCTCAATCGATCCGCAGGGTCTTGACCTGACCGCCGCGATTGATGGTGACGGCCCATTGATCGGATGGCTGGTCGAGCAGCTTTTGCAACTCGCGCGTATCTCCAACATCATGATCGTTAAGCTTGACGATGATGTCGCCGCGTTGCAAGCCAAACTGATCGGCGAAACTGCCCCGCTTCAGCTTGGTGACGACGACGCCGCTCCAGGAGCCGACCGAAAGCTCATCGGACAAGGCCGGGGACAGATTGGCGACCAAGGCCCCGGCGAGGGGCTGCCGGCCGCGCAGCAATTGTTCATCCGACGCCGGGGTATCGGGCGGCGCGATGAGATCGATCTTCACGTCACGGCTGCTGCCGCGCGAGGTCACCTGCAGTATCGTCTGCTTGCCGATCTGCTGGGTCGCCAAGCGGAAGCGGAGCGCCTCCGCGTCATTGATCTGCTTGCCGTTGACCGAGAGGATCACATCGCCCGGCTTGATACCCGCCCGGGCCGCCGGACCATTGGGATAGATCTGGCGCACGACCACGCCGCCCGGCCTTGCAAGACCAAGGCTGGCGGCGATCTCCGCCGTGACCGCCTCGCCGGACGCACCGATCCAGGGCCGGATCAGCTTGCCGCCATTGGCCTCGGCGTCGATCATGACGCGGACCATGTTGCTGGGGATAGCGAAGCCGATGCCAACCGAACCGCCGGTCTTGGAAAAGATCGCCGTGTTGATGCCGACCACCCGGCCGTCGAGCGAGACCAGGGCGCCGCCGGAATTGCCGGGATTGATGGCGGCATCGGTCTGGATGAAAAAGCCGAAATCGTTGATGCCGGTCTGGGTGCGGGCCAGGCCGGAGACAATGCCGCTGGTGACCGTCTGGCCGACGCCGAAGGGGTTGCCGATGGCAAGGACGAGATCGCCGACTTCCAGGTCGTCGGAATCGCGCAATTGCAGGGTCGGCAGCTTCTCGCCCTTGGTGTCGATCTTCAGCAGCGCCAGATCCAGCTGTGCCTCCGCGGCGATCAGCTTGGCTTCGAATTCGCGGCCGTCATTGAGGACGACCGTGATCTGGTCTGCCCCCTGGATCACATGGTTGTTGGTGACGATCAGGCCGTTGTCGCGGACAATGACGCCCGAGCCCAGCGAATTCTGCACCCGTTCGCGGGTCGGGCCGCCCGCCGCTTCGTCGCCGAAGAATTGGCGAAAAAAGGGATCGTTGAAGAACGGCGAGGCCATCTGCTCCTGGATGACCTTGCGGGTATAGATATTGACCACGGCGGGCGCCGCCTTGTGCACCACCGGCGCGAAGGAAAGCTGGACCTGCTGCTGCGAACTCGGAACCGCGTCCTCGGCCCTGGCGACGGTGGTCACGGCGGTGAGGCAACCGGTCAGCAGAAGCAGTAGGGATAAGGCGCGGCGCAACATAATGATGGCATTCTCCGTTTAGGCGGGTCCGGGACCCGCATCACGCATCGGCTCAATAAAGCGGCCATAAGGCCCCGATAATATAGCAAAAGGGCAGCCCGAAGGCTGCCCTTTCAACTGTGGTCGATCGCGCGAGGAATCAAGCCTCGGCAGTGGCCTCTTCGCCTTCGGCAACCTGCTTCGGACCGGAATCAAGGCCCTTGGCAGCCGGGTCGCGATCAACGAATTCGATGATCGCCATCGGGGCCATATCGCCGTAGCGGAAGCCGGCCTTGAGAACGCGGGTATAGCCGCCGTTGCGGCTCTTGTAGCGCTCTGCAATGACGGTCAACAGCTTCTCGGCCATCTTCTCGTCCTTCAGCGAAGCCAGGATCTGACGGCGGGCATGCAGGCCGCCGCGCTTGCCCAGCGTCACCAGCTTTTCGACGATCGGACGCAGATCCTTCGCCTTGGGAAGGGTGGTCTTGATCTGCTCGTGCTTGACCAGCGCGTGCGCCAAATTGTTGAACATCGCCTTGCGGTGGCTGCTCGTCCGA
>DATLJB010000115.1:0-38778 GCA_035539075.1 Terriglobia bacterium
CTACCAGGACATCATCAGCCGCCTCGGCCTGCGCCGCTAAAATCGAAAGCCCGTCCCGGCTGTGCTGGGGCGGGCTTTTGCTATGCTGATACGGGGCACCGCCTGAACGACCGGGGCGATGGTATCAGCGTAATTCCCCGACGATGAAGCCGGGCCGACGTAAGCAATGTCGCCAGAAAAACTGGCCCTTGAGTTCACCAGAATCCAGGCATTGTTTTCGCGGGTCCGGCGAACCTTCCGGTCGAAGCTCTATTCTCAGAATGATTCTGAGAGCTGAAAGGACCTAATCTATATGTTCAAGATCTATCGCAAGGAATTGACCTGGGGCGGCCGCAAGCTCGTCCTCGAAACCGGCCGCATCGCCCGTCAGGCGGATGGCGCCGTGCTCGCCACCTATGGCGACACCGTGGTGCTCTGCACTGCCGTCGGCAACAAGGAGCCGAAGCCGGGCGTCGATTTCTTCCCCCTGACTGTCAATTACCAGGAAAAGGCCTTTGCGGCCGGCAAGATTCCCGGTGGCTTCTTCAAGCGCGAAGGCCGTCCCTCGGAAAAGGAAGTGCTGGTTTCGCGCCTGATCGACCGGCCGATCCGCCCGCTGTTCCATCCCGGCTACCGCAACGAGACCCAGGTGGTCTGCACCGTTCTCAGCCATGATCTCGAGAACGATCCGGATATCGTCGCCATGGTCGGCGCCTCCGCCGCGCTGACCCTCTCCGGCATTCCCTTCATGGGCCCGATCGGTGCCGCGCGCGTCGGTTACATCAACGGCGAATACGTGCTCAATCCGAAGGCCGAACAGCTGACCGACACCAAGCTCGATCTGGTGCTCGCCGGTACCTCGGAAGGCGTCTTGATGGTGGAATCGGAAGCCCAGGAGCTGTCCGAGGAGATCATGCTGGGCGCCGTCAATTTCGGTTTCGACAGCTTCCAGCCGGTGATCAATGCGATCATCGAACTGGCCGAGCAATGCGCCAAGGAACCCTGGCCGCTCGCCGAGGAAAAGGCGGAGCACAAGGAAGTCTGGGCCGCCTTGCAGGCGCAGTTCTCGGCGCAGCTCGCCGAAGCCTATCGCGAACAGGCCAAGCAGGCCCGTACCGACAAGGTCGCAGCCGTCAAGGCGGCGGCCAAGGAAGCCCTCGGCACCGATGAGGTGCGCAAGGAACTCGCCGGCAAGCTCTTCAAGGATCTCGAGCGCGATATCGTGCGCGGCAACATCCTGAAGACCGGCACCCGCATCGATGGCCGCGACACCAAGACGGTGCGCCCGATCATTTCCGAAGTGGGCGTGCTGCCGCGCGCCCATGGCTCGGCGCTGTTCACCCGCGGTGAAACCCAGGCGCTGGTCGTCGCCACCCTCGGCACCGGCCAGGATGAGCAGATCATCGACGCGCTGGAAGGCGAATACCGCGAAAACTTCATGCTGCACTATAATTTCCCACCCTACTCGACCGGCGAAACCGGCCGCATGGGTTCGCCGGGCCGGCGCGAAGTCGGTCACGGCAAGCTCGCGTGGCGGGCGATCCATCCGCTGCTGCCGAAGAAGGAAGACTTCCCCTACACCATGCGTATCGTCTCGGAGATCACCGAGAGCAATGGCTCGTCCTCGATGGCGACGGTCTGCGGCTCGTCCTTGAGCCTGATGGATGCCGGCGTGCCGATGGCGCGTCCCGTTGCCGGCATCGCCATGGGCCTGATCAAGGAAAAGGACGGTTTCGCCGTTCTCTCCGACATCCTCGGCGATGAAGATCACCTCGGCGACATGGATTTCAAGGTGGCTGGTACGGAAGCCGGCATCACCGCCCTGCAGATGGACATCAAGATCACCTCGATCACCCGGGAGATCATGAAGATCGCCCTGGAGCAGGCGCATCAGGGCCGCGTCCATATCCTCGGCGAAATGTCGAAGGCGCTGACCGGCGCGCGCGAAGGCGTCAACCAGAACGCCCCGCGCATCACCGTGATCAATATCCCGAAGGACAAGATCCGCGAAGTGATCGGTTCCGGCGGCAAGGTCATCCGCGAGATCTGCGAAGTGACCGGCGCCAAGATCGATATCGAGGACGATGGCACGATCAAGGTGGCCGCCGTCGACGCCAAGGCCTCGCAGGCGGCGATCGACTGGATCAAGGGCATCGTTGCCGAGCCGGAAGTCGGCCAGATCTATGAAGGCAAAGTCGTCAAGCTGATGGATTTCGGCGCCTTCGTGAACTTCCTCGGCACCCGCGACGGGCTGGTTCACATCAGTGAATTGTCGTCGCAGCGCGTCAAGCAGGTCAGCGACGTGGTCAATGTCGGCGATGTCGTCAAGGTCAAGTGCATCGGCATGGACGACCGCGGCAAGGTCAAGCTCAGCATGAAGTCGGTCGATCAGCAGACCGGCCAGGAGATCACCCCGAAGCAGGCCGAGCCGGCGGAATAACGCCGCCTGACCACCCGCAGAGGCGGACTATGAGCGCAACCATGGCGGCACTGAACCTGCCGCGTGTGATCGGTCATCGCGGGGCGGCGGAAGCCGCCCCGGAAAACACCCTGGAAGGCTTTGCGGAAGCGAAGCGCCAGGGTGCCGCCTGGGTCGAATTCGACGCCAAGCTGACGGCCGACAATGCCGTCATCCTGCTGCATGACGATACCGTCGACCGCACCAGCAATGGCCACGGTCCGGCGGCGCAGAAATCCCTGGCCGATCTGAAGGCGCTGGATGCCGGCGCCTGGTTCGGCCCCAGCTGGGCCGGCGCGCGCATCCCCACCTTGGCCGAGACCATGAGCGAGCTGGCGCGTCTCGATCTCGGCTGCAACCTCGAAATCAAGCCCTGCCCGAGCCGCGACCGGGAAACCGCCCGCGGCATCATTGCCGAATTGCGGCGCATCTGGGGCAGCAATCTGCCGGCCAGCGACGGCCAGGGCGGCCGGGCGCCGCTGATATCCAGCTTCGCTTACGAGAGCCTGCTGGAAGTGCGTGAGCTCGCGCCCGAGCTGCCGCTCGGTCTGCTGCTGGAAGATGCTCCGGCGGATTGGCGCCAGCGGGCGGAGCGGATCGGTGCGGTGTCGATTCATTGCTGGGATCAGAAACTGACCGCCAGCTGGGCGCACGACATCAAGGCTGCCGGTTATGGCCTTCTGGTTTATACGGTCAATGATGTCGACCTCGCCCGCCGTCTGTTCGGCTGGGGCGTTGACGCGGTTTTCACCGACGCGCCGGCTCGGTTGTTGGCTGGACTAGGCTGATAATTTATATATATGACACTGCCATACAGGTGAGGGCAGGCTGCGGGATGTCCCGCGACGAGGCATGCGGATGCCGGGCCTGCGGATGCCAGGCCTGAGGATGATTGAGCGAAGCGGGGATCGTTCAAGATCGGATCGCGGCACAGGGCGATCCTAGGCGATCCCGCTTTTTGGAGGGTATGGAGTGATGCAGCTGAAGCCTCTGATGATTTCCGGCCGCGAGGTTCTTCCCATTGTCGAGGGCGGCAAAGGCATCTCCGTCTCCAACGGCGAATCTTCCGGCGCCTGGGCCTCGGCCGGCGGCGTCGGCACCTTCTCGGGCGTCAACGCCGATTTCTACGACGAGAGCGGTAATCTCGTGCCGCAACTCTATCACGGCAAGACCCGGCGTGAACGCCACGAAGAGCTGCTGAATTACGCCATCAAGGGCGGCATCACCCAGGCGCGCATCGCCCACGAGACCTCGAATGGCCAGGGCCGCATCCACATGAACGTGCTGTGGGAGATGGGCGGTTCGGAACGCGTGCTGCATGGCGTGCTGGAAGGGGCGAAGGGCCTGATCCACGGCGTCACCTGCGGCGCCGGCATGCCCTATCGCATCGCCGAGATCTGCGCCGAATACGGCGTGCATTACTATCCCATCGTCTCCTCGGCCCGCGCCTTCCGGGCCTTGTGGAAGCGCGCCTATCACAAGTTCAAGGATTGGCTCGGCGCCGTGGTCTATGAAGATCCCTGGCTGGCCGGCGGCCATAACGGCCTTTCCAACAGCGAGGATCCGACCAAGCCCGGCGATCCGCTGCCGCGGGTGCGCGAACTGCGCAAGATGATGCGCGATGAATGCGACCTCGGCGATACGCCTGTCGTCATGGCGGGTGGTGTCTGGTGGCTCAGCGAATGGGCCGATTGGATCGACAATCCGGAGCTCGGCCCGGTCGCTTTCCAGTTCGGCACGCGGCCGCTGATCACCCAGGAAAGCCCGATTTCCGATGCCTGGAAGAAGCGCTTGATGACCCTCAACAAGGGCGATGTCTTTCTCAATCGCTTCAGCCCCACCGGCTTCTACTCATCGGCGGTCGACAACGCTTTTATCGGTAATCTGCGCGGCCGCTCGGAGCGCCAGGTCGCCTACAACACCCATAAGGTCGGCGAACATGACTGGGCCTTCCCGGTCGGCGCGCGCGGGCGTTTGGTCTATCTGACGGCAGCCGATAAACTGCGCGCCGAGGAATGGGTGCGTCAGGGCTACAAGGAAGCAATGCGCACACCGGACGGCACGCTGATCTTCGTGACGCCGGAAGAGGAAAACGAAATCCTCACCGATCAGATCAACTGCATGGGCTGCCTCAGTGCCTGCGGCTTTTCCAACTGGTCACAGGATGAAAGCGGCACCACCGGCAAGAAGGCCGATCCGCGCTCCTTCTGCATCCAGAAGACGCTGCAGGAGATCAGCCATTCCGATCGCACCGAAGACCAGCTGATGTTCGCCGGCCACAACGCCTATCGCTTCAAGGACGATCCCTTCTATGCCGGCGGCTTCGTGCCGACGGTGAAGCAACTGGTCGACCGCATCGCGACGGGCTACTGAGCCGATGGCGGGCGACGGACAGCAGCCCGGCCAATGGCCGACGGATCTGCTGGCGCGTGATTTCGCCAATGCCCGCGTCCTGGTCACCGGCAGCAGCCGCGGCATCGGCGCTGCCGTGGCGATGGCCTTCGCCCAGCTCGGCGCACATGTCGCCTTGCATGGCCGCAGCGCCAGCGACGGGCTGTGGGCCCTGGCCGACCGCCTGAATGCCGCCGGCGGCCATAAGGCGGTGGTCGTCACTGGCGATTTCGGCGTGGCGGCGGAAACCCGACTGGCGGTCGACAAGGCCGTCGAAGGTCTCGGCGGGCTCGACATCCTGATCAATAATGCCGGCACCATGATGGGCCGGCACAAGGCGGAAAACCTCAGCGAAGAAAGCTTCGACCGCATCCTGTCGCTCAATGCGAAATCGCTGCTGACCGCCTGCCAGGCCGCTTATCCAGCCCTGTGCCGGTCGCGCCAGCCCGGTATCGTCAACACCACCTCGATCTCGGCGCGCACCGGCGGCAGCCCGGGTTCGCTTGCCTATAGCGGCGCCAAGGCTTTCGTCTCCACGGCCACCCGCAGCCTTGCCGTCGAGTGGGCGCCCAAGGGCATCCGCGTCAATGCGGTCTCGCCCGGCACCATCGATACCGATTTCCACCAGCGCTATTCCTCGCCGGAGAAACTGGCGGCGACGGCGGCCAAGCTGCCGCTGCAGCGCCTTGGCCGGGCCGAGGATTGCGTCGGTGCCTATCTCTTCCTCGCCTCGCCCAGCCTCGCCGGCTACATCACCGGCCAGGTGATCGAGGTGAATGGCGGAGCGTTGATGCCGTAGCGGGATCGTTCGCCGCGGCATCTCCGGCTAGGCCTGCGGCTTGCGAATCTCGATCAGCTGACGGCGGCGATCATCGCCATCGGTATCCTTGATCTCAATCTGCACGACGCAGTGCAGGGCCGGCGCATACCAGACCGCCGCATTGGCAATCCAGTTTCCCTCGATCAGCCGCGATTCGCTATCGATCACGAAGGTATCGACGGCGCCCAGGGGCAATTGCAGGGTTTCGGCACGAACCACTTCGACCGTGTCGATCATTTTCCCGGCCTTCGGATGACGATTGAACATCACCTTGTTGCCAACGCGCAGCGGGAAGAGGCCGTTCATGTCGGCGACTTCGGTGTTCTCGTTGTCGGCCAAGGGGTCGGGAACGTAATAGAAGGAATGATGGGTGCCGATATAGGCGTTATAGAGGCCGCCGGCATGCTGGGCGACATGCTCTTCCATCACCTCGCCGGAGTTGAGGTTTCGCCACAGCAGGACAGTGCCCGCCGGGAGGTAATCAACCTCGCTGGCGGCAAGCTGTGCCAGGGGCTGTGCCGGGGCGCCTGGCAGCCGGTTCGTCGCCGGCGCCTGACATGCGCCGAGTGCGACGGAAGCCGCCAAAAGAAGGACGATGATCCCCTGCCGGAATCCGAAGGCGGATCCCGTCCTGTTTTCCTCGCTGCTCATCTTTCCCCCATCATTCCCGTCGTCAGGAAAGTCTGCACAATACGAGCGGAGGGGCAAGACCCGACAGGACGATTGTCTTCGGGTGGAGGCAGGCCCGTTTCGCGCGACTTGGCTGTAATGCAAGCGAGTTAGCGGCCAGTTCGGAACAATTTTAAAACGCACTTCAAAAAAGCATCTTTTTCCGCCATAGTTATAAATATGACTGAGTCACGACCTTTCGCCCCGATCGTTCAGCGCCTGCGCGCTGCCGGATTGCGGCCGACGCGCCAGCGTCTGTCCCTGGCCAAGCTGCTCTTTGACGGCGGCGATCGCCATTTGACCGCCGAGCAGCTGCACGACCTCGCCAGCGAGGCCCGTATCCCGGTTTCCCTGGCGACGGTCTATAACACCCTGCATCAGTTCACCGCGGCCGGCTTGCTGCGTGAGGTGGTGATCGAGGCGGGCCGCTCCTATTTCGACACCAATGTCAGCGACCACCATCATTTCTTCTTTGAGGAAAACGGCCAGTTGCAGGACATTCCCGGCGACCAGATCGCGCTGCCGCAATTGCCGGCGGCGCCGGCCGGCACCCATGTCGCCCGCATCGACGTGATCGTCCGCGTGGCCAAGGACTGATCGCACCCCCGCAGCCGTCTGCCAGATACCGTCAATTGCAACTCGATTTCATTTTCGTGTCGCAGCTAAGGCGCTTCTTTTTAAACGTTCTAAACTGTTGACTTCGACCGGCGCGCGGCGCGATAACTAGATCGGACGATGGTTCGGCTTAATGAGCCGGATCATTGCCGGGGCGCCGATCAGGGCCGCAACGGAGACGGGCCATCCCATCCTGGCCGCGACGGACCCAGCGGCGTGCTCCCCAGCTTCACGTCTTAAATTTCAGGGAGAGAATGAAATGGCAGCTTTGAAGGGTTCCAAGACCGAAGGCAACTTGAAGGAAGCCTTTGCCGGCGAAAGCCAGGCCAATCGGCGTTATCTCTATTTCGCACAAAAAGCCGATGTCGAAGGCTATAACGACGTCTCGGCGGTGTTCCGCTCGACGGCCGAAGGCGAGACCGGCCATGCCCACGGCCATCTCGAATTCCTGGAAGTCAGCGGCGATCCGGCTACCGGCCTGCCGATCGGCTCCACCAGCAACAATCTGAAGGCGGCGATCGCCGGCGAAACCCACGAATACACGGACATGTATCCGGGCATGGCGCGTACCGCGCGCGATGAAGGTTTCGATGAAATCGCCGACTGGTTCGAGACCCTGGCCAAGGCTGAAAAGTCCCATGCCGGCCGCTTCCAGAAGGCGCTCGATACCCTCGGCTGATTTGCAGCCTTGAGGCGCTGACATCTTCGATGTCAGGCCGGACGCTTGCGGCCAGATCAGCCGTCATTCGACGTTGAATGATCGCGGTCTGGCCCACCTCCGGGCATGCGCTTGCGCATTCACGATCACTCCGGCAAGCATAGCATCGACAAGCGCAACGACGAACCAGACGCAGGGGGCCGAACATATGCGCGAAGGCAGCTTGGAAGCGCCGACCCGACATCCGTTGGATTGGCAGAATCCCGACTTCTACGACATGGACAAGATCAATGCGGAGATGCATCGCGTCTTCGATATCTGCCATGGCTGCCGGCGCTGCTTCAATCTCTGCGATTCCTTCCCGCGCCTGTTTGACATGATCGACGAATCGCCGAGCGGCGAGATGGATGGCGTGAAGGTCGAAGATTATAAGCAGGTGGTCGATGCCTGCACGCTTTGCGACCTCTGCTTCATGACCAAGTGCCCCTATGTGCCGCCGCATGAATGGGCGCTGGACTTCCCGCATCTGATGCTGCGCTATCGCGCCGCTTTGCTGAAACAGGGCAAGGCCAGCAAGTTGGACCAGCAGCTGACCGAAACCGATCGCAACGGCAGGCTCGCTGCGTTGGCCGCGCCCGTCGTCAACTGGGCCAATAGCAACAGCGTGGTGCGGGCCGGCATGCAGGCCGTGGCCGGCGTCGATGCCGAGGCGAAACTGCCGAAATTCCACGGTCGTACATTGGTTCTGCGGGCCAGCGAGCAGCCGCTGGACGTGAACAAGGAGGCGCCGGCTTATGGCCGCAAGGTGGCGCTCTATGCCACCTGCTTTGCCAATTACAACAATCCCGATATCGGCATGGCGGCGCGTGCCGTCCTCGCCCGCAACGGCGTCGAGACGGAAGTCGTCTATCCGCGCTGCTGCGGCATGCCGCAAATGGAGCAGGGCAATATCGCCCGCGTCGCCGAACATGCGCAAAGCGTCAGCGAGGCGCTGCTGCCTTATATCGAGCAGGGCTACGACATCGTCGCCCTGGTGCCGAGTTGCGCCCTGATGCTGAAATTCGAATGGCCGCTCATCCTGCCGCTGGACCAGAAGGTGCAGAAGCTTTCGAAGGCGACTTACGACGTCAGCGAATACATCGTCGACATCGCCGCCAAGGAAGGCCTGGCGCCCGGCTTGCAACCCTTGCCGGGCGGCGTGGCTTTGCATATCGCCTGCCATGCGCGCGCCCAGAACATGGGCCAGAAGGCGGCGGAGATGCTGCGCCTCATCCCTGAACCGGATCTCGCGGTCATCGAGCGCTGTTCCGGCCATGGCGGCTCCTGGGGCGTCATGAAGGGCAATTTCGAGATCGCCCTGAAGGTCGGCAAGCCGGTGGCGCGCCAGGCGAATGCTGCGGCCAAGGCCTTCGTCGCCTCGGAATGCCCCTTGGCCGGCGATCATATCGTCCAGGGCATGGAGAAATTGAACGGTGCCGACGCGCCGAAGCCGGGTGATGCGGTGCATCCGATTCAGCTTTTCGCCAAGGCTTACGGCCTGGTCTGACGGCGCGGGCATTCCGGCGTGATGCATGTGATGCCACTGCCGCAGCGGCATCCTTGCTTTGGAGAAATGGAAAGATGTTGGCCATGACGAAGCGAGAAATCACCCCCGCAGATATCCTGCCATTGGCGGACTACGCCAAGCAGCGCGCCGATCTCCGGCGCAATATCGTCGCCAAGAAGAAGCTCCGCCGGATGGAGGTGGGGCCGGCCTCGACTTTCTATTTCGAATGCTACGAAACCATGCTGCAGCAGATCCAGGAAATGCTCTTCATCGAGAAGGGCGGCGAGGCGCAGATTGCCGATGAGCTGGAGGCCTACAACCCGCTCGTTCCCAAGGGCAGCGAATTGGTGGCGACGGTGATGTTCGAGGTCGACGATCCGGTGCGGCGTGCCCGCTTCCTGGCGCGGCTGGGCGGCGTTGAGAGCCATATGTTCATCCGCTTCGGCGCGGAAACGGTGCGCGGCATTCCGGAAGACGACCAGGAACGCACCAATGAAGAGGGCAAGGCGTCATCGGTGCATTTCGTGCACTTCCCCTTTACGGCCGAGCAGGTCAAGGCTTTCAAACAGCCGAATACCCAGGTGCTGATCGGCTTCGACCATCCGGAATACAGCCACATGGCCGTCATGCCGGAAGCCATCCGCAATGAGCTCGCCGGCGATTTCGCGTAGGTTTGCGCTCGAGCTAAGCCCCTTGCCCCGCCTGCTGACGAATGTCGGCCTAGGCCGACGGGGCGGGGAGAAGGCGCGATGATCCGACTCCCTCGCCCCATGCGAGTGGGGAGAGGGCCGGGGTGAGGGGTATTCAATAGCCTGATGAGGTTGCGCGGAAGGCGTTACCCCCGGATCGTGTCGATCTTGCCGTCATGCAGGTGGTAGACGACGCCGTGCTCGACCGTGAAGGCGGCGACATCGGCGCGGGCGAGGCCGAGATAGCGGCTGCAGATCAATTGTGACGTCAGGCCGTGCGAGACGGCGACCAGGCGGCCGGCCTGATCGGCCAGCCAGCTATCGACGCGCATCAAGGCCTGGTCATAGCCTTCGCCTTCCGGCGCCTCGAACAGCCAGTCGAGATCGTCATAACTGTCGATCAGATCGGCCCATTCCTCCTCGATCTCGTCAAAGGTCAGCCCTTCCCAGCTGCCGAAGCCGACTTCGGTGAGGCGCGGCTCGATGAGATACGGGGCCGAGGGCGTTCCCGCCGGCAAGAGCTGTGCGCGCATCAGATTGGCGGTCTGCTGCGCACGTCCCAAGGGGCTGACCTGGAAGGGCGGCAGTGGCTGGCCGGCGAAATGTTCGGCCAGCAGGATGCCGAGCTGCTGCGCCTGCCGGCGGCCGCTTTCGGTCAACGGTGAATCGTGCTGGCCCTGCAGCAGGCCGTCGAGATTCCATTCGGTCTCGCCATGCCGCAGCAGATAGATCTCGGCGCTCATCCGACCATGCTCACTTGGCTTCCACCTTCTCGTCCGGATAGACGCCCCAGAGGTCGCTGCGCGCCAGCCAGCCCCGGTAACCGTTGACGTCAAGGCGGCATAGGCTGCCGTCGCATTCGCGCAGATGGCCGATGACACCGGGGTCGAGCTTCGCCACCGGCACGCCGCCCGTGGGCTCGCTCATCAGCACGCGCTGCTGGTCTAGGACCTGGGCCGTGCGACGGCTGGACAGGAGGTTGGACTGAACCCAGCCGATTGCCCCGTCGCGATCGCGGATCCGCCGCCAGGTATCGAATTCCTGGACGATTTCCACCGGCAGGCCCTTGCGGTGATATTGCCAGAGGATCGGGTACTCCGTGCCCGGACCGGCGCGCATATTGACGTCATTGGCGTCGAGCGAGACGAAGCGGGGCAGGGGCAGCTTGGTTTCCTCGGCGCCCGCCGGCACCGCAAATGACAGGATCGCTGCCGCCAGCATGAGCATCGCGGCCAATGAAATCGGGCGTATCAAGGCTGTCATCCTACTCCGTCATATCTTCAGCGCAGCCCCTGACGGCGCTAACACGCCGCGATGGCTGACCAAACCCCCATTTGCGCCATGCACCGCGCTAATTTCGCCATCCCGTCCGGGAACCCGGCGCGCCACTCAAGGTCACCCCTCAGCCTGTCTCACCGAGACTTTCGCCGGGAACAGCCGGGCCGCCGCAAGGCCGGTGCGACGCGGAACATGGGTCTCTATGCCTTAATGAAGCGTCTTGGAACGGTCAAGCGTCGGCGCTCACATCTTCGTGCGACGGTAAGGGTGCCGCAAGCCCCCAGGGCAAAGGCGCGCGGCGACATCAGCCGCCAGCCATGTCGCCCCGCTGCGACTTGGTGGCGCTATAGCGCGGCCGAGGCGGCGGTGCTTGGCTATGTAATTGGTCGCAAGCCATTTCTTCTGCGGATGCGGGCGGCCTTGGACAACCGCCGGCCTGCCGCAGTCATGGACAAGAACGGGCTGTCTTGCTATGCCAGAGCAGCATGAGCGGCGACGCCAGGTCGCCCAGCCAGACGAAAGTCAGGCCGAGGCATGAGCATGAACCGGGTGGGAGGATAGCGGATGGCGTTGAAGCCGCTGGTCGTGGTGACGCGAAAGCTGCCGGATGTGATCGAAACCCGGATGATGGAGCTGTTCGACGTCCGGCTCAATCTGGACGACCATCCGCTGAGTCAAGCCGAGCTGATCGAGGCGGT
Organism: Terriglobia bacterium; assembly: GCA_035539075.1. Lineage (GTDB taxonomy): Bacteria > Pseudomonadota > Alphaproteobacteria > Dongiales > Dongiaceae > Dongia_B. The sequence continues at coordinate 11,802 of DATLJB010000115.1, forward strand.
GAAAATCGCCGATGTGCTGGTGCCCACCGTTACCGACCGCATCGATTCTTCCGTCCTCTCCCAGGCCAGCGACAAGTTGCGCCTGATCGCCTCCTTCGGCACTGGCGTTGACCATATCGATCTCGCCAGCGCGCGCCAGCGCGGCATTACCGTCACCAATACGCCGGGCGTCCTCACCGAGGACACGGCCGATATGACCATGGCGCTGATTCTGGCTACGGCGCGGCGCGTCAGCGAGGGCGAGAGGCTGATCCGCTCCGGCAACTGGCAGGGCTGGGGTCCGATGTTCATGCTTGGCCATCGCATTTACGGCAAGCGGATCGGCATTGTCGGCATGGGCCGCATCGGCACCGCCCTGGCGCGGCGCGCCCGCGGCTTCGGCCTCTCGGTGCATTACCACAACCGCCGCCGCGTCCATGCCGCCACGGAAAAGGAATTGGAGGCGACCTATTGGGAAAGCCTCGACCAGATGCTGTCGCGCATGGACATCATCTCGATCAACTGTCCGCATACGCCGGCGACCTACCACCTGCTTTCGGCGCGGCGGCTGAAGCTGATGCCGAAGCATGCCTATCTCATCAATACCAGTCGCGGCGAAGTGGTCGATGAGAACGCGCTCACCCGCATGCTGGAGAAGAACGAGCTGGCCGGCGCCGGTCTCGACGTCTTCGAGCACGAACCGGCCGTCAACCCGAAGCTGCTGCGCCTCGACAACGTGGTGCTGCTGCCGCATATGGGTTCGGCGACGATCGAGGGCCGCGTCGATATGGGCGAGAAGGTCATCATCAACATCAAGACCTTCGCCGATGGTCACAAGCCGCCCGATCGCGTGCTGGAAACCATGCTGTGAAAGAAACGGCCCGCCAGGCAACTGGCGGGCCGCTTGCCATCAATCCATCGGTTTCAGTTCCGGAGCGAACCGCAGCTCGGGCAATCGGCGCGGCGCTTGGCGCGGATCTTCCGGAAATTGGCGTCCAGCGCGTCATAGATCAGCAACTGACCGCTGAGGCTTTCGCCGAGGCCGAGCGCCTCCTTCAAGACCTCAGTCGCCTGCAAACTGCCCATGACGCCGGCGACGGCGCCGAAAATGCCCGCGGTCTCGCAGCGGGGGATGAGATCGGCCGGCGGCTCTTCCGGGAAGATGCAGCGATAGCAGGGATGGGCATCGCCAAGATGCGGCTTGAAGGTCGAGAGCTGGCCATCGAAGCGCAGCAGGGCCGCGCTGACCAGGGTCTTCCTGCCGGCGATGCAGAGATCGTTCAAGAGATAACGGGTGCGGAAATTATCGCTGCCATCGGCGATGATGTCATAGCCGGCGATCAGCGCGGCACCGTTCTCGGGCGTCAGCCGCGTCTGATGCGTGACGAGATTGATCTCAGGGTTCAGGCGCCGCAGCGTGTCGCTGGCGCTTTCGACCTTGGGCCGGCCGATATCGGCGGTGGTATGGACGATCTGGCGCTGCAGGTTGGAGAGATCGACCGTGTCGTCGTCAATAAGGCCGATAGTGCCGATGCCGGCCGCCGCGAGATAGAGCGCCAGCGGCGCCCCCAAGCCGCCGGCGCCGATCACCAGCACCTTGGTGGCGAGGAGGCGCAGCTGGCCTTCCTCACCTACTTCATCGAGCACGACATGGCGGGCGTAACGCTCCAGTTGCCGGTCGCTCAGTTCGGCCATGTCGCTCTCCCTTATGTTCCTTACTCCATGCCTTCGAACAGGGCGGTGGAGAGATAGCGTTCGGCGAAAGAGGGCAGGATGACGACGATGCGCTTGCCCTTCATCTCCGCCCGGCGGCCGAGTTCGACGGCGGCCGACAGCGCCGCGCCGGAGGAAATGCCGACCGGCAGGCCTTCGATCTTGGCGACCTTGCGGGCCATGGCGAAGGCGCTGGCATTGGAAACCGTCAGTACTTCGTCGATCAGGTTGCGATCGAGGATGTCCGGCACGAAGCCGGCGCCGATGCCTTGGATCTTATGCGGGCCGGGCTGGCCGCCGGACAGGACCGGGCTGTCTTCCGGCTCGACGGCGACGATGCGGGCCTGCGGGTTGCGTTCCTTCAGGAGGCTGCCGACGCCGGTGATGGTGCCGCCGGTGCCGACGCCGGAAATCAAGGCATCGACCTTGCCGTCGCAATCGCGCCAGATCTCTTCCGCCGTGGTCTTGCGGTGATAGGCGGCGTTGGAGGGGTTCTTGAATTGCTGCGGCATGACGGCGCCGGGGATTTCCTTCAGCAGCTCCTCGGCGCGGGCGATGGCGCCCGACATGCCGCGCGCGGCCGGCGTCAGTTCCAGCTCGGCGCCGAGCAGGCGCAGCATCTTGCGGCGCTCGACCGACATGCTCTCCGGCATGGTCAGGATGCAGCGATAGCCCTTGGCGGCGGCGATGAAGGCAAGCGCGATGCCGGTATTGCCGCTGGTCGGCTCGATGATGGTGCCGCCCGGCTGCAGCTTGCCGCTATTCTCCAGCCACTCGATCATGGCGAAGCCGAGGCGGTCCTTGACCGAGGCCAGCGGATTGAAGAACTCGCATTTGCCGAGCAGCTCGGCGCCGACATTCTCCGCCTTGGCCAGTTTTGACAGGCGCACGATCGGTGTCGCGCCGATCGTTTCCATGAGGTTGTCATAGATGCGGCCGCGGAATTGGACAGCTGTGCTGGAAACGGGGGCGCTGGTCATGATGAGTCCTTTCTAGTGGCTCTCCGTCGCGGGGATGGGGCGGAGAGCCGTTGGGGGAATAGCTCAGATACTGAAATCCAGCCGTGTCGAGGCATCCGTGCGGATGCCGGCCTGCTGGGCGCGCTGGCACAGATCCTCGAGGCTGACGGAATCCAGCTCGTCGAGCATCTTCTGTTGCAGCTCGCGCCACAGCGGGCGCACGACCTCTAGGCCGACCCGCGAGCCGCTGGCGGTCTCGATCGTGTCGGGCGTGCCTTCGAACTGCCGCACGGCGCGGACGATCTCGCCGATGGTGATGCGGCGACGCTCGCGGCCCAGCAGATAGCCGCCGCGCGGGCCGCGATGGCCGGCGAGGATGCCGGTGCGCACCAGATGCTGCAGCACCTGTTCGAGATAGCGGCGCGGGATGCCCTGGCGGGTCGAGATGTCGCCGCTTTGCACCGGCTGCGAACCGCCGTGATAGGCAATGTCGAGAACCGCTTCGATGGCGAAGAGCAGGCGTTTCGAAGGATGCAGCACGTCAGAAATCCATTATCTGAAATAGTGTCCGGTTCATCTGGCTGGTGAAGAGGCGGCGGGGGCGCCCCCCATCGTCTCCCGCCTCATCGTCTCCCGCCCCGTCGTGTCGCGCCCCGTCGTGTCGCGCCCCGTGGAGCCGAAGCCGCCTTCGCCGCGCTGGGTGGCGGCGAGGTCCTCGCTTTGTTCGCGCCAGGCAAGGCGGCTGACCGGCGCCACCACCATCTGGGCAATGCGTTCGCCGCGCCGGATGGTGAAGTTCTCCTGGCCGAGATTGATCAGGATGACGCCGATCTCGCCGCGATAATCGGCGTCAATGGTGCCCGGGCTGTTGAGCAGCGTGATGCCATGCTTCAGCGCCAGGCCGGAGCGCGGCCGCACCTGTGCCTCATAGCCGGCGGGCAAGGCGATCTTCAAGCCGGTCGGAACCAGGCAGCGCGCCCCTGGCGCGAGATCGACCGGGGCATCGATGGCGGCAATGAGATCGAGCCCGGCGCTATCCGGCGTCGCATAAGCGGGTAAGGGCAGATCGGCGGCATGGGGCAGGCGTTGTACGGAGACGGTGATCTCGCTCACTTGGCATTTCCCTTGTTCAATTCATCGGCGATGCGCGCAGCGAGTCGTGCGGCGACATCGGGCTTGCTCAGGCGCGGCCATTCCTCGGCACCGCCGCGGCTGACGAGATGCACAAGATTGCTGTCGCCGCCGAAAGTGCCGGTGCCGGGCCCGACATCATTGGCGAGGATCCAGTCGCAGCCCTTGCGCGCGAGCTTCGCCTTGGCATGCTCGATCAGCTTCTCCGTCTCGGCGGCAAAGCCGATGACGAGGCGCGGCCTTTGCGGGCCGGCGGCCGAAAGGGTTGCGAGGATATCGGGATTGGTGGCGAGCTGCAGGACGGGCGCTTCCTTGCCGGCTTCCTTTTTCAGCTTCTGATCATGGTGCGCGGCGATCCGCCAATCGGCGACCGCGGCGGCGCAGACGGCGATATCGACCGGCAGATTGGCCTCGCAGGCGTCCAGCATCTCGGCTGCCGTCTCTATATGCACGGTGCGGACACCCAGCGGATCGGGCTCGTGCGTCGGCCCGCTCACCAGCACCGTCTCGGCGCCGAGCTTTGCCAGGGCCGCGGCGATGGCATGGCCCTGCTTGCCCGACGAGCGATTGGCGATATAGCGCACCGGATCGATCGGCTCGTAAGTGGGGCCGGAGGTGACGAGGGCGCGCTTGCCGCTGAGCGGGCCTTGCGCATGGCCGAGCAGCCGCGCGATTGCGGCGAGGATTTCGGGCGGCTCGGCGAGGCGGCCAGAACCCACTTCACCGCAGGCGAGATCGCCCTTGCCGGGTCCGACCAGCTCCACGCCGCGCGCGCGCAAGGTGGCGATATTGGCCTGCGTCGCCGGATGCGCCCACATCTGCAGGTTCATGGTGGGCGCGATCAGCACCGGCTTGTCGGCCGCCAGCAGCGCGGTGCTGGCAAGATCGTCGGCCAGGCCATGCGCCATCTTGGCGATGATGTCGGCCGAAGCCGGCGCCACCAGGATGAGATCCGCCTCGCGCACCAGACGTATATGGCCCATCTCGCTTTCGTCGGTCAGCGAGAAGATGTCCTGATAGACCTTGTTCTCGGTCAGGGCAGCCACGCTCAGCGGCGTCACGAATTGCGCCCCGCCGGCGGTCAGGATGCTGCGGATTTCCAGCCCGGCTTCGCGGCCCCGGCGGATCACCTCCAGGACCTTATAGGCGGCGATGCCGCCGGCGATGACCAGCAGCAGCTTCTTGCCGCGCAGATCGAGGGTGGGGGAAGTGGTCGGCGCCATGTCGGGTCCATATTCCACAGTTTCAACTCGTATTTACTGTGGATTTTACAGCCAGACAAGAGGTGCTGCTGCTAGGTTTCCTTCACGGGTGTTGCTAGTTTTACCCGGATAATAATTGACAGGATATTATTACCCGGGTAAAACTCTCCGCCAAGGAGGACCCCCATGACCGAGACTGACAGCCGTTCCGACATGCATTGCATCGCTTTTTCCGGCAGCCGCAGGCTCGCCGCCGGGAGACCCGGCGATGTCGCCCTGGCGGTAAAGGCTGCGCTGGCGGCCGACCCCGAGCAGCAGATCCTGGTTTTCGACGCGGTCACCAGCCGCCCCATCGACTTCGATTTGCGCGGCGACGCGGCGACGATCCTGGCGCGCCTGTCGCCGCCCTCGGCAGCAGCAGAACCAGCACAGACGGCGGCACTGGCGCGGCCCGGCCGGCCGAAGCTGGGCGTGGTCGCCCGCGAGGTGACCCTGTTGCCGCGCCACTGGGAATGGCTGGCCAGCCAGCCGGGTGGCGCCTCGGTGACCTTGCGCAAGCTCGTCGAGGCGGCGCGCCGGCAAGGGACGGGCACGATCGACCGGCGTCAGGCTCAGGAATCGGTCTACCGTTTCATGTCGGCCATGACCGGCAACGCGCCCGGCTTCGAGGAAGCGATACGTGCCTTGTTCGCCGGTGACCGCGATCGCTTCGATGGGCTGATCGCGAACTGGCCGCAGGATCTGCGCGATCACATCGCGGCGCTGGCGATGCGGGCCTTTGACTAGGAGCCCGCTTTAATCGATAGAGCGTTCGCTTGCCACGACGTGCAGGCGACCGATTTACTTCGCCGTGTCGTTCGCGGGGCAACAGCTGTGGCGCGATCCTCATCCGGTTCTGCGCGCTTCCCGCGCCCTGGTAGTTCCACGACGATGCTTTGTAGAAGACGATCCAGAACGGATGTCACGCCACAACGAGCAAGCGTGGCGAGCAAGCGCGGCGAAGCGAATCCAGCAGCACATTTTACGCGCCCACAGTGTGACCGCTTCGTTGTCTTCGCCATGTCGCTGTATCTCGGTACTGCTTCCCTTCACATTCCCATGACTGCGACGTTTGGCCGGAAGCGACAGCGCCGATAGACCGTTCGCGCCTTCATTGGCACATAAGCGATCGGGTGAGCATATGGCATTCAGACGATTCAAGATCGATTGGAAACTAAAGGCCGCTGCGTTCAATTTTCTCAGCATCGCTCCGTTCGGCGAGACGCTCTATTACCTGCTGCAAAGATACGTCACCAAGACGATCCCGCGCCAACTCGCCCCTACCGAAGAGACCGGAGCGGCGCAGATAACTCATGCACGGAAGTTCCTGCTGCGCGGCATTCATCTCGATGAGACGACGCTGTTCGAATTCGGTGCCGGCTGGGATCTCTATAGCAATATCATTCTCTATTGCTTTGGCGCTAACCGGCAGATCACGGTTGATATCCGGCGCTGGGTCAAAGCCGAAGCGGTCAATGCCGTGATCAAGCATCTGCAGGTCGATCCGCCGCGGGGCTCGGTGCGCCGGCCGCCGGGCTGCATCCGGCAGCCGTATCTGGAACAAGATCTGCGCGAGATCTACGGTATCATTTATCGCGCGCCGCTGGATGCGACGGCCCTGGACTTTGCCGATGACAGTGTCGACCTCATCGCCACCACCAGCGTCCTGGAACATATACCCGACGAAACCCTGCAGGGCATCATGCACGAATGCTACCGGGTCCTGAGAAGCGGCGGACTGATGAGTCATGTCATCGATTATTCGGATCATTACGCTCATTCAGATCCGCAGATAAACGAGTTCAATTATCTGGCCTTTGATGACGCCAGCTGGGTGAAATACAATCCCGGCATTCACTTCCAGAACCGCAGGCGCAGCGCGTATTTCAAGCGGCTGTTCAGGGCAAACGGGTTCGCGGTGCGGGAAGCCGCGCCATGGTACGGCAAAGCCGATGCGCTGGATGAAATCCCGGTCCACCCGCAATTCAGGGAATATCCCCGGGCGGAGCTGCTTGAACTCGGCTGTCATTTCGTGGTGCAAAAACCGCCGGCGGAAGTGCAAATCGCGCGGGCGGCCTGATGGCAGGATACCGGTCTGCCTCGCCGCGCCGGTGGACTTCCATCGCGCTCCCCTTGGAACGCGATGGTCTTTTATCTTATGTCTTTATCTTATCGAGAGAGCCGGCCTTGCTGCGCGATTTCTTGTGCGCGAGCGGGACGATAGCTCGGCCGCCAAGGTTATTGTACGCAATCGTTCTGCGGAAGATATCAGGCAGCGCGGTCGGCGAATTTCGCGGCCGGGAAGCTGATCCGGATGGTGGTGCCGTGGCCAGGCATGCTGTCGATCACCAGCTTGGTGCCATGCAGTTCGGCGAGGCGCGCGACATTGGGGAGGCCAAGGCCGACCCCCTCCGCCCGACGGTCGCGCGCCGCCGGACGCCCGCCCTGGGGTTCATTGTCCTGGCCGGCGGCAACGGCTATCTGGCCGAAGGGCTCCAGGGCGACGCGCACGCCCTCGGCATCCATGCCGGGGCCGGTATCGCTGATCTCCAGACGCCCCGCGCCGCTTTCCGGATCGGTCACGAAGCGCATGGTGACGGTGCCGGATTCCGGCGTGAACTTGACCGCATTGGAGAGCAGATTGAGCAGGATCTGCTTCAGCGCCAGCTCATCGGCATAAAGCGGACCGGCGATGCCGTTATCGAAGCCGAGGGCAATCTGTTTGCCGGCCGCCAAAGGTGCGATCAGATCGAGACAGGACTGCACGACCGGTTGGGCGTCGAGCAGCACCGGATGAATCTGCCGCTTGCCGGTTTCAATGCGGCTGCGATCTAGAATGTCGTGAATGAGGCCGAGCAGCATCGAGCCGCTGGCATGAATGGTATCGACGTAATCACGGTAGCGCGGATTCTCGATCGGGCCCCAGACGCCTTGGCGCATCATGTCGGCAAAGCCGATAATGGCATTCAAGGGCGTGCGCAGATCATGGCTGGCGGTGGCCAGCAGCAAGGTTTTGCTGCGGCTCGCTTCCTCGGCGGCATGGCGTTCGCAGAACAAGGCGACAATGGTCAGAACGTTCATCGTCAGCAGCACGATCAGCAATCCGGCCAGTTGCAGCGGATTGATCACCATCTGGGCGTGGAACGGCCCGAGGCCGGCCGCCGTGCCGGCCATGGCGATGACGGCGACCAGCGAGGCCAGGGAATAGGCGGCGCCGAGGGAGATCTGCAGGGCGATCCAGGAAAGCGGCACGACCAGCAGGAAGGGAACCAGCGTATAGAGGCTGAAGGGCAAGGGGGGATAGGCGAAAAGGGCGATGCTCACGATCGCCACCGCCAGCCAGACGAGGATGTCGCGCTTGCCGATGCGCTGGCTACGTCGCGGCATCCGCTCGCTGCCGAGCCACAGCAGCAGGGTGGGGGCGAAGCAGAGCGTGCCGCCGCTATCGGATAGCCACCAGCTGATCCAGACTTTGTTGGCGACGCCAACCTCGAAGGACTTTTCCATGTTAAGCGCGATGGTGCCGCCGGTGGCGGTGATGGCGGGGTAGAGCAGGACGGCGCAAAACACGAAAATGACCACGCCGCTGAACCGGGTGAAGAGGCCGCAACTGGCGCGCAGATGGGCGATCAAGGCTGCGCCGATCACCGGCCCCAGCGCATTGGTCAGCGAGATCTGGCTCGCCACCATCAGGGGCTCCTGGAAATGCAGCGCATTGATCCAGAGCGAGCCAAGGAAGATGCCCGGCAACAGGCGCCAGCCGCCGATCATGGCTGCCACCAGGGCGATGCTGGCGGGCAGCCAGATCGGCGCCGGAAATAGCCCATAGGCGGCGAAATATGTGCCGACGGCATAGCCCAGTAGGTAATAGGCAACGGCGGCAATGATGTTGCCCGCCACCCAGACGGCGATCCGGGAAGAGCGCGACAGCTTGCCATAATCGATGACAGGGAAGGCAGCGGATGCCCGCGAAATCTGCATCAATAATTTCCTGCTGAAAGGAATATCGGGAAGATTAACCTTGAAGTGTTAACGCACTCTTGCGATGTAAAATCGAGTTTCGAGGCTTTTCCGACACTTGGCTGATCATGGGTTAGGTAAGGCGAAACAGCAGCGCTGCCGCCAAGACGGCGATGATCAGCCAGAGATACCAGTTGGACCCGGTCCGGGTAATCACCTGCAGCGCCTCGGGATCGAGTTTCAGGCCGCCTTCCGACAGATGCCCCACCAGCCGGTCGAGGTTGCGCATCACCGCCGGGAAGCGGCGGGCGACATGCAGCACTTCCTCGGCTGCCTGGCGGATGCGCGCCTCGGGGCCGCGATTCTCCCGCATCCATTGCTCGATCAGCGGGCGCGCCAGGGTCCAGATGTTGAGCGTCGGATTGAGCCGCCGGCTGACGCCTTCGGCCATCAGCATGTTCTTCTGCAGCAGCAGGAGTTGCGGCTGCACTTCCATCTCGAAATTCTCGGCGATGCTGAAGAGCTGGCCGAGGACGCGGGCGAAGGAAATCTGATGCAACGGCTGGCCGTGGATCGGCTCGCCGATGGAGCGCAGGGCGAGGGTGAATTCATCCAGTGGCTGGTTCTGGCCGAGATAGCCGGCATCGAGGTAGATATCGGCCATCTGCGCGTAATCACGCTCAAGGAAGGCCAGCAGCATATCGGCGAGGAAGAACCGCGTGGTCTTATCCAGGCGCCCCATGATGCCGAAATCGACCACCTGGATGGCGCCGTCGAAACCGACCGTCATGTTGCCGGGATGCTGGTCGCCGTGGAAATAGCCGTCGCGGAAGGCTTCGTTGAAGAAGATCGCCGCCGCCTTGGTCAACACCTCGTCGACATCCAGCCCGGCGGCGATCATCGCCTCCCGGTCGTCCATCGGGATGCCGGTCATGCGCTCCTGGGTCATCACCCGCCGCGCGGTGCGCTGCCAGTCGATCTCCGGCACGCGGTAGGTGGGGTCGCCCTCGAAATTCTGCCGCAATTCCGCGGCGGCGGCGGCTTCCAGGCGCAGGTCCATCTCGACCCGCACGGTGGCAGCGAAGGTTTGCACCACCTCAACCGGCTTCAGGCGGCGGAAGCGCGGCTGCGTGCGCTCGATTACCGTGGCGATCCACATCAGCAGATCGATGTCGCGCCGGAATGCGGCCTCGATGCCGGGCCGCAGCACCTTGACGGCAACGGGGCGTCCCTCGGGGAAGTGTTCGTCGGGCAAGGTGATCGCGAAATGCACCTGGCTGATCGAAGCGGCGGAAACCGGCTCGTCGTCGAAGCTCTTGTAAAGCACGCCGACCGGCCGGCCGAGCTCGGCCTCGATGGTGGCGCGCGCCTCGAAAGAGCTGAAAGCCGGCAGCTGATCCTGCAGCTTCGCCAGATCCTCTGCCACCTGTTCGCCCAGCAGATCGGAGCGGGTGGAGAGCACCTGGCCGAGCTTGATGAAAGCCGGGCCCAATTCGCTGAGGGCGGCGGCGAGGCGCTCGCCGGGCCGCATGTCGCGGCCACTGGAATCCTTCGGCGTGCGACCGAAGAAGACCAGCACCAGCCAGAGCAGCACAGGGGCGAGGCCGGCGCCGGCCAGCGCTTCCTGGAAGGGCGCCAGGGCGCCATGGCGGGCGAAGGCGACAGCGATCCAGAACAGCCGCACCAGCGACTTGAAACTGCGGATCATGGGCTCAGACCCGCCAGCCGGAATGCAAGGCGGCGATGCCGCCGCTGAGATTGCGGTATTTCACCTGCCGGAAACCCACCTCGGCCATCTCCCCGGCCAGCGTGTCCTGGGTGGGGAAACGGCGGATCGATTCCACCAGGTATTGGTAGGAATCGCGGTCGCCGGCGATGCGCGCACCCAGCCAGGGCAGCAGCTTGAAGGAATAGAGGTCATAGAGCTTGGCGAGCGGCGGTAGCGCCACATGCGAAAACTCCAGGCAGAGGAAGCGCCCGCCGGGCTTCAGTACGCGATAGGCGTCGCGCAGCGCCTGCACCCTGTCGCCGACATTGCGCAGGCAAAAGGCGATGGTATAGGCATCGAACGTCATATCCGGCGCCGGCAGGTGCTCGGCATTGCCGGAAACCCAGCTCAAGCCTTCGAGCCGGCCCTGGTCAAGCGCGCGGTCGCGTCCGACCTCCAGCATCGCCGGGGTGAGGTCGCAGACGGTCACATGGCTGCCGGGCGCGCGATCGAGGATGCGGCAGGCGATATCGCCGGTGCCGCCGCCGACATCGATGAAGCGCTGGCCGGTCCGCGGCGCCAGCCAGTCGATCATGGCCGACTTCCACAGCCGGTGGACGCCGCCCGACATCAGGTCGTTCATCAGATCATATTTGCCGGCGACCGAATCGAAGACACCGCGCACCAGCTCGGTCTTGCGCCGCGCGGTCACGCGCTCGAAGCCGAACCAGGCCTCGCCCGTCGGTTGGGCGCCGGCCCTGTCGGCCTGCGGCGCGCCGGCTCTCGCGGCGGCGGGCTCGGGGCCACCGGCATGGGGTCCTGCCGCCGGTGCGCCGGCAGGGGGCACTGCGGTCGGTTCGGAATCGCTCGGCAGGGATTCGTCGTAATCGGGGCTGGCGCTAGCCATCAAGCTCACGTCATTTGCAGTTTTTGCTTTGGCCGGAACATAGCCCGGCCCTGCCGGCAATGCCAGCCCGCCGCGCCGGCCCGCTACCGCCGGCCCGTGACCGCTTGGCCCGTGACCGCCTGGCTGGCCGGCCGCCGCGATGCGCGGCGCGGAACCGGCCGCTCAGCCGAAAGCCTTCAGCAGTCCGGCCAAACGCGGCCCGATCCGGCGCAGTTCCTCAAGATGGATGGCTGACATGCGAGTCAGGATTGCCTCGGCGGCCGGGGTGAGGGTGAGGAGGATGCGCCGGCCGTCCTGCGGGTCGGTCGATCGTTGCACTAGGCCCAAAGCTTCGAGCCGGTCGCAGAGCTCGACGGCGCTGTGATGGCGGATCAGCAGATGGTCGGCCAGTTCGCCGATGGTGATGCTGTCCTTGCCGGGAAAGCCCCGGATCGACAGCAGCGCCTGGTGCTGGCGCGGGGTCAGGCCCATCTCCTTGGCGGCGCGCTCGCTGAAATCGAGAAAGCGCCGCAAGCCCAGGCGGAACTCCGCAAGCTTCTCGTATTCGTCCTTGCTTAGCTTGGTGCTGCTCATGCTGCCCGGCTCTGTTGCCTTGCCGCCTCGGTCGCGGGCGTAAGGTCCGGCTTCTAGATAACCCCGCGGCTGTCCGGAAAGCGAGCGCGTCGCCATGTCGCAGGCGGTGCGCTGACGGTCGCTCTGGCGCACTTGTCGCCGCCCGTCTTGAATTTATATCGTATAACGATATTATCGCGCCCTCCCGCAGCGAGGGGCAAGCTGTTCCACCGCTTTGTCGACGAAAGTCCCTGATGTCCAACCCTCCCCAATCAACCGTGCATGGTGCCCGCCCGCCCGCTGTCCATCTCGGCGATTTCACCGCCGACCGCCGCGTCCTCATGCTGATGGCCATGGCCCTGGTGGTCGGCGCCGGTGGCGTCTTCGCCGCCTGGGCGCTCACGCGCCTGATCGCGCTTTGCAGCAATCTCGCCTATCTCGGCCGCCTCGGCTTCAGCATGCCGCATCTCGCGGATATGGCGCTCGGCCTTGGCACCATCGCCATTCCGGTGATCGGCGGTCTCATCATCGGGCTGATGGCGCGCTACGGCTCGGAAAAGATCCGTGGCCATGGCATCCCCGAGGCGATGGAGGCGATCCTGTTCGGCAAGAGCCGCATGGATCCCAAGATCGCCGTGCTGAAGCCGCTTTCCTCGGCGATCTCGATCGGCACCGGCGGCCCCTTCGGCGCCGAAGGACCGATCATCATGACGGGCGGGGCGATCGGCTCGCTTTTCGCCCAGCTCTTCCATCTCAGCGCCGCCGAACGCAAGACGCTGCTGGTCGCGGGCGCCGCCGCCGGCATGACGGCGATCTTCGGCACGCCGCTGGCGGCCGTGCTGCTGGCGGTCGAATTGCTGCTGTTCGAATGGAAGCCGCGCAGCTTCCTGCCGGTCACCGTCGCCGTCATCGTCGCGGCCGCGGCGCGTCACCTGGCGATGGATCCGGCACCGCTCTTCCCAATGACGCTGCTGCCCAGCCTTGCCTGGCCGCTCTTCATCATTGCCGCCGCGATCGGGCTGGTGACGGGCGTCCTTGGCGGTTTGCTCAGCATCTCGCTCTATGCCATTGAGGATCTCTTCCACAAGCTGCCCTGTCACTGGATGTGGTGGCCGGCGATCGGCGGCGTTGTCGTCGGCATTGGCGGCGTGATCGATCCGGCGGCGCTCAGCGTCGGCTATGTCAATATCCAGCATATGCTGCAGGGCGATATGCTGTTGCGGGCGGTGCTTCTGCTGCTGGTGGTCAAGGCGGTGATCTGGGTGGTGGCGCTGGGCTCGGGCACCTCGGGCGGCGTGCTCGCACCGCTGCTCATGATCGGCGGCGCGCTGGGTTTCGCGCTTGGCGCCGTCATACCCGGCGGCCAACCGGCGCTTTTCGCCATGTTCGGCATGGCGGCGATGATGGCGGGCACCATGCGTGCGCCCTTGACGGCCAGCCTGTTTGCCGTCGAGCTGACCGGCAACTACCTCGCCTTGCTGCCGGTGCTGGCGGCCTGCGCCGCCGCCTATGCGGTCACCGTGCTACTGCTGAAGCGCTCGATCCTCACCGAGAAGATCGCCCGGCGCGGCCTGCATATCTCGCAGGAATACGGCATCGACCCCTTCGATCTTGCCCGCATCAGCGATGTCATGGTGCGCGAAGTCGACACCGTGCCGGCGACCATGACGATCGCGGCCGCCATCGATTTCTTCACCGGCGATCCGATGGATGAGGCGGTCCGCCATCGGGCCTATCCGGTGGTCGACGCCCAGGGCGTCTTGCGCGGCATGGTGAGCCGGGCCGATGTCCTCGCCTGGACCTGCGAGCCCGGCCTTGCCGATAGCGATCCGGCGACCACGCCGCTGGCCGATCTCGTCTCCGATGCCAGCCTCGCGGTGGTTCATCCCGAGGATCTGGTGGGGGCGGCGGCAGATCTGATGGCGCATAACGAGATCGGCCGCCTGCCCGTCACCGATCGCGCCAGCGGCCGGCTGGTGGGGCTGGTGGCGCGAAAGGACCTGCTGCAGGCCCGCACCCAGATGCGGCGGCTGGAACAGGACCGCGCCGCCCTGCTGCTGCGCGGCAAGGCGGCGGGGAAGCCGGCCGTGCCGGTCCCCAGCGAATTGGGACGCTGACCCGGCTTGCCGCGCAGGCCCTTCCCATGACGGGCCGCAGGCGGTTATCTATCGCGTCTCGATGGCGATGGACCGATCATGCCCGAATTACCCGAAGTCGAAACCGTGGCCCGCGGCCTTGCCCTGCGTATGGTCGGCCGGACCTTTGCCAAGGTGGAACAGCGCCGGCCGGATCTGCGCTTCCCCCTGCCGGTGGATTTCGCCCGTCGCCTCACCGGACGTAGCATCCTTGCCATTCGTCGCCGGGCAAAATACCTGCTGATCGATCTCGACGACGGGCAGGTGGTGCTCGGCCATCTCGGCATGTCCGGCCGCATGCTGGTCAGCGACGCGCGGCCCGATATCCTGGAGACGCATGACCATCTGGTCTTCACGCTCGATGATGGCGCCTGCGTCCGCTTCAACGACGCGCGGCGCTTCGGCATGATGGACCTCGTGCCGCTCGCGGAGCTCGACCGGCACAAGTTGCTGCGCGATCTGGGGCCCGAACCGCTCGGCAACGAATTCAACGGCCCGGCTCTGGCGGCTTCGCTCAAAGGCAAGAAAACGCCGATCAAGAGCGCCATTCTCGACCAGAAACTGGTGGTGGGTGTGGGCAATATCTATGCCTCGGAATCCTTGTTCCGCGCCGGCCTGTCGCCGAAGCGCATCGCCGCAACCGTGCAGGGCGAACGCGCGGAACGCCTGGCGACATCGATCAAGCAGGTGCTGACCGAAGCGATTGCCGCCGGCGGCTCATCCCTGCGCGATTACGTCCAGGCCGATGGCGAGCTCGGTTATTTCCAGCACCAGTGGAAGGTCTATGACCGCGAGGGCCAGGCCTGCGCCGGCTGCGACTGCGATCTCGCCAAAACCGGCGGCATCCGTCGCCTTTCCCAAAGCGGGCGCTCCACCTTCTATTGCAGTCGGCGGCAGCGGTGAGAATTAATAGATTTATTTTATTGATACCATATTAGTAATTAGTTAGATTTATTTAATGCGCTCCGTAGATTGGCCATCCGAAAGGATTTCTCGCGATGGCCGAAAGTATTTCTTCTTCTGCTTCCCTGCCGACCGTCCCCATGGAGGGGTCGCTCCGGTTGCCGAAACCGCTACCGGGTCTGGCTCTGGCTGGCCTGATGATGGTGGTGGCGGAGATGCTGCATTCGTATCGCGGTTTCGCGACCTTCAATCCCACCATTCTCGCCTTGCTGCTGGGGCTCGGCTTCAACGCGCTGATCGGCACGCCGGAAAACTGCCGGCCGGGTACCGCCTTTGCCGCCCGCAGCCTGCTGCGGCTGGCGATCGCGCTGCTCGGATTGCAACTGGCGCTCGGCAAGCTGGTCGAGCTCGGCTGGGCGGGTGCCGTGATCGTGTTCGCCGTGGTGCCGGCCACGTTCCTCTTTACCTTGGGTGCCGGCCGGTTGCTCGGCGTGCCGCGCGAGCTGCGCGCGCTGATCGCTTTCGGTACCTCGATCTGCGGTGCTTCCGCGGTGATGGCGGGCAATACAGTGGTGCGCGGTTCGGAGGACGAGGCGGCTTACGGTGTCGCCTGCGTCACCATCTTTGGCACCGTCGCCATGCTGGTCTATCCGCTGCTGCCGGCTTTGCTGCATCTCGATCCGCATCAGTTCGGCTTATGGACTGGCTCGTCGATCCACGAAATCGGCCAGGCTGTGGCGGCCGGCTTTCAGAACGGCTCCGTCGGCGGCGAAACGGCCACCATGGCGAAGCTGTCGCGGGTCCTGCTGCTGGCGCCCGTGGTGCTCAGCGTCGGTCTCGTCATCGCCAGGCGGGCGCGGTGCGAGGCGGATGCGCATCATTCCGCTTTCGGCCGGGTGCCGATGCCGTATTTCATTTTCGCTTTCCTGGCATTGGCCGCGATCAACAGCTTCGGCTTCATTCCCCTTGCCATCCAGCAGCAGGCGCCGGATGTCACCGGTTTCCTGATGACTTTGGCCCTGGCGGCGATGGGCCTCAACACCGATGCCGGCAAGCTGTTGCGCCGCGGCTGGCGTCCGCTCCTGCTCGGGGCCTTGGCCAGTCTTTTCATCTGCGGCTTCAGCTACGGCCTGATCGTCGCGCTGACATAAGGCGGAGCGTTAAGATGAGGCCGCTGCGATGACGCTTGAACAATTGCGCATCTTCCTCGCCGTCGCGGAGCGCCAGCACATGACCCGCGCCGCCGAAGTGCTCAACCTGACCCAGCCGGCGGTGAGTGCCGCCATCGCCGCCCTCGAAGCGCGGCACGGCCTGCCGCTTTTCCATCGCATCGGCCGCAGCATCGAACTCAGCGAAGCCGGCAAGCTGCTGCGCGGCGAAGCGCAAGCAATTCTCCGCCGGGTGCAGGATGCGGAATCGAGCCTCGCCGATCTGCGCGGCCTGCGGCGCGGCCGCTTGCGTCTCGCCGCCAGCCAGACCGTCGGCAATTACTGGCTGCCGCCCTTGATGGCGCGTTTCCGCCGCGCCTTCGCCAATATCGATCTCGATCTCACCATCGGCAATACCGAGCAGGTTGCTTCCGCGGTGCGCGACGGTGTTGCCGAACTCGGCATCGTCGAAGCACCGGTCCAGGGCGATGTCTTCGAGGAACAGCTCTTGCCGGGAGACCGGCTGCTGCTGGTGGCCGCCGCCACCGATGCCGGCTTGAAGCTATCCCGCCAGCTCGCCCCGCTGAGCGCCGGGGATGAGGCGCTGCTCGGTGGCGCCGACTGGGTCTGGCGCGAAACCGGCTCCGGTACCCGGCAGTTGATGGAAATCATGCTGCGCAAGCTCGGTCTCGATCCGGTCAATCTGCCGCGGTCGCTGGAATTGCCGAGCAACGAGGCGGTGCGGCTGGCGGTGGAGGCAGGTGCCGGCTTCACCATCATCTCGGCTCTGGCGGTGGCGGCCAGCATTCAGGAAGGGCGCCTGCTTTCCTGGGAACTGCCCGAGGCGGAACGGCGTTTTCGCCTGTTAAGGCACCGTTCCTACCAGCCGAGCCAGGCCGCCATGGCCTTCTCGACCATGGTGACGGGGGTATAAAGGTAACCGGGGGTAAGGCCGGGATCGTCGGCCGCCGACCGCCATCATCCGCCCCTATTGTCCCCCTCCGCGCTTCCGGGCTACAACTTGGCCCATCCAACTTGGCCCAACTGACGGGGCGTCCCGTCACCCCCGGGAGACGCGACATGAAGACCAAAGCCGATGCGATCCGCCGCCCGAAAGCACGCAGCCTCCTGCGCGCGGGCCTGCTCGGCCTCCTGCTGCTCACACCGCTCACACTGCGCCCCCTGCCGGCCTGGGCGGTCGATTATCTCAGCGCCGTCGACGATCTGCCGCTGACCCAGGGCCTGACCGAGCAGAAGGACAAGACCACCGTTTTCGACGCGCCGGTCGGCAAGATCGTCACCGCCTATGCAACCGGCAATCTCAAGGCCCAGGACGTGGTCGATTTCTACGACACCACCCTGCCGCAGCTCGGCTGGCAGAAGACCGCCAGTGGCACCTATCACCGCAAGGCCCAGACCTTGAAGATCGATGTGCTGGGCGGCCAGGGCGGCGGTCCGGTCAATGTCAGTTTCACGGTTTCCTCCGAAGGCAAGTAAGTCATCATGACCTATGAGAACATCCAGCTGACCCGCGAGGGTCGCGTCGGCATCGTCACGCTCGACCGGCCGAAGGCCCTCAATGCGCTCTGCGATGCGCTGATCGCCGAACTCGGCCAGGCGTTTGATCTCCTCGAAGCGGATGAGGCGATCGGCGCCATCATCTTGACCGGCAGCGAAAAGGCCTTTGCCGCTGGCGCCGACATCAAGGAGATGAAAGACCGCGACTTCATGGATGTCTATCTCAGCGATTTCATCACCAAGGGCTGGGAGCGCGTGGCATCCTGCCGCAAGCCGGTGATCGCGGCCGTCGCCGGTTTCGCGCTGGGCGGCGGTTGCGAGGTCGCCATGATGTGCGACATCATCATCGCCGCCGAGAATGCGAAATTCGGCCAGCCGGAAATCACCCTTGGCATCATTCCGGGCGCCGGCGGGACACAGCGCCTGACGCGGGCGCTGGGCAAGGCCAAGGCGATGGACCTCGTTCTCACCGGCCGCATGATGACTGCAGAGGAAGCGGAGCGCTGCGGCCTCGTCTCCCGCGTCGTGCCGGCGGAGAAGCTGATGGAAGAGGCGAAGGCGGTGGCGGAGAAGGTGGCCTCGATGTCCCTGCCGATCGCGATGTTTGCCAAGGAATCGGTCAATCGCGCCTTCGAGACCAGCCTCGCCGAGGGGCTGCGCTTCGAGCGCCGGCTGTTCCATGCCGCCTTTGCCACCGAGGACCAGAAGGAAGGCATGTCGGCCTTCGCCGAAAAGCGGCCGGCCCGGTTCAGGCATCGCTGAGGCGCCCCTGTCCCGCCGGCGCCCTGTTCGGCGGCACGCAAGATGTCCTGCTGTCATCGGACTGCGGCTGGTGTAAGATAGCGCGGCGGCAAGCGCGGTGCCGTTGATGCGGTGCCGGCCACTACCTGACTGACCCGAAGGAAGAGCATGGCAAAAAAGCCGGAAGACGCTGCACCCTCGCCGCGATTCACCACCAAGCGCATCCAGGTGACGATCGACCAGCGCCCCTATACTGTCGTCAACATGAATGCCTTCGACATCCTGATCGCCGGTGCGCCGGACTGGATCGCGCCCAAGCAGAAGCTTGATTTCACGTTCCTGATCGCCGTCGGCGGAAGGGAAGTCGGCTTGCCGACCTATGGCGTGGTGTTGAAGAACGACGCGAGCGGGCTCGAAGTCCGCTACCAGGCGCCGAACAACCGGTGGCGCGATCTGCTCGCCCACGTTCTTACCGAAGAAAACGCCAAGGGCTAAACGCGAGAGGGCTAAACGCCGGAAGCAACACTGGCCCGCCGGGCTTGGCGGACCAGCGCCGCTCTCGTCATGTGTGGGATCCCGCAGAAAGAAACCGGCGCAGGTCGGGGGTGAGGGGTGAGACCTGCGCCGGCCACAGTCCCGTGGTCGGGGCCGACCACGGGGCATGCGATTGGATCGTCATCAGCGGCAGGGGGACGCTGCCGTGCAGAGTTTTGGTGAGATCCAATCGCCAGGGAAAGGCTTCAACAAACTCCTTCAATGCCTGAGACCAAATGCCCGGGCGATTATTCCATCAGGCGGCGGCCAATTTCACGGCAACGAACAATTCCTGGCCGTGGTGATCGACCAGCATCATGACGACGCTCTGATGATTGGCTTTCGCATCCTTGGTGAGGCGGCTGACATCCTGCGGCGTGGTGACGGCGGTGTCGCCGATCCGCTCGATGACGTCGCCCTCAGCGATGCCCTGCTCGGCCAGAGGGCTGTCGTCATTGACGTTGCTGACGATGACACCCTTGACGCTCTTGTCGATATTGAGCTGTGATCGCGCCGCCGCATCGAGCGGCGCGAAGCTGGCGCCGAGATCGGCCACATCGACGCTGTTGTCGGACGAACTGGGCGCGTTCTGGTCCGGCGTATCATTCTCCGCGACCTTCTGATCCGGCTTCAGCTTACCGATGACAATCGAAACCTTCACCATCTGATGACCGCGCCACACCGTCAGGTCGACCTTGCTCTGCGGCTTGGTGGCGGCGACGAGACGCGGCAGTTCGCGCATCTCATCCACAGTCTGGCCGTTATAACCGACGATCACGTCCCCGGTCTTCAGAAGTTTCTGTGCCGGGCTGTCGCTCTGTACATCGGCGACCAGCGCACCTTCGGGCTGCGGCAGGCCAAGTGCCTTGGCCAGGTCCGGCGTCACCTTCTGGATCTGCACGCCGAGCCAGCCGCGTTCGACGCTGCCATGTTCGCGCAGCGACTCGATCACCGGCTTGGCGAGGTTCGAGGGAATGGCGAAGCCGATGCCGACGCTGCCGCCATTGGGCGAGGCGATCGCGGTATTGATGCCGACGACGTCGCCGTCGGTATCGAAAGTCGGGCCGCCGGAATTGCCCCGGTTGATGGAGGCGTCGAGCTGCAGGAAGTCATCGAACGGGCCGGCGTTGATGTCGCGGCCGCGGGCCGAGACGATGCCGGCCGTGACCGTGCCGCCGAGACCGAAGGGATTGCCCACGGCCATGATCCAGTCGCCGACGCGTTCCTTGTCGGAATCACCGAAATTGACGAAGGGCAGCGGATGCGGTGCGCTGATCTTCAGCAAGGCAAGGTCGGTCTTCGTATCGGTGCCGACCAGTTTGGCCGGATATTCCTTGCCATCGGTCATGGTGACTTCAATGTCTGTCGCCTCGTCGATCACATGATTATTCGTGACGATGTAGCCGGCGGGATCGACGATGAAGCCGGAGCCGAGCGACATGATCTTCTCATTGCGATGCTGCCGGCGCTGCTGTTCCTGGAAGGGCCGGAAAAGCTGCTCGAAGGGGGAGCCCTTGGGGAAGTCGAAGGGCATGCCCTCGTCCTGCATATCGCTCTCGGTCACCTTGTGGGTGGATGAGATATTGACCACCGCCGGCGTTACCTTGGCTGCGAGATCGGCAAAGCTATCGGGTGCCGGATAGGCCTGTGCGGTGCCGCTGACCATGGGACTCAGCAGAAGGGCACCGCTCAGCGCCGTGACGGCGAGCAGCATCCCCCTCTTCGTCAGGCGGGTCCCGTGAGGCTGGGAATTGTTGAAATCTGGTGATGACATCTTGCTATTCCTTCTTCCTGTGCGGTCCCCCGCATCGGCCGAAAGATCGATCGATGCCCGGCCCACGCCGCGCTTGGTGATGAAGATGTGCCCTCAGCGTAACGCGGCAATGTCATCTGACTGCCTATTTGGTAACGCTGTTGCCACCCAACCAGCGGCTGTTACAATCGGTTACACTTTTGCCATCGCCGCCGAGGAAGCCGGTCCCCAAACTAATCAGGGCAACAAGACTGCGAAATTTTTCAACATGATGCGCAACTAATATGCCGACCGACCCTAGCGACCACATCCTGATCGTCGACGACGATCGGGAGATCCGCGATCTGCTCTCCCGCTTCCTGGTGAAGCATGGCTACCGCGTTTCAACGGCGGCAGACGGCCGCGACATGCGCCGCGTCATGGCCGATGCGCGGATCGACCTGATCGTGCTCGATGTGATGATGCCGGGTGAAACCGGTCTCACGCTCTGCGGCCAGGTCCGTGCCAGCTCGAAAGTGCCGATCATCATGTTGACGGCGGTGGCGGAAGAGACCGACCGCATTATCGGCCTCGAGCTCGGCGCCGACGACTATCTCGCCAAGCCGTTCAATCCGCGCGAATTGCTGGCGCGCATCCGCGCCGTGCTGCGCCGCACCGATATCCGCGAGCCGGTTGCGGTAGTGGAGGAGGGGGGCAATCCGGTGCTGTCCTTCAACGGGTGGAAGCTCGATCTCGCCACCCGGCAGTTGACCAATCCGGCCGGCGAGCCGGTGGAATTGTCGACCGGGGAATACGACCTGCTGGTTGCCTTCGCTGAGCGGCCGCAACGCGTGCTCAGCCGGGACCGGCTGCTCGATCTCGCTAAGGGCCGGGCGGCGGTTGCCTTCGACCGCAGTATCGACGTCCAGGTCGGCCGGCTGCGGCGCAAGATCGAGGTCGACGCTTCCGCGCCGCAGCTCATCACCACGGTGCGCGGCGGGGGCTACATGTTCACGCCGCAAGTGACGCGCGGCTAGGGCGGGTGATGCGGCGTTTCCTCCCCGATAGCATCGTCGACTGGCTGGTGGTGATCGTTGTAACCGGCATCTGCGCCTCGCAATTGGCGACGACGCTGTTTCACAACATCGCCCGCAACCAGGCGATCATCGCCCTCGAGGACGTGCGCGCGGCCGAGCGCATCGCCTCGATCGTCTCCTTCCTGGAAGAGACGGCGCCGATCCTGCGCCCCGGCGTCGCCGGCGCCATCAGCCGCTCCTCGCTCTATGTCGCCGCCAGCGAACGCAGCGCCGTTTCCGACGGCGATCCGGTGGACGGCCGCTGCGCCCGCTTGCGCGATGTCGTCAAGGCGCGGCTGCTCGATATCCATTGGCGGCAGGTACGCGTCAACTATGCGCCGCAGCCGGCCACCAGCGGCAGCTGGCTGGCGCGGATCTGGCCGGAGATCTGGGGCAGCGAGCAGGAGCGGACCGCGCAGATCCTCAGCCGTCAGTCGAGCGAGCGCCGGTTCCGCGTGGCGGTCCAACTGATGGATGGCGGCTGGCTCAATTTCGATGTGGCCTCGGTCAGCTCCCTGCCGATCGCTTCCTGGGATCTCATCGTCTCGATCATCCTGACCGTCGCCGTGGCTATCGCGCTCAGCCTGTTTCCGGTCTATCGCCTGACGCGGCCGCTGGCGCGCTTTACCCAGGCGGCGGAGGCCTTGGGGCGGGGCAATCTGGACGAGCCGGTGCCGGAGACGGGTTCCATGGAGGTGCGCCGGGCGGCGCATGCCTTCAACGACATGCAGGCGCGCATCCGCCGCCTGGTCGACGGTCGGACCCAGATGATTGCGGCGATCTCGCATGATCTCCGGACCCCGATCACGCGGCTCAGGCTGCGCGCCGAATTCGTCGAGGATCCGGAGGCGCAGCGCCGCATGCTGGCCGATCTCGACGAGATGGAGACAATGATCAAATCGACCCTGGCCTTCGCCCGCGAGGACAGCGACCGCGAGCCGGCGGTGGTGCTCGATCTCGTGGCGCTGTTGCGCGACGTGGTGGAGGATATACCGGGGACCGCGCTGGCGCCGGATCTGCCGCCGGAATGCACTATCAGCGGACGCCCGCTGGCGCTGCGGCGATGCTTCCGCAACGTCATCGAAAACGCCATCAAATACGGCAAGGCGGCTCGCATCGACCTGCGCGAGGAGGAGAAGGCGGTGCTGGTGACGGTCGATGATGACGGGCCCGGTATCCCCGAAGACCAGCGCGAACGCGTCTTCCGGCCGTTCTATCGGCTGGAAGCGTCACGCAACCGCGACAGCGGCGGCACCGGGCTTGGCCTCGCCATCGTGCAAAGCATCGTCCTCAGCCATGGCGGCGAGGTTGCGCTGGACAACCGCCCGGAAGGCGGACTACGCGTGACGATCCGCTTGCCGCGCTGAGAGCCGAGAGCCGCCTATTCGGCCGCGCGCTCGCCCAGGCCGGCCTTGTCGGCGGTCTTCTCGACAGGCTTGCCGGCCGCCAGCGTGGCTTGGCGCCGCTCCCAGTCGAACATGTAATCGCGGGTCACCGGCACCGCATTGATGCCTTTGCCCATCTGGATCTGGAACACCATGTTGTAGTCGTAGCGGAAGGAAAGCTCGCTGCCGATCAGATAGAACTCCCACATGCGGCAGAAGCGCTCGTCATAGAGCGCACGGATCTTGTCGCGCACGGCATTGAAGTTATGCCGCCAGGCCTTCAGGGTCTCGGCATAATGCAGCCGCAGCACCTCGATATCGGTGACCCAGAGCTTGGTCTTCTCGATCTTCGGCAGCACTTCCGACAAGGCCGGGCTGTAGCCGCCGGGGAAGATGTATTTACGCAGCCAGGGATTGGTGTAGCCGGGCCCGTCGCGGCGGCCGATCGCATGCAGCAGGGCGACGCCGTTATCGACCAGCAGATCCTGCACTTTGCCGAAGAACTCGCCGTAATGCTTGACGCCGACATGCTCGAACATGCCGACCGAGACGATGCGGTCATAGCGCGCCGTCTCCAGGCGATAATCCTGCAGCTTGAAAGTGACGCGATCGGAGAGGCCGGCCGCCTTGGCGCGCGCTTCCGCCACCTGGTGCTGTTCGGTCGAGAGCGTCACGCCGGTCACCTTCACATCGGCGACCTTGGCGAGATACATGGCAAGCCCGCCCCAGCCGCAGCCGATATCGAGGATATGCTGGCCCGGCTGCAGCAGCAGCTTGGAGGCGATATGGCGCATCTTCGCCTGCTGCGCCTGCGGCAGCGTCGTCTCCGGTGTCGAAAAATAGGCGCAGGAATACTGCATGCTCTCATCGAGGAACTGCTCGAAGAGCTGGCGCGACAGATCGTAATGATGCGCCACGTGCTCGCGGGCGAGGCCGATGGGATTGTGCTGGTGCCACCAGCGCAGCAGCTTGTGGACACCACCGACCAGGCGCTGGAGCGTCACCGACTGGACCTCGTCGGTGCCATCCATGGCGAGATCGATCAGGTCGTAGAGCGTGCCCTCTTCAATGGTCACCCTTCCGTCCATATAGGCTTCGCCGAGCTTGAGCCAAGGATTGAGGAAGAGACTGCGATCGGTTGCGGCATCGTGGATCCGTACCGTCACGCGCGGTTCGGCAGAGCATTTGAGTTCGTGGCGTTTCCCGGCAGGGTCGATAACGGTTACATGACCCCGTCGCACGCCAACTTTCAGCAAGCGTTCGAACATCCCCATGCGCTCCTAAAATAACGACTGCTTGAATCGCCGCAACGCATGACCCCCGTCAGGCTGCGCCGTAATCGCGACGACTCTTCTTCGCTTTTAGTTTGGAATAATTCAAATATGGCGAAACAGAGTCTGTCAATGATCCATTAACGATCTCTGGCCTGCAGGAGTTGCAGGTCTTTATGCTTATCCGCTTGCGGGCGGAATGGCCAGCCGCTCGTTGCACTCGGCATTAACGGCCGCACCGGCTGCCGCGGCACGGCCGCACAGATCCGACGCTCGCGACAATCAGGACTCACGACGACCCGCGGGACAGCTCGCAACGAGGTCCCGCAAGATCGCTATATGCCGTTCAACTGGATGGCAGAATAACGGTCAGGTCATCCTGGACGAGGACGAAGACCGGATGGGCGTGATGCCCGGTATCGCTCGCCTGGAACATCTGGTAACCCTCGGGTGCTTCGACCTCGGCGCGCGACCAGGCATAGCCGCGGTCGTTGGAGAGATGGACAGAATCGCCTTGCTCGCCGTTGATCACCAAAGCCTCAACTCCGGCGACAATTTCAGTGCCAAGATCCAGCACGTCGCTGACATTGAGGGCGATCGTCGCTTGATGGTGGCTATCCAATACCGGCGCTTCGACGGCAGCGGCCGAGTCGTCCGATCCGGCAAACACCGTGGGGCTGATTTCGACCATCAGATGGCCGGGCTTCAAGGCGCTGTCGCCGCTGGGCGAGGCGGTCGGGTTTTCGCGGACATCTCCTGTCGCGTCACCCGGGGGCATGACGGACATAGCGGTACTCCTTAATCATGGAAGCCGACGAAACGCGTCGCGGCTTGTGGATGCGTTCTGCTAAACAAAACTTAACGGCATGAAGCTGGATTTCAATATCCCTGTCACGGATTTATCCACACTCACGTGTAAGCAGGCTTCGATTGTGACGGTTTTAGCGCAATTTCGATCCTTTGGCGGCCTGATTCGTCGTAATTCCGGCAACGGCTTGGCGGATTCCGGCGAGTCCAGGGACCCTTTTCGATAGCATAATCGTCCGCGGCGTTAACCAATCGGCCCAAGGCCATGGCCCTCTATGGAACCGGGTCCCCGATTCGGCCCATATTGCCGGGTGGCAAAAGCGGATATCCGTGATGAATGACCAAGTCCTGCCAAGCGACGATCCCAAGTCCCTGATCTTTGAAGCCTTCGCGATGGGGGCGGAATTTCCCGGCCCGGCCGAGGATCTGCTGCTGTCCTGGATGCTCAGTCTGGATAGCGCGGCCGATCCCCGGGCGGCGGCGCTGCGGCTGATCGCCCGTCATGCGCCCGACAATGCCAGTTTCGACAATCCCCATATTGATCGCCTGGCCGCTCTGCTGCGCCAGACCGCTGCGACCGATCCTGCCGCCCGTGGCGGCCGGGGCCGCGTTGCGGCCCGCCGCGCCGCCAGCCGCGCAGGCGATTGAGGGCTCGACGATTGAGGGCCGGGCGACCGGATACTGCCCGTCTGGCGCTGTCTTTAACCCGGTATGGTGGAGAATCTCCTGGCGATTTCTCCCGAATCTAGGTCGATTTATGCATTAAGAGTAACGCATAAGTCAAAAATTCCATCATATATTCAATAAATGGATATGAAGATTTTGCGTATCCCGCTGGGGCTGACGAGAGTCGGTTGCTTCCCTCGCGGAGATGGCTAGAAATAGGCCGGCCTAGCAATAGGTCATTTGGAGCGGCGGGCCGATCTCGGCCCGCCTCTCTGCTTTTGGTGAGGGACCGGGGTTGTATCAGCCGCCATCGTTCGGCGATGGGCCGGAGGATCGGCGCCCGTATAAGGATGGCATCGCAGATGCAGCAGTCTCATGCCGAGACCGGCCGGAAATCACTCCCGGCTCTGGCGATCGGCGCAATCGGTGTCGTCTATGGCGACATCGGAACCAGTCCGCTTTATGCCTTCAAGGAATGTTTCAGCAGTCATCATGGGCTGAGCATCGATACGACCAATGTCTACGGCATCCTCTCGCTGATCTTCTGGTCGGTGATGCTGGTGGTCTCATTCAAATACGTCACCATCGTGTTGCGTGCCGATAACGGCGGCGAGGGCGGCAGCCTGGCGTTGCTGGCGCTGGTCTCGAATGCCGTCAAAAGCAAATTCGCGGTGGCTGCGGTGACTGCGCTCGGCATCTTCGCCGCGGCGCTGTTCTATGGCGACAGCATGATCACGCCGGCGATCTCGGTATTGAGTGCCGTCGAAGGGATACAGGTGGCGTGGCCAGGTTTCGAAATGCTGGTCATTCCCGTCACCCTCGCCATCCTCATCGTGCTCTTCATGATCCAGCGCCAGGGCACGGCCCGCATCGGCACACTATTCGGCCCGCTGATGCTGCTGTGGTTCGCC
>DATLJB010000116.1:0-15396 GCA_035539075.1 Terriglobia bacterium
GAACCGCGTTCTACGTCAGCAGATTATAGCCCGCGAGGGCTATTAGGCCGCCAGACGAAGATCAGACGCAACGTTATCGTTGGCATCTGTGAAAATGGCCCGATAACGGCGGAACCATGCCGAACAGCAAGTTGACCTTTATTGCGCACGTCGATCCTGTTTCGCCCCCATAAACCGCACTCCATAAATCGATGGAGCTGGTGATAATGGTGGAGGCGCGGGAGTACTGCCCTCCCGGTCCGCAACGCCTATTCCGCGCAACCGTCTACTGTCATAGCTGCCGAAGCAGCAAACCCAACATAAGGCGGGATTAACGTATTATCAAGGCTCGGAAATTGCGTCCTGGCCATGACCTGGAGCCAGGCTTTTTGCCGGCCGTCAGCGCGCTAGGCAGGGGGGCGGGAATCAGTCATAACTCGGTCGAAGGCGTCCGGTTATGGCGCCCCAGCAAGTGGATGACAGGTATGGCGCTGACCCAGGACCAACTGACCGAAATCGAGCAATTGCGGGCCAATCAGCAGCCGACCCGCCGCGCCGTCGTGCCGGCGCTGGAAGACGTCCTTTATCAGGCGATTCCCTTGCTGGATCACGGTTTCGTGCGGGTGGTCGACTATATGGGCGACGATTCCGCCGTCGTCCAGGCAGCCCGCGTTTCGTATGGCAGGGGAACCAAAAAGATCAGCGAAGACCGCGGCCTGATCCAGTACCTGATGCGGCATCGCCATTCGACGCCGTTCGAGATGTGCGAGATCAAATTTCACGTGAAATTGCCGATCTTCGTGGCACGCCAGTGGATCCGTCACCGCACGGCCAATGTGAACGAATATTCCGCCCGCTACTCCATCCTCGACCGGGAATTCTACATCCCGGCGCCGGAACAGTTGGCGGCGCAATCGGTCAACAACCGCCAGGGTCGCGGCCAGGTGCTGCAGGGAGCCGAAGCGGCCCGTGTGCTGGAACTGCTGAAGGCCGATTCAGAACGCGCCTATGACGATTATGCCTGGATGCTGAACGAAACCGAGGACGGCACGACGGTCGATGCAGATCGTCAGGGCCTGGCGCGGGAACTCGCCCGCATGAATCTGAGCCTCAATTTCTATACCCAATGGTATTGGAAAGTTGACCTCCAGAACTTCATGCATTTCCTTAGCCTGCGCGCCGATGCCCATGCGCAATTCGAAATCCGCGTCTATGCCGAAGCAATGCTGGATATCCTGCGCCGCTGGGTGCCGCTGACCGCGGAAGCCTTCGACCAGCATCGCCTGCATGCGGTGACGCTGTCGAAGAATGCCATGGAAGTGGTGCGCCGTCGCTTGAAGGGCGAGACCGTGACCGAGGCCGACAGTGGCCTCGGCAAGCGCGAATGGGCCGAACTGCAGCAGATCCTGCAGGGCTGAGGCAAAGGCGGTCACCAGGAAACGGCGAAAAGGGCGGCAGCGAAACTGCCCTTTTCGCCAATGCCAGCTCCTGCTGATGCCCGGCTCTTGCCGATGCCGAAGCCTTACTGGATGACGATGCGCGGTGCCGTCCGGCCAGTACCGACCTGCAGCTTCCGCCACACTTTATCGGCGATCTCGCGATAAGTACCGGCGTGCGGCGAACCGGGGGCGCTGACCACGATGGGCTGACCGCTGTCCGAGGTTTCGCGAATGGCAATATCGAGCGGGATTTCGCCGAGGAAGTCCACGCCGGCTTGTTCGGCTTCGCGCCGCGCACCGCCATGGGCGAAGATATCCGTGCGATGGCCGCAATTGGGGCAGCAGAAATAGCTCATGTTCTCGATGATGCCGAGCACCGGCACATCGACCTTGCGGAACATGTTAAGACCCTTCTTGGCATCCAGCAGGGCGATATCCTGTGGCGTCGAAACGATGATGGCGCCGGAAAGGGGGACGGTCTGCGCCATGGTCAGCTGCGCGTCGCCCGTCCCGGGCGGCAGATCGCAGACCAGTACGTCGAGCGGTGCCCAATTGACGTCGCGCAGCAGTTGGGTCAGGGCGCCCATGACCATCGGCCCGCGCCAGATCATCGGCGTGTCTTCCGCAATCATGAAGCCCATCGACATCACCTTGATGCCGTGATTGCTCATCGGTTCCAAACGCTTGCCGTCGGGGCTCTGCGGCTTGCCCGAAATGCCCATCAGGCGCGGCTGCGAGGGGCCGTAGATATCGGCGTCCAGCAGGCCGACCTTAAGGCCGAGCGCCGCCAGGCCCAGCGCCAGATTGACGGCGGTCGTGGATTTACCAACGCCACCTTTGCCGCTGGCGACGGCGATGATGTGGTCGACCCCCGGCAAACCCTGTTTGCCTTGGCCAGGCTGCTGCCCAGCCTGGCCTTGCTGATGTCCCTGTCGAGGCGCGGTCGCCGCCTGCCCGGCCGGCGTCGCTGCACCCCCGCCGGCCTTGCGATGGGCCGTCAGCACCGCTGTCACGCTGAGGACGCCCGGCAGTTTCTCGACCGCCTGCTCGGCTGCTTTGCGCAAGGGTTCCAAGCCGGCGCCAGCCTGCGGATCGACCTCGATGGAAAAGCCGACATGGCCGTCGCGCACGACCAGGCCGGAAATCATCGCATTCTTGACCAGATCGCCACCCTGAGGTGCGGCTATCCGCTGCAACGCTGCCAAAACTTGTTCCTGAGAAACATTGGTCATGCTTGAAAAACCTGAATTTTATCACGATATGAGCGACGGCGACCGGGCAGAGCTTGGCCTGTCCGAGCCGGTTGCGATTGCGACACGACTAACGCTGTCATATAAGGCCGGGATGGGTTCTTGCATAGGGCCTGATACCCGTGGCCGCCGGTACGGCGCAGATCTGAAGGCTGTGCCAGACCGATAGGAAAGGAATTGGGGTCGTTAATGGCTTGGAATAATCAGGGTGGGCCCTGGGGCGGCGGATCCGGGAGCGGTGGTTCTTCCGGCGGCGGGTCTGGCGGTCAAGGGGGCGGACAGACACCCTGGGGGCGGAACCCGAATAGCGGCGGCGGCAAGCCGGGACCGGATTTCGACGAATTGCTTCGCCGCAGCCAGAACCGCATGAAAAACCTGTTCCCCGGCGGGCTCGGCGGCGTTCCGGCGATCGCGGCGCTGGTCGGCTTGGCGCTTTTGCTGTGGCTGGTCAGCGGGTTTTACCGCGTCAACCCCAGCGAGGTGGGGGTTGAGTTGGTCTTCGGGCAATATCACAAGCCAAACGGACAGCCCTTTACGCAGCCCGGTCTGCATTGGAACTGGCCGGCGCCGATTGGCGAAGTCGTCACCCCCGACGTCAATACCCGCAACCGGGTGGAAATCGGCTTCCGCAGCAATCTCGGCAATAGCGGCGATGTCGATGTCAGCGAAGAAAGCCTGATGCTGACGGGCGATGAAAACATCGTTGACATCCAGGCCGTTGTTCTGTGGCGCATCGATGATGTCGGGAAGTACCTGTTCGAGATCCGCGATCCGATCGGCGACATCAATGATATCGACCGCACTGCCAAGGATCTCACGGTCAAGAATGCCGTGGAAGCGGCCGTTCGCGAGATCATCGGCCAGTCGACCTTCGAATATGCCATCACCGATGGCCGCAGCCAGATCGAAGGCAAGGCTGAAAAGCTCGCACAAACCATCCTCGATTCCTACAACTCCGGCATCCGCATCGAACAGCTCTCGATGCAGAAGGCGGACGCGCCGCAGGAAGTGGTCGATGCCTTCCGCGACGTGCAGAAAGCCAAGGCTGACAAAGTGAGCCTGGTCAACGAAGCCCAGGCCTATTTCAATCAGGTGACGCAGGATGCCGAAGGCCAGGCGGCGCAGATGGTGCGCCAGTCGGAAGGCTATAAGCAGGAGAAGGTCGCCAATGCCCAGGGCGACGTGCAGCGCTTCCTGTCGATCTATAATCAGTACAAGCTCAGTCCCGATATCACCGAGCGCCGCCTCTATCTCGAGACGATGGAGCGGGTCATGGCCGGTATGAACAAGGTGCTGGTAACCGGCGACGGCAAGGGCGGGGCAATTCCCTATCTTCCCCTGGACCAGATCCTCAAGAACCAGATGAAATCCGGCAATGCCGCTGTCCCCACCGGGACGCAGGGCGCGCCGAGCCAGCAGCAAGGAGCGCAATAATGGCGCGGGCCTCTCAAGCTCTGATCGGCGGCGTCGTTGCAGCCGCGGCTTTGCTCATCGCGGCCGCCGCGGCCTTCCAGGTGCCGCAATGGGAGGACGCGATCGTCTTGCGCGTCGGCGATCCGGTGCGCATCATCACCAAAAATCCGGGCCTGCATCTGCGCTGGCCCCTGATCGAAAACGTCCTTTACGTGGACAAGCGTATCTTGAACTTCGATGCGCCGGCCCAGGAACTGCTGACGCTGGATCAGAAGCGCATCGTGATTTCCGCTTATGTGCGCTATCAGATCGACGATCCGTTGGTGTTCTATCGCGTCGCAAATAACGAGGCGAAGGCCGAGAGCCAGATCGGCAGCGTTCTCGTTTCCGCGCTGCGGTCGGTTATCGGCAATGTGTCCATGACCAATATTCTGACGCCGCAACGCGCCGAGCTCATGCAGGATATCACGAACCTGCTGATCGAATCCGCGAAGCCCTATGGCATCCGGATTGTCGATGTGCGTTTCAAGCGGGTGGATCTGCCGACCGCGAACAGCGAGGCGGTGTATAACCGCATGCGGACCCAGCGCGCGCAGGAAGCCACGAAGATCCGCGCCGAGGGCCAGCGCGAAGC
This sequence comes from Terriglobia bacterium, assembly GCA_035539075.1. GTDB lineage: Bacteria > Pseudomonadota > Alphaproteobacteria > Dongiales > Dongiaceae > Dongia_B. Next base: position 4,716 of record DATLJB010000116.1, read on the forward strand.
GCGCGAATTGCGTGCCGAAGCGGATAAGCAGAAGGTCGTGACCTTGGCGGAAGCGCGCAAGCAGGGCGAGATCCTGCGCGGCGAGGGCGATGGGGAAGCGGCGAAGATCTATAGCGACGCCTACAGCCAGGATCCGAAGTTCTTCGACTTCTACCGATCGCTGCGGGCGATGGAAAACGGTCTTTCCGGCGATAAGACGACCTATGTCGGTGCGCCGAGCGGGGATTTCTTCCGCTATTTCCAGGCCAACCCCAGCATCAAGCCGGCGCAATAGGGAACCACTCCTGGCGTGGTCAGTTGATGGGCTGGCAAGCTCTGCGGAGAGCGCCGGCTGAAGCCGGTAATCCGGCTGGTATTGGCACCGTGTGCAGGCGTAGCATATCGGTGCCATCGCGTGGCCTGTTTGGTTGGTCCTGACCGAAGGCAGGCGGATGATGAATTTGACAGGCAACGGACGGAGCCAGCGCTGACCATGACCATTTATCGTCGTATTCCTCTCGGTCAGACCCGCGTGACGGCGGCCCTTGGCCGGCTTGCGCATCTCGGCACTTCTCCGCGATCCTGGCGAAGGGTGGGGCTGGCTGCTGCCTTGATGCTTTGCTGGGTTGGCGTCTCACCACAACTGGCTCAGGCGCGCTCGGCGCCCGAGAGCTTCGCCGATCTCGCAGACCGCTCGCTTCCGGCCGTGGTGAACGTCGCAACCACGCAGACATTGACCGCCGACAGCCAGATGCAGGATCTGGACGAGATGTTCCGGGACTTCCTGGATAAGCGTCAGGGAGCGAAGCCGCGGCCGCGCAAGGCGACATCGCTGGGATCTGGGTTCATCATCGACCCCACCGGCTATATCGTGACGAACAACCATGTGGTCGAGAATGCCGATGAGATCATGGTGGTCATGCATGACGACACGGAACTCAAGGCGAAGCTGATCGGCCGCGATCCGAAAACCGATCTCGCTTTGCTGAAGGTCGATGCCGGGAAGCCGCTGCCCTATGTGAAATGGGGCGATTCCGCTGCCATGCGGATCGGCGATTGGGTGCTGGCGATCGGCAATCCCTTCGGCCTTGGTGGTTCGGTCACGGCCGGCATCGTCTCGGCCCGCCAGCGCGACATCAATGCGGGACCCTATGATGACTTCATCCAGACCGACGCCTCGATCAATCGCGGCAATTCCGGCGGCCCGATGTTCAACATGGATGGTGAAGTCGTCGGCATCAATTCGGCGATCTTCTCGCCTTCAGGTGGTTCCGTCGGCATCGGTTTCGCCATCCCCTCCAACCTCGCAAAGCCGGTGATCGAGCAGATCCAGCAATTCGGTCATCCGCGGCGGGGCTGGCTCGGCGTTCGTATCCAATCGATCAGCCCCGATCTGGCGGAAGGGCTGAAATTGCCCTCCGACAAGGGCGCCCTGGTCGCTGGCGTCTCGAAGGACGGCCCGGCGGACAAGGCAGGCATCAAGCAGGGCGATGTCGTACTGAAGTTTGACGGCAAGGAAGTGACGCAGATGCGCGGCCTGCCGCGTATGGTCGCCGAAACCGCCTTCGGCAAGACTGTCGACGTCGTGATCTGGCGCAAGGGCCAGCAGGTGACGATTCCGGTATTGCTGGGTGAACTTGACGAAAAGGCGGAAGCTTCGGCTGACGATCAGTCGGGCGACAATCAGGATCAGCAGCAGCCCTCCGAACAGGGCAGCAAGGTCAAGGCCCTTGGCCTCGAACTCTCCAGCATCTCGGCCAAGCAGCGGCAGGACTTCGAGCTCGAGAAGGATGTGACCGGCGTGGTCATCGTCGATGTCGATCCTGACGGACCGGCGGCGGAAAAGGACTTGCGGCCGGGTGACGTCATCGTTGAGATCGACCAGAAGGCGGTTGAATCACCGAAGGACGTGGCGGCACGGGTCAAAGTTGCGCAGGACAACGGCTATCGCGTCGTCACCCTGCTGGTCAACCGCAAGGGCGATTCACAATGGGTCGCGGTCAAGATCGGTAAATAGCGGCCGGTATCGCCAGGCTTGAAACCCGGCTTCGACAGAAGCCGGGTTTTTTCTTGTTTGCGCCAGCTCCCCAAGCTTCGATGTCCGGCGCAGCTCAGAGGCTGCTGGCGGCCAAGGCGGCACCGAAGGAACTGATCACCGCACCGGCAACGCGATCGATCCAGCGGCCGGCGCGATGATAGATCTGCCGCAGGCTGGGCCGCGCGAAGAGATAGGCCAGCAGGCAGTGCCAACTCATGGAGATCGCACCCACAATGGCGACCGCCAGAACCGACAGAAGAAATGACGGATGCGCGGGGAAAGCCACGGCGAAGATGCCGAGAAAGGCCATGATCGTCTTCGGATTGCTGAGATCGATGACGACACCGCGCAAGAGGGCTCGACCAACCGGCATCCCCTGAACCGCGCCCGGCTGCACGGCTGGCCGGTTGCGGTTGATCGCCATGCGCAGGCCGAGATGCAGCAGATAGAGGCCGCCGACGATCTTGACGACGGCGAAGGCGGCACCGGAAGCCTGCAACAGCGCCACCAGGCCGAAGGCAGCCGCGGCGGCATAGAGACTGTTGCTGGCGGCGACGCCGACCGCCGTCGCCAGTCCCGCCCTTGCGCCATTCGACAGGCTGGCGCGCATGACGCTGACGGAACTCGGGCCCGGCACCAGGACGGCGGCCAGGAAACTGGCGGCAATGGTGGCGAGCGTCGCAATCTGGGGGGCGGGCATGATCTTCGGGCATCCGTTGCAAGAGGCAGGTTTCGGATGCGCAGCTTAGGGTGGGTCCGTAGAAATGTGTTTGCTTTATTTGCGCCCATTTGGCGAATATGAGGTAGAGTATGCCTGATATCGCGAAATATGAGAAAGAAAATACCCAGAAATGGAATTCGATGAATATGACCTCAAGATCCTGGAGGCGCTGCAGGCAGATGGCCGCTTGAGCAACAACGACCTGGCGGCGCGGGTCGGATTATCGGCTTCGCCGTGCTGGCGGCGCGTCAAGCGGCTGGAGGAAGAGGGGATCATCCGTGGCTATCAGGCGATGTTCGATCGGCGCCGGCTGGGGCTCGGCGTCACCGTCTTTGTCAACGTGGCGATCCAGAGCCAGGACACCAAGGCGCATAAGGCCTTTGAAGAAGCGGTCGTGAAACTGCCGGAAGTCGTCGGCTGCCACATTCTAGCCGGTCAGCAGGATTTCCTGCTGCAGGTGGTGGCCGAAGATCTCGATGCCTATAGCGATTTTGCTTTGCACAAGCTGGGGCAGTTGCCGGGTGTGCGCGAGATCCATAGCAGCTTCGCGCTCAAGGAAGTGAAGCCGCCTTTGCGTTTGCCGCTGCGGCGGGCGGCACCCGATCATTCGACGGCCGGGAACGACAGCAGCGGCAGCGGGAAAAAGGCAGCAAAACCGGCCCGTCGCTAGCTTCTATTTTTGCGGTGCTGGGGCTGCCTCGGCGGCATTCTCGTTGGTGAAGTCGGATATGCGATAGCCCTGGAAATAGAGCAGGGTCGTGAGATCGGTGTGGTTGATCTGACAGGAAATGGCCTTGCGGACGATCGGCTTGCCCTGATAGGCGACGCCAAGCCCCGCTTCACGCAACATCGGAATATCGTTGGCGCCATCGCCGACCGTCACTGCCTCCGCCGGCGAAATGTTCTTCTCGGCACTAAGCCGCGTCAGCGTGTCGAGCTTGGTATTGGCATCGAGGATCGGCCCCGCGAGGCGTCCGGTCAGCCGGCCTTCCGCGATTTCCAGATCATTGGCAAGGTCGAGATCGAAATTGAGCTTGGCGGCGACCTTGCTGGTGAAATATCTGAACCCGCCCGAGACCAGGGCGGTATAAGCTCCGTTGGCGCGCATGGTGGCGACCAGGGTCGCCGCGCCGGGCGAATAAGCAAGGCGGTCGAAAGCAGTGGCAAGGGCGGATTCCGGCAGCTGCGCCAGCATTGCGACGCGCTCGGTCAAAGCCTGGGCGAAGTCCAACTCGCCCGCCATGGTGCGGGCCGTGATAGCGGCGATCTCATCCTTGATCCCGGCCTGTTCGGCGAGGTCATCCAGGGTTTCGTTGGCAAGGATGGTCGAATCCATGTCGGAGAGCAGCAGCTTCTTGCGCCGCCCTTCGCTAAGCTGCGCATGGTAATCGATGGGCAGTTCGGCTAGCGTTGCCGCCGCAAGCTGATAGGCGCGCTCGACCGGCAGGTGATCAAAGGGAATGTCACAGGCGGCATCTTCCGCGAGCCAGGCCGGTTCGCCGAGGACAGCCCCATCTTCATGAAGGTGCTGTGCAACGATCGTCACGACGGCGTCGGACAAGCGATAGCGGTCAGGTGGCGCAACCAGCGTCAGTACGGATTTCATCATGGTATCGGATATAGCGACGGGCGCTCCCTTAGACAAGCAAGGCTATCAGTATAAGCGATCGGTGCGAGTCGTGTCGCCGCGGCCCGTCATCGTCATCGGCGGGCCGACGGCCAGCGGCAAATCGGCTTTGGCATTGGCGATCGCCGACGCCTTCAATGGCCGTATCATCAATGCCGATTCCATGCAGGTCTATCGCGACCTGCCGATCCTGACGGCACAGCCGGAAGCCGCCGACCAGGCGCGGGCGCCGCATGCGCTCTATGGCTTCCTGGCCCTGACGGAGCTGTGTTCAGCGGCGCGCTGGGCCGAATGGGCGCTGGCAGAGATCGCCGCGGCCCATGCCGCCGGCGAACTGCCGATCGTGATTGGCGGCACCGGGCTCTACCTGCGTTCATTGATGGAGGGCATGTCGCCGATCCCCGATGTGACGCCAAGCCAACGCGCCGAGGTGCAGGCCCTGCTGGCGGAAATCGGCGTCGCCGCCCTGCATGCGCGGCTTGGCGCAATCGATCCGGTGATGGCGGGCAAGCTGCACCCCAATGACAGCCAGCGGGTCATGCGGGCCTGGGAGGTGCTGCAGGCGACCGGCCGCTCGCTCGCCGACTGGCAGGCACTGCCCAATGTGCCGCCGGTCGGCTTGCGGTTCCACCCCTGGGTCGTTCTGCCGCCGCGCGAGCAGCTCTACGCCGCCTGCGACCGCCGTTTCGCCCTGATGATGGAGCGGGGCGCGATGGACGAAGCCACTGCGGCGGTGGCGCGCTACGGCCCCGAAATCCTCACCCAGCCCGGCGGCAAGGCCCTCGGCTTTGCCGAGCTCGTGGCAGCGGCGGCGGGCCGGGTTCCGCTGGACCAGGCAATTGCTGCGGCGCAGCAGGCAACCCGGAATTATGCCAAGCGGCAGACCACCTGGTTCCGCAATCAGCTCGGAAATGCTAATTTTATATCTCCAGATACGGACGATATGAAATTTTCGGAAAGTTATCTTGTAAAAATCTTTCAGAATATTCGCGATTATGGGTTGACCGACTTGTAATCAGCTACTAATTTCCCACCGCTTCCGCGGCTTTCAGCCCGGAATGGTGGATTTTTGTCTCGAAGCAGGGCAATTCGCGCCTGCAACAGACCCAAACTAAGGACGACATTATGGCCAGCGAACCGATCCTGGGCGCGGAGATCATTGTCAAAGCGCTGATCGACCAAGGGGTTGAGGTGATCTTTGGCTATCCCGGCGGGGCCGTGCTGCCGCTTTATGATGCCTTGTTCAAGCAGAACCAGATCAAGCACATCCTGGTTCGCCATGAGCAGGCGGCGGTGCATGCAGCCGAGGGATATGCCAGGTCTACAGGCAAAGTCGGCGTCGTCCTCGTGACCTCCGGCCCGGGTGCCACCAATGCGGTCACCGGCCTCACCGATGCCTTGATGGATTCGATTCCGCTGGTCTGCCTGACCGGCCAGGTGCCGACGCATCTCATCGGCAATGACGCCTTCCAGGAAGCGGATACCACCGGGATCACCCGGCCCTGCACCAAGCATAATTACCTGGTGAAATCGATCGACGACCTGTCGCGCACCGTCCATGAGGCGTTCCACGTGGCGCGCAGCGGTCGGCCGGGCCCGGTCGTGATCGATCTGCCGAAGGACATCCAGCAGACCAAGGGCGAATACGTCAATCACGCCGGCCAGCGCCATCGCAGCTACAATCCGGTGGTGAAGCCCGATCGCCAGCAGGTCGAGGCCGCCATCAACCTGATGGCGACGGCCAAGAAGCCGCTCTTCTATATCGGCGGCGGTGTCGTCAATTCCGGCCCGGCTGCCGCGCAGCTGCTGACCGAATTCGTGCGCCTGACCGGCTTCCCCTGCACCCAGACACTGATGGGCCTCGGCGCCTTCCCAGGTTCCGATCCGCTGTCGCTCGGCATGCTCGGCATGCATGGCATGTACGAAGCCAATTGGGCGATGCATGATTGCGACGTGATGATCAATATCGGTGCGCGGTTCGATGACCGCGTCACCGGCAAGGTCAGTGCCTTTGCGCCGAATTCGAAGAAGATCCATGTCGACATCGATCCGAGTTCGATAAACAAGAACGTGCGGGTCGATATTCCGGTCGTGGGCGATGTCGGCCATGTGATCGAGGAGATGATGCGCATCTGGAAGGCGCGGCAGATCCGTCCCGACGCCAAGGCGCTGACTGCCTGGTGGGAGCAGATCAACAAATGGCGCGCCCGCGACTGCCTGCGCTACAAGGCCAGCAACGAGGTGATCAAGCCGCAATATGCTTTGCAGCGTCTCTATGAGGCGGCGAAGAGCCGTGACTTCTACATCACCACGGAAGTCGGCCAACACCAGATGTGGGCGGCGCAGTTCCTCAAGTTCGAGAAGCCCAATCACTGGATGACCTCGGGCGGGCTCGGCACCATGGGCTACGGCCTGCCGGCCGCGAGCGGCGTGCAGGTGGCACATCCCGAGGCGCTGGTGGTCGATGTCGCCGGCGAAGCCTCGATCATGATGAACATCCAGGAAATCTCCACCCTGGTGCAATACCGGCTGCCGGTGAAGATCTTCATTCTCAACAATCGCTGGATGGGGATGGTGCGGCAGTGGCAGGAACTGCTGCATGGCGGCCGTTATTCGGAAAGCTACAGCGATGCCCTGCCGGATTTCGTCAAGCTCGCCGAGGCCTTCGGCGCCAAGGGTCTGCGCGCCTCCAAGGTCAGCGAACTCGACGGCGTCATCAAGGAGATGATCGAAACCCAGGGACCGGTGATCGTCGACGTCGCCGTCGATGAAAAGGAAAACTGCTTCCCGATGATCCCTTCCGGCGCGGCGCATAACGAAATGCTGCTGGGGCCGGAAGATCAGTCGGCCAAGCCGATTTCGGAAGAGGGCATGGTGCTGGTCTAAGGTTTGCTGCGGTCAAGCGCGCAGACGGGCCAGTCGGTCAAGGAATGGCCGATCAACGAATGGATTGAAGGAGTAATCGGGCGTGGAGCAGGGGCAGATAGAGCGGCACACGATTTCCGTGCTGGTGGATAACGAGGCCGGTGTGCTGGCACGGGTGATCGGCCTGTTTTCCGGTCGCGGCTACAACATCGAAAGCCTGACAGTGGCCGAAGTCGATGCCGAGGCGCATTTTTCGCGCATCACCGTCGTCACCAGCGGCACACCGATGATCATCGAGCAGATCAAGAACCAGTTGCGTCGCCTCGTGCCGATCCATCGCGTCACCGATCTGACACAGGACGGCCCGTCGCTGGAACGCGAACTCATTCTCGTGAAGGTGCGCGGCAGTGGCGAGAAGCGGGTAGAAAGTCTGCGCATTGCCGATATTTTCCGCGCCCGGGTGGTGGATTCAACGATCGAATCTTTCGTCTTCGAAATGACGGGTTCCACGGAAAAGCTCAATGCTTTCATTGGCTTGATGCAGCCGCTGGGATTGGTCGAAGTGTCCCGTACGGGTGTCGTCGCCATTGCGCGTGGCGCCGAGGCGATTTAAAACCCCGCCAATCCCCACCGCCAAATGCCGGCCGACGCTGCGGCCAGACTGAGCGAACCGAATTTGAACTGATTGCAGGAACAAGGAAGCTAACCATGCGCGTCTATTATGATCGTGATGCCGACGTCAATCTGATCAAGAACAAGAAGATCGTCGTTGTCGGCTATGGCAGCCAGGGCCATGCCCATGCGCTGAACCTCAAGGATAGCGGTGTGAAGGATGTGCGCGTTGCCTTGCGCGCCGGTTCCGCCACGGCGAAGAAGGCGGAAGCCGCCGGCCTCACCGTCATGACCCCGGCTGAAGCGGCCAAATGGGCCGACCTGGTCATGATCCTGACCCCTGACGAACTGCAGGCCAAGCTCTATGCCGAGGACCTCGGCCCCAACATGAAGCAGGGTGCGGCGATCGCTTTCGCCCACGGCCTCAACATCCATTTCAAGCTGATCGAGCCGCGCCCGGATCTCGACGTCATCATGATCGCGCCGAAGGGCCCGGGCCATACCGTGCGCGGCGAATATGTGAAGGGCGGCGGCGTTCCCTGCCTCGTCGCCGTGGCGCAGAATCCCAGCGGCAACGCTCTGGAAATCGCCCTCTCCTATGCCAGTGCCATCGGTGGCGGCCGTTCGGGCGTCATCGAGACCAATTTCCGCGAAGAATGCGAAACCGACCTGTTCGGCGAGCAGGCGGTGCTCTGCGGCGGTCTGGTGGCCCTCATCCAGGCCGGTTTCGAGACCCTGGTGGAGGCTGGCTATGCCCCGGAAATGGCCTATTTCGAATGCCTGCACGAAGTGAAGCTGATCGTCGACCTGATCTATGAGGGCGGCATTGCCAATATGCGCTACTCGATCTCCAATACCGCCGAATACGGCGATTACAAGACCGGTCCGCGCATCGTCACCGAAGAGACCAAGAAGGAAATGAAACGCGTCCTGGAGGACATCCAGTCCGGCCGCTTCGTCCGCGACTTCGTGCTCGAATACCAGGCCGGCCAGCCGAGCTTCAAGGCGACCCGCCGCCGCCAGGCCGAGCATCCGATCGAGCAGGTCGGCGAGAAGCTGCGCGCCATGATGCCCTGGATCAAGGCCAACCGCCTGGTCGACAAGACCAAGAACTAAGCCGGAAAGCCGGTATGGGAAGGAGCGGGCGGTGCCGGCGCGAGCTGGTGCCGCCCGTTTCATTTGCGCCGCCCGGCCGGCAAAAGAACAGTGCGTCTCCAAGCATCGACTTTCGTTTTGCTATGATGCCATTGCTGCTCCCGCCGGGGCTTGGGCGGCGCGGTAGGCCGAAACAGGCCTTTGCGCTGAGCGCTGCCCGGGCGTGACTGGCGCCCCGGTCCTTTCCGGAAACCCCTATGCAGCGCGCTTTTAGGCGTGCACCGATCCGGGGCGAACCGAGGGGGAACAGCGGCCGATCGGCCATTTCTTTGAAATATAAAGTCGCTTTCCTCTTGTCGCCGTCATAGGCGGGCGGTAAAAGCAATGCGGCCAGGACGGTTCGGTATTTGCAGAATCGGACCTCAGCGGGGGTCGTTCTGGATCGACAAATCCACGGATTGGTATCGGTCGGATGCCCTACTTGCCAAAGGCGGCGGCCCATCGCTCCGCTGCGGCCAGGTGGGCAATCGGCGCATAGACAAAGCGAGGCCGCTATTTTCGGCCGGCTTGCGACGGGTGAGGTTTAATGTTTTCAAAACTGGTCGGCATGCTTTCGTCCGATATGGCGATCGACCTCGGTACTGCGAATACGCTGGTTTACGTCAAGGGTCGCGGTATCGTCCTCAATGAACCTTCGGTCGTTGCAATTGCCGATTCGCGTGGCAAAAAGCACGTTCTCGCCGTTGGCGACGAAGCCAAACTGATGCTCGGCCGTACCCCCGGAAATATCCAGGCGATCCGCCCGTTGCGGGACGGCGTCATCGCCGATTTCGAAGTGGCGGAAGAGATGATCAAGCATTTCATCCGCAAGGTTCACAATAACCGCCGCAGTTTTGCGCGTCCGCAGATCATCGTTTGCGTGCCCTCCGGCTCCACCGCCGTCGAGCGCCGCGCCATTCAGGAATCCGCGGAATCGGCCGGTGCCAGCAAGGTTTACCTGATCGAGGAACCGATGGCGGCGGCGATCGGCGCCGGCCTGCCGGTGACCGAGCCGACCGGCTCGATGGTGGTCGATATCGGCGGCGGCACCACGGAAGTTGCCGTTCTCTCGCTCGGCGGCATCGTCTATTCGCGCTCGGTGCGCGTCGGCGGCGACAAGATGGACGAAGCCATTATCGGCTATATCCGCCGCAACCATAACCTCCTGGTGGGCGAAGGTTCGGCCGAGCGCATCAAGAAGGAAATCGGTTCCGCCTGCCCGCCGGAAGACGGCGATGGTCGGGTCATGGAAATCAAGGGCCGCGATCTGATGAACGGCGTGCCCAAGGAACTGGTCATCACCGAGCGCCAGGTGGCGGAATCGCTCGCCGAACCGGTCGGCGCCATCATCGAAGCGGTGAAGGTAGCCCTGGAGCATACGGCGCCGGAATTGGCCGCCGATATCGTCGACAAGGGCATCGTCCTGACCGGCGGCGGCGCCTTGCTCGCCAATCTCGATTATGTGCTGCGGCACGCGACCGGCCTGCCGGTTTCGATCGCCGATGACGCCCTGTCCTGTGTCGCCCTCGGTACCGGACGCTGCCTGGAAGATATCAAGGCGCATCGTCACGTTCTGATAAACATGTATTAACCTAATTGTCGTATCTTGGAGCCTGGCGAATATGCTGGGATTCCGTAAGGATATGCGTTGCGCCTAAGCCCGAGTTGTGGGAACATGCAGTAACCACCGGGAATCATTGGCAGT